>JAMCRR010000027.1:0-2615 GCA_023381565.1 Chloroflexota bacterium
GGCGAAACAGACTGCACACCCGGAACCGCGGCGACTTCGGCGAGGATTGAGCTGGGCATCCAGACCTTCGTAGGGCTCCCCATGAGTAAGGCGGTCTCCACCTGCGCGGCCGCGCCTTCCGGTACCACGATAATATCCGCTCCCAGACGGTCAATCGCCAGGCGCAGACTCCTCTGGGCGCCAAGCAAGATCAGGCTGGTAGCCAAAGCCAGGCTGCAGAGAATTAAAGCACACAGAGCCACAACCCAGCTTCGAAAGGCGTTCCCTCGGATATTGCAGATTGCCAGGCGGTATAAAGCCATACCTAAACCGAAGCAGCCTTGCCGGCGAACAATCTGGGCTCTTCCCGGCTCAGGAGGATCAGACCGATAACCCCGGCCAGAATTACTAAAATCCCACTGAAGATCAGGGTAGGCTTCATCAACAGGTTGCAGATCATCTTATCATTGGCACAAACACCAATCAAATATGTAGGCACCAGGATCGTAAGAATGCCTTGAACGATGCCCAGTACGTTGAGCGTGCGCAGGGTCTCTTTGCGGTGAGTGAGCAGGATTAATCCGCCAACCACTAACAAGGAGAACCCCATCGCCAACTCTGCTCGCGCTGAATAGAAACACTTCATCAGAGCTGTGCCTCCATTCGCTAACTGAAGAGTGCGACCCTGGGCAGCGCAATTCGTAAATTGAGGCACGATGCCAATTCCAAGTGCCAGCACAACAAAAATGCTCCCGATGGCTTTCATTTTTCCCTCTGTTTATCAATGATGCAATATCGCTTGCTCTATGTGACACTCTTTATGATTGGATGGTCCTTGCCAATTTGACGTCCAGGGTGTGTTCTAAAACGCTGGATGTCAGCTTTATTTTTGCTCGGCCGTACTAGCATTGTGTGATGCGCTTGAAAACCCCTTGAGATATCATATTCAGGATTGAATAATTTGTCAACGTCATTTATTGATGACAGGCGCTCTCGAATCTAGATAGTAGATATTTGTTCGTTTAACGATCCTCCATCTTCGGGTACAATATACTCGGTATGGTTGATCTTGATCAATCGTCTATCCGCATTCAAACGAATCTGCGCCCGCTAGATATCCGGAAAGACTTGCCTGTAGTGGCCGATCTGATCGAGCAGTGCTTCGCCTCGACCATGGACCCGGATGGTCAGGAATACCTGCGCCAGATGCGCCGGGCAGCCAGCGACGAAACTTTCTTGCGCTGGGCGCCGCGTGTGGTCGACCAGGCTTCCCTCCCTATTTCGGGGTACGTGTGGGAGGAAGAGGGAAAAGTGGTGGCCAACCTTAGCCTGATCCCGCAGCGGAAAGCTGGCCAGAGGGTATATTTAATTGCCAATGTCGCCGTGCATCCCTCCTTCCGGCGCCGGGGTATCGCTCGGGCGCTCACCAGCGCTGCATTAGGCCATGCCCGCTCCCGGGGGGCCGCGGCTGCCTGGTTGCAGGTTCGCGTCGATAACGAGCCGGCCTATCACCTCTATCAAACCCTGGGATTCACCGAGCGCGCTCGCCGCACGACCTGGATGAGCCCGGCAGCAAACGTTAGCTGCGAAAAAGATCCTTCCATCACCATTACGTACCGCCGTACAATCGACTGGCGTACGCAACGCGATTGGCTGGTGTCAGCCTACCCTCCCGAAGTATCCTGGAATTTACCGATTTCATTCCACAGCCTGGCTCCAGGGTTGTTCAACGAGCTGGTGCATTTCTTTGCCGTCGATCACATCCAGCATTGGGTCGCACGGAAAGGGCACAACCCAATCGGTTTTTTAACCTGGGAAACCTCCCATTCGTACACCGATAATTTATGGCTGGGAGTTGCTCAAGAAAATGAAGAGACTGCCATCCACGCACTGCTACCCCTGGCGCGTAGCAGTCTTTCTAGCTCCCGCTTATTATCCCTCAACTATCCCGCCGGAAGGGCAATAGAGGCTTTCAAATCTTGCGGGTTCACCTCACATCAAACGCTATCTTGGATGGAAGTCCGATTTAAATAACCGAACAAGGAGGGAGTTATGATACGTTTTATCTTGCGGTGGGCCATCAACGCCGCTGCATTGTATGCGGCCATCTATTTGCTCCAGGGTCAAGGCTTGACCCTGCACGGGACCATCCAGCAAAACTGGCCATCCTTTCTCCTGCTGGCATTGGTTTTTGGGCTGATCAATGCTCTGCTGAGACCCATCATCGTAGCGCTAACCTGTCCCCTGATCATCTTGACCCTGGGGTTGGGGACGCTGGTCATCAACACATTTTTGTTCTATTTAGCCGGGATTATCGGCGACTCACTCGGGTTTGGTTACACCGTGAACAATTTCGTGACTGCCTTCCTGGGCGCGCTGATTGTAAGCATCGTCAGTTTCGTGCTCAATCTGGTTTTGAGGGAGGAGCTTAAGAGAGCCCGGTAAACCTACCGCCTCTGCTTCTATCCCATTTTGTCCGCGTCACGAACCAACAAACGGGCCAGGTCGAGGAACTCGCGCCATTCTTCATCGAAAAAGTGAAGAGTGACGTTGTTGAGTTCGAGGTGATACGTCGTCTCGCCGTCGTTTTCTTCCGCGCGCCAGGCCAGATAGTTTTCCGTCTCGGCCATCGTCTG
>JAMCRR010000027.1:2625-3785 GCA_023381565.1 Chloroflexota bacterium
GTCTCGGCCATCGTCTGTGTCTTGGGTTCAGGTGAGTTATTCATCCCTGTGCTCCTTGTCCCCTTAAATAGATTTTGACGATCCTTCGTTGCATGACAATTATCTCACAACATTTCCCCCCTGCCCACAGCGATCATTTTCTCTTTTCGTAGATGAACAGGTTGTCGTCAAAATTGCGCTTGAACCCGGCTGCTTCCAATCCTCTCAGCACCTCAGGTTCGAGAGGCGCAGTCCACCTTGCCGAAGGATAATTCAGCCTGGCAGCCAGGCGGCGATAATCCATCAACAATGGAACCAGATCTCCAGGGGCGCATGTCAGGATCTCGATCCAGGGAAATACTTTGCCATCGGCGTCGTCGTCATCCCGGAGCAGCAGCAGACTGCCTTCTTCTTTCCACCACCAGGCTTTTCCCTCGTTAACCGGCATTCCAACCAGCGTCTCTTCCGGCTCAGCCCACGACCAACCCACCTCCATGAGCTGATGGAACCAGTGGATGGAGATTGGGCTGTTCCGGATGACTGCCAAAGCCTTCAAGATTTCTTCACCCTGAAGCTGGCGGAAATTCGCCACCGGTTCTGCCAGCGGCTCGGCGACAAACTCGGTGTATTCGCCGATCTTCTCAAACCCGAAGCGCACACACATGTGATGCACTTTTTCACGCCTCGAGGATGTCGCCAGCCTGACGACACCCGAACCAGTATGCTGCCAGAGATCCACCGTGTAATCCATCAGGAGGGAAGCAATCCCTTTTCCCTGGTGCTGGGGGTCTACACGCAGTCCCTCCATCCACCATTGCTGAGCTCCCAGGCGGGTAAGCTTGGATAAGCCGACAGCGCGGCCGCCATATTCGGCTACTGTAAGTTGGCCTTCAGGATCAGCCAGCCACGCCTCCCAAACGTAAGGAATGTAATCTTCACCATCCCAAATATTGCGTACAAAACTAAACACATCCACGCGATCGGCCGAACGCGCCGGACGGCAGATCACCCGCCGCAGCGAGTCACCCGTTAACCGGTAATAGCTATCCATATTTTTCTTGATCTTTTTTCGGGGTTTTATAGCGCTTCTTCCAATTCTCGCTCAGCCATTCGTATCCTTTATGAACGATTCTCGGAACAGAAAGGCGTGCAGCTGGCCCAGCCTCCAGGTCAATATCTTC
>JAMCRR010000170.1 GCA_023381565.1 Chloroflexota bacterium
GATCGATGATCACGGCATTGCCCCATTATCATTGCGAACTGATTATTGGGAAACTTTCGAAGTAAACGACACCGACTTAGAATTCTTATATAATCATTTGATCGAAATCGAGAGCCCACAGAGCTCTCGGGAATTAACGGCCGTCCTGGTCGCAGAGCGCATCCGTAAGGAGAAACAAGCCCTCGAGGCCCAACAAAAAGCCGGCGGCGATCTCTATTTACCCAAAGAGCATTACGAGGCCGGTCAGGCCCTGGTCTTCCCGGCCCTGAACTGGAAAAAAGGCAAAGTCGAAAAAGTCCGCCCGGCCTTCAACCCAGAGTTACCGCCCTTTGAAGTGATCGATGTAAAGCTCGAAACCGGCGATCACAAACAATTTGCGGCCAGCCTGGCAGAGCACCGCTTGAACCAGCCCATCGATATCCAGATCGACGATAAGCTGTTGACCCCCGACTACGTGCTTAAAACCTACGGCCAAAAAATAACCGGCCTGCTGGACGGAAAGCTAAAGGCCAATCCCGACCTGGTACAAATCGGATGGCGTTGGTTCCCGCGCGCCTTGTTGGTGGACGTAAACGTCGGCCACCTCAACCTGGCCGAGGCCGTTTTGGACATGGCCGGGGGTGGTCCGCTCCCCGCCAAGGACCTCCTGGAGCAGATCGAGCTGCCTACAGACGTCAATCCCAAGCTTACCGAATTTTCGCTCAACCTGGCCCTTCAGGAGGACGAGCGCTTCGACGAAGTCGGCGCGAGCGGCGAAATCATCTGGTTCTTGCGGCGCCTGGAGCCCGAGTCGGTGCGTGAGGTTCCCGTCTACCTGCGCTCCCGTAATCACAGCTACGACCCATCTACGCTCATCCCTGACATGCTCGTCCTGGAGGCCGAGCTGGACGATGAGCTTTCCCAGGTAAGCTATGACGGCCCCGAGCAGGACGAAGTCGAGATTAGCCTGATCTATCCACATTGGCGGGTCGGCACGCTGCCCCTCACGGCCCGCACGAAGCAGGTCTTCCCGACCGCTTACGAGTCCCCGCGCGTAAAATTCACCTTTGTGGATGAAGAAAACGGAGAAAAGTATCCCGGCTGGGTAGTACGGCCCAGCTCCTACGTGTACGGCCTGCGGGATTGGTACGAAGCTCAGGGGTTGATTCCCGGCAGTATCATCCACTTGAAAAAGAGCGAGCAGCCGGGTGAAGTCCTGGTCAAAGCCGAAAAGCACCGCTCAAACCGCGAGTGGATCCGCACCGTTCTGGTTGGCGCGGATGGCGGCATTATCTTTGCCACTTTAAAGCAGGTGGTGACAGCCGGGTTCGACGAACGCATGGCCATCGCTATCCCGGACGTCGAAGCGCTGGACCAGGTGTGGAGCAATTCTTCCCGCCAGCGGGCTCCGCTGGAGCAGGTCGTAGCCGAGATGATGCGCGAGCTCGCCAAGCTCAATCCGCAGGGCCACGTGCACGCCCAGGAGCTCTACGCGGCCATGAATATCGTGCGGCGTTGCCCCCCGGCGCAATTGTTCAGTCTCATCGCCACGCGCCCAGAGTTCATCCACGTAGGTGACCTGTACTTCCGCATCAGCGAATCAGTCCAAGAGGAGAATTGAGCATGGATGGCGTCAAACATTTCAGCCTGGTCAAACCCACCATCCAAACCCCTTTCCAAATCGACTTCACCTGGTGGAAAGAGCACGACAATAACTGGCGCGTATTCTTGCAAAGTTATCTCTGCGCCGAGCATCAAAAAGCATTTTCCGACATGAACGATACGGAACAATCCGTCGATTGGGTCGACCCTGAAACGGCCGAGATTCAGCAGGTAGATGGACTGCAACAAATCCTGATCATGCATTGCGCCAAACAGCCCGACTTCCTGACGGAGCACACCGCCCTGGTAGATGCAATCTTCAGGCTTTTGCTGGCCAATGGGAACTCCCCCCTGACTCCGGCGGAAATGAGCAGCCAGCTTGGCCGCCCGGCGGACACCATTTTGAAGATCCTGTCTAGCCCACAGGTTTATAAAGGAATCCGCCCGCGCCAGGCCGAAACGAGTTAGAATATCTATATGTCCCTGCCCCTGTAGCTCAATGGACAGAGCACCGGACTTCTAATCCGATGGTTGTGGGTTCGACTCCCACCAGGGGCGCTGGAGCAAAGCGATGAAAGGATTTTATCAGTATGTTAGAAAGAGCTGGTTTGATTAAGTGGAAAGAAAAAGATACCACCGTGGTTGGGGAAGATATAAGGGTGGGCCAGACTGCCCCGGAATTCACCGCGCATACGTTGGACTGGGAGTCGATCCCTGCCCTGGAAAATACGAAGGGAAAAGTGCGCATCATCGCTGCCGTCCCTTCCCTGGATACCTCTACCTGTGATCGTGAAACACGCCGTTTCAACCAGGAGGCCGCCAGCCTGAGCAAAGATATCGCCATCCTGGTAATCAGCATGGACCTGCCTTCTGCCCAAAAGCGCTGGTGTGGCGCTGCCGGCGTGGACCAGGTCATGTTGCTCTCTGACCACAAGGATGCGGATTTTGGAGAAAAATACGGCTGCCTGATGAAGGAGCCGCGCCTGCTCAGGCGCGCGGTCTTCGTCGTCAACCGTGAAGGCCGCGTCACATACGCCGATTATATGGCGGTGACCAGAGATGAGCCGAAGTATGCGGAGGTCTTACAAGCCGCTCAAGCTGCGCTCTAGCCACAGCCCGTCTTGAACACAAGGATTAAGCAGGAGCAGAGACTATGAGTACAGTTAACCTGAAGCCCGGCAACATTCACAATTCCGGCTATCATTCTGAAGAACCTGCTTATATGCTGTCCTCGGTCGCGGGTTGGAGGCTCACCATCCGCACTCACGTGTGGCGCCCTCCGACCGACCTCTACGAGACCGAGGACAGCTACGTCGTGCGGGTGGAGATCCCGGGTATGAATGAATCTGAATTCACCATCAGCATCGACGAGAATATCCTCATCATCAGCGGAATCCGCCCGGATGTCGGCGAACACCGCGCCTACCACCAGATGGAAATCCGTTACGGAGAGTTTAGCACCGAGCTGGAAATCCCCGGCCCGATCGTCGTTGACCAGGTGGAAGCCGAATATCAGGATGGATTCTTACGCTTGAGCATGCCCAAAGCGCGCCCTACCCAGATTCAAGTGAATGATCGGTAAGATCACGTGCCTATGACCGCCTCTCGTTGGAACTCTACAATAGCCGAGATCATGCGCTGGGATGCCGAAGAACAAGAGGAGCTTAATCGGCTCCTCCTCGCGCCTATATTGACCCACGTGAATCCCAAGGAAGAAGAAGCCGGCGAGAGCCAGACGGAGCCAACCGAAGAAGGCAAAGGGAAAATCCCAGACGAGCTCCCCATCCTCCCGTTGCGCGGTATGGTCGTGTATCCAGAGACGGCGGTGCCCCTGACCATCGGCCAGCCTCGTTCCATCCGCCTGGTAGACGATGTCGTTTCCGGCGAGCGGCTGATCGGCCTGGTTGCCGCCCACGATCCGGAAATGGAAAACCCGGGACCCGAGAATCTCTACAATACAGGCACGGTCGCTACTATCCACCGCCTTTTCCGCGCCCCGGACGGGACCATCCGCCTGTTGGTGCAGGGCATGGCCCGCTTCAAGTTAGGCAAGTTCACCCAGACCGATCCGTATCTGAAAGCAAAAATCCAGCTCATCCCAGAGACGGTCGAGACCGGCATCGAGATCGAGGCTCTGGCGCGCAATGCCCGCGACCAGTTCGAGCATATCGCCGAGATGATCCCTTCCATCCCGCGTGGGCTGATCACCCCGATCTCA
>JAMCRR010000065.1 GCA_023381565.1 Chloroflexota bacterium
CTCTTCCGATCTGAGATTTCTTTATCCTGGATAAGCCGCACCGGGCCGATTTGTTCCTCGATCACGCCGGTCAATGCGTTCCAGTAGGATTGATTTTCGGCGTCGCAGACGATTAGAACCTTGGTAGTGTTCATGATGCACCTCGATCATTTCAGGAGGGGAAGCCACAGAGCCATCGTCGTGCCGCTGGAGCCGGTGGAGCGGACCTCCAGCCGGCCGCCATATACCTGGATGATAGAGCTCGCCAGGAAAAGGCCGATCCCCGAACCTTTCTCACCCTTTTCCTTTGGTATTGGTTTTTTAAAGAGGGCCGATCGAACGGGGTCGGGAATGCCAGTCCCACTGTCAGAAATCAAGATTTCGACACCCTCATTTTGATGCCGCACGATGGCGTCGATCCCTTTACGCCGGCTTGCCTTCATTGCATTGCTGGCATTATCGATGAGGATGTCCAGGATGCGCCGCAGCCATTCCGGACTGGCGCGCACCATAGCGAGCTGGTTGATATCGAAGTCCATCGCGAAATTGATGCTCCTGTAGCGCTCTTTCATCTTGAACTGGTTGATGCGATCGCGCACAAGCTGGCAGATGTAAATGGGCTCTACGCCTTCCTCGGATGAGAGCGGCGGCATCGGGATTTTTTGTATCTCGGCGACGATCTCCTGGATCTTTTCCAGTCTCAGGTTGATCTTCTCGGTTGGTTCTCCCTTATCCAGGTCTATCTGGGCCAGCAGAGAAAGATCGGAGATGGTGGTCGCCATATTACCGATCGAATGCCGCCAGGCGCCAGACACCAGCCCCATCCAGGCCACTGCGGTGATATTGCCGACGGTTGCCCGGGTCTCCTTCAGCTCCTGGTAGCGGCGCGTATTCCGGATGGCGATCACGGCCAGCTCGGCAAAAGCGCACAGGGCGTCTTCAGCGTCTTCGTCGAATCCGCTACGCTGGTTGCATTCAAGCGAAAGCACGCCCAGCACAGTCTGGCCTTCCAACATTGGCATGTCCAGCTCGGATTTTGTGTCTTCAGAATAGATGAGATAATCGTTATCCCGGGTCACATCGTCGATGCGCTGCGGCATTTTTTCGAGCACAGCCCTGCCGGTGATGCCGATTTTCCCAAACGGGGGGGTTATCAGCGAGCGGATCTCACCGATCTTGTGGGTCCCGAAAACTGCCTGCGGGTAGGTGCATTCCAATTTCAGCTCTTTCTTTTCGTTATCGTATAAATGGACAGCACCCATGACGTTCATCGCGCCGGCTGTAGGGACGATTTTGGTTACCATTTGTTCTACCAGGAGATGCAAAAGATCCTCCTGTGTCCGCTCGAGGCTGGCGTTGATGATTTTGGAGGCTTCGTAAATGGCTTGCTGGTGCTGGCTTTTGCGTTGCAGAGCCAGGTAAATCCGGGCATTTTGAATCGCAACCGCGGCATGTGCAGCAAGCGATTGAATGTCTCGCAAATCTTCTTCGTCCAGCCCGCCGATTTCATTGTGCTCGATATTGATCACCCCAACCACTTCGTCCCGGAAGATGATTGGGACGGCCAGTTCGCACTTTGTACCCGGATTGGAGCGCAGGAAATCGGGGTGGTCTTCCACATTCTTCACCAGCAGCGGGGTTTTGCTTTTCACTGCCCGGCCAATAATCCCGAGCCGGCCGTTTATCCCTGTATCCAGATTGATCCTGGCTATATTCGTACCGGTAATTCTCTCTTCCTCGGCTGGCGGGTAGGCCGCCATCAGGACGGTGAAGTTTCCTTCGACGATGGTGATGGTGGCGAAACTGGCAATCTCGCCTTTTTCCCCGGTCAGATTGTGGGCTTGTTTTGCCAGGTTATCGAAAATCTCATCCAATTGCAGGGAGCTGGTCACAGTGCGGCCGGCTTCATCGATGATTTTTAACACTTCCCTGCGTTTTTGTTCTTCCTCATACAACATTGCATTGCTGATGGCGACTGCCGCCTGGAGCGAAAACAAGCGGATGTTCGCCAATTCTTCGTTGGTGAAAGTATGTCTTTCGTGACAATAATTGATGAACAAGACCCCCAACCGCCTGTCACGCATGGTCAGAGGCGCAGCGATGCTGGAGCAGACATTCTCACGCCGGGTAAAGGGTGTGCCCAGAACGGCGTCATGCTGAGAATCCTCCGAAACATAAATGTCGTCCATTTTTATGATCTTATAAGGGGCCGCGTCGCGTGCGACCGCGCCGGTCTTCGTGATCTCGCCCGGGAAGCGGATATTTCCCACGATTGCTGGCGGGTAGTCGAATAGATCTTTCTCCTGGCGGTAGGTATACAAGGTGACAATGTCGCAGTCCAGCACGTCTTTGACGCCTTTTACAATGGAATCGAGCGTGTTTTTCAAGTCACCCAAAGCAGTCATCTGCGCCACAACCATCGCCGTGTTGTGCGCCTTGTTGACCTGTTTGTGAAGGTTCTCCAACCGTTCGAATGAGCTGTTGCGCTCCGCCATCAGGCGAGAGTTACGGATTGCGATAGAGGCCTGGTGGGCAAGGGTTTGAAAAGTGCTGACTTCGATCTCATCCCAGGCGAATGGCTCCTGGCTCTGGATGGAGATCACGCCCAGGATTTTCCCCTCCACCTCCAGCGGAAATGCCAGGCACGTCCGGCACGCAGCGCGGACCTGTAGAGGGTTGATCCCTAGAAGTTGGCATTCGTCATGTTTTTGCTTCTCTGAAAACCAAAGGATCGGCTGCTGCTGCTTGACCACAAAGCTCGAAATCGTCCACTCCGGCCCGTTTTTTATCGGAATGCTGAATAACTCTTGATCAGAACAATCTTCGCAGTAGATTTTGAGCTCGATGGTATCGTCGTTTTCTTCATATAGGCCCAGGAAGCAAATCGGTGCAGCCAGTTCCGACAGCATAAAACCTTTTAAGGCGACCATCTGCTCTTCCAGCACGTTCGTAGCAGCCAGTTGGCTGCTCACTTTCATGAGAGATTCCGACAAGCGCCGGGTGCGTTCGAGACGCTCGATGATATTCGAGTTTTCAATGGCGACAGCCGCCAGGGGCAGAAGCAGTGAGATCAGGTGGATCTCGTGCTCTCCAAAGAAGCGCAGCTTCCGGCTGTTAAAAAATAAAGCGCCGGTGACCCGGCCGCTTCGTTTCAAGGGATAACCAACCAGGGACTGAATCCCCACTTTGCGTACCAGGGGATTCACACGGGTATCTTGGGACGTATCGGGGATTACAACCGGTTCCCCACTGCGGAAGACCTCAGCGGTCAGCCCATCTTCCTGGCGCGGTTCAGTCATCAAGTTTTGCAGTTCTGCCGGCGCGACAAAGGTTTGAATTTTCCCTTCGCTCCTGCCTCTCCAGTGAATGACCGCCATCTCGGTCCCCAGAAGTTTATTGCCGCTTTCCAGAATGGCGGTCAGGATTTCTTCAATTTTAATTTGTGCATTTATCTTCAGGCTGATGCTGCGCAGGAAATCCAGATCCTCCGTCTCTTTCTTGATCCTGGTTATCTGCTCTGCGTTTTCGATGGCGACTGCCGCCTGGTCGGCAAAACCGATTAAGAGATCGAGATCAGGTGGAGAAAACGCTTCGATATTGGTGGAATGGCTCAGGCTTACGACGCCGATCTTCCTGCGCTTGCCGGTGATCGGAACGCACAACATCGAGCGATGCGGTTTTACTTCTGGGTCATCAATGAACTTGTAACGGGGATCTTCCAGCGCATTTCCGCATTTGACCGGCTGTTGGTGTGCGAATACCCAGCCGGCAATGCCTTCTCCCACCTCGAAACTCAACGCTTTTCGGGCTCTTC
>JAMCRR010000179.1 GCA_023381565.1 Chloroflexota bacterium
GCCCATGCCGGCGATCTCGGAGGGCGCCGCGCCCCATCTCAGGCAGGGGCCTGCCGGGGGACAGGTGAGCGCTGCCGGGGTCCAGGTGGCACCACCGTCGCTGGTCTGGCTGACCTTCAGCGGCGAGGGCTGCGCCGGATCGCTGCTAGGGGTGTCATAGTACAAAGCCTGGATGGCATTCCCTGAATAGACGAAGCCGCCAAAGCGCCCGATATCCATGCTGCCCTGGGTGATGCTCTGCGTGACCGGAACGACCTGCCAGGTCTGGCCACGATCCGTCGAGTACAGTCCCAGGTAGTAGATGGGAGGCGCCCCCCATTGTTTGCTTTGCGCGCCAAAGACGGCGTAGAAGCTGTCCGGGTGAGTAGGATCCAGCAGCACCGAAGCGCATCTGGCTTGTTGCGGGCTGATCTCCAGGTCGCCGGGAAGGGTAGCGCTGCCGGCCGCCGTGATGGGGATCGACGACCAGGTCTGGCCCCCATCTTCGCTGAGGCGGATGGCGCCATCCGCGCAATAGGCCAGGCGCAGCGGATTGGACGGGTCGGCGCTGACAGTTGCGTCGATCAGGCTGCTGCTGGGCTGGATCCACAGCGGCGCCGGGCGCTGTCGCTGCGCCCACCCTGGGGCGGCGGTGATCTCAAACTGTGTGGGGGCGATCAGAACGGGGGTGAAGTTTTTCTCATTGGTTGTCGACGAATTAATCCCCAACGTGATAGCTTGTAAGGCAAGGGTGTAGCTGCCGGGTGTCAGCGCCGGGCTGCCGTAGTTTGCAGATTGGGGAACCTGGAAGCTGGCCGTGAAGCTGCCGTCCATCGCTTGCTGCGCCGTAGCGAGCTGGAAGAGATCGGCGCTCGTAGCAATGGCGTTGGGTTTAGTCTCGAGTACCAGGTAGTAACCAAAGGGCTGCCCGATGATCTCCATCAGTGGCGCCCAGCCCTGCACCTGGATGGTATCGCCGGGCGCACCCTGGGCCGGGGAGGCGGTCATCCGGCCACAGTTCGAGGCATCCTGGCATTCCGGCCCGCGGTAGCCCTCGGTCAGGTGGAAGGTGGTGTTGATCTGCGAGGCGACCGGGCAGTCTTTTGTTCCGGCGGCAGACGGCTTGCAGCCGGTTGCGTTGGGGTCGAGGTTCATCAGGCTGATCGCGTAATCGCCGGCCTGCAGCTTGTGCACCCCGTCGTTAGCCAGCCAGGGGATGGAGGGCACCACGAACTGCAGGCTGAAATGGCCCGGGTCGGTTTGCGACCATTTGACCTCCAGGGCGCTCTCTGGCAGGCCGTTCGTGCAGCCGCCCCAGCAGATATCGGCGTGGGTCAGGTAGTTTTGCTGCTGCAGCTGGTCTACCGGCAGGCTGCCGGCGTAGTAACCGCTGACCTGCACCGTCGTCCCGGGGCCGCCCGAAGCCGGAGTCAGGCTGATCCAGGGGCCTGCGGGAGTGCTGGAGGGCGCCGGTTGGATCGTGGGCTGCAGGGTGGGCGTGGCGCTCGCCGGGGCTTGCTCGAGGGTGGGTGTCGAGGTGGATGGATTTCCGACGGCGGGCAGAGGCTGTGGGGGGATCAGGCGCACGGCGAAGGCTATGATGACGATCAAGGCGATCAGCCCCAGGGCAAAAGCCGCCATTTGCACCGGGTGGGTCCTGCGCGGAGCGGGCTTCCGCAAGGGATCCGGAGCGGAGGGGTTGGGCTGAGCGGCCAGCCGTAAGCGCAGGCTGTCCAGGAATTCTGGACGCGGCTGCGGCATTCTCGTTGCGGCATGCAATTTTTCTTCGATTGAGCTGGGTTTCAGGCTAGTCATGGGTTTGCTCCAGCAGGCTTTGCAAACGGGCTTGCAGCCTGTACAGTGATTTCTTGACCGCGTCCTCGCGCTTATTCAAGAGGAGGGCCATTTCTGCGAAGGGAAGCTCGGCTACGTAGCGCAGGCGGATCAGCTCCTGGTCTTCATCCGGCAAAGCCTGGATTAAACTTTTGAGATGAGCAATCTCATCGTGATGGGCAGCTTCTGCCGGAGGGTCTGATGAGGCCGGGATCGGCAGGGCAGCCTCGAGCGGAACCTCCCGCCTCTCTTTCCGGTAATACTCCGCAGCCAGATTGCGGGCGATGGCGAAGAGCCAGGCCGTAAAATGCCCGCGGTCCTGATAGCGAGGCAGCGCTTGATAGGCGGAGAGAAAAAGCTGTGAGGTCAGGTCTTCCGCGCTGGGGCGCTCGCCGGTGCGCGCGTAGAAATACTGGTAAATGCGCACGGCCCAGCGGTCGTAGATGGTTTGGAATAGTGCAGGATTCTTTTGCGCCGCCAGAACCAGGTTGCTATCCTGGTCCAGCGGGGTGTTCAAGGAACTGGCGATGATTTGGGTCATGAGAGTGATACCCCGGTAAGCTCTGGCATCCGCTGCCAGAGGAAGGAAGGTTGCTGGAGGGTGAGAAATGCATTTCTATAAATTAAAACAAAGATCGGAGGGGAAAGGGACAAAGCAATCCTTATTACGCACAAGATCGAATCTTGCGGTGTGCAGGTGATCAATCCCTGGGAATGAATGCAGCGCCGGCGCTACGAATAGGGCACGCCGTATTTTCCGTGGGAGGCTACTTCGCCGATAGGTTTGCGCTGTTTCTTGCCCTTACCCGTGGGCTGGGCCGGATAGCCGAAGGGCACGATGGCCAGCACTTGTAGCCGATCCGGCAGCCCCAGGACGGGTTTGACGGCTTCCAAATTGCCGAACCCCACCCAGTTCGAGCCTACCCCTTCTGACCAGGCGGTCAGGATCATGGATTGGATCGCCCGGCTGGCATCCGAGACGGCGAAGCGGGTGTCCTCTATCGCCACGGCGACGGCCAGTGGAGCCTGGGCGATGTAAGCGCCGGTACGCGCCAGCGCCCCGAGTTGGCGCAAGGTCTGGGGGTCGTCCACGACGATGAAATGCCAGGGCTGACCGTTCTGGCTGCTCGCCGTCAGCCGACCTGCCTCGACGATGCGGCGGACTAAATCCGGTGGCAACGGTTTATTCTGATATTTGCGCACGGCCAGAACCGTGTGTACAGTTTCGAAAACGTCCATATTCATCTCCTTGATTGACCATCGGGCAATGGAGTAACCCTCTTTGACAACTTGCCGTCGATGGTTATTTTATATTCAATAGACCCAGTTTACCCCCAATCCTTGAAGAGCATGGAACAACCTTTGGTCTGCGGCCCACATTTCAGCTATCGCGTATTGTTGTGCCATATCTACTTCGAACTTTTCTGTATATGATAAAATATATTCCATATCTCTTCTTTGTCAAGGATAACGCTCCTCATTCGCACCAGGAGACCCCTATGCGTTATCTGTTTCACCTGCCCCATTTTGATGACGAACGACAAACCCAACAGGTCCGGCTGCTCTGGCTGGTCCTGGGTATCGTCGCGTTGAGTTTTACCCTGGAGAGCGTCATCGAGCTTTTTATCCTCCCCGGGAATGCCCTGCGCTGGCTTTTCTTCATCGGCGTGGTTGATATCACCAGCCTGGTCCTGCTGGCTATATCGCGCCGCGGCTATGTATCCCAGGCCAGTATGGCCCTGGTTGGTGTGCTCTGGGCGCTGGTTACGGGACTGGCAATTACAGAAGGAGGCATCCGTGCCCCCACGGTGGATATCGCGTATCTGGTGATCATCCTCATTGCGGGGCTCCTTCTGAATGAAAAAGCGGGAATCATCACGGGTGTGATCTCAGCCCTGACCCTGCTCGGGCTGGCTGTTGCCGGAACACAGGGTCTGCTGCCCCCCCAGCGTGGTACACCGTTCGTT
>JAMCRR010000021.1 GCA_023381565.1 Chloroflexota bacterium
CAGGACTCGAATACCATCCCCCTGCGGGGACCTGGAACCTTCTGATAAAAATCCCCCTGGCCGGCGTTGCCAGGGGGTGCAGGAATTTCCAGGCTCCTCGACCAGGACTCGAACCTGGAACCTAGCGGTTAACAGCCGCCCGCTCTGCCGAATTGAGCTATCGAGGAATGCGCAGGTATTATAACGCAAGAGGGGTGAGTGTCAAGGAGAATTTTCCCCCTCAGGCTACCTCCACCCGGTTGCGACCCTTCCGTTTGGCGACGTACAGTGCAGCGTCGGCCCGGTCCAGCAAGCTGGCCACGTCCTGCGTGTCGGGCAGGGCTGGGGCTACCCCCAGGCTGACGGTTAGGGAGATCGGCTCTCGTCCGGTGTCGAAGGGCTGCTCAGCCACCGCCCGGCGGATGCGCTCGGCCACTTCCCCGGCAGTGTGCAAGTCGGTCTCGGGGAGCAGGATGGCGAACTCCTCGCCGCCCACCCGGCCGGCAATATCCACATGGCGCACCTGAGCACAGCAGCGGTTCGCAACATCGTGGAGCACGGCATCACCGGCCGCGTGGCCGAGGGTGTCATTCACCCGTTTAAAATGGTCCACGTCCAGCATGATCAGTGAAAGGGGGCGGCCGAAGCGGTGGAAGCGTTCAATCTCACGCTTGCCCAGGTCGAAAAATCCACGCCGGTTGTACTGTCCGGTGAGCTGATCGGTGATGGCGCTGCGCTGTACCTCGGCGTGCAGGGTGGCGTTCTGGATGGCCGCCGTGGTCGTCGCCGCGAAGCTGACCAGCAAGCGCAGGTCGGCCTCATCGAATGCCGCCAGCCGCGAAGAGCTTAACGAAAGGGCGCCCAACACATCATTTTCCAAAATCAGGGGGGCCACGATCTGCGAACGCACTGCCCGGCGCCCGGCGTCCGAGGCCTCGGCCTTCCCAGGCGGGTCCGGCGGCAGATCGCGGATCAGCAAAGGACGGCGCTCCCTGACGGCCCGTGCCGCGGAATCTGTGCTGTGGTGCAGCACAAACCTCTGAATGCGCGGGTCGCTGAGGCCGAAGACGGCGCGGATCTGCAGCCTGCCGGTCTCGGGAGCAACCAGGTGTAGAGCGCCCTTCTCGGCGGCTGGGATGGCGTTCTGGGCGGAATCGAGAATCTGGGTCAGCAAGGTATCCAGGTCGAGGGTGCTCAGGAGAGCGGCTGTGGCTGTGTGCAGGGCATCCAGCTCGCGCAAGCGCTGTGCTTCCAGGCTGTACAGGCGGGCGTTTTCGATAGCCAGGGCGGCGCGGTCTGCCAGGTCCTGGATAAAAAACTGGTCTTCTGCAGCATGGGAGCTGGGCCGCTGGGTGTACGGGTAGAGTACGCTCAGGGTTCCCAGACGGTGGTCTTGGACGCGCAGCGGGACGAAGAGCACGCTTTGGACGGGATGTTGTTCAATCCAATGCGCAAATTCGGGATGGATCATGGGTTCCAGGTTGGGGATTTCATTTTCCAGGATGGCCAGGGGTTCGCCGCTTTGGAAAACGCGCCCAGCAAGTCCTTCGTCGACGCGCTGGCGTGCGCTGCGCAGCGTCTTACGGATCGATGCGAGCGCTTCTGGGTTGGTGTGGTGCACCGCAACCGGGTCCAGCCACAATCCGTCGTCGGAGACCATGCGGATGATGCAGGCGCCGCCGATGGATTCGGCGATTGCCTGCGAGATTGTGCTCAGGACGGCGGGAAAATACAGCCCGGCTTCGGCGAAGGACTGCGAGAGAGCCGCCAGCACACTCGCCCGAGCGGCATCTTTATGCACGGCCTCTTCGGCGCGTTTAATCTGCGTTATGTCGGACCACACGACAACAACCCCCACCAGGCGACCGTCGATAAAAAATGGGTTGGCCGAGACGATGACAATGTAGTCTTCGCCCCGGGGGTTGGTAAATAAAAATTGTTCACCCTTGACCTTTTCGCCGCGCAGCGCCCGGGTGACGGGAAAGACTTCAGGGTCAGGCTGGCTGCCATCTGGATAACGTAAGGAGAGCTGCGATGCCAGAGACGCCCGGTCGTGCCCGGATAGGTCAAACCCGAACATATCGACCGAAGCCTGATTGGTGCGGCGAGGAATCCCGGCGGCATTGTAGATGGCAACAGGCTCTGCAATGCTGTCGAGCAGAGCCTCTACACCAGAAGCCGATAAAAGCGCATCCTCGTCGATTTGTACCGGGTTCGAATTTTCCCCGATGGATTGGTGTTTGCGCAGTTTGGTGTAATCCAGCTCCGGTTCATGGTCCTCTGGATCGATAGATCGAGGCTGATTCTGGCAGAGGTTGGATCTGGTTTTTCTAGTGCCGGGCTGAGAGTGTGTTTTTTTGGGTATTTCTTTCTCCATCCTTACCTACCAATTATTCTTGACCCCTGTACCTGGTCTAATTTTATCAAATTGTCAGGTAAAAAAACCTATCATTATCGCAATTTTAATCAATTCCTGGAATTCGTGCTTCGGCCATCATAGGATCGCGGAGGGTCATCCCCAAGGAGGGGGAGAACCTGGAAAATTAACGGCCCGCCACCCGGAATAAACTGGACAGATCCACTGATTCATGGCAAAATGAATGCACTCCTGTAGATTATCGGTAAATAACTCTTGCCCCGGTATGTTGCGGGCGGTTTAGCTAAGAACTTCGTTGGTATCCATAAAGGTAACGCTATGGAATTGATCCGCGTGGTCCTGGCAGATGATTACATTCCGTTCCGGACGGTTATCCGGCGGCTGCTGGATCGTTGCGATGATATCGAGGTGGTAGGGGAAGCTGGCTGCGGCGAAGATGCGCTTTTTCTGGTGCAAGAAAAGCAGCCGGACGTCCTGGTGTTGGATATGGAATTGCCCGGAATCGACGGGATCGAAGTCTCAAATTTGCTGCACGGCAGCCAAACGCCGGTCTCTATCCTGGCATTCAGCGCCTACAACGACCGGTATTACGTGAAAACCGTGCTCGAAAATGGCGCCTCTGGCTACCTGATCAAAGATGAACCCCCGCACAAGATCGTGGAGGCCGTACGCCGGGTGGCAAAGGGGGAAAAGGGTTGGTTCAGCCAGGAGGTCGTCCCGTATCTCCCTTAGCAGGCGGCGCACCGGCCAACGAGGCGCTCCGCCCGTTTCCCAGGTCTATCTTATTAACTATTTTTATTGGCTGGATCAGTGGGATCCTGGTCGTCAGCCAGGCATGGCTGCTGAGCCGCGTGATTACACGCGTCTTTCTGGCTGGACAGGGGTTGGCGGAGGTCCTGCCCATGCTGGAGCTTCTGCTGGCGGTCCTGGTTGGCAGGGCGGTCGCGGCGCTGGCAGCAGAAATCAGCGCGCATGCCGTGGCAGCCGGGGTAAAAACCCGCCTGCGGCTTTCACTGGTCGAACGGCTTTTGGCTCTGGGGCCCGCTTTCACCCGCCAGGAGCGCACCGGAGAACTGGCCCTCACCGCATTGGAAGGGGTGGAAGCGCTGGAAGCCTACTTCGGGCAATATCTCCCACAGCTCGCCCTGGCCGCGCTGGTGCCGATCACCATCCTAAGCTTCGTCTTTCCTCTCGACGCGCTGACCGGCGCGATCCTCCTGCTGACCGCCCCGCTGATCCCCCTGTTCCTGTACCTGATCGGCAGCGCCTCCGCTTCCCTTACCCGGCGGCAGTGGCAGGTGCTCAGCCGCCTGAGCGCTCATTTTCTAGACACCCTTCAGGGGTTAACCACGCTCAAGGAGCTGGGGCGCAGCAAGGACCAGGTTGCAGTAGTCGGACAGATCAGCCGACGCTACCGGGATGCCACCCTCGGCGTTCTACGCGTCACGTTCCTCTCGGCGCTGGTCCTGGAGATGGTCGGCACGCTGAGCACGGCCATTGTGGCAGTTGAGATCAGCCTGCGGCTGCTGGGCGGCAGGCTGGGTTACGAACAGGCGCTCTTTCTTCTGGTGCTGGCTCCGGAATTTTATCTGCCCCTGCGCACTCTGGGCGGGCGCTTTCACGCCGGCGAGGCCGGGGTGGCTGCTGCCCGCAGGATCGAACAGATCCTGAAAACTCCCCTGCCCGTATCTCGACCGGCACGCTCCAACCTGCCGGCTGCGCCCTGGACGATCCACTTTGAAAGTGTCGGCTACACCTACCCGGGCAGCGAAATCCCCGCTTTGCGGGATGTATCCTTTGAGATCTCCCCCGGGCAGAGGATTGCCCTGGTCGGCGCCAGCGGCGCGGGGAAAAGCACGCTTACCCGGCTGCTGCTGGGTTTTTCATTCCCCACAGGCGGCTGCATTACCGTAAACGGGGTCGATCTGGCGGAAATTTCGGCGCAGGAATGGCGCCGGCAGATCGCCTGGGCGCCGCAAACCCCGTACCTGTTCAACGATACCCTGGACGCCAACCTGCGTTTGGCTCGCCCGAATTGCAGCAGGGAGGAAATAGAGAGCGCCGCCTGCCTGGCAGCCCTGGATGAGGTTGTGCACCGTCTCCCCGATGGCTTCGATACGGTGATTGGCGAGCGAGGGACCCGCCTGAGCGGCGGCGAATCGCAGCGTCTCTCCTTAGCGCGGGCGTTCTTGAAGCAGGCGCCCATCCTGATCCTGGATGAACCCACGGCACATCTGGACCCCGAGCTCGAGGGGCGCATCCAGAGCATCGTCGACCGGCTGGCAGAAGGGCGCACCGTGCTCACCATCGCGCACCGTTTGGAAACCGTGCGCCAGGCGGATAAGATCCTGGTGCTGGAAGGGGGGCGGGTGGTGGAATCTGGAACGCACAGCCAGCTCGAGGCGCAGATGGGCGCCTACTGCAAGCTTTTGGAGGCCGGCCTGGGTGGATGATGATCACGACTTTTAAGCGGCTGCTGGGATTTATTTCGCCATTCAAGGGCATGGCCGCCCTGGCGGTTCTCTGCGCAATGGGCGCCATCGCCAGCGGGATCGGGCTGATGGCAGTGGCTGCCTACCTGATCTCGGCTGCAGCTCTGCTGCCTTCGATCGCCGTTTTGCAGACGGCGATCGTCGGGGTGCGCTTCTTCGGGATTGCGCGCGGGGTTTTCCGCTATCTGGAGCGTTTGTCCTCCCACTGGGTCACGCTTAGCGTGCTGGCAAACCTGCGCACCTGGTTTTACCGGCGCATCGAGCCGCTGGCGCCGGCCCGGTTGATCAGCTTCCATTCCGGAGACCTGCTCAGTATAGCGGTCGCCGATATCGAGACGCTGCAGAATTTCTACGTACGTGTGCTCTCGCCTGCGCTGGTGGCGCTGCTGGTTGCAGCGGGAGCGGTTTTACTGCTCACATCAATGAGCCTCTGGTTGGGTTTGGCGCTGGCCTTCTTCCTGCTGCTGGCCGGTTTGGCGCTGCCGCTGGCCGTACGCAGGATGAGCCGCACCTCTGCGGTTCGCCAGAGGGCCATCCAGGCGCAGCTCTCGACAGCCATGGTCGATACCTTCCAGGGGTGTGCCGACCTGCTGGCGTTCGGCCAGGAAGATGCCCAGGTGCAAAAGCTGCGACTCCTCGACAGTCAGTACGGCCGAACGCAGGCCGCGCAGGCCTGGATCCGGGGGCTACACGGCGGATTTTCAACCCTGCTCTCGGGTCTGGGCGCGGGAGCGGTGCTCGTGGTGGCCGTCCCGCTGGTCAGGAGCGGGCAGGTGCAGGGTGTCTACCTGGCGGCGCTCGTCCTGGGCAGCCTGGCCGCCTTCGAGGCGGTGCAGCCTCTGCCGCTGGCCATGCAGTTCCTGGAAAGCAGCCTCGCGGCAGCCGGGCGGCTGTTTCGCCTGGTTGACACCGGGCAGGGTTTGAGGCCTGCTTCAGCAGGAGTTAAAGCCGATGGCAAAGGCGCCATTCTCTCGGTGAGGAACCTGCGTTTTGCCTACCCGGAGGCGCCCGACCGGCCGGTCCTGGACGGGCTCAACCTGGAGCTGCTCCCCGGTCAGAAGGTCGCACTGGTGGGAGCAAGCGGCGCCGGGAAGACAACGCTGGTAAGCCTGCTGTTGCGGTTCTGGGAGTATCAGGAGGGAGAGATTTATCTGGAGGGGAGGGACCTGCGCACGTGGGATTTGGATGATCTGCGCAGCCGGATCGCCGTAATTTCTCAATCCACGCATCTGTTCAATGGGACCATTCGCCAAAATATGCTATTGGGCAACCCACAAGCGGCGCAGGCGCAAATAGAAGAGGCCGCCCACCGGGCGCAGCTCGAGGATCTCATCCAACGCCTGCCGCAGGGTTACGACACCTGGATCGGCGAGCAGGGTCTGCGCTTGAGCGCAGGCGAGGCCCGCAGGTTGGCGGTAGCCCGCGCGCTGCTGCGGAATGCGCCTCTGTTGATTCTGGATGAACCGGCTGCCAACCTGGACGCCCAGAATGAAGCCCGCCTGATGGAGGCGCTTTACAGCGAGGTCTTTCCCGGGCGCGCGGTCCTGTTGATTACCCATCACCAGGCTGCTCTCAGCCATATGGATGCTGTGCATGATTTGAGAAATGGGAAGATATACCGGCAGAATTAGCGGAGAGGACACGGAATCATACAGATCATTTACCAGGGTATCAATCCACGAAGTAATTCATGATCTGACCACGTTAATCGATTTTCATCCACATCCAATTCACACGTAGGGGCGCCCCGGGTTGGGCCGGCACAAGACCTGCCCCTCTATTGGCTATATAATGATGTTCTGGCTGCGAAGGATGGCGATTCAAGGAGCTTCCGATGACCCACACCCTGCTACAAGAATATATCTATCAGCGGTTGGGCTGCCCGATTCATTACTGGTTCAACCGGGTGGAAGGAGCGCCGCTGGTCGTTTTCACCCACGGCCTGTGCGTCGACCACCGCTCGTGGGATAAATCCTGGCCGGCGGTGGTCGATCAATACAGCGTGCTCACCTGGGACGTGCGCGGTCACGGCAAATCGCAGCCGGCGGGGGAGGGATTCTCTATTCCGCTGGCGGTAGAAGATGTCCTGGCTCTGGTCGACCGTTTGGGCTATGAGAAAGCCATTTTCGTGGGGCATTCCAATGGGACCTACATTGCCCAGGAGCTCGTCTTCCGCCATCCCGAACGGGTTCAGGCTCTGGTCATCGCCGACGGCACCTGCATCACCTGGGAGCACAACGCGTACGAGCGGTGGCTGCTGCGCATCTCACCCATGCTGATGAGTTTGTTCTCCTATGAGGCGCTGAAAAAAACCTCGCTTTCGTATGCCTCTCGCCAGAAAGCCGTGCAGGAATACACGATTCAAGCCTACTCCATGCTTACGAAGAACCATTATATTGCCCTGATGGATGCCGCAGCCAAATGCCTGCACTACGAACCGGATTACACGATCACGGCTCCCCTGCTCCTGGTGCACGGCGATGAAGATAAGATGGGGGATATTGCCAGGATCGCACCTCGCTGGGCGAAGCGCGAGCCTAACTGCCAGTACGTTGTCATTCCAGGAGCGCGCCATTTCGCCATCCTCGATAACCCCGAGTTTTTCAACAAGCTGCTCCTGCAGTTCTTACAGCGCTGGGCGCCGGTTGGAGGGGCGGAAAGATGATTTTTATTTAAGGGAAGGAGGTTTCACGGGTCTGCAGGCAACTCATCCTGCAACGCGGTTACTTTGAGATCATGAAAGCACTCAACACGCCCGCCATCAGGATGATCCCCCCAGAAATAAAAAATACCAGGCGGATGCCGGCGATCCCCCCTAAGACGCCGCCGTAGGCCATCGATAAGACGGCTGCCAGAGACATGACGGTGCTTAAGGCTCCGGCTGCGCGGCCGCGCTTCTCTGCTGGGACGTTCTGCTGCAGGAGAGTCGCCGAGGCCGCCTGGATGGGCGACATGAACAAGCCAACCCCAAATATGGCAATCAGAAACAGGATGACGCTGTGCGCTGAAGCGACCAGCTCGGTGAAAGCGCCAACCCCGAGCACGCCCAGGGCTAAGATCTGGCCGGTTTTCAAGCGGGTGGCGAAAGTGGAGACCAGAGCACTGCTCAGCACCATTCCGACCACCTCGCTGGCGCCGATCACGCCTAACCAGGCGGTTGGCACCTGCAGATCGCGGGTCAGGAAGGGGACGAAAAGGACGTTCAGTGCGCCGATGCCCAGCATAGTGACCATCATGGTGACAACCAGCCCGATCAATAAGCGGCTGCCGAAGATGAATTGCAGCCCTTCGGAGAGCATCTCCAGGGTGCCGCGGGTGCTTCCGCCGGAGACGCCTGCTCCCGTCCAGGCCGGCAGGACCATGCGAGCGATAAACAGAGCCGAGACAAAGAATGAGAGCGCGTCCAGGGTAAATGCCGGCCATCCGTTCCCTGCCAGACCGACCAGAACGCCCGCCAGGGATTCACCGATGACCATTGTCACCGCACGCATGGCTTGCGATAGGGAGTTCGCTGCCAGGAGCGTATCGCGATCCAGAATCTGCGGGAGGAGCGCGGTTTTAGCCGGATCGAAGAAGGCGCTGACGGC
Organism: Chloroflexota bacterium; assembly: GCA_023381565.1. Classification (GTDB taxonomy): domain Bacteria; phylum Chloroflexota; class Anaerolineae; order Anaerolineales; family Anaerolineaceae; genus JAMCRR01. The sequence continues at coordinate 8,436 of JAMCRR010000021.1, forward strand.
TGCCTGGGCAAAGCCAAGAATGTAGAATATCCATACCTGATCGGCCCGGCGGATAAATACCATTCCCAACACGAGCAGGCCACGCAAGATATCTGAAGCGATCATCACCCGGCGGCGGTCCCAGCGATCGACGTACACCCCTGCCAGCAGGCCGAAGATGAGCTGCGGTAAGGCGATGGCGATGGTGATCCCGGCCAGCGCGGCAGTCGAGCCGGAGACCTGATTGATCACGATGATCAGCGCCAGACTGGCCAGCCCATCCCCCACCTGAGAGATGGTTTGACCGATCCAGAGCTTGCGGAAATTTGGGATGCGCAGTGCCGCGAGTGCGCTGCGATTTTGTTCGACGGTGAGGCTCATAATCGATATCTCACCACAGAGTGCTCAGAGAACATACAGACCTAAAATAGGTTTTTTCTGTGGGTTCTCGGTGATCTCTGCGGTTAAGGTTTGGGTTTTGTTGATGCGCGATCCATGGCAAGTGGGTAGAACGCAGCCACCACGCCGTAGGTGGCTTCCTCCTGCGGGTCGTTGGCTGCCCGGCAGTCTTCGGCCCATTCTTTCAGACGGCTAACCAGCTCCTTGATCTTTTCTGGAGAGGCGTGCAAGACCATCTGGGCGAGCAGCATTGCTCGAGATGCGTCGACATCCGCCGGAGGGGCAGCGTGAGGCTGCATACCCGGACGCAGCAGGCCCATCAGGTTGAGATAGGGCTCCTGAAGCGCCTGGAGGGCTTCTTGAGCCTGCGGCTCTCCTTGAAACAACCGGTAATCCAGGATGAAGCTGGCCGCCACCGACTGGTAGTATTTTTCGATTGTGCCGCGGTTCGGCCGCGTTTCGACCAGGCGCACGAGACCCACATCTTCGAGCAGCTCGACGTGATGGTACAGTCGGGTAGGCTTTTCACCCAGCTGCCGGGCGACCTGTTTGGTGGTCTGCGGCTGCCCGGCCAATATTTCCAGGATGCGCAGCCGGAGAGGGTCTGCCAGGGCTTTGACTTGATCGAGGTTGGTTAGGAGAAGGGTTTGGTCCATGGCATTGGAGCTATTGATGAGCAGGATAGTCGACATATTCAATAATGCGACATTATTCAATATTTATTGAATAATAAATATTATTATAATAATGGTTTGGAGGGATGTCAAGAGGAGCGCCTGGTGCAATTGGGCGGTTGGCGTCTATCTACTGCGCCCGCCAGGGGCGCGGACGACTGACTATGATGTCTGCCCGGTCAGGATTGTGGCGCATCGCCACCCAGCAGGATATCCGCATTATCCATGTGGTTCAAAAGAATCTCCCGCAGGGTAGCTGTAAAAAGCGTGAAATCATGTGTAGGGGATCCGAGATCTGAACCGGCGTCGTCATGAAACATTTTGCGACGCAGGGTGGTATCGATTTCGAGTTGGAGCCCTTTCCCGGTGATCCCCCGGTTGCAGATATTGCGGTGGTACTTGCCGGCATGGTGGCTGAGATCTTCGCACGCCGTGTACCCCGCAAGCTGCAGCGCGGAGATGGCTTCGGATTTCAGCTTCTCATCCAGCCCGCCCACAAAGACCCGCCCGGCATGGCCCTGGCACCCGTGAATGGCAACCACCGTCTGCGCACGGGCAACCACCCGCAGGCAGAGGGGATCGTCGAAGCGGTAGCTGGTGATGTGCATTTTGTTGTCCCCGATTGGCTTCAGGCTTTCGAAAACATACAGCGAAAAATCATCGCCGGCAATAGCGCGCGCCAGCTCTGCGGTGCCGGGCTCGATGCTGCCGCCGTGCAGGGCGATCACCGTTACCGGCGAATTTTTCTCCTGGATGAAACGCCGGTAATCTACCTCTTCGCGCTCGTTCTGGGTCAGCTCGGCGAAGCTGCGGTAGAGATCTTTAACCATCATGGCGAAGATCCCCATCCTTTGGAGATGAGCGGGTGGTTAGCATCAAACCGCCCAGGAGCGCTGCATCCAGGTTGGCACCGGTATGGTAATGCTCAGGTTCGACCATGCGGCTGCTGATAAGCTGGTGCGACCAGGCCTCCGGCTGAGGTGGTATCTGGGTCCATAGTGATCCGGGGGCGTAAATCAGGTACATATCCCACCCGGTAACGCCTTCCCAACCCAGGCTGCGAGCGATTTCTCGACCGGCGCGTTTCTCGGGGTCGTAAAACTGCAGCGCAGGCGTGGTAGCGAAGATCTCTGCGGCAGAAAGCTGGGCCGCCGGCGGGCTGTCTTCGGGGAGCATGGGGATCCAGACGACAAATGCACCAACCGGTCCGGTCTTCCTGGCCAGCTGTAGGGCTTTGGACGCCGCCCGAGCGCCCTGCAAACATTCCATTCAGGTTGGTGAAACCAGCACCAGCAGGCGCTTGTGCTGCGTGTCCTGGTTAAAGGCTTCCTGCAGGGGTTGCAGTGAATCGGCAAGAGAGATCAGCGGCTGTTTAAGCGCCATTTGAAGAATCCTCACTTCGCCGGCCAGGACTGCGCTGCGGCGAGGAGAATGCGTTCGGTAAGCTGGTTGAAGGATTCGTCTACCACCCGGCGAGCAGGATCTGCGTCGTACCAGGCGATAATCTCGCGTGCTCCGTGCGAGAAAGGTATGGCGGCAGAGAAATCGGGTACGAGTCGTTTCACTTTGGTGTTGTCGAAAATCTTGCTATAAGTCTTATCGCCGAGCAGGCTGGCGCCCCATTCTGGGTCGTAAGCAGCGATCACTTCTGACGGGATATGGGCCAGGTTGGCTTCCACGCCCGCAGCCTGGGCGAGGTCCAGATAGATCTGGTCCCAGGTGATCAGCTCGTCTGAGGTGATGTGGAAAGTCTCGCCGATGGCATGCGAGTTGCCCAGCAGGCCGAGAAAGCCTTTGGCGAAATCGGAGCTGTGAGTGAGGGCCCACAGCGAGGTCCCGTCGCCGTGCACGATCACCTTCTCGCCGCGGCGCATCCGGTCGATCACCGTGTAGCGCCCGTGGATCGGGATGAGGGTTTCGTCGTAGGTGTGCGAAGGGCGCACGATCGTCATCGGGAATTTTTCGGCCCGGTAGGCGCGCAGCAGGCGCTCTTCGCTGGCAATCTTCAAACGCGAGTACTGCCAGTACGGGTTCACCAGGGGGGTGGATTCGGTGATCGGCAGGAAGGAAGGAGGAGTCTGATATACGGAAGCCGAGCTAATGAAGACATACTGCCCGGTGCGGCCGCGGAAAAGGCGAATATCGTCTGAGACCTGTTCAGGGGTATACGCCACCCAATCGACGACCGCATCCCAGGTTTCCCCACCCAACATGACCTCGGTAGTCTCGATGTCCCGGATGTCGCCGCGCAAGAGACGCACGCCGGGTGGGATGGATCGGCTGGCGCGACCCCGGTTGAAGAGGGTCAGATTGATGCCGCGTTCGACTGCCAGCCGGGTCGATTGCGAGCTGATCACCCCTGTTCCGCCGATGAAGAGAACTTTCAACAAAGCTCAACCTCCTGTTGTTCCATGGCAGCGCCAATAGAGAATGAACATGACGGAGCGGTGAGACGATCGCGCTGCCCTGCCTCTAATTCTAACAGGATATCGGGGGGCAGGGGTGCTGCTGGGATGCCAGAATCTGAACACGAACTTCGCCCCTAACGAACAACAATCGGCAAGCCGTACTCACCGTCGAAAGGAGTGAAGTCGTCGCTGCTACCTTTTAAATCCTGGAACCCAACCTATTGTTTGCGGAATGCCCAAGTTTGGAGCCGAAAAAACGGCTTCCAAAGCGAAATTCCCCCCGACCTCGCCTGCTAAATATTGGACTTCTCTAGATTCTACAGAGAATAAACCAGTTGCAGGGAAGAATTATTCTGGCGGAAGATTCACTGTTTCGAAGTCATGCTCAAAAGGGCGAGCGCCGTAAACAGCAATCCAACAATTACCACAACAGCATAGATTAAACCCATTTTCCATCTCCCTGCAGCCCTATGACCGCTACCATTATCACCACTATAATTTGAAATCGTTGACCTCTCTATATAAAAGAGACACAATCCATATTCATCGAGCTCATTTTTGAATGAAATAAAGCTCAGATTATGTCTGATTATATGATAATATTGACCCGAATTCAATATTACCTGGCGTTCTTTTTGTGATAGACTATCGTATAGAAGGGATATCGATAGGAGAGAGTTCGTGCGTTATGATGTGCTGGTTGTAGGCGCTGGTCCGGCGGGAAGTACGGTAGCCCGCAGGTGCTCGGAGAGCGGATTATCTGTACTGCTGTTGGATAAGGCGAAATTTCCGCGCGAAAAACCCTGTGGGGGCGGGGTGAACGTGCATACAGCACGGCTACTTTCTTTTGATTTAGATCCGGTAGTCGAGCGCACGGTCTCTAACATTTGCTTTAGCTTGCGCCAATCGGCCAGGTTTACCAAATACTCTTCGCACCCGGTGGCGTATATGACTCAGCGCAGCCGGTTCGATGATTTCCTCGTAAGCCGTGCCATTGAAGCCGGAGCCGTCTTGCGCCAGGAAACCGGGCTGCAGGCGGTCGATATCACCGCCGGAGAGATACTCGTGAAAGCCGGCGGTGAGCTTTATACCGGTAACGTGCTGGTGGCTGCAGATGGTATGAACGGCCTGACTGCCCGTCTGGCGGGGATCGCTCAGCCCAGGCGCATGCTGGTCGGCCTGGAGGGAAATTTCTTCCCGCGTGGGTTATTCCCGCAGCAGTGGGCCGATACGATGGGCATCGATCTTGGGTTGCCACCCGGCGGGTACGGGTGGATATTCCCCAAGGGCGATCACCTCAACCTGGGCGTCTATGGATGGTGGGGCGCCGCCTCCCGGCTGCGCGGCGAGCTGATTCGTCTGGCTCGCTTCTATGGTTTCGACGCACAGCATCTGCAGGGAGTGCGCGGCTACCGCCTGCCTGTGCGCACACCGGGAGCGCCTCTCTTCCAGCAGCGCACCCTCCTGGTCGGAGATGCAGCCGGCCTGGTCGACCCGTTTACTGGAGAAGGTATTTTTGCTGCGATTTCCAGCGGAATCGCGGCCTCAAACGCTGTGCTGGCTTACCTGGATGGTAGTACCAGCGATCTGTCTGGCTATCAGAATGAAATCGAGCAAGGACTGGGTAAGGAATACCGCTTCGCCGACCATCTGTGTAAAGCGCTCAACCTGGTCCCCACCCTGGCGATGACCTTCTTACGCTATGCTCCCGGTGCCTGGGAGCTTCTGGCCGAATGGGCGCAGGGTAGTCGCAGCTATACCTCCATGCGCAGCGCTCTCGGACCGGTGGGATGGGGGATCGATGGGCTCGCCTGGCTGGCTCAGCGCATCCCGGCTCTGCATCGCCGGGCAGGCGTGGTAGACCGGCCTGCGCTCCAGGGTTAATTGGGGGAGGCTTGCTTGTTTCCTGCTCATTATTGGTGAATAAAAGGCGAAAATTCAATCGTATGAATGGTATTTGGTTGTACTTTAAATGTAGTTGAAGTGGGGGAAAACATGAAACGCAAAAGATCAATATGGGGTTGGTTGACGGTCATTCGGTCTTTTCGCATCCACATCGCACACGACGACCATATCTTGCCTGAAACCCGTTGGCTGGCTATCTGGATCACAACTTTCTTCCTGGCCGGTTTCATCGCCTTAACGATCTGGCCTGATGAATCAGCATCGATGTTTGCCTGGGATATTCACACCCGTGTCGCCGTTCTGGTGCTTGGAGCAGCCTGTGGGGCAGGATTTTACTTCTTCAGCCGGGTTTACCTGGCCCGGCAGTGGCACGTGGTTGGGTTGGGGTTTCTGCCGGCAGCCACCTTCTCGATCCTGGCGTTGGCTGAGACTTTTGTGGAATGGGATGCTTTCAACTACGAGCATACCTGGTTTGTAATGTGGATGGTTCTTTTCACGGTGACTCCCTGGATTGTCCCGTTGGTGTGGATCCGCAACCGGTCGACTGACCCTCGTATTCCCGGTATTCAAGAGATCCTGCTGGATCGGAAGACAGCCCAGATATTCAATCTTCTGGGGGTTCTCTGTCTGGGTGCCGCGGCGCTGCTTTATCTTATCCCCGGGGCAGTGGCTGAAATCTGGCCCTGGAATCTAGAAACAGTCACGGCGCGAATCCTGGGAGCCCTGTTTGCGGGGGTGGGGGTGATGGCGATGGGTATCGCCCACGACCGCCGCTGGACGGCGGTGCGCATTTTGCTGGAGACGACCGCCGTATTTCTGGGGCTGGCTTTGTTGGGGGTGGCCCGCGCCTGGAGAGATCTCAGGCCAGGTGAACCGCTGACCTGGATTTTCATCTTTGGAGCGATTTCGCTGCTTGGTTTCATTGTGGTGTATTATTTACAGGTCGAGAAGAGATACCGGGGAAGGTTGCAGACTCAGGTGTAAGGACTTCCGCGCCGGTCTTGCGGCAATGCAACCGATAAAACCTTAGTACTCTATTGGATCTCTATGGATATTCCTGGTTCTCAACCTGAAAACCCGGCGCCACCCTCGTGGCTGGACCTGATATTATATATTCTGCTTGGATTTGGGCTTTTCATTGCAGCCGGCCTGGCTTTGCGGGGCGTGTTGAAATCGCCCTCCCTGCTGGCGAGTGCTACGATCTACGCGTTGAACATCAGCATTTTCACCGGCACGGTCTACGTGGTTGGCGTTCGCCGCGGCCTCCTCTCATGGAAAACGATCGGGTTTGCTCCACCTGTATGGCACTGGAGCTACCTGGCGCTGGCGGTTGGGATCACCATCCTGTTTTTACCGATCCGTACGATTCTGGCTCTGGTCGTGCAATTATTGGTCTCGGGGAATTTACAGAACCTGGTTGACAGCGCGCGCCTGGAGGTCATCGTCCCCGGTGGGTTTACCTGGGGTGCTTTCCTGGTAACCCTGGTTATGGCCGGGATTCTTGCGCCAATTGCCGAAGAGCTATTCTTTCGGGGCGCGATTTACGGCTGGTTCAGGCAGCGGTTTGGATTGTGGACTGCCGTCCTGATAAGCTCGGCGATTTTTGCCATCGGGCATGCCGATGCATTGGCGGTCGTCGTCAGCAGCTTCGTCTTGGGCATTGTGAATGCGCTAGTTTACGAGCGCTACCGCTCTATCTGGGCCCCGATCGCCATTCACGCCTTCAACAATACCCTGGCGCTGCTGGTAGTCTACACCTCGCTGGCATTCACCCAGGGAATTAAATAATCTTTCTGCAGATCAACACAGATAAAAGCAGACCGGATTTCGAAAAAAGAGAAGCAGGTCGATTCATATGACCTGCTTTTCTTTCTTCTAATCTGTATCGATCTGCGTTGATCTGTGGCTTATTTTACGTCCTGCTGACGGTGACGAAGACCGTTGGGCGGCGCTTGGTTTCGTTATACAGGTATGATTTCACCATCTGTTCGACGTCTGCCTGCAGGTTGCCGTTTGCGCGGGTTACGGATTCGGCGATGCGCTGTTTGACGTTGGCGATCAGCTCACCGTTTTCGTCAACCCGGATAAAGCCCCGGGTAATGACCTCCGCTTCGTTTTGCAGGCAGCCGGTTTTCTTGTCGAGGGCCAGGCTGACCAGGACGATACCGTCGCGTGCCAGAGCTTCTCTCTCTCGCACCACGCTCGGACCCACATCGCCCACGCCGGCGCCGTCAACAAAGACGTACCTGCCCGGAACGCGTTCTTCCAGGCGCATCTCGCCTTCTTCAAAGGCAATTACCTGCCCGTTCTCGACGACGGCAATATTCTCCTCGGGGATGCCGATCTGGCGCGCCAGGTGGGCATGCTGCTTGAGCTGGCGCAGCTCTCCGTGGATGGGGATAAAGAATTTCGGCCGGGTCAAGTGGATGAGCAGCTTCATCTCTTCCTGGCTGGCATGACCGGAGACGTGCACCGGTGCGATGGCTTCATAGATGACGTTGGCACCGCGCTGGAAGAGCCTGTTGATCGTTCGGTAGACGGTCTCTTCGTTGCCCGGGATGGGATGCGAGGAGATCACCACCGTATCGCCCGGTTTCAGGTCGAATTGGCGGTTTGTCCCGCTGGATAGACGCCCCAGGATGGAGGAAGGCTCTCCTTGAGAACCCGTGCACATCAAGACGATGTCTTTATCTTTCATCCCCAGCGCTTGTTCCACGGTGACGACCAGGTTCTCGGGGAAATCCAGGTAACCTAATTTACGCGCCATCTTGACATTATCGGTCATGCTGGTGCCCACGAACGCCAGCTTCCGCCCATATTTTTGGGCTGCATTGGCGACCTGCTGCATGCGCGAGATCAGGGAGGCAAAGGTGGCGATGATGATGCGCCCGGAGGCTGTCTCGAAAACAGGTCGCAGGGCTGCATCAATGACGCGTTCGGAAGGCGTCCAGCCGGCGCGCTCTGAGTTGGTCGAATCCGCCAGCAAAGCCAGCACACCGCGCTCAGAAAATTCGGCCAGCCTGGCGTAATCCGTGGGCCAATTATCCACCGGGGTATGGTCGAATTTATAATCGCCTGAATGCACCACCAGCCCGGCGGGGGTTTCGATGCCCAGGCCTACCGCGTCGGGTATGGAGTGGCAGACGTGGAAGAAATCCACCGTGAACGCGCCAATCTGGACTCGGTCTCCGGCCTGGACGGTGTGCAGGTCGGCGGTATGGCTCAAACCGTTGCGCCCAATTTTGATCTCTAAGAGACCGCGGGTCAGCGGTGTGGCGTAGACCGGCGCGTTGATCTGCTCGAGGACATGGTGGATCGCTCCGGTGTGGTCCTCATGCCCGTGGGTGACGATAATACCGCGCACCCGCTGCGCCTTGTCTAACAAATATTGAAAATCTGGGATGATGTAATCGACCCCCAGCATGTCGTTATCGGGGAACATGATGCCGGTGTCGACAACGAGGATATCGTCGCCGTACTCGTAAGCCATCATATTTTTACCGACTTCCCCCAGACCTCCTAAGGGAATGATGCGAAGTTTTTGATTCTTCATGAGGTAGTTACCTTACTTTTAGAAAGAAATAATTCCATAATCAATTTTAATCGAACCAGTGAATTACAGCCGAATTATAAAACCAGTATAACTAAGAAAAGATTTCTCTGTAAACATCTGGACCGTTTAATACAAAAATTCCAACCTGTATGTTGCTCCGGCTGGAATTGTGGTTGGCTTGTAGACTTTCACGAAAGATATCTTCGGATCAAATCAAACTGAAACCTCAGGCCAGAAAACCGGCCGGAATCGATCTATTTATCTTGTGAGAAATTCTACCATACCGTAGGATTATTGTCAAATTAAATTTACTCCGGTTATTTTCTTTCTTCCGGAACGATAATCGATCTGCCGTGGCTTCCCATAGGTATCGCTACCAGTGGCAGGTGGTAGGCCCGGCTGAGCAGCTCTGGCTCGAGCACCTCTTCGGGAGTGCCCATCGCCTGGAGCTCTCCACCCACGAGCAGAGCCACCTGGTCGGCGCAGCGCCTCACCAGGTTCAGGTCGTGGAGCGCCATCAAGACCGCCAGCCCGTCCTGGTGGGCCAGATCGCGCACCAGATCGAGCAAGGTCACCTGATATTTCAGGTCCAGGTGAGCAGTCGGCTCGTCGAGAAGCAGGATGGGTGCACCCTGGGTAAGAGCGCGTGCCAGGAGCAGGCGCTGCTGCTCACCCCCAGAAAGCTCGCCGACACGCCTGCCGGCCAAAGCGTAGGTGTCGGTGCGCTGCATAGCCTGGCGCGCCCGCTCCTCATCCTGGGGCGAGATCTGTCCCAGCCAGTTGAGGTGCGGGGTACGCCCGAGCATAACCGTATCCCAGGCGGTGAAGTACGGCGGCAGATTGCGCGCCTGGGGAACCACCGCCAGAATCCGAGCCCGTTCGGATGGTGATAGCTGCCCTAGATCGCGGCCATCGGCAGCCACCCGCCCCGCCTGGATCGGGATCAGCCCACTGATGGCTCGAATCAGGGTGGTCTTGCCGGCGCCGTTTGGGCCGATC
>JAMCRR010000098.1 GCA_023381565.1 Chloroflexota bacterium
CCCGCTGGCGCACTTCTTCGCGCACGTGCGGTTTGTGGGTGAGCACTCTGGAGACGGTCGCGCTCGATACGCCCGCTAAGCGGGCAACATCCCTGATACTGACCACCATACAGGCTTTGCTCCTGTCCATCCGGTTGGTTCCTTCAAGATCCTAAGGAACCAGCATACTCACCGAAATGGTAATCGATTACAAGAATAGAGCTAAAATTTCATTTCGAGATACAAACTGTGAAAACGATTACAAGAATATTCTACGAATTTATCGAGGGTTTGTCAAGGGGGATTTTTCAATCTCTGAGCGCAACACAAGAAACACAAAGACCCACTCTACCCTCTTTGAAATTTCTTTTGCATACCCTGGTTGTCGTCGAATGACCACAAACCACTTTAGGTATTTCCATTTATTTTCTCTATATAATTGGCAAAGTGGTATAGGGCAATCCACCCGGTTTTGAGACGATTCCGGGGATAATCCCACAAAATACCAGTTTACCCCCTTGAAATTCGCGTAAATCTATCTATAATAAGCATATCCAGGGGGATTTTTAAAGGTTATTCGGCTGTTCTTTACCGGTCAGACTATACCACCAACCATTTAGTGGCTAATCCAAGAAACGCACCATCCTGCACGCTGGAGAGCTGATTTTGGATACTGAAAACCTCAACAAGCCACTCTATGTTCAAATTCAGGAGTACATCGCCGAGATGATCCTCTCTGGCCAGATGGCTCCTGAAACCAAGCTGCCCTCGGAACGGGAATTCAGCCATGACCTGGGCGTCAGCCGCATGACCGTGCGCCGGTCGATCACCGAGCTGGTGAACGAGGGCCTTCTGGAACGCCGTCACGGATCCGGCACTTACGTCGCCAAGCCTCGCCTGACCTTTGATGCCCGCGAGCTGATCAGCTACATACAGGCCATGCAAACGCGCGGCATCGCCACCGCCAGCCAGCTTTTAGAGTTTGGCCAGGTGCCAGCCAGCCGTCGCCTCTCCGAACGCCTGGCTGTAGAAATCGGCGACCCTCTCTATCGTGTGATCCTGCTGCGCCTTGCCAACCGTATTCCCTTTGTGCTGGAACGTTATTTTTTCCCTGCCTCCCGTTTACCCAATTTAGAAGAATACGACCTCGAAAAGACTTCCATATTGACCTTGTTAGTCGAAGGTTACTCCATCCAGTTTGCTCACATCTCGCAAACCATCGAAGCCGTTGCAGCCAGTGAAACCGTCGCTCAACAGCTGCGCGTTGAGGACGGATTCCCTTTGCTCATGGTTACACGCACGATCCTCCGCAAAGGCGATGACGAGCCCGTTCAGTATGCTCAGGATTTCCTGAGAAGCGATTACGTCCGTATTCATTCTGATCTGGTTTGGTAGCTCAACGTATCGATCTGCTCGACAACAAGACCGGCTGTAGCTTCCCCTGGTCCGGGCTTGATGGAGGGAATCTACATTTATTCGAAAGGAGGTCTGCCATAAACCTAATTTCTATTCGCCCTACTGATCCGGTTCTCGCATATTTTCAAGGAAAAGGAGGATACTGCAATGGCTGATATAGTAATTCCCAGCGCGGGAGCAGAAGCTGATCGAAAGCTCTACGCCCGGAAAAGCTCCGGTCTGGTGCGGACCATCGGGGTTTTTGGAGCGATGGTCTTTGGTGTTCACTGCATCAGTCTCTCCTCATCCGGATTGATCCCCTTCTCGTGGGTCGCCGGCGTGTGGCCGGGGAGCAGCATCATCGGCGTGCTCACCGTTGCCATGTTCTTCTGCCTGTTCCATGCGTACACGTATGCTACGATTGGCGCAACCATGCCCCGCTCCGCGGCAGACTACACCTTGGGTAGCCGTGTCCTCAGCGCACCCCTCGCCTTCGCCGCGAGCTGGACTCTGGTCATCTTCAGCGCCATGGTTGCCGGCTCTCTCATCGCCTGGATCCCTAAGACCGGGCTGCCCGTGATGACCCGCACTATGGGGATCATCATGAATAATCCCAGCATGCTGGCCTTTGCGGATTGGTCGGTCACTTCGACTGGAATCATCCTGATCGGGTCGATCTGCACCGTGATCACCTTCTTCACCATGATTCTCCCGACCCGCACGATCGTCCGCATCCTGGAGGTTGGTTTCATTCTGGGCTTGATCGCCTGGGCGATCCTCTACTTCCAGCTAGGCACAGCCGCCAAAGACGCCTTCCCGGTCGCCTGGGATAAATTCATGGGGGCAGGCAGCTACGAAGGCCGCATTGCCCTGGCGAAAGCCAACGGCATGATCACCAATCCGAACGTGGCCATCATGACCCTGGCCGGGTTGATCATGGGCTTCTGGATCTTTTACGGCTACTACATCCCCACGTTTTTCGCCGGCGAGGTCAAGCAAGCCGAGTCGACCCTCCTGGCCGGTAGCTGGTCATCCTTGCTCGTCACCTGGGCGATCTTCGTCCTGGCGGCCATCTTGCTGCAGCGTCTGGTCCCCCTGGAGTGGATCGCCGCCGAAAGCTACTTGAGCAACACCGGCTATTCGGGCGGTCCAACCATGCCGTGGATTACGTTCTACGCTGCTATTCTCAAACCCAGCTTCATCTTGATCTTAATTGTCGCCATCGCCTGGGTTTATACGCTAATCAATCTGGCTCAGACGTATTTCTTCTACTGCAGCCGAATCATCTTCGCCTGGTCCTTTGACCGTCTGGTCCCCGAAGCCGTCTGCTGGATCCACCCCAAACTCCACAGCCCCATCTGGGCCATCCTGATCATCACCATCATCGCCGAGGTTGGCGTCATCGATGCTGCATTGGGCAGCGTAATGGGCGCACAGCTCAACTTCGTTTTCTTCGCCGTATGGACACAGCTGGTTCCGGTACTGGCGATGACCCTCTTCCCATTCTTGAAACCCGACCTGTTTGAGAATGCTTCTGCCATGGTCAGGCGCAAGATTGGCAAAGTGCCGGTGATCACCATTGTCGGCGGGATCACTTTAACCTACCTGGTGTGGATGATCATCGCCTCCTTCTTATATCCGGCGGTTGGCGGGCGGATTGGCGTGAGCAACCTGCTGGTGCTGGCCGGTTTCTTCGTCAGCGGGTTTATTGTCTTCTATGTCGCCAGGTCGGTGCGCATGAGCCGAGAGGGCATCGACCTCAACTGGACATTCAAATCTGTGCCGCCAGTATAAACCGGCGACCTATCCTCTCAGAGGCCGATCGTCAAAGGTATGCCAGAGCATAGTGTCTCAAGACGATCGGCTTGCCCTCAAAGGAGAGTGAAGGACCTTAACCCTCTCTACCGGTAGGGGCGCAAATCCCTTGCGCCCCTACATAAGGGAATTCATCTGGTGGAAGCGAAGATTTTATCCAACTCCGAACAGGAGGCTTGCAGAGAATAGTGATGATGACGCGCCTTTTATACGCCTCAGATTTCCACGGTTCCGAAGCATTTTTTCGCAAATTTATCTCTGCGGCATTTCAGTATCAGGCTAACGTGTTGATCGTCGGTGGAGACGTGACCGGAAAAGCTATGATCCCGATCGTGCATCAAGGGAAAGGCCGTTTCATTGGGTACCTCTTCGGCCGTAAAGAAGAACCCGATTCACCAGAAGCCCTGGAAAGATTAAAACGCACGATCAACAACGTAGGTTTCTATCCCATTGTCCTGGAGCCCGATGAAGCCCGCGACCTTGAAAACAACCCGGACAAAATGGGTAAGCGGTTCGAGCAGGAGATGTGCCGGCGTGTGCGAGAATGGCTGACCCTGGCAGAAGAAAAACTCAGGCCACGTAAAATCTCCTTGTTTTTTATGCCCGGTAACGACGACCTGGCTTCGATCGACAAAGTCATTGACGAGTTTGAATACGTGCACAATCCCGATGGCAAGCGCTTCTGGATAGACGATGACCACGAATTGGTCGGCCTATCCAATGCGAATATGACCCCCTGGCGCTGCGCAAGGGATATCGAGGAAGATGAGCTAGAAAGAAAATTGGAGCAAATCGGCGCGCTGCTTGAATTTCCCACTCGAGCAGTTGCTGATATTCACGTGCCGCCGTTCGCCTCGGGGATCGATGTCTGTCCCCAACTCGATAAAGATCTGCGGATTATGACGGAAGGCGGCCAGGTTTTGATGAAACCGGTTGGCAGCCCTTCTGTGCGATGTTTTCTGGAGAAATACCAACCACTCCTGAGCCTGCACGGGCATATCCACGAAGCTGCCGGATACGTGCGCATTGGTCGCACACTGGCCATCAATGCCGGGAGCGAATATGCCGAAGGGATTATGAAAGCAGCCATCATTAACCTTGAAAAAGACCGCGTTAAAGGCCATCTGCTCGTTTCTGGTTGAGGTGAGGCTGATAGGAGAGAATATGGGTAAATATGGAGAAATTCAACCCGATTTTTTTGCCGAACGCACGCGCATCCTGAATGCTTTAAGCCAGCGGGAGAACACCCAGGTGGTCCTGCGCCTGATAGGCGCACTGGCATTTCGCACGCACTGCCCTCAATACGGCTACATCCAGGATGCGTTGGGGCGAGTTTTCACCGACATCGATTTTGCCACATATACCCGCTGCATAAAAGATGTGCACCGGCTGCTGCCTGAGCTTGGATATGAAGAAGACAAGATGGTGACGCGCCTTTTTGGAGAAGGACGCATGCTTTTCCACGATCCAAAACATGGGCGCCATATCGATATATTTATCGACCGCCTGGATTTCAGCCACATCCTCCCATTTACCGGCCGTTTGGAAGCCGATCCTTTGACACTGCCTCTGGCTGAGTTGGTCATCGAGAAAATGCAAATTGTTCAACGCAACGAAAAAGACGTCATCGACACGATCATGCTTCTACGCGAGCACCCTGTGGGAGATAACGACCAAGAAACGGTTAACGTGCGCGTGATCAGTCAGTTGACAGCCAATGATTGGGGTTTGTGGCGCACCGTGACCGGGAACCTTTCTCTGGTCAGTGAGCTGATGGAAACCTATCCCCAACTCACGGCAGAGGATCGCCAGGTCGTCAGGGGCCGCATCAAACAGATTCTAGAGGCGATCGATGCTCAACCCAAAACGATGCGCTGGAAAATGCGTGCTGCAATCGGCGAACGGGTCAAATGGTACAAAGACGTCGAAGAGTTGCAGGGCAGATGATTATTCCGCAATTTCAATCCATCACCAGAATTGTTGGGAGATCGTATGAAAAACTTAGAAGATTATGTCGTCCCATGGGTACGAGAAGCGGAATCTTATAGTGACCGCCACCTCGAATTTGCCTGGCAACATCCAGATATCGTGAGGATGATGTCGAATGAAAACCCTCTGCCTCCCTCCGAAGCAGTAATCGATGCTGTTCTAAACACCGCCCGCCAGGGGAACCTGTACCCCGATACCGGCGGAAAACTGCGTAAAATCCTCGGCGAGCGGGTGGGCCTGACGGCGGATAACGTTGTCCTGGGCAACGGCTCGACCGACGTGATCAACTTTATCCTGGAGACGTTCGTCGCCCCCGATGACGAGGTAGTGATTTCCGTGCCAACTTTCCCCATGTACGAAACACGCACGCGTGTAAACGGCGGAATACCGGTTCTGGTGCCCATGCAGGCAAATTTTTACTGGGATGTGGGCGCGCTGATCTCTGCGGTTACTACCCGCACGAAACTCATTTTTTTATGCACACCTAACAATCCCACCGGTAACAACCTGGCAGAGGATGATCTGCGACGCATCCTGGCTCTGGGTATCCCCACCTTCGTCGATGAAGCCTATTATGAACTGGCAGAACATCCTTACACCTATGCGCATTTGATCCGCGAATTCCCAAACACCATCATTAATCGCACCTTCTCAAAAGCCTACGCCCTGGCTGGGCTGCGCATCGGTTATGCTTATGCAGACGAGCGTGTGATCAGCTTCTTAAACCGCATGAAGATCCCCTGGAATGTGAGCCTGATCGCCATCTCGGCAGCCCTCGCCGCTTTAGAAGACAAAGAGGACCAGCAACTGAAACGGAAAACGATCCTTGAAGGAAGGCGGTTCCTATGTGAACAGATTAACCTCCTCCCAGGGTTCCGCGCATTCCCTTCAGACGGAAATTTCGTGCTCATCGATGCCAGCATCCTGGGCAAACCATCTGCCGAGATTGTCAACGAGCTGATCGCCCGAGGAGTATTTGTCCGTCCTATGGGAGGTCATCACCTTCAGGGTTACATACGGGTGACGGTCGGCTCACCCGAGCAAAACCGGTTCTTTCTGGATAAGCTGGGTGCTTTAGCCGCCGAATGGATCGCCACTCAGTGAACCAGGGTAAAATCTGATGGAAAAAACCTTCATCCTGGCTCACGACACCGGTACCGGAGGAGATAAGGCGGTCCTGACCGACCTCCATGGTCGTGTGCTTCAATCTGCTTACCGGGAATACAGTTTGTACTATCCGCGAGCCGGCTGGGTGGAGCAAAATCCAGAAGAGCTCTGGCAAGCTGTAACGGCTACAACCCGAGAGGTCATCGGCAGAGCCGGTATTGATCCACGCCAGATTCTGGGTGTCGGTATCTCTGCCCAGATGTTCAATTTACTCCCAGTCGATGAAGATTGCCGCCCCCTGACCCCCATGCTGAGCTGGCTCGATGTCCGTAGCGTAGCCCAGGCCGACCGGGTTTTGTCCGGGGAAATGCCCGGCTTTCTGTTTCAACAAACCGGCAATATCCCCACCGCAAAAGACATCATCCCGAAAATCCTCTGGCTGAAAGAAGAAATGCCCGAAGTCTGGCAGCGAACAGCCCGGTTGTTAGATTGTAAAGAATATATCCTCTATAAGCTGACGGGAAAAATCGGCATCGACTGGCACGGGGCCTCGGTCTTCTTCCTATTCAACCCGTATCAAAAAACCTGGTCTGAGGAAGCCTGCCGCCGGCTGGGTATCCCGGTCGAGATGCTGCCGCCTACCTATCCCAGCACCCAGGTCATCGGCGAGGTCACGGAGGATGCGGCTGCCCAAATGGGGCTGCAACCGGGAACACCGGTCGTGATCTGTGCAGGCGATGTAGCTGTAGCGCAATCTGGCGCGGGTGCCAACGCCGACGGCAAAGCTCACCTGTGTGTGGGCACAGCCACCTGGGTTGGACTTTCGAGCCGCGTCTTTAAGAACGACCCCCAGAAGCCTTTCTGGGCGCTTAATCACATCGATCCTCAGAAATGGATCATCGCCGGAGAAATGGAAACCGGGGGTGGTGCGCTGATGTGGTTCCGCGATACTTTCTGCCACGAAGAGGGCTTGCTCGCCAGTCGGGGCGGCGTCTCCACGTATGAGCTGCTAGGAAATATGGCGGGCTCAGTCGAACCCGGTGCAGACCGGCTCATCTTCGCCCCCTGGCTCTCAGGTGAACGCGCCCCGGTTCTGGACCACTATGCCCGAGGAGGTTTCATCGGCTTATCCATGACGCATAATAAGAGCCATCTGGCTCGGGCGGTGATGGAGGGCGTGGCATATCACATCCGCTGGATCTGCGAGGCGCTCGAGGACCTGGGATTTTCTGTCGTCACGATGAATGCCATTGGCGGAGGCAGCAGCAGTCAGCTCTGGACACGCATCATCAGCGATGTCACCGGCAGACGCCTGCAGATTGTAGAACACCCCCTCGAAGCCGGGGCGATGGGGGCCGCCTTGACCGTGGCAGTTGGCATGGGCGTCTATCATAAAATGGAAGAAATTGACGATCTCATCCGCATCGAACGCATAGTCGAGCCAGAAGATAAATTCCAACAAAGGTACAATAGTATGTACCAGGAATACCGTTCTATATATTCTGCATTAGCGCCGGTTTACCGGCAACTTTATGAGGTGCCATGAAATCCATCGTCGACCGTGAGATGTTGCGCAAGCGCGCCAGCCTCGCCCACACAGCCAGCTTGGGAGGGCTGATTATCCTCCTGGTTGCAGTGGCCTTTCCACTGATCATGCCAAAATCGACGACCGTTTCAGCAGCGATTCTCTTCGTCGGGTTTTCTGTATCAGCCATCGGAGTCTTCATGGCAAACCGTTGGGTAAAAAAGCCTCGCCCAGAAGACGCGCTGGATAAATCCCTGAAATCCCTGAGCGACCAATATCGCCTGTATCACTATCTGCCGGCTGCCGACCACCTTCTTCTGACCCCCATGGGAATCGTTGCCATCGAAACGGTCAACCTGGATGGCACATTTACCTACGTCCAAGGGCGGTGGAAACAATCTTTTTCGATGAACCGCGCCTTGCGCTATCTCTTTGAGGAGCGCCTGGGAAATCCGATCCTGCGAGCGCAGAAATCTGCCGAGGCATACGCCACGAAGCTCGCCTCTGCTCTCAACGATGATTTGCCGGTAAACGCACAGGCTCTGGTCGTCTTCATTCATCCTTTGGCCGAGGTGGATGCCAAGGGTACCCCCATTCCTGTATGCACCCCCAAATCGTTAAGCAAAAAAATCCCGGTGAACCTGCCGCGCTTAGAACTCGAACGGTACCATCAAATTCAGGCTATTCTGGACGAATCTTCCCATCCAGGCAATTAGGCAAATTGCGGGCGTCCCCCCCCCTAAAAGCCAATTGTATAATGGGAGATATGGATGATGTAGATAATCTTTTGAACACAAGCCTTCACCGGATTCGCAAGCCGGTGCAAAGGAATAACGCCGAGCGTTTCCTTCTCTACACCTTGATCAGCTTCGCCGCATCGGTGTCATTAACGCGTTTGTTTCTAGAGCTGACCGGCTATCCCCAGCTCGGTGGCGGTGGACTGCATATTGCGCACGTTTTGTGGGGAGGCTTACTCCTATTCATCGCAGCACTCATCCCCATCTTGTTTGCCAACCGTTGGGCATATACACTGGATGCGATCTTCGCTGGAGCGGGTGTCGGCCTATTTATCGATGAGGTTGGTAAATTCATCACCCAAACCAATAATTACTTCTATCCCCCTGCTGCTCCGATTATTTACGCATTTTTCTTGCTGATCGTCCTGGTTTATGTTCGCCTGCGCCGGCCGCGCCACCTGGATACCCGCTCGGAGCTGTACGCTATCCTGGAAGATATGGAAGAGATCCTGGACCATGACCTGACGGAGGATGAACGCGAGAGCCTGCTCGAACGGATGGACCGCATCGAGCATGATCCCTCCTCGCCCGATTTAACCCGCCTGGTCAAAGAGCTGAAGGATTTCGTTTCTTCCAATGCGATAGAGCTGGTCCCCAACCGGCGCGGGGTCATCGACCGTGGCATCCAGAAGACTCGGCAGTTCGCCCGCCGCTGGGTTAAGCAGCGAGACCTGCGCCTTGCTCTGATTATCGCACTGATTGCCATGGGAATATGGGTCCTGCAAAATCCGGCGCTCATCTTTCTGAGCATCTTTTATCCCTCGGTTCTGCAGCAGGTAGTTGCAGAAATGGTTTCGGACGGAATCGTTTTTGCGAGATCGGGATTGATTTGGTTCGAGGTGGAGCTGGCTTTGCAAACCTCGGTGGGCTTGACTTTGTTGATCTCAGCCATTTTTCTGGCCGTTGGGAAGGACCGGCGAGGGATCGGACTAAGCTATCTGGGTTTGCTCCTGTCATTAACGATGGCCGACCTATTAATGTTCTATATCAACCAATTTTCTACGATCGTCACAGCCATAGTTCAATTTTGTGTATTCATGGGTGTACTATACTACCGCAACCATTTTCTTCACCACAAAGTACGCTTTCCAGAGCCGGAGGGAGAATTCGTTTCAAAACCAGAATAATATTCTCCCCGCCTGGCCGAAAGCCACACATCGACCAGTTGTCGACCTCCATTTTCCCGGGCAGCGCGGCGCAGCAGGTGCAATTTCTAGATTATTGCGCTACGGCTTGACCGGCTTTGCTTGGGGGATTAGAATACCAGGTGATTCTTACGAAAGGTGAGACATGCCAATCTACGAGTATCATTGCCAGGATTGCGGAGCCACTTTTGATGCTTTGCGCTCGATGCGTGAGGCAGACCTGCCAATTCTATGCCAGGCATGCCAGGGAGTTCACACCACACGCCAGCTTTCAGTCTTTTTTGCACCTGCCTCAGGGGGCGGCGCAAGCGGCAATCCGTACATCGATGGAAACCATGGCAGTAGTTGTAGCGGCTGCAGCGGTGGATCTTGTGCAAGCTGCCATCACTAAACGATCGATCGAGCAAAATTCGCAAACCCACTAGGAGGGTTCCATATGCCTCCACACGGGTTATTAATTGTACAGAGGGGATAGGATGGATTATACAGACAAGTTAGCTTTAGTCACCGGTGGATCGAGCGGCATCGGGTTAGCCATTAGTAAAGGTTTAGCCAGACGCGGGGCGAACGTCTGGGTTTTATCTCGCAATCATTCTTCTTCCTTATCAAACGCGCTGAAAGAAATCCAGGCCGAAAAGATCTCTCCCCATCAGGCTTTCGGTATGCTTCAAGCTGATGTGGATAAACCCGACCAGGTTTCTGAATGTATTGGGGAGTTAATGCAAGATGTGGGCGTACCCGACCTGGTAGTGAATTCTGCCGGAGTCGCTCACCCGGGTTATTTCGAGGAGTTGGACCTGGAAATCTTCCGTGAGATGATGGAAATCAACTTCTTCGGCACCCTGCAGGTGACAAAGACTGTGATTCCGCACATGGTCGAGCGCGGCTCGGGCATCATCGTTAACATTTCATCGATGGCCGGCTTTCTGGGTTTATTTGGGTACACTGCTTACGGAGCTTCCAAGTATGCCGTGCGCGGGTTTTCAGATGCCCTGAGAGCAGAGATGAAGCCTAAAGGCATTCAGGTATCACTGGTTTTTCCCCCGGATACCGATACTCCCCAACTAGCCTATGAAAACCAATATAAACCGCCAGAGACCAAAGAAATCGACAGTACCGCCAAAATCTTGACGGCTGAGGCAGTGGCAGACGAGGTTTTAAAAGGGGTTGCCAAAGGTAAATACCTTATCCTTCCAGGGTTCGACAGCAAACTTTATTACCGCCTGAGCGGGTGGTTCAATTTTCTGATCTATCCAATCATGGATTACATGGTTGCCGATGCAAAACGTAAGGTCAATCGGACAAAGTCCTGATACCTGCTTGCATTTCATGGGCTCCAGGCTGTCTGGCGACTACGGCTACAGATAGCGATACAAAACCAATCCACACCAGATCGGCGAGGAATATATGCGCCGTCTGCATCTTGATTGCTTTGCGGGATCACTTGCCCGTTGGACAGCGGCCAATGCGCGCCGCATCCTACCCCTGAGCTGGTTGCCCTCACGTATGCTCCCCGAAGGATAACGGACAGGTTGTAAACCAATATCCCCCAGGAAAAACCTGCATATCGATTGAACTTGATACTGGTAAATTACCCCCGATTTATCTCCCATTCAGGCTTTAGAATTCCGAAGAAAACGATATCCCACCATCTTCCATCCCGGTGGATGGCGTTCCGCATTCTGCCTTCCTCGGTAAAGCCAACTTTCAAATACACGCTCAAAGCTCGCTGGTTATATTCAAATACGTTCAGGCTTACCCGATACAAATTTAGCTCCTCGAAGGCATAACGCAAGATTACGCGCATTGCATCCGTTCCGTAGCCCTTTCCCCTGGCGGATGGATCACCAATACCGATCCCCAGCCAGCCGTGCCCATGGCTCCACAAAATGTCGTCCAGCGCCACGAAACCGATCAAGCGGTCATCCGTAATTGTGTGGATACCAAATACGTAAGCGTCATTTTTGGGATTTTCTTTCTCCAGGTCATCTTTGATCCGCTGTTGGCTCTGTGGCCGCAAGGGTTCCGAAGTTAATAACCGCCAGTATTCGCTATCGTGGGTCCAACGCGCGATAGCCTCTGCATCACGTTCCGCATTGATGGCAGCCAGGCGAATATGATCTCCGTACAATAGCGAAGCGCTCATCCTGGCTGAACTCCTTGAACCATATTTTGCCAGTCTTCTTTGAGCGCGCCAAGGACGAGAAGGTCCCATCTTTGGTTTCTTCTATTGATGGCCTGGCGCTGGCGCACTTCAATGAGAAAGCCCGCCTTTTCCAACATGTGGATTCCGACCAGGTTGTATTCAAAAGTGAAGGCGGTCAGCCGGCTGAGATTGAGCTCTGTGAAGGCATACTTCAAAAGGAGCTGCAGGGCTTCACTGCCATATCCATGACCGCGATCACGGGGATCGCCGATAACCAGAGCGAGACGGCCATAACCGCTCGGCCAATTGATCCAATCCAATACAACCAACCCTATCATCCGGTTGTCTTCTCTTTTCCGGATGGAGAAGAAGAAACGTTCCTGATCTGCCTTCCCCTCGGCCTGATGCTTCTTCCGTATCTGTCCCGGTGAAAGCGGTCGTGCCGGTTCCATTAAGAAGAGATGCGTATATTCCGGATCGTGGGTCCAGACCGATTCAACCTCCGCATCTCCCTCTGGATCGAAGGAGCCCAGATAAACCAGCTTGCCCTCAAGTAGCGTCTCGATCATTGATTAATTATCCCATTAATCTGCAACGACGAAGGTCTCTTCAGGGTGCGTGGTGGTTTTGCGTTCTTCCAGAGCCTGCCCTGCCTGGCGAGCCTGTTCGTATGCAGCTCTCTCCTGGAGCTGCATGCGTAGGTTCTGGATATCTCGTGGAATGTACTTGATCACCCCCAGGAAAAAGACAAAGCAGATCAACCAGGCTGAAACGCAGATCAGTAATATGGCATCTTTCAAGGAGGAATTCACGGCAATGATTCCGGCAATGGTAGGGGCCACCGCAGAGCCTCCCTGCTCGGCAAAGTTCTGCAGTGCATTTGCGGTGCTGCGCACCTCAGGTAAGGTAATATCATAGACGGTCGAGAGCACGTTCGGGCTGGCGAAGGGGATGAACAATGCATTAATGCTCAGCATGACCATGAAAGGGATCTTCTGATCGATGGGGATTTGCAGGGTAATAAACATCAACGCGGCGCCGATTAAAACACCGCTTGCCGCAACGATCAAGCGTCCTCGGGGAGTCCTCTTGAAAAGGTAATCTCCGAGGGCACCTGCCAGAGGGTACCCCGCAGCCAGAGCCAGCACCGCCACCACCATCGTCATCATGATTTCATTCGATGAATAACCACGCTCCACTTCCAGGTAGCGGAAGAACCAGAAAGTGATTACCTGCCAGGGAAAGGAACCAAAAAAGCCTTGTATGAGAATCAAGATCAGGCTGGGCTTCCGGAAGAGACCCCGGGCAATTTTCCATTCGAAATGGTACTTTCCGAACTGGCTCAGGTCGGCCAATTCGGGTTCGCTGCCTCCGCGCGGCGCCTCCTGGACTACAAAGAATATGGCGATAGAAACCAGGATTCCCAATGACCCCGTCAAATAAAAGACAGCTCGCCAACCGATCACGCCCCCCAAGAGCAGGGCGAGCAGCATGCCCATCAGATAGCCAATTGGCATGGTGAGCTGCAGCAGCCCGTAGATTTTACCGCGCACTTTAGGTGGGAAATAATCTGCCACCAGACTGTATAGCCCTGGATAGCTGGAATCATCAATCCCTGTGGAGGCGCGGGTGATCACAAAGATCGGGAAGGTTGAAGCGATGGCGCTCAACCAGGTCGTGGCGCCCCAGATAAAAGCCGCCAGCGATAGCAATTTCGAGCGGGTGAACCGGTCGTAGAAATACCCCCATAAAGGATAGAAGATTGCCTCGATCACAATCGCGCCGGAAAAAACCACCCCCATCTGAACTTCGTTGATCCCAAAGGTATTCATAATTGGGGTGGTCAGCGGTCCAATCAACAACTTATCCGATTGGTGCAGGAGCATGAAGATAAAAAAGATCGCTACGGCAAACCAACGACGGTTTGAGGCACTCTTCATTGCTTATGACTCCACGAAGAATTTTTTTACTTTCCGTGCGCTATCGGACCAGTATAACCCGATTGTTCTTCGCGGGCAACACAAATCCGTCGCTAAAACCACCCCTTGCAGGACGCAGCATCTTAGTGTAAAACTGGAAGAGCCTTACCTGTGAGGTTTTATTGCTAACACGTCGTTTACCCGCCCTTGCCTCCCGCGATTTTGTCATTTTTTGGATAGGCCAATTCGCATCGCTGATCGGTACATGGATGCAGAGCACCGTTCTGCCTTACCTTGCCTACCGTCTGACCGACCAGCCAATTTTTCTGGGAATGATCGGGTTTGCCAATACGATCCCCATGCTTTTTCTCATGCTTCCGGCGGGAGTCATGGTCGAACGTCTCGACAAGCGTAAAATCGTCATTGCCATGCAATTTGTGTTGATGATCCAGGCCTTTTTGCTGGCTTACCTGGCGTTAAGCAACCAGATCACCATAGCACACATTATTATCCTGACTTTCGTTGCCGGCACAGCCAGCTCGATCGAGATTACAGCCCGGCAAGCCATGATTGTCGAGCTGGTCGGTAAAGAAGCACTGCCCAACGCGATCGCCCTGAACTCCACGATCTTTAATGCTGCTCGTGTCATCGGTCCTTCCCTCAGCGCTCCATTCCTGGTGCTTCTGCAGAATCAGGGCGAAGGCTGGGCTTTTTTCGCCAACGGAGTGAGCTTCTTATTTGTCATCGTTGGCTTGTTCTTCGTGCGTAGCCATCCTCTGGCGGTCTATTCAGAAACCCGCCGACCGATGATGCGCGATTTTATTGAAGGCCAGGGGTTTATCCGCAAATCTACGATTGTCGCTAATATCATCTTGATGGTGGGCATTTTCGGCTTTTTCGGTTTTCCATTTTCGCAACAGATCCCCGTCTTTGCGCGCGATGTCCTCAAGACGGTAGCAGACACCGAAAATATCGTGGCGACTCGGAACAGCTTGCTGGTCACGGCTCAAGGCGTCGGTGCTCTGATTGCCGCAATCACCCTGGCATATTTCAGTACAATTAAGCGCAAGGGATTGGTGATGACCGTCGGGCAGGCAACTTTTGCTCTTGGGCTGGTAGGCTTAAGCTTCAGCCGGCAAATTGGCATTGCCATCCCAATGATGATGCTGATTGGCTGGGGCACGGTCACCCAATTGGCGTTAGCCAACACCCTGATCCAGCTCTCCGTACCAGACGATCTGCGCGGCAGGGTGATCAGCACGTATTTTTGGGCGCAGAATGGGGTTGCACCATTTGGAAGTCTGTTCCTCGGCTGGCTGACCCAGAACTGGGGCGCATCGCTGGCAGTCTCGTTAGGAGGTATCGTCTGCTTATTAGCCGCTTTGCTGATCCACTCGATGCAGCCGGTTGTCAGACGGTCAAATATCTGATAGAACATAACGTATGTTGAGACCCTCCCTGGTCCCACGCACGCTTGCTTCTTTGCTCAGCTCCTGGAGGTCCGACCCGGAGATCGGAGGAAATGTTGTCGCCTGGAGGACTGTGCCGGGAAAACCGGCGGAGTGGGCAGACTTTCCGACTGATCTTCATCCGGCGTTAGCTGCAGCTTTGCAAAAGCGCGGCATCCAGGCTCTGTACACTCACCAGGCCGCCGCCTGGGAGCATATTCGGGCCGGGAAGAACATCGTCGTGGTCACGGGCACAGCCAGCGGCAAGACCTTATGCTACAACCTACCCGTACTGGACCGCCTGTCCCGCAACCCGCAGGCACGGGCACTCTACCTGTTCCCCACCAAAGCCCTCGCCCAGGATCAGGCCGAGGCGCTCGACCAATTAACAGTCGCGGTCAACCAGGCATTAATTGCGCAGAGAGAGACCTCCCACCAGATCACATCCTCCGCCTATGACGGTGACACGCCCTCCAACCTGCGTTCTGCTATCCGCTCCAAAGCGCGCGTGGTGATCTCCAACCCGGATATGCTGCACACCGGCATCCTGCCGCACCACACCCTGTGGGCGGATTTCTTCCGCAGCCTCCAGTTCGTGGTCGTTGACGAGATCCATACCTACCGGGGAGTTTTCGGGTCGCACGTAGCAAACGTGCTGCGCAGGCTCAAACGGGTGGCTTATTTCTACGGGGCCAGTCCGCAGTTCATCCTTACATCGGCCACCATTGACAATCCAGTCGAGCTGGGGGAAAGGCTGGTCGAGGAAGAGATTAGCCTGATCGACCATGATGGCGCGGCGCGCGGCGCCCGGCATTTTCTTCTCTACGATCCTCCGGTCGTAGATCGTGAGCTGGGCATCCGCAAAAGCGCGGTGCTCGAAAGCGTGCGCCTGGCTGCAGACCTGCTGCGCGCCCGCCGGCAAACCATCATTTTCGGGCGCTCTCGTCGCACGGTGGAAATGCTGGTCAATTACCTCCGCCAGGATGAAGAGACGCTGCCGGGGCTGGTCCGGGGCTATCGCTCGGGCTACCTTCCCGCGGAACGCCGCCGGATCGAGCGCAGCCTGCGGGAGGGAGAAATAAATACGGTGGTTGCTACGAACGCTCTCGAGCTGGGAATCGACATTGGCGGCATGGAAGCTGCCATCCTGGTCGGCTATCCGGGGACGATCGCCGCCACGTGGCAGCAAGCCGGTCGCGCCGGGCGAAAGACCGAAGCTTCTCTGGCTGTTCTGGTTACTTCTGCCGATGCCCTGGACCAATTTCTCGCCCGCCACCCCGAGTACCTGTTCGAACGCTCGCCCGAACGCGCCCTGATCAACCCCGATAATCTGCTCATCCTGCTGCAGCACCTGCGATGCGCCGCTTTCGAGCTCCCCTTCCGCAGCGGCGAACCTTTCGGCCGTTTGCCAGCCTCCACCCTGGAGGATTTCTTGCAGGTGCTGGCCGAATCCGGCGAGCTGCACCCCGCCGGAGAGCGCTATTTCTGGATGGCAGACCAGTACCCGGCCGATACTGTCTCGCTGCGCAGCGCCTCGCCCCAATCTGTTCTGCTTCAAATCCAGGGTGAGGAAGCCTGGCGTACGATCGGAGAGGTCGATCTGGAAAGCGCTGCCTGGATGGTCCACCCGCAAGCTGTTTATTTACACGACGGCCAATCCTATCTGGTCGAGGATCTCAACCTGGAGCAGAACATTGCACATCTGGAAAGAGTTGATCTGGATTACTATACCGAGCCGCGCCGCGAAACCACCGTCGAGAAGGTGAGCGTTGCCGCCCAGGCTGAGGCAGCCGGCTGCTCGAAAGCCCACGGCGAGCTGCTGGTCACCACCCGGGTCACCGGGTACCGCCAGGTCCGCTGGTACACCCACGAACAGCTCAGCACAGGTCTGCTCGACCTGCCCCCTACACAGCTCCACACAACGGGCTATTGGATTACTGTGAGTGACGAGACCGTCGAGCGTCTGCGGGAGCAGGGTTTGTGGAAGAACGACGCCAACGACTATGGCCCCAACTGGGGCGAGCAGCGTGACCGGGCACGTCTGCGCGATGGTTTCCGCTGCCAGGTGTGCCATGCTCCCGAGAATGGGCGCGCCCACCACGTCCATCACAAAATCCCATTCCGCAACTTCACATCCTACCAACACGCCAACCAGCTCGATAACTTGGTCACGCTCTGCCCGACCTGCCACCGGGTTGCTGAAGCTGCTGTGCGCATGCGCAGCGGCCTGGCCGGATTGGCGTACGTCCTTGGGCACCTGGCGCCCTTATTCTTGATGTGCGACAGTCGCGACCTCGGCGTCCATTCCGACCCTCAGGCACCCGTGGCCGAGGGCAAACCGGCTGTAGTGCTTTACGATGAGGTCCCGGCTGGGATTGGCTTCAGCGAGCGCTTGTTTGAGTTCCACGACGAACTTCTGCGGCGCTCTTTACAGCTCGTGCGGGAGTGCGAATGCAGCGACGGCTGCCCCTCCTGTGTGGGGCCGGCCGGAGAAAATGGCGTGGGCGGCAAAAAAGAGACTCTGGCGCTGCTGGAGGCGCTCGCGCCCGCCGGAGAGGAATACAGTGAGCGATCCTTCCCTATCGGATAAGCTCAAGTCTTTGGGCGTCAGGGTTGGAGCAGGCCATCTCCCCCGCCCACCCCAAAAACCCGGGACCTCCATTGACCAGGTAGTCCCTGGTCGTGTGCTGCAAACAGCCCTTGGCGAGACTTTCCAGGTAGTGAACTATTACCCGGCAGATTACCAACACGGGCACGTGCCGTTAAACGGGACGGCTTCTTTACACATGATTTACGAATGGGGCCGGACAGCGCAGCTTGTGAATGCCGACCTGCACCGCTTCGCCTTCCTGGATACCGAGACCACCGGACTCGCCGGAGGGACCGGAACTTATGCCTTTATGGTGGGCGTGGGCAGGTTCGTCCCCGAAGGATTTGAAGTCACGCAATTCTTCATGCGCGATCCAACCGAGGAACCGGGTTTGCTCGCCGCCCTGACAGCCTGGATGGGAAGCTGCCAGGCACTGGTGACCTTCAATGGCAAAGCCTTCGATGTGCCTTTGTTGAACGCCCGCTACACTCTGCAGGGCATGGCCTCCCCGGTGGCCGGCTTGCCCCATCTGGATCTGCTGCCTCTGGCGAGACGGCTTTGGCGAGACCGGCTGCCCAGCCGCGCCTTGAGCTACCTGGAGACGAGCATCCTGGGCGCCTACCGCAGCCAGGAGGAAGTGCCCGGCTGGCTGATCCCGCAGATCTATTTCGATTATCTGCGCAGCGGCGATGCCCGACCGCTGCAGGGAGTTTTCTACCACAACGGTATGGATATCCTCGCCCTGGCTGCGCTCTTCTCGCACACCGCCCAGATGCTGGAGGCCCCTCTGGATGCGCAAATCGAAGAAGCGAGCGACCTGGCAGCCATCGCCCGGCTATTCGAAGAGCTCGGCTACACCACACTCGCCGCCCAGATCTACCATGCCGTTTTGGAGCGGGGTCTCACCGAGCAGCCTTTCTGGGAAACCGTAGAGCGCCTATCCTTCCTATACCGGCGGCGGAGAGAATGGCTGGCGGCCGTCGACTTATGGCAAAAAGCCGCCGAGTACGGCCAGATGTACGCTCACGTCGAGCTGGCCAAGTATTACGAGCACGAGGTCCGAGAATACGGCGAAGCCCTGCGTTGGACCCGACAGGCAATCGATAGGGTCCAATCAGCCGGGTTCCCCCCCTACCAGCGCCGGCAGTGGTTGGCTGAGCTCGAGCATCGCCTGGAACGGCTGAGGCGCAAAGTCTCCTGATCCAATAGCACCGACTCACTTCAATTTGGTTTCGATATAGGTCCTGGCTTTCTCCAGAGCAGCCTGCAGTCCCTCGGGGTTTTTCCCTCCCGCCTGGGCTAATGTCGGCCGCCCTCCACCGCTGCCTTCAATAGCCTGGGCGGCTTCTTTCACCAGGTCCCCGGCGCTCAAGCCCCGTTTCACCAAATCTTCTGTAACCGCAGCAATTAAAATCGGACGCCCTTCGTACACGCTCCCAAGTACAACCGAACCGCTGGTATTGCTTTGCCGGAAGATGTCGGTCATCTTTCGGAGGGTGTCGGCATCGGCGTTTGAGACAATTGAAGTGATCACCGCCACACCATTAACCAGGCGTGGGTTTTCCAGGTCCTTCTCGAATTCCCTGGCTGCCAATTCCTGGCGCAAAATCGCGATCTGTTTGCCGGCTTGCTCCAGATCCTCGATCAAAGCATGGGTCTTGGCCGGCGCTTCCTCCAGGGAGGTGGTCAGTAGCATGGCCGTCGCTTTCAAGGCCTTAAAGCGCTTCTGGATCAGCTCGTAGGCGCCGCGCCCGGTCACAGCTTCGATGCGGCGGATGCCCGCCGCGGCGCTGCCCTCGCTGGTGATCAGGAAGACACCGATATCGCCGGTCTCGCTGACGTGTGTTCCTCCACAGAGCTCATAAGAGAACGGCTCAGGGCTGCCGATCGTGATCGTCCGTACCACCTCACCGTATTTTTCCCCAAACAGCGCCATGGCGCCTTCAGCGATGGCTTGCTGCAGCGGTTTTTGCACGATATTGAGGCGGTAATTATCCAAAATGGCCCGGTTCACCCCTGCTTCGATGCGCTCGAGCTGTTCGGGTGTCACCGAGGTGGAATGGTTGAAGTCGAAACGCAGGCGGTCAGGTGCTACTAAAGACCCCGCCTGCCGGGCATGCGCACCGAGCACAGCATGCAGCTCCGCATGCAGCAGGTGTGTGGCAGTGTGGTTGCGCATGATGTCTTTACGGCGCGGCGCATCGACCGAGGCGATAGCCAGATCTCCTACCTGGGGTTGGCCGTGCACCACGGTTCCAACGTGCACGATCATGCCTGCCGCCGGCTTGCGCATATCTTCAACGCGCACTTCCCAGCGGGGTTCTTGCGTCGAGACAATCGTACCGGTATCAGAAACCTGGCCACCCGATTCGATATAGAAACAAGTCTCTGGAAGGACCAGCTCGACGCTCTCGCCGGGTTTAGCCGCGAAAATCTCCACACCGTCACGGAGCAGCGCCAGCACTTCCCCCTCCACCTCCAGCACCGCATAAGGATCGTAATGCACTCCCTCCGATCCCAGCCTCCCCCGGCTTTGCAGGCGGGTGAGCACGCCGCGATACAGGTCCGCGTCTTCGCCACCCAGAGCACCAAAGGCTTTTCCACCCCCTGAAACCAGACGGTGGTCTTCCATCGCCAGGCGGAAACCGCTTTCGTCCACGTCCAAACCCTGCTCGCGGGCAATGTCACGGGTGATCTCAAAGGGTAGGCCGTGGGTGGCATACAGCTCGAATGCCTGTGCGCCGTCCAGTGTATTTCCCTTTTTTGATTTCAACTCAACCAGCATCTCTTCGAGCTGGCCGACACCGGCGGCGACCGTGCGCTGGAAGCGCTCTTCTTCGCGTGTCAGGCTCTCCAGGATCGCGAAGCGGTTTCGCTCCAGCTCAGGGTAAGCTGCACCGTAATTTTCGATTACCTTCTCGGCGACTTTCGCCAGGAAGGGTTCGTCCAAACCGATCTTTGCTCCAAAACGGGCCGCCCGCCGTACGATCATGCGGGTCACGTAGTTGCGCCCGGTGTTACCCGGCACCACCCCATCAGCGATCAGGAAGGCGGCTGCCCGGCTGTGGTCGGCGATGACCCGGTAGGGCGTGAGATGCGTTTTACGCTGAGCCTCATCATCGCCGGTCAGTTCCTGGACTTTTTCCATCAAAGGAGTGAATAAATCCGTCTGGTAGTTCGAATCCACCCCTTGCAGCAGGGAGACGATCCTCTCCAGGCCCATGCCGGTATCGACGTGCCGCGCCGGCAAAGGTTCGAGCTGAGATGGACCCAGGCGGTTGTACTGGATGAATACCAGGTTCCAGAGCTCAAGAAAACGCGTGCAGTCGCCGTTGACCTGGCAGACGTGCCCTGGAACATCCTTATGATCACAGAATTCGATGCCGCGATCTACGTGGATCTCGCTGCATGGACCGCAGGGCCCGGTTTCGGCCATTTCCCAGAAATTATCTTTACGCCCGAAGGGCAGGATGTGGGTTGGGTCAATTCCCGGCTGGCTAGCCCAGGCCTCTGCCGCTTCGTCATCGGTGGGGATTTCGTGTTTCTCATCGCTGAACACCGTTGCCCACAGGCTTTCTTTGGGCAAACCATACACCTCGGTGAGCAGCTCCCACGCCCAAGCGACAGCTTCCTTTTTATAATAGTCGCCGAAGGACCAGTTGCCCAGCATTTCGAAAAAAGTATGGTGCGTGTTATCGCGCCCCACATCTTCCAGATCATTATGCTTTCCGGCTACACGCATGCACTTCTGCGAGTTGGTCGCTCGGGTATAAGGCCGCTTATCCGTCCCCAAAAACACATCTTTAAACTGCACCATGCCGGCGTTCGTAAAGAGCAGCGTCTGGTCCCCGCCGGGTACCAAGGAAGATGATGGTACGAAAGTATGGCTCTTGATGACAAAGAAATCGATAAATGATTGGCGGATCTGGGCGCCGGAAAGCAATTTGCTCATAAGATTGCGGTTGCTCCTTCTCTCTTCCCCTCTCCACGTCCTGGGGGGTGCACACATTATACGCAGAATGCGCCCCATGGGCAATAAAATCGGCGAAAGCGAAGTAGAATTGTAGCTGGCTGCCTCGGTTAGGCAGTCTGCCGGAAGTAGTGACACCTATAAGGATTTCAACATGACCATCGATCGCCGCTATCTTTACCTCGCCGTCTTTTTCTCGGGCATGACCTCACTGGCCGTCGAGCTGTCTGCCTCGCGCCTGCTGGGGAATGTATTCGGCACGAGCAACCTGGTGTGGGCGTGCATTATCGGATTGATCCTGATCTATCTCACCCTGGGTTACTATATTGGTGGAAAGTGGGCGGACCGCTCCCCTCACCCGCGCACCTTTTATACGATCCTCGTCTGGGCAGCATTTACCGTTGGTCTGGTGCCGGTGGTCTCTCATCCCGTCCTGCAGGTATCCGCGCAGGCGTTTGACCAGCTTCAGATGGGCATCCTCTTCGGCTCTTTTGCGGCAGTCTTAATCCTGTTTATCATCCCGGTAACCTTGCTCGGCACCGCTTCCCCATTCGCTATCCGCCTGGCGATCACCGAGCCTGCTGAAGCAGGGCGTATTTCCGGTCGCATCTACGCCATCTCAACCCTGGGATCGTTTATCGGAACCTTCCTTCCCGTCCTGGTGCTCATCCCCACGATTGGCACCTTCCGCACATTTGTGGCGTTTTCGGCGCTGCTGTTGTTGGTCGCTCTGGTCGGCTTGGGTCGCTCCGCGGGCTGGCGGTCTGCACTGGTTTATGTGTGGATGCCCCTTGCGCTGCTGGTGTTGGCCTGGATCGGGATCCGCGGGCCATATAAAACCACCAGCGGGCTCATCTACGAAACAGAATCGGCATACAATTATATCCAGGTGTTACAGAGCGATGGATATACGATGTTACGTTTGAATGATGGGCAGGGCATTCATTCAATTTACAGCCCGAAAGAGTTAGATTTCCACGGACCCTGGGAGCAAGTGTTGGCAGCCTCTTTCTTCAACCCTGCGCCTTACGACCCCGGCAAAGTAAAGAGCATGGCTATCCTGGGGCTGGCAGCCGGGACGACAGCCCGCCAGGCAACGTCTGTGTACGGTCCCATCCCGATCGATGGGTATGAAATAGATCCTGAGATTATCGAGGTTGGGCGCAAATATTTCGATATGAATGAGCCGAACCTCAATGCCATCGTAGCCGATGGCCGCTGGGGGCTCGAGCACAGTACAAAGCGCTACCAGATCATCAGTGTAGATGCCTACCGCCCCCCGTATATCCCCTGGCACATGACCACTCGTGAATTCTTTGAGATCGTACGCGATCACCTGACCGAGGACGGCGCACTGGCGATCAATGTCGGGCGCAGCACCGGCGACCGATCGCTGATCGATGCCCTGGGAACAACCATCCGCAGCGTGTTCCCCTCGGTTTATGTCGTCGACATCCCCAACACGTTTAATTCGATGATCTACGCCACCATGCAGCCGACCACCTCGGCAAATCTGGGCCAGAATCTGGCATACCTGACCCAGAAACACGACACATCACCTCTTTTGCTCGAGGTGATCTCGACTGCAATGATGAATTTACAGGACCCGCCAAAACACACAATAGTCTTCACCGACGACCGGGCGCCCATTGAATGGATCACAAATGCCATGGTGATCCGTTTTATCATTTCTGGAGAGGTAGAGGAGTTGCAATGATCGTATTAGGAAAGATCGCCCGCTTCATTTCGAGCTGGATAATCAGCCTTCTGGTAGCCATTATCCTGATCTTATCTTCGGCCCGGGTGATTGGAACCCCGTTATTTATTCAATTTGACTATGCCACACCCAATTTTCCACCCGATCCCTATGGTTTTACGCTCCAGCAGCGCCTGCACTATGCAAATCTCTCCCTCCAATACCTTTTGAACAACGCCGGGATATCCTTCTTAGGAGATTTGAAGTTCACCAATGGCACCCCCGTTTTTAACGAACGCGAGCTGAGCCACATGGTGGACGTTAAGCATTTAATCCAGGCAGCAGCCAATGTCTGGATTGGAGCGATCATCCTCCTAGTCTTATTGGGATTAATCTTGCTGATTTTCCGTCAGGGGCGAGAACTGCGCAGGTCGATATCTCGGGGGGGCTGGTTATCGGTCGGAATTGTTGCCCTGATTATGGTTGCCATCGCCATCAGTTTCAACACTTTCTTTACCGATTTTCACCGTTTGTTTTTCACAGGAAACTCCTGGTTATTCTATTATTCCGATACACTGATCCGGCTCTTCCCATTGCAGTTTTGGATCGTGGTGTTCACTGCCGGCGGCGTGATGACACTCGTCGGCGGGCTACTGCTGGGCATCCTGCTGCGCGAGCGGCGAGCTGTGGTTGAGGCGGCACAAGAGTCCCGTGCCAATTGATTGCCCCCGGACTCTATTTTAAAATCCAAACCACCCGGGTCTGCGTATTAATTTGTAGGTATTAATGATTGGTAGCAAGAGGTAGGATATGAAATGGGTGATGAATATCCTTGGGGTATTGCTGGTAGTGGTGGGAGTGATTTGGATATTACAGGGTTTGGGGGTCATCCCGGGTAGTTTTATGACCGGGCAGATCCAATATACTTACCTCGGAATTGTAGTTGGGGTGATTGGAGGAGTTCTGCTTTTCCTGGCTAACCGGCGGTCGAAAGTAATTTAATCCGCCCAGATTCCGTTTTGCTAATAATTCAGGGCTGCTCTGGTACTGAGCAGCCCTGTTTATTTTATATCTTTGTCGATCGATTAGACCCTGGTTACCGGACAAGCTGGCGATCTGTAGAGCATCTCCTGTATATATTACCGGATCGCCAGGGGATTTTCCGGATTCGTGGACGGATCGAAGATATGGAAATTATCCATGGAGAAAACTAGCTGGACCTGTTCACCAATGGAAAACCGAGTGCGCGGATCGACGCGAGCCACAAAATTATCCTTCCCGTTCACCAAATACAGGAAAATTTCGTTCCCCATCAACTCAGTTACATCGACTTTCGCGTCTACCGGCTCGGCGTGGATCCCCGAAGGGGCATAAATGGGGTTGTGGATGTTTTCAGGCCGGATGCCAAAGATGACCTCTTTCCCGATCATCGGCATGTATGTCGCAGTGCGGTCTTCCGGAATTTTGACCGTAAATTTATCCGCATCAATGACTAACCTGCCATCATCTTTCCGCAGGTGCGCAGAGAAGAAGTTCATCGCCGGCGACCCGATAAAGCCTGCCACGAACAGGTTTGCGGGGTGATCATACAGGTTCTGCGGGGTATCCAGCTGCTGCAAGACGCCTTTGTTCATCACGGCGATCCGGGTAGCCATCGTCATGGCTTCCGTCTGGTCGTGGGTAACGTAAATAAAAGTGGTCTGCAGTTGTTGGTGCAGCTTGCTGATTTGGGCGCGGGTCTGGACGCGCAGTTTGGCATCCAGGTTAGAGAGGGGCTCGTCAAAGAGGAAAACTTTAGGCTCGCGAACGATTGCCCGGCCAACAGCTACCCGCTGGCGCTGCCCGCCCGAGAGCTCGCGCGGCCTGCGCTTGAGTAGTTGCTCGATCCCCAGGATCTCTGCAGCAGCTTCCACACGCCGTTTAATATCAACCTTTGGCACTTTGCGCAGCTTAAGTCCAAAGGCCATGTTATCGAAGACGGTCATGTGAGGGTATAAAGCATAAGACTGGAATACCATGGCAATGTCCCGGTCTTTGGGCGCCATATCATTGACGACGTTATCGCCAATCATCACCCGGCCTAGCGACACCTCTTCCAATCCGGCAAGGCAGCGAAGAGCGGTTGTCTTACCGCAGCCCGATGGACCCACCAGCACCAGGAATTCCTTATCTTCAGCTTTGAAGTTAAGATCATTGAGCGCGGTGAAATCCCCAAACTTTTTCGACACGTGGTCATACGTTACACTAGCCATTTTTTCCTCCTTCCGACTTGGGTATAGTGACTCGATTATATGTCTTATGTTCTAAAAAAGCAATCGAATCGGTCAATTTGTACTGAAAAGTCAAGCAGTGTCAAAAACCCCTTGCTGAAAACTGCGGCTCATCATAGAATGTCTGCATGCCTGAAGATGTGACCCCCATTCGCCAGCAATACCTGGAAATCAAGCGGCAGTACCCTGACGCCATCCTATTCTTCCGCCTGGGGGATTTTTACGAGACGTTCGACCAGGATGCGGAAATCGCTGCCCGCGAGCTGGATATCGTTCTAACCGGGCGCAACGTGGCCAAAGGCATGCGCATTCCCATGGCAGGCATCCCTTATCACGCTGTGGAAAATTACCTGGCCAGGTTGATCGACCGCGGATATCACGTGGCGATTTGCGAACAGGTCGGCGACCAACCCATCAAGGGGATCTTTCCCCGCGAGGTGGTCCGCGTGGTTACGCCGGGTACGGTCATTGAGCCGGGTCTGCTGCCGGGAGATGCCAACAACTATCTGGTCTGTATCGTGCCGGATGACGAACGCCTGGGCGTGGCCTATGCCGATATCACCACAGGTGAATTCTCCGCCACTGAAATCGCCGCCGTCGATCTTCAGACAGCGCTGCGGGCAGAGCTTCAGCGCCTGCACCCGGCAGAAATCTTGCTTCCCGATACCTTCAGTCTCCCCGAAAGCGTACCCGGGCAGCCAACACCCCTACCCGGATGGAAATTTGAAAGCGGTCGCTGCCAGGAAGCCTTGTACAGCCAGTTCGGAGCTGCCTCTTTGGATGGGTTTGGGCTGCGTGGGCTGCCGTTAGCCACCCGCGCCGCAGGCGTGATCATCCTGTATCTGAAAGAAAACCAACCTGCCGCCCTGAACCTGCTCGACCGCCTGAGCGCCTACAGCTTATCGGAGTTCATGACCCTGGATACCGCCACTCGCCGTAACCTCGAGCTTACCGAGACCCTGCGAAGCGGCGAAGTCCAGGGTTCCTTGTTAGGCGTGCTGGACCATACCATCACCCTGATGGGGCGACGCTTGATGCGCCAGTGGGTCAGCAAACCGCTGCTCGATATCCCCACGATCACAACCCGCCAGGATGGCGTGGCTTTTTTCGTCGAAGATGGCATGCGGCGGGCAGAGCTGCGCGCTACTCTCCACGCCATCAATGACCTGGAACGATTGGTTAACCGGGTACGATCCGGCCACTCCCTACCGCGGGATCTGACCGCCATCCGCAGCACGCTTCGGGCGTTGCCTGAATTGAAAGCCCTCTTCGATGAAAAATCTAGCGGGATCGCCGGAATCCTCGAAGAGCTGCACCTTTGTGCGAGTGAGCTGGAGCTCCTGGATACTGCCATCCAGGACGATCCTCCCGCCACCCTGCAAAATACCGGTATCATCCGCCCGGGATTTTCAGCCGAGCTGGACGGGGTGATGGAAGCCTCGCGCCACGCCCGTGAGTGGATCGCCAACCTGGAAAGCAGCGAGCGCGACCGGACGGGGATCAAAACCTTGAAGGTCGGCTACAACAAGGTTTTCGGCTATTACATCGAAATCACCAACTCGAACACCTCCCTGGCCCCAGCTGAATATATCCGCAAACAAACCCTGGTCAATGCCGAACGCTACATCACCCCCGAGATGAAGGAATATGAGGCGCTGGTATTAAATGCCGAGGAGCGTATCCACGAAATCGAAACCCGTTTGTTCCGGCAGGTGTGCGAGCAAATCGCCGCAGCTTCGAAACCCCTGCTTGCGACGGCCCAGGCCCTGGCCGAGCTGGATGTGCTCGCCTCGCTGTCCGAGACTGCCAGCCTCGGCCGCTACAGCCGTCCTGAGATCGTCGAAGAAGATATCCTGGAGGTCATCGGTGGCAGGCACCCGGTAGTCGAGCAGAATCGCAGCGCAGACCGTTTCGTCCCGAACGATGCTGTTTTTGAAGACGGCGAAATCGTGCGCCTCATTACCGGTCCCAACATGAGCGGGAAAAGCACCTTTTTACGCCAGGTTGCGCTGATTGCTCTCCTGGCCCAAATGGGAAGCTTTGTTCCCGCCGAAACTGCGCGCATCGGCCTGGTAGACCGCATCTTCACCCGTATCGGCGCCCAGGATGAGATCCACGCCGGGCAGTCCACCTTTATGGTCGAGATGATCGAAACAGCCAACATACTGCATCACGCCACATCTCGCAGCCTGCTCATTCTGGATGAAATCGGACGCGGCACCAGCACCTACGACGGGCTTTCCATCGCCTGGGCAGTTGTGGAGTATATCCACAACCATCCCCGGCTGCGCGCCCGCACGCTGTTCGCCACCCATTACCACGAGCTTACCCAGCTATCCACCCTGCTGCCGGGAGTGCGCAACTACAACGTCGCCGTCAGCGAAGCCGATGGCAAAGTGGTCTTCTTACATAAGATTGTGCCGGGCGGTACGGATCGCTCCTACGGCATCCACGTCGCCCAACTCGCAGGGCTGCCGCGGCCGGTCATCCAGCGCGCCAGCGAAATTCTGCAGCAGCTCGAAGCATCCTCAGGAAAAGCCGTAAAATTGAACCCCCAGGCAGCTCAGCAGATGGCGCTTTTTCCGGAAACCAATCCTTTAATTGACGAGCTGGGGAAATTGGACGTTAACACCCTATCGCCAATCGAAGCGTTAAATAAACTATACGAATGGCAGCGGAAGTATCTAAAAGCCAATTCGGGATAAGGAAACGGAGTGGCACGATCCCGAATTTGAAGAATGAATAGGTATGAGAGGGAGGTATCGTACATGTCTCAATTGGTAGAAATGAAATGCACCCCGGTCTCAAAATCTGACTCTCCTCTGGATGATGCGCAGATCAACCGTTACCAGGCAGAAGTTCCAGCCTGGAACCTGATTCAAGTAGAAGGCGAGCAACGCCTGCAGAGGCAGTACCAGTTTAAGAATTTTGCCGAGGCTTTAAGCTATGCCAACCTGGTCGGTCGCCTCGCTGAGGCCGAAAACCACCACCCCGCATTACTCGTGGAATGGGGAAAAGTCACCGTCACCTGGTGGACGCACGCCATCCACGGCTTGCATCTTAACGATTTCATTATGGCGGCAAGATCTGACCAGGCTTATACGGTTGCGGCATAATCCATAAACCGAAATCTGTAGCCCGCCCCCTAGTGGGGCGATCTACCCCGGCCACAAAGGCCGGGATTACGGATCCGGTGACAGCCACAGCCCAGACCAGGGATCCAGGTGAAGGGAGACCGTCGCCTCGGCAACGGCAAATTCACCTGGCCCGGTGAGATTTTGCAACCGGCGCCCCTCTTCCAGATTCAACGCCGCTAAGGGCAGTTTAAGACTGCGCCCCTCCGGTGTGGGATTTAACACAGCGATCACCATTTCCTCGCCATAGACCCGGGCGAAGGCGTATCCGCCTGTCTCGTTATCCACCAGTAACCCCTTGTAGCTGCCTCGCCGTAGCGCGGCGTGCCGTATGCGCAGGTCGATCAATTTCTGAACCCATTCGCGCAGGCCGGGCTTCCACCGACCTGGATCCCAGGGAAATGCCCGCCGGTTATCCGGGTCTTTGCCGCCTTCCAGCCCGATCTCATCGCCATAGTAGATTCCCGGCGCTCCCGGATATGCCAGCAAGAAAGTGAAAGCCAGGCGAGTTTTCGCCAGATCTCCTCCACATAAGGTAATGATGCGCTCTGTGTCGTGGGTCCCCAGAGTAACATACATGGAGAGGGTATTCTCGATGGGATATATTGCCAGCAATTGGTCGATACGGTAAGCAAATTGGGAGATCGTGATTTTTTGCTTTAGCAACCTGAGCAGAGCCTCACGCAGCGGGTAGTGCATCAGCCCGTCGAAGTGCGCATCCCCAATCCAGCGCGGCAGCGCTTCCCAGATCTCTCCCACCAGGTAGGCATCCGGGTTAATTGACCGCACGACATGACGGAATTCCTCCCAGAACGAATCGTCGTCGATTTCGTTGGGCACATCGAGCCGCCAACCGTCAATACCCTGCTCAACCCAGTAGCGCGCCACTCCCAGGAGATATTTGCGCGCCAAGGGGTTGTTGGTGTTGAATTTGGGCAGGCTTTTCAGCTTCCACCAGCCCAGGTAATCGTCCGCCTCGCCGGGAGAGTAGGCATCGATCGGATAATGATTTACAGTGTACCAATCTGTATAAGGCGATTGGTCCTGGTTCTCCAGCAGGTCGTTGAAGGCGAAAAATCCCCTGCCGCAATGATTGAACACGCCGTCCAGAATCACCCGGATGTTATGGCTGTGGAATTCTTCAAGAAGACGTCGAAAAACCTCCATATCCCCCAGCTTCGGGTCGATTCGATAATAATCTATAATATTGTAGCGGTGGTTCGAAGGCGAAAGGAAGATCGGGTTGAGGTAGATGGCATTGATACCCAGGTCCAGCAGGTAATCTAGCTTCTGGAGAATGCCTTGCAGGTCGCCACCCAAAAACCCCTTCGAGGTGGGTAGGCTTCCCCAGGGCTGCACGTTTGGCGGGTCGTTCTGCGGATCCCCATTGACAAAACGATCGGGGAAAATCTGGTAAAAAACGGCATCTTGAATCCATTCGGGGACGCTCATTTACCCACCTTTCGCAGCAATTTTTCCGGCTGCCGTGCATAACTTTCCAGGGGTACCCGGCCCGAGATCAGATCGAGCAGTGTAGAGGTCAACACCCGGTTGACCGGGGTGGGAACTGCATTGCGTTCCCCAAATCGAACCACTGCTCCATTGAGAAAATCGATCTCACTCTTTCCTTTACCGGTGTGAAGGTCGATATAGAAGGACGGCATTTTTGCCCCGCGCGCTTTACCCAAAGCCTGCTGCAAGACGGGTCGCGCGATCCACGATGGTAGAAACTGGACTGCGGTTGCTAATAACCGCACCGGTGCACCCGGGAGATCCACTATCGAAATGCCTTGCGCGGCCATCACCTGCATCGTCTCGAGCAGCTGCCTTGTTTCTAGAGCGCACAGCTTTGGGTCGGCAAAAATCTCCGCCGGGGTCATATCCAGGATAGCCGAAGAAGCGTTGGCGATCAGGTTGAGCAGCATTTTGGACCACTTCATGGCCCTCGGCTCGGGGTATAAGCCAGCACGTAGTCCCGCTTTCTTAAAGGTTTCGACCAGCATCGCAGCCGCTGGATTCCCGCCGGCCACCCCCACCCCTCTCGGCCTTTCAACCCGCACCCCTCCATTCGGAAGCCTGCTTACTGCTGTCGTTACCGTCCCGGCGATGACGCGCTTTTCGCCCAACGCGGCGGCAATTGCCGCTTCGTTCTCCACGCCATTCTGGAAGCTGACCACCACCGGCATGCGCTCCGCACAAGGTCTGGTAGTATCGAGAAAGCCTGCCGTATCGTAAGATTTCACCGCCAACAACAGGGCGTCGTATGGGCCACGGTCCAGCGCCTGGCTTAGATCCTCAGCCACCTGTGGATGCGGAACGCTAAGCTCCAGGTTCCCGATCTCAAGGCGTAAACCCGCCTCTGCAAAGGCATTCGCTCTGGGCGCTCTAACAAGGAAGACCACCTGTTCTCCTGCCAGAGCCAGGCTGCCGCCAAGATAGACGCCAATCGCCCCTGCACCGACCACCAGAAACTTCACCGCTCCACCCAATCCAGGGAACGGCTGACCGCCTTTTTCCAGCCGGCAATCAAAGAGTCGCGCTTGCTCGTTTCCATCAGCGGGCGCCATTCGCGATCCTGCTGCCAATGTGTCTTCAGCTCATCCAGCGAATCCCAAAAGCCAACCGCCAGTCCGGCGGCATATGCGACCCCCAGGGCAGTCGTCTCAGCGATTCTCGGCCG
Source organism: Chloroflexota bacterium (assembly GCA_023381565.1). Taxonomy (GTDB): domain Bacteria; phylum Chloroflexota; class Anaerolineae; order Anaerolineales; family Anaerolineaceae; genus JAMCRR01. The sequence continues at coordinate 31,606 of JAMCRR010000098.1, forward strand.
GATCACCGGCACACCAAGAATATCTGCCTGGAACTGCATGAGCAGCTCGTCGACTACCATGCCCCCATCGACTTTCAGGGCGCTAAGATGAATGCCGGAATCTTTCTCCATGGCCTCCAGGATTTCGTACGTCTGGTAGGCTGTGGCTTCCAGAGCGGCGCGTGCCAGGTGGCCTTTATTCGCGTAGCGGGTCAACCCGGCGATTACGCCGCGTGCTTCACTCTTCCAATATGGTGCGAACAAACCTGAAAAGGCCGGCACAAAATAGATCCCGCCGTTATCCTCCACCGTTTTCGCCAGTCTCTCTATATCGGATGATTTCTCAATCAAACCCAGGTTATCACGCAGCCATTGGACCAAGGCACCGGCAATGGCGACAGACCCTTCCAGGCAGTAGACTCCCGGCTGGTTCCCAAGACGGTACCCCAAGGTAGTCAGCAGCCCGTGTTGGCTGGGTATCGGGCGCGTGCCGGTATTCAGCAACATAAAGCAGCCCGTTCCGTAGGTATTCTTGGCATCCCCGGGTTTGAAACAGGTCTGGCCAAATAATGCTGCCTGCTGATCGCCCAAATCCCCCGCCACGGGGACCCCGGCGAGGACCCCTTGGGCCTCACCGTAAAGAACGGATGAGGAGCAGATCTGCGGGAGAATCTGGGGGGGTATCTTCAGGATATCCAGTATCTCCCGGTCCCAATCGAGCGTGCTCAGGTCCATGAGCAGCGTGCGCGAGGCATTGCTGACGTCGGTTACGTGGGCGCCGCCCTTTGGGCCGCCGGTCAGATTCCACAGAATCCAGGTATCTATCGTCCCGAAGATCGCCTCTCCCCGCTCGGCCGCCTTGCGCAGACCGCTGACATTTTCCAGCATCCAAGCGATTTTCGGGCCAGAAAAATAGGTCGCCAGGGGCAGCCCGGTTTGTTTGCGGAACCGGTCGATACCGCCATCCAGGCTCAATTGATGGATCAGCTCGTCGGTGCGTGTATCTTGCCAGACTATCGCCGGGGAATAGGGTTGGCCTGTTTGCCTGTCCCAGATCACGGTGGTCTCACGCTGGTTGGTAACCCCTACCGCAGCCAGGTCGGCGGCAGACGCTCCAAGGCGAACGAGGGCGTTCTGCGCTACTTCTTGGGTGTTCTGCCATATCTCCAGAGGGTCGTGTTCCACCCAACCCGGTTGAGGGTAAACCTGCCGGTGCTCTATCTGGTCGCTGGAAACCACCTTCCCGAGACGGTCAAAGATCATGCAGCGCGTGCTGCTGGTTCCTTGATCAATTGCGGCAATAAAGTGGGGTGCGCTCATTGGATATTCTTTTCCTCCCAATCTCGGGCCCCGTTTATAAAAACCCTTCCCTCCATCGGCTTCTTCCCAGCCGGCTGGACCTCATCGAGGATGAGCAATCCAGAGGCAGTGCCAATCGCCGGTAGCCCTTGAAAGCTGATTCGTTTTCCGGGCTGGATCGCAGAAAACACGGCCTGGTGCGCTATGTGGATTTTCAAAACCTGGCCTTTCCATATCGTGAACGCCCCCGGCCAGGGGTTGAAAGCCCGAACCCGCCGCGCCAGATCTTCAGCAGGTTGGGTAAAATCAAGAGAACCGTCGTCTTTCTTGAGCATCGGGGCATAAGTCGCCAGGTTGCTATCTTGCGGTTGGGGCTGGATTTTTCCATCGATATATTTAGGCAATGTTTCGACCAGCAGCCGTACGCCAAGATCCGCCAGCCGTGCGGATAAGGATCCTCCGGTATCGATGGGCAGGATTGGGATGGATTCCTGGAAGAGGATATCGCCGGTATCGACCCCCACATCCATGCGCATGATGGTCACACCGCTGCGGTCATCGCCGTGCAGGATCGCAGCCTGGATGGGGGCTGCGCCGCGCCAGCGTGGCAGCATGGATGCGTGCACATTGATGCATCCCAACCGCGGCAGCTCTAGAACATCCGGCCGTAAGATCTGGCCAAATGCCGCCACCACGATCAAATCCGGCTGCCAGTGCCGCAACTGCGCCATAGCGTCTTCCGAACGCATTCGTCTGGGCTGCATGATCTCCAGCCCAAGCTCTAATGCCAGTGTTTTTACCGGCGGCGGGGTTAATTTCCTGCCTCGGCCGGCAGGTTGGTCTGGTTGGGTAACCACCCCCACCACCTGCCAGCGCTCGACCAGGGCACGCAGGATAGGGAGGGCAAATTGGGGGGAACCCATAAAAACAAGCTTCTCGGGCATGTCTCAAATTTTAGCATATCTCCCCAGGCGGGGCTGTCTGGAATCGGGACAACCATCAAATGTGAATAATATATACCAACAATGGTATGGCTATTGCACTTTCTTAGAAATGCTGTAAAATATAACTTAGTTCTCCGGCTGTGATTCGTCATAATCAATTAATATACTATTTCATGAGGAGAAAACCCAATGGCTGAACAGCAATACACATCCGCACCTGATATCACCAGTGATGACAAGCTCTGGGCTTTGCTAGCCTACATTTTTACCCCCATCGTGCCAATTATTATTCTTTTAATGGAGGATAAGAAGAATCGTCCCTTTATCCGTGCGCATAATGCTCAAGCGTTAGCATGGGGAGTGGTTGTGTATGCTGTGTCTATTATCCTCAGCTTTGTCCTCATTGGAGCTTGCATTGGTTTCTTGGGCTTCATTGTGAACATCTATTGGGGCATCAAAGCTTATCGTGGGGAATACGTAACCATCCCTGTGCTCACCGATTTCGTCAAGAAGCAGGGTTGGGCTTAACCCGTCCACCTGGGGTAGATCCATCAATCGTTGAAAAATCATTAAAGCCTGCACTAAGCAGGCTTTTTTTGTTACAATAATATCAAGCCATTTTTCCCCCAGGAAGGGTAGAAGATATGACTGAGAACCCTCAAAATCCACCTCCTCCTTTGCCGCATGCGCCGCTTTCTCCATCCGACGAGCGCACCTGGGCCATGCTTTCCCATCTGAGTATTTTACTCAACCTGGCAACCGGGTTTTTGGGAACAGTCGCTGCTCTGGTGATCTATATCGTATTCAAAGACCGCTCGCACTACGTTGGTTATCAATCCCTGCAAGCGTTCTGGTTCCAGGTCGTTGCCTGGATTGGCGGAGGGATCGTGGCGGGCATCCTCTGGACCATCGGAGGCATCCTTTCGGCGATCTGCATCGGGGTATTGATCTTCCCACTGGCCATCCTCTTCAGCCTGCTACCCGTGGCAGCCCTGGTGTACGGGGTGGTTGGAGCGATCCAGACGAGCCAGGGGGGCGATTTTCGCTACTGGCTGGTAGGAGATTGGGTGCGCGGGACTTTATCCATTTGAGATGCGCCCGGCGAACACCGGCCTTCTGTTCCTGATTGCCATCCGGCATCCGCTGTTTGGCTGTACATCCGGTATAATAAACCCACCCAACCTATGCTCCCTAGCCATCATCTTGAAGGCTTTGGTCTCATTTAGTTGGCATCATCAGATCTGCATCGAGGAATGATTATGGACAACGCACAAACCGAGATCGTCGTCTACGGGACAGCCTGGTGCTGGGATTGCCGCCGTACACGCAGGTTCCTGGACAAAAACAAGATCCCCTATCGTTTCATCGACATCGACCAGGACGCGAATGGCCGCGCGTATGTGGAAAAGGTGAACAGCGGCATGCGCAGCGTACCGACGATTGTCTTACCGAATGGGGACCTGCTGGTCGAACCCGCCGATAGCGAACTTGCCTCCTGCTTCGATATTCCCGTTTCCAGCAATTAAAATGCGAGCGGCTCCTGGTGGTCCTTCGGGTGAAATACCCCCAGCTCATCCAGGATTAAAATGATCAAGCGTAACACCAGGGTTAAAGCCAGTACACTCCCCGAAACAATCCCTAACACCAGAAAAATATTGAAGAATCCGGTCGGCGGCTCGAGCATCGTATCAGGGGGAGAGGTCAGCCGCTTGCGCAACCGGTCGACAAATTCGGGATCAGGCCGGACCGGCGTTAATCTCATTTGCAGCCGGTTCTCCATCCCCGATATTGGTTCGATCAGATCCTCGTTTCGATGGTCGGTTTCTCTCATAGCGGGTTATCCTGTGCTATCGGTCTTCTCCAAGTCCTCTCTTAATGTCAACAAGGTCCTGTGATACAGGCTCTTAACAGCGCCCTCGCTCCGCCCCATAATCTGCCCCACCTCGGCGTTTGAAAGGTGGTCTACGAACTTCAGAATGATTAATTGTTGGCGGTCCGCAGGTAGCTTTCTTATTGTATTTAACAACATTTCGAGCTCTTCGTTACGCTCGAGCTTCATTTCAGGATGCTCGCTGCGGTGTTGAAGCTGGTAATCATCTTCCAAAGGGACTTCCTGGTGCCGGCTGTTATCGCGATGCCAGTTCGCCACCAGGTTATGCGCAATCCGGTATAACCAGGCCGAGAACGGAACTCCCATATTTCGGTATTGTTGGATGTGGCTGCTCGCCCGGTAGAAAACACGCGAGGTCAGGTCCTCGGCATCGTATGGGTTGCCGGTTCGGTAGTAAATATAGTTATAAATTCGCCCGACATAGCGTTCGTATAAGACCCCAAACGCATCCGCATTCCCCTGAGCGGCTTCCTCCAGGGCGGTTTCGTCGTTAATCTCTAGCACGCAATATCCTTTATTTTTCCTGGATGGCCAATTTTACCGCGGCATAAGCATCCACAATACCCCAACCCACGCCATCATTGGGTTTCTGGCTTCCGTTTACGCAGGAAGGCAGCGTCCCCGGATACGGCTGGGTAGTTTCATCCAGGATCTTGCGCGTCATTTCGATATCACCGATGAGCGTAGGATTTGCCGACCACATTAAGGCAACCACGCCGACCACATGCGGACCCGACATCGAAGTGCCGCTGTCGATCTGGTAAGTATTTTGCGGGAAGGCCGATAAAACGTCTACGCCCGGGGCGACTGTGTCGGGTTTTACCCGGTCGCTGCCATCGACGGTGACCGGTCCCAGGCTGCTGAAATCTGCCAGGTCGCGTTGTTGATCTATCGCTCCCACCGAATACACCTGATTGTAGATCCCCGGCGGGTCAGACACGCTTCCACAACCGATCAAACCGTTATTTCCCGCCGAGGCTTCGACGAAAATACCTGCGGCAGTCAGCGCATCCACCGCAGGTCTGAGCGCCTCGGGGTCACAGCCCTCCTGAGGGGGGCATCCCCAGGAATTATTCATCACGTTTGCCGAGCGCGTGGGATCTCCATCGGTAAACGGATTTCCGCCCAGCGGGAAAGGCGCCAGCATGAATTGCATGCAGTCAAGGTACAGGGGAGAGTTCCCCAGGTTGCGCGCCAGGTTCACACAAGCAAACCAGGTTGCCCCCGGAGCGATACCGACCGTCTTCCCCAGGGCGATCCCCAGGGTGTGCGTCCCGTGCCCGCCGAGATCGGTGGGCTGAGCGGTGTGGTACCAGGGATCAAACCAGTTGTAATTACTCCCCGAAAGGCGCCCGCGATACTCGTCGACCAGTTGGGGATGGGCGCCATCCACCCCGCTATCGGATTGGCCGATCACGATGCCCTTCCCGGTAATGCCCAGCTCGTTCCAAACCCGGTCGGCGCCGATCAACGTCTGATTCCACAGGGTTCCCTGGGGTGCGGGCTGGCTGCCGCGAGCGGTGGGGAGTGGTGCTGGCAGTGGTCGCAGGTGAGGGGAATTGAGCACCCGGTCTACTTCAGGCTGCTGCAGCATCCAGAGAGTCAGCAGAGGGCCTGCCTCGACCTCGATTCCATTTTCTAAGTAATAAGGGGTATAGTTGAAACCAAACCGGTCCAAGATGCTCCGCACCCGGGCCTGGCTGGCATTTGCTTGCTGTGTCAGGGTGTGGTAAACGTACTGGCGGCGCTCATCATAATTCTTCATGCCGGCAGCCGAAGAAACATCGGGTTGGTCCTTAAGGATGACAAAAATGCGCTCACCGAAAAAGCCCGGCCTGCCGAGAATAACGTAGACTAACGCGGCAGCAATCCCCGCAACCACTATCCCCCCGTTGAGCATCAATCGGGGTTTCCAGGCAGCAAGACGAGGGAGGGTAAGTGAAAGCGCCACGCTAAGAACGATTTCGCATGCGATCGTTACGATCCCGGCGCGGGTCACCCAGCTGATAATTTCCCCCGGGCCTGAACCGACCACCAGAGACAGCTCTTTAGGATCGATGAGCATCATCGGGAACACGGCAGCCAATCCGATCAAGACGCCTGCGGCATCACGACCGGAGTCCTGTTCTTGTTCGGCCAACCCGGTCAGTCCCGCAACCAACCATCCGGTGAGTGGAATCGCCATGAGAAGGTACCACTGGAAACCGGTGTATTCCAAGCCGATCGTCATAATCAGCAGCGTGATGACCGCGCTGAAACCACCCAATCCGATATGTCCCCTGATGCTGACCTTGTCTTCTTTCCACCGGCGAAACAGGAGTTGAGAGAGGGTTAACCCCGCCGAGGCGCCAAAGAGCAAGCCCGTAATGATGTTAAGAAAGATATCCAGCGGTGAACCCATGGCTCCCCAGGCCAGCCAGGGAATGCCCAACAGCATCCCGACCAGCAGCCCCAACCGCAGCGTTTTCCGGTCAGGCGCTGAGGAAACCTCCCGATCCATTTGCCCGCCTCGCCGAGTAAACCGCAGCAGTCCCAAGCTATATATCGCCATGACCGCAATCTGGACAACCGCCGCACCTTGCGAATCGAGGCCACCTAACAGCCGCACCGGCGTCATCAACAGCACAAAAAAACTTGCCGCCAACCAGGTCCGGTAGATAGGTTGCTCCGATGAAGATTTTATCCACGAGGTGAGCAGAGCCGAAGGGATCAGCAGGCTGATCGCGTACCCCACCAGGATGATCGGGCGAAGCAAGAGTGACCCGACAGGTGTTCCTTCAAAAGCCAGCTCATCTACCAACCAGAAGAGAAATTGAGCGGTCGCAGAAGCAGCCAGAATCCCGATGACCGTCAGGACAAATAAGGCTTGTTTTCCACAACCCCCGCTTGGATTCAGGGTTGTGCCAGGGAAGTTCAGGCTGGTGTCATCCATAATAGCGCATGATAGGACGAGTTTCTGACCGGCGCGCCACCTCGACGAAACCGGCTCTCCGGAAGGCACCTGCCAGACCGGTGTATACGAATGCATCTGGCATTTTTCCTTCTCGCGGCTCAACGGGGTAGCCCTCAACAATCGCTGCACCAGAAGCCCGGGCATACTTGACCGCTGCCTGAAGGAGAAATACCGTCAATCCCTGCCGCCGGTAAGGACGTGCCACAAAGAAGCAGGTGATTGACCAGACGTGCTCATCATCGACGGGCCTCAAGATGCGAGAACGATCCAATGCCGGATAGCTTTCGCGGGGCGCCAGGGCACACCAACCTACCGCAGCGCCATGATGATAGGCCAGGATGCCTGTCTGCTGCTCCTTGCGAACTATTTCGTGAAAAGCATCCCGGTTACCCTCCCCTTTTTGCTTCTCGAACTGCGATCGTGTGAGACGCCACCACATGCACCAGCACCCCCCACAGGCTCCTCTTGCGCCGAAGAGAGCTTCTAAATCCGCCCACCTTTCGGGGGTTAAAGGGTAAAATTCAAAAGAATTTGGTACGGCAGGTTCGTTTACTGTGAATGATTCGCTCATATCCAATTTTTGGAGTTCGAATTCCGCCTTTATCTTAATCACGTTTCCCCGTCCAGGTTCATGCCTGCTCCAATCGTATGCATGTATTTTATCCACCCATAGACAAATAATCAACCGGTTCACTTATGGAACACGTCGAAATAACCCTGAAAACCAAAGACAATCTTACCCTGTATTCCCAAGTCTGGATCCCTTTAATTCCCCAACGGGGGTTGGTTTGCTTGCTGCACGGTTTGGGTGAGCATTCAGGGAGGTACCAGCACGTTGCTCAGGCTCTGAATGAAGCCGGATTCGTTCTGGCTGGCCTCGATCTGCGCGGCCACGGGAAGTCAGAAGGCCTGCGCGGTTATTGGCCCTCTCTGGAGGACGTTTACGACGATATCGAGTTATTTTACAATACTATGACGGCAAAGTTCCCCGATCTCCCCAGCTTTCTTTACGGGCACAGCCTGGGAGGGCAGCTGGTCCTGTTAGTTGAGCTGAAAAGAATGCTCCCGGTAACGGGCGTCATCGCGTCCTCTCCCTGGCTTGGACTTACGTTGAAACCGCCTGCCTGGAAGCTCGCCTTGAGTAAGGTGCTGTATGCTATAGCGCCATCTTTTCGCATGCCTACCGGGCTTGACCCTGAGCAATTCTCGCACGACCCTCAGGTTGCTGCAACCTACCGGAGCGACCCGTTGGTGCATGACCGTATTTCGGCCAGAGCGGGGAGGGATATGCTCAACGGTGCGGATTGGTTGCTGGAACATGCTGCGGAGTTCCCGGTGCCTTTGCTGCTCATGCAAGCCGGACAAGACCGGATCGTCTCCCCGGCAGCCAGCCAGCAGTTCGCCCAGAAATTAAATTCCAAAGTCACCTTTAAAATGTTGGAAGGGTTTTATCATGAGATTCATAACGAAATTGAAAAACAATCTGTTTTTCACGATATGATCCAGTGGTTGGAGCATTTTGAGACATCCCCACTTGACCCAACGACTGGCAAGGACTACAATACTAACGCAAAATAGCGCGCATCACTCATCATTAAGTAATTTATATCCCGCATTCTGCAAGGAGAATCCCACATGACAGATTTTCTCTTCCGTGGTAAGTTGGCTGACCTGGATCCGGAGGTCTTTGAGCTGACCCAGTTGGAAGCAGAGCGCCAGTACCGTAAGCTAATCATGATCCCAAGCGAAAGTACCGCTCCGCAGGCAGTAAGAGAAGCGTTGGGATCGGTCTTTCAAAATATCTACGCCGAAGGGTATCCCGACGAAGAAACTCGCTGGATGAGTGAGTCCGAGATACTCGACTACACGAAATTTCTCCCCTATTACCGCCGCTATTCAGACCCTCGTTATTACAAAGGGGTGGAATACGCGGATGTGGTCGAATCACTGGCCCGCCGTCGCTGCTCAGAAGCTTTTGCTGCCAACGGCATCGACGCCGATAACCTTTTTGCCAATGTCCAGGCGCTTTCTGGAGCGCCTGCAAATAACGCCGTTTATACTGCCCTGGTAAATCCCGGGGATACCGTCCTGGGCATGAGCCTGCTGCATGGCGGACACCTCACGCATGGATCATCGGTCAACCGCTCAGGCAAGCTGTACAACGTCATCCATTACGTAGTCGATCCGACTACCGAAAAAATAAATTACGACGCCGTTGAAGCTCAGGCTAAAGAGAATAAACCCAAGCTGATCATTGCCGGATATTCGTCATACCCATGGGCGCCCGATTGGGCGCGCTTCCGCCAGATTGCCGATTCGGTCGGCGCCATTTTATTCGCGGATATCTCCCATATCGCCGGTATGATTGCTGCGGGGGTAATCCCTTCCCCGGTCGGGTATGCCCAGGTGATCACCTTCACCACCCACAAGACGCTTTGCGGGCCTCGAGCAGCCTGCATCCTGACCAACGACATCGCCATGGCGAAGAAGATCGACAAAGCGGTCTTCCCCGGCGAGCAAGGCGGCCCTCACGTGCACGTTTTTGCCGCCCTGGCTGCTACCTTCAAATTCGTCAAGACCGAGCAATTCAAAAACCTGCAATCTCAAATTGTAAAAAATTGCGTTACCCTGACCAACCGCCTGCAAGAACGCGGCTTGAGGATTCCTTTCGGTGGTACCGATACCCACCTGACCAACCTGGACTGCAAATCAATCGTGGGACCTTCGGGCGTGCCTCTCTCGGGAGATATGGGCGCCCGCATACTAGATATCGCCGGGATCGTGGCCAACCGCAATACTATCCCTGGGGATAAGACTTCTGCCAACGCTTCGGGGGTTCGCATGGGAACTCCCTGGTTGACGCAGCGTGGGTTCAAAGAAAACGACATGATCGAGGTGGCTGACGTCATCGCTGATGTGCTCCAGGCAACCACTCCCTATATGGTGGAAACGCGCCGCGGGCCAGCACAGCGGGCGAAAGTGGATTTCGGTGTCCTGGAGGATGCCAAACTGCGCACCCGGGCCATGGCAGAGAAAGCCGGCATCGATTATCAGGCAACCGTTCACGGCTACCCGCATTATTTCTATATCGATGACCAGCCCAAAGACGGCAAAGCGAACGTCGCCTTCGATCTGAGTGGAGAGAGTGTTCGCGAGTACGCCAACTTCGCCTTCACCAGCGACGCAGAAGCCCTGCAGCCCGGCGAGAGCCAGCCCACCAGCCTTTGTACTCCCAAAGGGACTATCGACGGCATGCTCACCTGTGTGGATCCTTTCCACTTCCGCTTGAGCGTCCTGGCCGACAAATCTGGGTTAGCCGCAACCTGGCTGCGAGAGCTTTCGGATGGATACGTGAGCTTCGATAAGGATCCAACCAGGCGTATGCCTGGTCCAATCTCCGTTGAAGTGTCTGCCTCAGTGCCAGTAAGTCAGGCCTCCGGAAGTCGTATTGGAGAAAACAAGCCTTACTACATCGGCATAGACGGAGCAAAGAATACTCCCCTTCCTCGTTTCACCTGGGAAGATAAAGAAGGACCGGTAAAGAAGACTCGCCTCCACGAAACGCACAAGCAGTTGGGCGCCAAGATGGTTCCGTTTGCCGGCTGGGATATGCCTGTCTGGTATACCTCGGTGATCGAAGAGCACCTGGCTACCCGCCAGGCAGCGGGACTGTTCGACGTCTCGCACATGGGTGTGCTGCAAGTTGAAGGCGCTGACGCCACAGCCTTCCTGGATAGCGTCTGCGGCAACGATATCTCTGCCCTGGCGGTAGGCGAATCGTGCTACACTCACTTCCTCGATCCAGACGCCAATGTGATCGATGACACTTTGGTTTATTACCGTGCTAAAGACAAATATCTCGTTGTGGTCAACGCCTCGAACGACGATAAAGATTGGGCCTGGTTGAATGCAGTCCTGCATGGCAAGGTTCTCGTGGATAACGAGCATCCCTCAGCGCGGGCATTTGGATATAAAGCCGTGCTGCGCAACCTGCGCGATCCCAAAGAAGGTTCGGATCAGCGTGTCGATATTGCCCTACAGGGACCTCGCTCAAGGGATATTCTGCTGGCATTGAAAGTTGACCCCGAGACCCGCAAGCGTATCATGGCGCTAAAACGCACCGAGCTTTGCGAAGCAGTTGTTGGCGGTTTCGACCTGGTGGTCTCGCGCACCGGCTATACGGGTGAGAAGATGGCCTTCGAGCTATTTGTACATCCCGACCGGGTGGTCGATTTGTGGAACGCATTGCTCGAGGTGGGAAAACCGTTTGGCTTGAAACCCAACGGTTTAGGAGCCAGAGATTCCTTGCGCACTGAGGCCGGCTTGCCTTTGTACGGTCACGAAATGGGCGGAGATATCAACCTGGGTGTTTCTGAAGCCGGCTTTGGCTCCTACGTCAAAACCTACAAACCCTGGTTCATTGGCCGGGACGCATATATCAAGCGTGAGAAAGCCCGGCAAGGTTTGCTGGTCCGTTTCCGCTTCACCGATAAAGGGATTCGCATGGCTCACCATGGAGACCCGGTGATTGATAAGAAGGGGCGCGTGATCGGAATCGTGACGAGCTGTGCAGTGGACAGTGAAGGCTTCTTGACTGGACAGGCTTTTGTGGAGCTTAAATCCACCGCTGAAGGAACCCCGATTACCATCTACCAGGGCTCACCGCAGTCAACAGGGAAAACCCCCGCAGAATTGAAAGCCGGGGATAAGGTTACCCTGCCGACCCCAGCGGTGGTAGCCAGCCGGTTCCCGAAATAAACTTCATTCAGGGCGGCGCTGGCAGTGGGAGAACTACTGTCAGCGCCGGTTGACCATTTGCGGTCAAGTCCTGGATGGCGCCTCAGGGTCAAAGCAAAGCTGAGCATACCGTGAGATCAGCACTCAGACGAAGATCGAACTCGAAGGTAGGGGTTGTACGGGAGACCCTCCTCCTCTATCTATCGCTGATCAACCTGGCCCTTTCAGGCAGGCTTGTCATAAGAATACCCGAGAATTTAACCAAATACCCTGGGATCAGACCAGGGTATTTTATTAATGATCCTGCAGGAGGTGAAATTCAAGGATCTTTCATCTATTTCAAAATTGTCGCACAGGCATTTTGATTCTAGTTGTTTACTAAGGAGAACAATTCTATGCAAACCCCTTGGGATTATCGCTATGCACAGCGGACCCAACGTATGGGCAGCTCAGCTATTCGAGAGTTGTTGAAATTTACCGAACAGCCGGAAATCATTTCCTTTGCAGGCGGCTTACCTGCGCCTGATGTTTTCCCGGTGAAGGAATTCGCTGAAGCCTGCCAGCGTGTGCTACAGGATTGCGGCGCTCAGGCCTTGCAGTATGGCACCACCGAAGGCTACCAGCCGTTGCGCGAAATGATCGCACGTCATTCTTCCCGCTTTGGGATCCATGCATCACCTGAGAATATTCTGATCACCTCTGGATCACAACAGGCGCTGGATCTGTTAGGAAAAATCTTTATCAATCGGGGAGACCGCATCCTCGTGGAATCACCAACCTACCTGGGTGCGCTGCAAGCCTGGAACGCCTATGGCGCAGAATATGTCTCTGTCCCATCCGATGAAGATGGTATGATCACCGACGCCCTTGAAGAAGCTTTACGTACGGGACCCAAGTTTATCTACATTTTGCCAAACTTTCAAAATCCGACAGGGGTAACGCTTTCTCTTAAGCGGCGGCACCAGCTGGTTACGCTGGCCGATCGCTACGGCGTTCCCATCATTGAAGATGATCCTTACGGTCAACTGCGCTTCGAAGGGGAGCATTTACCATCGGTGGTCTATCTGGATGGGGAGATTCGTGCTAACCATGATAATACCTACCGTGGGAACGTCATCTATCTAAGCACATTCTCGAAGATCCTCGCCCCCGGCATCCGCCTAGCCTGGGTGATCGCCCCCCCCGAAGTGATCCGCAAGCTCGTCCAGGCCAAGCAAGGCGCAGACCTGCATACGGCTACCTTCAACCAGATCGTTGCTTACGAAGTTGGCCGGGGTGGATTCCTCGACCAGCATGCTAAATACATCTGCCAGGTATACAAAGAGCGCCGAGATGTCATGTTGGAAGTAATGGAAGAGGTCATGCCGTCAGGCGTCCACTGGACACATCCGCAAGGAGGGTTGTTCCTCTGGGCTACCCTGCCAGAGGACCTGGATACCGCCGATATTCTTAAACTGGCCATAGAAAAGAAAGTGGCTTTCGTACCAGGAACCTCCTTTCATCCCAACGGAGGCGGGAAGAATACAATGCGCTTGAATTTTTCGTATTCTCGCCCGAAGGAAATCCAGGAAGGGATGGTGCGTCTGGCTTCGGTTCTTACAGAGATTATCAAATAACCCTGGAGCTCTCGAGTTGAGAAAAAAGTGTGCGGTAGATCCCCACCGCACACTTTTTTCTATCTTTCCCAGAGTTTAAAATCCCTTAAAATCGACCCCCCGATAAATTCGCGCAAGATCGAGTTATCAGGAATCAGCTCAACATCGATGGGTAAGAACCATTCCAGAAATGCAAGCAACCGTTTCGCTTCTATGTATTCCGGGGTACCATATGGCACCTGCCTCAGCAGCGGTTCGATCACTGGTTTCATGGCTGAAATCTCGTAAACCAGAGCCGAGTTAAACATAACATCGGCATTCTCCTGGTAAGGGAAGATGTAGCCTTTCTCACCGCGGCGTACCGATTCCCATCGTTGGATGGTTTGCTGTGCAGTGTAGCCGCGCTCATGCATATCGCGAATAATGCGCCGGATCATGCGCGTGTCGGTGGTCGAGATGCGGTTGTGGCGATCCAGGTTAAGCTGGGTCAGACAGGATACGTACACCCTGAAAGTGGTTTCTGCAGGAACGTCTGGGATCAGATCTGGATTTAAGCCGTGGATGCCTTCCAGGATCAGGATCTGGTCGGGGCGCAGCTGCACGATGTCTCCTGGCTGGCTTTTACCGGTTTTGAAGTCGTAATGCGGAAGCTGCACTCGTTCTCCGGCGGTGAGGCGGCGAATATGCTCGCCGAGCAGAGGGCGGTTGAGGGCATCCAGGGCTTCATAATCGAAAGCTCCGTTTTCATCCCGAGGCGTTTTTTCTCGGTCAACAAAATAGTTGTCCAGCTCGAGGGCATAAGGGGATAGCCCCTGGGCTAAGAGCTGCACTGCCAATCGTTTAGAAAAAGTCGTTTTACCTGAGGAAGATGGTCCGGCAATCAAGATCACCCGCACCAGGTTCCGTCGCTTGGCGATTTGCTCCGCCGCCTCGGCAATCTGCTGCTCGTGAAGCGCTTCGGATACCAGGATGACTTCACGGATGCGGCTGGCCTGGATCGCAGCGTTCAATGCTCCGACGCTTTCGATCTCCAGGCGCTGCAGCCAATCACCATAACGCCGGAAAGCATCCAGAAGCTTGGGGTACTGCGACATGGGAAGCAGTTTCGTAGGCGAATTGCGCCGTGGGTAGCGCAGTACAAAACCATCGCCCATTGCAATCAATCCGAACCAGCGCAGGTATCCTGTCGAAGGCACCATATAACCGTGATGGTAATCGCGGTGGTTCTCCAGACTGTAGAGCACCAGATAGCCTTTTTGGCGGTAGCTGAGCAGTTTGACTTTATCAGTCTGTCCGGTTGATTGGAAATACGCGATGGCTTCCTCCAGAGGGACGAGTGCTTTTGTAAAAGGCAAATCTTTCGCCACCAACTCGTGTATGTGCTCTTCCAACCCGGTAAGCTCTGTTGGGGATAATGGGGCTCGCCCAACGACATGGCAATAGTAACCGCCTGAGGATACCGAATGGTCGATATTTAACGAAGCATCTGGGAATAATTCCTCAAAGGCGACCTCTAGCAAGAAGGTGATCGAGCGGCGATAAATCAGGGCACCGTCTGATTCAGCCATCGTCACCGGCTTGACCCTGGAATCCATCTCGATCGGATAAGTCAACTCGCGCAGCTCTGAATTTACCACAGCCCCAACGATTGGCGGGTCATCCGAGTTATTCACTGCATTTAAAAATTCACCCACCGCGGTATTGCGCGGACCAGAGAGCACCGTGCCATCGGGAAGGTGTACTTCTACTGTTTCCCTCGGGTTAACAGTTTCTATTTTCGATAAGGTAGCCAGATTTATCTTCGTCATTTTCTCCATAGATTTCATCCATCCGATCTCACCCCCGAAATCATTGAGAAGGATAGCCGCGGGTTATTGCATGGCAACCTCCTAACCAGAACCGGGAAATTATTTTATCATTAAATTGATTACTCCCCTCCAAAAAGGCTGTTTCGAATTGGATTGGTTTCCAATCGATCTTCAAAGTTGCAAAATATGAACCAAAATCCAGATCTATCACATCGGATTTTTTACCCATATTTAAAGCATTACTTGACCTCAGAACCAAGATAGACCCGCGTAATCGAAGCAACCGAATCGTTCCCGGGAAAGTGCTTGACAATATCTATTGCAATTTATTGGTTTTTGCACAATAATAATGTCATCAGCCGTTTATCTTGAAATCAATATATATGCTGTGATTCAAATATTGGGGTAGAAACAGGCTGAACCTTAATTTCTCTTTACATAAAAGTGAATATTGGAAGGAGGTGATGCATCAATCTACATGCAGAGAACCTGACATCCCCTTCTCGGGCTTGTTAGACGCATCTGTAAAGCTTTTCAAGCTCGTCCAGATGAGAAGCAGACTCAAACATACGGATCAGAACCATATCATTGGAGGAGAAAAGTGAATAAAAAAATTTGGGTAACGATTAGTATTGTTCTAGTTGCTGCAATAGCTCTAGCGGCCTGCGCCCCAGCCGCGACTCCAACAACCGCACCTGCTGCGCCCCCCACTCAACCTGCGGCGGCGGCTCCGGTTGCGTTAACCATCTGGCATGCCTATCACGCAGGTGGCTCCGAAGAGGCCACAATCAACAAACTTGTCAGCCAGTATCAGACGGCTAATCCGAATGTCAAAGTCACCGTGCTGGAAGTGCCTTTTGACCAGGTCTTCAACAAATATGAGACAGATACAGCCGCCGGTGGTGGTCCAGATATGTATACCGCCCCCAATGATAACCTCGGCACTGAAGTACGCGCCGGCGTCATCGCACCCATCGACAGCCTGGTGGCCGGTAAATTGACCGGCTATACACAGGCAGGCATCGACGGCGTCACAATCGACGGTAAGATCTATGCCGTTCCCGGGATTGCCAAAGCCGTCGGTTTGTTCTACAACAACACCACCGTCACGACGCCTCCAGCCACCACGGATGACCTGTTGAATCTGGTCAAATCCGGAAAGAAACTGGGCGTTGCCGTTGGCGGAGCAGGACCCTACTACCTGTGGGGCTTCTGGGTGGGATTTGGCGGCACTCTGATGGACAGCACCGGGAAGTGCGTTGCTGACCAGGGGGGTTTCGCCGATGCCCTACAGTACTTCATCGATCTGCAGAATGCAGGCGCCACGTTCGGTACCGATTCTGGCGCATTGGATACCGCCTTCCGGCAGGGGCAGCTGGATATGATCATCGAAGGCCCCTGGGTGTTGGGTGATTTCGAAAAAGACCTGGGCAGCAAACTGGCGCTCGTAGCCCTACCAAAAGGCCCCAAAGGCGACTCCAAGCCTATGATGGGTATCGATGGCTGGTATATCAACCCCAACAGCAAGAATCAGGCGGCAGCCGTAGATCTTGCTCTGTATCTCTTCGGCCAAAAAGGCCTGACCGAATATGAGAACGTTGCCGGCGATCCTGCAGCTCGGACAGATGTGACCCCCACGGATCCGCTGGTCAAGACCTTTGCCGATATTGCCGCCGGCGGCTACCCCCGCCCGCAGTCTGCAGAGTTCGGCAACTATTGGAGCCCGTTCACTGATGCGATCACGTCGGCTTTAGCTGCAAAGGCCTCACCGGCTGATGCGGTCAAGACAGCCTGCGCCACTATGAACACGGCTAATAAGAAGTAATCTCTGCGTTTGTCATGGGAGCGCTATACCTGATAGCGCTCCCATAATAATGTCGGTTCGTTGTTCGGATATCGGCTTAAATTGTTGGATTGGACGCTGAACAGCGTGGTAAACACGGATTTCCCGGTTTTGTTTGGTTATCTGCATCCAAAATCCATTCAAGTGTGATAGATGCGAGATCTATTACCTATCCATACCGGTTTAAATTGAGCCTTGTTCGCTGATATTGATGATTTGAGGAGGAACGATATGGCGGTCATAGAGACAGAACCAAGCCAATTTGAAAGGACCAAGAGAAGACGCGCTTTCTTTAAGTTTATTAACCCTTATCTTTACCTCGTACCTGCCTTCATCGTCATGAGTGTCATAACTTATTATCCAATGCTGTACGAAGGCTGGATGTCCTTCACCAATTACGGATTGAAGAATCTCCGCTTTGACGCGCCCCTTCCAGATTATGTCGGATTGGCAAACTATATTGATGTATTTACGAATAACCTGGGGTTGTCTTTCTACAATTTCTGGCATGTACTCGGTTTCAATTTGTGGTGGACGGTTTCAAATGTCGTTATTCACGTATCCTTAGGCATTCTCATTGCAGTTGCATTGAACCGGCAGGGTTTGTGGTTCAAAGGGGTCTATCGTGCCATCTTTATCCTCCCGATCATCCTCCCTCAGATCATCATTGCTAATATCTTTCGCAATATGTTCGATCCCAGTTACGGCGCGATCAACCAGGGATTGGCAGCCATTGGGGGTCTGTTCAACCTGAGTCCTGCCCTATTTCAAATCAAATGGATCGACCAGGTGGCATATCCGATCTCTTTTATCCCGCTGCCCCTCTCTTATTTCGCTCTACTGATTACTAACGTCTGGCTGGGATGGCCCTTTATGACCATCGTAGCCAGCGGCGCCCTACAAAGCATCCCGAAGGACCTGTACGAGGCGGCCACAATGGATGGCGCTAGCGGAAGCCAGCAATTCTGGTCTATCACTTTGCCTTTATTACGTCCAGCCATGATCCCCGCTGCAGTCTATGGTTTTGTGCTGACTTTTAATTTATTTAGTCTGATTTACTTTTTATCGGGCGGCGGACCACTGCGAGAGACCGAAATTTTGTTGACGATTGCTTACCGCCTGGTAAACGAACAGCGCGCCTATGGTGTGGCGGCAGCCTTCTGTGTGGTGATTTTCTTCGTCCTATTAACCTTGACCTTGATTACCAACTCGATCACGCGTGCCACGGAGAGCTATGTATAACTCAACCCATCCCTCTCTTAGATATCGGATTAATTGGATCCTTCAAGGGCGAACCAGATCTGGCGAACGCGGAATGCCTCTGGGGCAACAGCTGCTTTATCAATTGTTGATGCTCCTGATCACCGCCACAGTCATGTACCCGATCTTATGGATCGTCAGCCTCTCCTTTGACCCACGCAATATTTCTCGCCCAACAACCCTGCGGCTGAACCCATTTGCGGGCGGAGCCTCGCTCAAAGCCTATACTGAAGTGATCAAGCAACCAACCCCCAACCCTGTCAGTCTGGGGCGATTGATGTTGAATAGCCTGGGTCTGGCTGCCGGCGTTGGAATCGCATCGATCGGGATTGGAGTTTTTGCAGCCTATGCCTTCTCGCGCAGGCGTTTTGCCGGACGGCAGGTGTTGATGATCCTGGTGCTCACGGTGTTGATGTTACCAGCTATAGTGACTTTGCCGGCGCTGTTTGTGCTTTTGAATAAGGTTCAAGTCACTCTGGCGGGTGCAACTTTCAACCTGCGCAACTCCCTGCTCGGCGTAGGTCTGGCCGTGCTTTCTACCCAGCTGCCTTTTTCGATCTGGAATATGAAGGGATATCTTGATACTATCCCTAAAGAGCTTGAAGAGTCGGCCATGATCGATGGGTGTACCCCGAATACGGCGTTCTTTAAAGTAACGCTGCCTCTCTCTACACCTGTCCTGGCAGTCACATTTTTCTTGGGTTTCATGGGCACCTGGACGGAATTCGCCATCAGTTGGTTGTTCCTCACTGACCCACAAAATTTCACCCTGATGATGGCTCTATATAATATGGTCGGTCAGTATTCCGAGAGCACCCCGTGGTCTAACTTTGCAGCCATGGCCATCTTAATCGCCCTGCCGGTGACTTTGATCTACCTCTTTATTCAAAGGTGGTTTGTAGGCGGTCTGGCAATTGGCGGAGTGAAGGGGTGAGTCATATTCATAGAGCTTTCTGAACGAACACCCTATATGAGAAATTCCATCCGGTAGGGGCGCAATTGAATTGCGCCCCTATGCATCAGGATGATTGGACTGACTATATCTATAAAATAATCGGGTGAGGCTATGAAACGGGTTTCCTACTTAGTGCTATTTGTTGTCATATTCACAGCCTGTTCTTCGGCGCCTCAACCCAACGCCAATACCCCAACAAACCCCACCTTAGTTCCAAAGCCGACGACGATCGTTGCGCTTCGTCCCTGGTGGGATGAAGCCATTTTTTATGAAATATTTGTGCGCAGCTTTTACGATACGAATGGCGATGGAATTGGCGATTTTGCCGGTATTACTCAAAAACTGGATTATCTTCAGAGTTTGGGCATTAGCGCCATATGGTTGATGCCGATTTACCCTTCGCCTTCCTATCACGGCTACGATGTGATTGATTATTTCAACGTTAATTCCCAATATGGTACGCTGGATGATTTCAAACGCTTTCTTCGTGAGGCGCACCGGAGGGGCATGCATGTCATTCTCGATTTAGAGTTAAACCATACTTCCAACCAGAATCCCTGGTTCATCGATTCCAACGCCAATCAATCATCATCCTATCGCGACTGGTATATCTGGTCGAGCACGAATCCAGGTTATCTGGGACCAGTCGGTAAAGCCTGGTATCCGGGGAAATACGGCTATTACTATGCGATTTTCGGGGCGAACATGCCCGACTTGAACTACCGCACACCCGCAGTAACAACCGAAATGGAAAAAGTCGTCAAATACTGGCTGAATGACATCGGTGTGGATGGATTCCGGATTGATGCCTCAAATTATTTGATTGAAGAAGGTCAAAAACAACAGAATACCCAATCTACCCATGAATGGCTCAAAAAGTTTTATACCTCATACAAGAATGATAAACCAGATGCCTTTACCATTGGAGAAGTTTTTGGAGCAGGCGCCACTCAGGCTTCAACCTATACGGGCAATCAGATGGATATGGTGTTCAACTTTGAACTGGCGAGCGGGATGATCAACAGCGTGAACGGTGAATCCAGCTCGGCCCTGGTCAGTGCGCTCACGTTTGCTAATCTCGACCTGCCAAGCTGGCAATTCGGATCCTTCCTGACCAATCACGACCAAAACCGGGTGATGAGCGCGTTAAGCGGCAGCCTCGATAAAGCCAAAACCGCGGCCTTCTTATTGCTCACCTCCCCGGGCACCCCTTTTATTTACTACGGCGAAGAAATCGGTATGCAGGGCGAAAAACCCGATGAGGATATCCGGCGCCCAATGCAGTGGACCGGAGAGAAATCCGCCGGGTTTACTTCAGGGACTCCCTGGCGTCCGCCTGACCCCGATTATATAAATACAAATGTCGCCAAAGAAAAATCAGACCCTAACTCCTTGTTATCTTACTATCAGGAGTTGATCGCAATCCACAAAGCGAATCCGGTATTGCGCTTCGGTGCCTTAGGTTTGATTACAACCAACAACACCGGGGTTTTTGCCGATCTGCGATACTTGAATGATCAGGCACTCCTCATGCTGGTAAACCTGACTGAAAAACCTATCGCTGATTACGATCTGAATCTGACAGGGCTTCCTCTCAAGGATGGAGTTTTCCACCTTACCGCTGTGTCTGGTTCCGGCTCCGGTAGCGATTTACAGCTGACCAGGGGGGGATTTGCGAATTACAAGCCGTTGAGTGAAATTCCGGCTTACGGCAGGTATCTCTGGCAGCTGAATCCGTGAAAATGCCGCATCCATCGCCGGGTGCTGCCTGTTCGCCAGAATGTCCGGATCGCAGCCTGAGCCAGGTGACCAAGATCGACCTCGGTTTTCACGTTCTCCAAAGTGGTATTATCCACCTACCCCGATTCCTTAGGCGCAGACAACAACCCCAACTCGATTTCCATGTATAATCAGCAGCGAACGACCATTCAGGACAGGTATTATGGACTATCCTCATTCAACGTGGAGGCTGCTGCGCACTCCGCCCGCTCCGGGCGCGTGGAATATGGCTGTCGATGAAATGCTTCTCGAGGGAGTCGCACGGCAGGACTCTCTCCCGGTGCTGCGCCTGTCCGCCTGGGATCCGCCCTGTCTTTCTTTAGGCTATGCGCAACCCTGGAGCGATGCCGATCTGGGCCGCCTCGCCTCTTCCGGCTGGCAGCTCGTCCGACGACCAACCGGCGGGCGCGCCATCTTGCATACAGATGAGCTCACCTATTCTGTCATCGCCCCACCCGATGAAGCCCGCCTAGCCGGTAGCTTGCTGGAAAGCTACCGGCGCCTTTCGCAAGCCTTATTGGGCGCATTGCAGCTTTTGCATATCCCGGCAGTCGCAGCAGATCAAAACCCTGCAAATAATGGATCCAATCACCCGGGCCCGGTGTGTTTTGAAGTCCCTTCAAGCTACGAGATAACCCTTGCCGGAAAGAAGCTGATCGGCAGCGCCCAGGCGCGACGCCGCGAAGGAATCCTTCAACACGGAAGCCTGCCCCTATGCGGCGATCTTAGCCGCATCACCCTCGCTCTGGTCTATCCCGACGAACAAAGTCGATCTGCTGCTGCTAGTCATCTGCTGGATCGCGCCACTACAGTGGAGGATTTCCTCGGATACCCGGTCTCGTGGGGCGCTGCAGCCGAAGCGTTTGAAGCCTCTTTCCGCGAATCATTAAATCTAGATCTCCAACCCCTTCCCCTTTCGGATCAAGAACTACAACGCGCCGGGGACCTGGCCAAAGCCAAATACGGCCACCCCGACTGGACGAAAAGGGTCTGACCCAAACGGCTTGTCGCTGAGCGCCGATGACCTACACCATTCTCCCGAAATCGAGAGCCAGAACTGCAACCGTCATTGGCATTTTCTTGCTGCTCGGGCTCTTTTCAGCATGCAAACCGTCCCCCTCTCCGACCGCGGCAACACCAACCGGAGCAGCACAAACCTCCACCCTAGCTCCCTTTCCAACCAGTATTCCCACCCCCACACCCGCCCCATTGGGCGACCCCAACAATCCGGTTCTGATGGGGATCGTCTCTGCCAATAACGACTCCAAAGCCACTGACGCAGCCGACCAGGTTGCCGCCGCAATTTCGACCGAAACCGGTTATACAGTTCGCACTTCGTTCAGCGCCTCTTACCCCGACTTGATTGGCGACCTGAGGCTCGGTAAAATCCATTTCGCCTGGCTACCCCCTTTTACCTACATTCAAGCGCACGAGGAGGAGATCGCCGATGTAGCGCTGGTAGTTAACCATTTTGGCGTGTATAGCTACGGCTCTCAATTCCTGGCAAACGCCGAGCATGGTTTCAAGGTCTATTATGATGCGACCACCGGGCAAAGCACTGCAGGCGCCGCCAATGCGCTCGTGCAGCTGGCCGGCACCCGCCCCTGTTGGGTCGATCCCACATCTGCTTCGGGGTACGTCGTGCCTGACGGCATTCTAGCCCAGGAAAGCATCCAAACGCTTGACCCTGTGTTTACCCAGGATCCCGGAGCCGTCATCCGGGCATTGTACACTAAAGGAATTTGCGATTTCGGCGCTACGTACGCCGTTTCCGGCGATCCACGTACTGCATCTTCCATCCAGGCCGATCTTCCAGATGTGATGAATAAGGTTATCGTGCTCTGGCAGACAGACGCCATCATCCCCAACATGAACGTGTCTTTCCACCAGAGCGTGTCGCAAGCTGTTCGCCAAAAGATAGCCGATTCCCTGGTTGACCTTGCCAGGAAAAGCGAAGGCAAGACGATACTCACCACTGCTATGAATTACGATGTCAGCGGCTTCAAAGCCATTGACGACACCTACTACGACCCCCTGCGTTCGATTGTCCAGGCATCGGGGATCGACCTGGCGCCACTCATCGGAAAATGACCCAACGCCGTGGTAAAATGCTTCGATGCATACCCGCAAACCGAATTTAATCCTGCGCATTGCTGCCATCCTGGCGATCGTCCTGATTTCTCTCTCGGCCCTGACGCTGGTAGCCGTAATTGTATACGCGCGCTTGCGTTCTTATAAACCGACGAACGTGCCTCCCGCGCGGGTGGCCATCGTGTTTGGAGCCGGTCTCTGGCGAGACGGTTCCCCAACACCCGTCCTGCAAGACCGGGTAGCAACCGCTGCCGATCTGTACTTCGCAGGTAAGGTCGAAAAACTTCTGATGAGCGGGGATAACACTACCGCGTACTACAACGAGCCTGCGGCTATGCAGGAATATGCCTTGAAATTAGGCGTGCCTGCTGAAGACATCGTTTTGGATTATGCCGGGCGGCGTACCTATGATTCATGCTACCGGGCTCGTTACATCTTTGGGGTGACTGAAGCTATTCTGGTGACGCAAAATTTTCACCTGCCGCGGGCTTTATTCTTATGCAACAGCCTGGGAGTATCCTCCACAGGAGTATCAGCCGATCGCAGGGCTTACACGCGCAGGTCGTTACTTTATTGGAACCTTCGAGAGGTGCCTGCTATTCTCGTATCGATCTGGGAGGCCGGTACCAGCCATCCCCCTCTGATTCTGGGAAACCCGGAACCCATATTCCCGAATTAAAATTTATTAGTTCGAGTCGGTACGACATTCATTTTTGGTATACTACTTCAATGAATGATCTATTCTGGAGGAATAATGGACCGCGCTGAAGCATTATCAATCGTTCAAGAGTATGTAAAAAATCAAAACCTGGTCAACCACATGCTGGCTGTTGAATCTGCTATGCGCTTTTATGCTGAAAAAAGGAACCAGGATGTGGAACTCTGGGGGTTGGCAGGATTATTGCACGATTTTGATTGGGAGATTCACCCTACGCTGGAGGAGCACCCGACTGAGGGTGCGCCGATATTACGGCAGAGAGGCGTCCCCGAGGTGGTGGTACGTGCGATTCTAAGCCACGGTGTGGATACGGGAGTGCCGCGCGAATCAGAAATGGAAAAAGCGCTCTACGCCTGCGATGAGATTACCGGATTGATCACTGCCGTAGCTCTGGTTCGCCCCTCCCGTTCGCTCTACGACTTGACTTCCAGCTCGGTTAAGAAGAAATGGAAAGACCGCGCTTTTGCTGCCGGAGCAAACCGGGAAGAGATTGCCAGGGGGGCGGAGGACTTTGGGGTGGATTTGTGGGAGCACGTAGATAATGTCATCCTGGCAATGCGGCGCATTGCCCCCGAGCTGGGATTGGCCGGGAATTTACCTGGATAATACCTGGTGTTCCTGGTCTTCTCTGTGGTGAAATGTTACTGATCTAGGCAGGAGGAAGCTTCATGGCCGTCCAGGGAAAAGGTTTCTTTATCTGGAAGATCCCCAACTGCGAGGCAGGCAACCCTGCCGCTATTGCCTCGGCGGCATCCGCCGCGGGTTTAACGCACGTGCTGATAAAAATTGCAGACGGTAACAATGCCTATAATTACGATACGGCTCAGGCCTACGACCGCGTACCACCGGTGGTCCAGGCTCTCCGTTCTGCCGGGATGCAGGTCTGGGGCTGGCATTTTGTCTACGGCAACGATCCTTTGGGCGAGGCTCGCATTGCTATTCAGCGCCTGCTCCAGCTTAACCTGGACGGCTATGTAATCGACGCCGAGAGTCAATACACTGAACCGGGTAAGGCGACAGCCGCAGCCAGGTTCATGACTGAAATGCGGAGCGCTTTCCCAAGCCTGCCCATGTCTCTGGCTTCTTTCCGATATCCTTCCTACCATCCACAATTCCCCTGGAAGACCTTCCTGGATAAATGCGACTACAACATGCCTCAGGTCTATTGGGAACAGGTGCACAACCCGGCTACGCAGCTCGCGCGTTCGGTGCAAGAGTTCAAAGCCCTGACGCCATACCGGCCGGTACTGCCCATCGGTCCGACTTATAAAACCGGGGGCTGGGCGCCAACCGAAAATGACATAACCGAGTTCTTGAATACCGCGAAAAGCCTGAACCTGAGTGCAGTGAGCTTCTTCAGTTGGGATGAGTGTCGCCGCGACCTGCCAAAATTGTGGCCGGTTATCGCCAACTATGCCTGGACCGGTTCTGGAACCGGCAGCCTGGATCTTCCCTACCAATATATTTCCGCCCTGAACAAGGGAGACGCAGCCTCCGTCGCCAACCTATACGCCCCCACGGCGGTGCATATCAATGCCGCCCGCACGGTGCAGGGTCAGGATGCCATCAAGACCTATTTCGCCACCTTTTTAAACCAGCTCCTGCCAAAAGCTACTTTTACCCTGACAGGTTCCAGCGGAACCGGCGGCTCGCGCAACTTCACCTGGCAAGCTTCATCCAGTAAAGGGGTGGTACGAAATGGTAGCGATACGATCGGCCTCCTGAATGGGAAGATCAGCTACCACTACACCTTTTTCACCATCACACCGAATTAGCAAATCAATCGGCGAGGGTTCTATTTGCCTCTTTTCGGGCGCTTCCCGGGTTTGCTTTGAGGCGCTCTAGGCGTCTTTACCGGAACAGTTTTGGACTTGGTCTTCGGACCGGGCGATTGTTCTTGATCCCTGGCTTTCACGGTGGTTTTTGAGGTTTGGGGCGCTTTTTTTGGAGCGGCTGTTGGTTTTATAGCCTGACCAGGCTTCAATCGTGCTGCCGAGGGCTTCCCTTTAATTTCTGTGCTCTTTTTCTTTGCCGCGACCGGTTTTTCCGCTTTGGCTGCCGGCGCTTGCTTTTGGGTTTTAGAGGTGCCCGAAATAGTTTTACCTTCGGCCGAAAACTTGCCCGCTGAGAGGGGTTTCTTTCCCACGGAAACGGCGCTGGTCTTTCCTGTAGTGGCGTCCCGCAAAGAGTTGGATTTTGGTTGTCCTGCCCCGATCTTCATCAAAGGTTTTTTCACTTCTGCCGGATGCCTGCGAGTTTCGTGAGGTTTCTCAACCGCGGAGAGAGCCGCTGGCGCTTGTGTGGTGGGGGTAGGCTTTTGCGTCAGTTTCGATGGTGCCGCCTTCTTTTTGGCAGGGGATTTTACTATGGGGGCGGCTTGCCTGGCTGCCCTTTTGGGTTTTTCGCTTACAGCGGCAGCCCTGGTCCGGTCCGCCAGGGGCGCAGGCTTTTGAGCCGAACTGAGGTTCTTCGCGGGGGGTTTGGGCGTGGATCCATCCGGTGGCGCAGCCGGCCTGCGCCGGGGCTTGGGTTTCTCTGCCGGTGGATTAGCCTGTGCAGGCTCGTTCACCTCAGTAAAGAAAAGAACCTTCTCGCCGGGTTTCAATGCCAGAAGGCGCTCGCCCTGCGCTGTGCGAGCTTTGACAGCCGCCGAATTTAATTTGAAAATGGGCGCTTCTCCGGTCGATAGGTGGGCAATCCCGCGTGAAATGATGCTCGAGGCAGCCACGCCCACCAGGGTAGCATCACGGGAGAACTTCCAGGCTACTGCCCCCTGCCCATACCTTCCTTGGAGGGGGAAATCGCCGAGGGCGACGCGTTTTGCTTTCCCATCTGAAGCCAACAAAAATAATTCACCACTTGGAGCCAGGCTCACCATCCCGCGGAGCATGTCGCCAGCAGCCAGTTTGATCCCTCCCACACCGGCTGCCACCAGTCCCATTGGCCGGACTTCATCCTCCCTGAACCGGATGGCCATACCATTGGCAGTAGCCAGCAGGTAATCCTCCTGCCCGTTGCTGATTTGAACCCACCCGAGAGCATCACCCTCATTAACCTTAACCAAAGTGAAAGTTTGCGCCGAAGGTCCGGGTAGCTCACCGGCGGCTGTTTTCTTGACCAACCCTTCTCGGGTGGCAGTGACTACAAAATGATCCTGGCGTTGCACGGTTCCGGCTGGCAGAGTAAACAGAGCTGCCAACCTATCCCCTTCTTCCAGAGGTGAGATTTTTCCGACAGGCGCGCCCATAGAAAATAGGTCGCCTTCGGGAACAGCATGCACTGGGATGGCAGCGGCTTTTCCCTGGGTGGAGACAAGGTAGAGTGTCTGGTGGGTATCGGTGCGCACCAGCCAGCGCGGGGCGTCCTGTCGAAACTCAGGCAGCGTTTCTTCTCCCATTCGGGCAATCTTACCATCTGAGGTGACGCCGACCCAAACCCCCTGAGCCGGAGTGACATCGGTGGTGGTGAGCAGAGAAGCCGTGGAGGCGCCTTCCTTGAGGCGCGCGATCGTCGTCCTGCGACGGTCGGAGTAGGTTTGTTTGACTGCCAACAGCTCGTCTGTGACTGCCTGGCGCATCTTCTTAGACGATTTGAGCAGGCTTTCCAGGTTTTTGATCAGCTCCAGCACTTCTTTATATTCCAGCTCGATCTTCTTTCGTTCCAGGCTCGCCAGGCGGCGCAACGCCATATCCAAGATCGCCTGCGCCTGGACCTCAGAAAGACGGAACCGCCGTATCAAGCGCTGCCGCGCCTGGTCTACGTCGGTTGAGTTGCGGATCAGGCTGATGACTTCATCCAGGTTCTTCAACGCCACGCGCAGGCCTTCGAGGATGTGGGCGCGTTGCCGCGCACGTTCCAGGTCGAACTCGCTGCGCCTGCGGATGACCT
Source organism: Chloroflexota bacterium (assembly GCA_023381565.1). Classification (GTDB taxonomy): domain Bacteria; phylum Chloroflexota; class Anaerolineae; order Anaerolineales; family Anaerolineaceae; genus JAMCRR01. The sequence goes on from JAMCRR010000098.1 coordinate 59,346, forward strand.
GCAGGCGATGCTCCAGGTAAACGCGCAGCGCTTGCTTTAAGGTCAACAGCCTGGGTTCGCCGTCCACCAATGCCAGCAGGTTGATCCCGAAGGTGGACTGCATGGGGGTGCGCTGGTAGAGCTCGCGCAGGATTTTCTCCGGGTCGGCGGTTTTATTCAACTCGATCACAATGCGCATCCCCTGGCGGTCAGACTCATCGCGAAGGTCGGCAATCCCCTCCAGATGCCCTTCGCGCACCAGCTCGGCAATGCGTTCGATCAATGTAGCCTTATTCGTCTGATAGGGCAGCTCGGTGACGATAATCCGGTTGCGACCGCGTACCATTTCTTCGAGATGGGCGCGCGCCTGAACGATCACCTTGCCACGGCCAGACCCATATGCGCTCATCAGGCCTTCTCCCAGCGGGTCTTGGATGATCACCCCGCCCGTCGGGAAATCGGGACCCTGGATGAAGCGCAGCAGGTTCTCAACCGAAAGATCATCGAGCTGATCCCATTTTTCCAGCATATATACCAGGGCATCCACTACCTCGCCCAGGTTATGGGGTGGAATATTCGTGGCCATCCCCACGGCAATCCCCGTAGCGCCGTTCACCAGCAGATTGGGAATTGCGGCCGGTAGAACGACCGGTTCGTGGAGCGTCTCGTCAAAGTTCGGGATGAAGTCGACTGTATTTTTTTCGATCTGGTTCAGCATTTCCATGGCGATGGCGGTCAGCCGGGCTTCAGTATAGCGCATGGCTGCCGGAGGATCGCCGTCGACACTGCCGAAATTGCCCTGCCCGTCGACCAGCGGGGAACGCATCGAAAAGTCTTGCGCCATGCGCGCCATCGATTCATACACGGCCATATCCCCATGAGGGTGATATTTGCCTAAGACCTCGCCTACGATGCGCGCAGATTTCTTATAAGCGGCATCAGCCCGCAGGCCCATATCGTACATGGCATAGAGAATGCGCCGCTGAACGGGCTTTAATCCATCGCGCGCGTCTGGCAGCGCACGAGCCACAATCACGCTCATGGCATAATCGAGATAGGACTGCTGCATCTCATCGTCGAGATCAACTTTGCGAATCAAGCCAAGTTCCATCAGAAAGGCTCCAAATCATCAGAGATTTACTCATACAGGGAGGAGGAAGATGTGAGATCCCCGGATTTATATTAAAGGGAAACGGGGGAACCGTCAAGGAGAACAGGCAGGGTATTTAAAAAATCGTGTTTCTGGCAGGATCCCGCCAGAAACACGATCGATTTCATCTAATGCAAGCCTTAATCGGTAGCCGTTGGCAGATCGACGACCGGGTTATCGGCAGATACGGGCGCTTCCTGAACCACCTTCTCTTCCACTTCCTTAAGGTTGAACCGTCCAGGGACGAAACCGGTCCCGGCAGGGATCAGCTTGCCGATGATGACGTTTTCTTTCAGCCCGTAAAGCGGGTCTTCCATAGAGGCGATGGCTGCGCCGGCCAGCACTTTGATGGTATGCTGGAAGGAAGACGCCGAGAGGAAGGAATCTGTGCTCAGAGAAGCCTTGGTCACGCCCAACAGGATTTCAACAAACCGTGCCGGTTGCTTGCTTTCCGCGAGGTTTTGCTCATTGAATTTCTGGATCGTCAGCCGGTCGACCAGGTCTTGCGGGAGGTAAGGGGTATCGCCCGGGCGGATCACCTGGACTTTACCCATCATCTTGCGGATGATGACCTCAAAGTGCTTATCGTTGATATTTTGCCCCTGCGAGCGGTAAACCTTCTGGATCTCCGAAAGCAGGTACATCTGGCAGGCTTCCCGACCGTTGATGTGCAGGATACTGTGCGGGTTGAGAGACCCTTCGGTCAACGGCTGGCCGGCTTCCACGTGTTCGTTTTCTTTGATCACCAGGCGCGCCGTGCTGGGGATTTCATCCTCTTCCGTCTCACGCTGTTCGTATGCAACGATGACTTTCCTGTCTTCAAGGCGCACGCGGCCTGCATGGTGAGCGGTGATGGTGGCTTCACCAAGGAAGGCGACCAACCCGCCCTGTTCGATCGGGGTACCATCTTCGGCCGAGATCGTCCATTCTTCCGGGATCTCGTAGACGTCGTCGACCATCTCGCTGTTATCGACCCGGACCACACGCAGATCGCCGCGTTCTGATTGGATAATGTGCGCCACGCCCTTGATGCGTGAGATGATCGCTTCGCCTTTCGGCGTCCGGCGGGCTTCAAAGAGCTCTTCAACGCGGGGTAGACCGGTAGTGATGTCACCACCTGCAGCAACACCTCCGGTGTGGAAGGTGCGCAGGGTTAGCTGCGTGCCCGGCTCTCCAATCGATTGGGCGGCAACGATTCCTACCGTTGAACCCAGCTCAACCACGATACCACGCCCCAGGTCCATACCGTAGCATTTCTGGCAGATGCCGTGGGTCAGCTCGCAGGTGAGGGGTGAACGCACTTTGACCTCGTCGACGCCAGCAGACACAATCCGGCGCACAAGGTCGTGATCGAGCATCTCATCGCGTTCGGCCAGGATTTCACCGGTCATTGGATCGACCACACGATCGGCAGTCAGCCGTCCATACAGGCGCACACCCATCGATTGCCCGGCCACATCGTCAGCCCGGCGGATGAGAATCCCTTCTTTGGTTCCGCAGTCCTCTTCATTCACAATTACATCTTGGGCTACGTCCACCAGACGGCGGGTTAGATATCCGGCGTCTGCAGTGCGCAATGCGGTGTCTGCCAGACCCTTACGAGCACCGTGTGTTGAAATGAAGTATTCCAGGGCGGTCAGCCCCTCGCGGAAGTTCGAGCGAATGGGCAGAGGGATAATACGCCCAGCCGGATCGGCCATCAAGCCGCGCATACCGGCCAGCTGTGAGATAGGGCCGAAACCGCCCTTGGTCGCTCCTGAGTTCGCCATCGTCGCCAGGTTCCCATTCGGGTCCATGTAGCGGCGTACGGCATCCCCGACTTCTTTAGTGGTTTGCTGCCAGATCTCGATCACGCGCTCATTTTGCTCCTGCTCGGTGAGCAAGCCGCGGCGGAAATCACGCTGTACCGATTCAACGTCTAGCAGGGCTTTGTTGATAATATCAACTTTTTCCGGCGGGACAGTGATATCGGCTACTGCGATGGTCGCACCTGAGCGCATAGCATATTCAAAGCCGATGTCTTTAATCCGGTCGGCTACTTCGGTGGTTACATCCTGGCCGCAAATCTCATAGACCTCAGCGACCAAATCTTTCACGCCACCTTTGTCGAGCACCTGGTTTACGAACTGTGCTTCCTCGGGCAGAATACGGTTAAAAATCACCCGACCAACCGTGGTGTTGACCATCCTTGTGGTCGGCTCGAGCTGCCGTGAATCGGTATCATCGTACCAGGTTTCAACCCGCAGTTGGACCTTGGAGTGGATCTCGACTTGCTCCAGGCTATACGCCAGCTCGACCTCATCCATACTGGCAAAAATGCGCCCATCCCCACGATGAGGTTGGTTGTCGTACATGGTAAGGTAGTAAACGCCCAGGACCATATCCTTCGATGGGCTGATGATCGGCTCGCCATCGGCCGGCTTGAGCAGGTTCTTCGACGCCAACATCAATTGACGGGATTCCCATACTGCCTTCTCAGAAAGCGGGACGTGAACTGCCATCTGATCGCCATCGAAGTCTGCGTTGAATGCAGTCGTCACCAGGGGGTGAAGCTGGATGGCACTGCCTTCGATCAGGATTGGCTCGAAGGCCTGGATGCCCAGGCGGTGCAATGTCGGGGCACGGTTCAGCAGGACCGGCCGTTCTTTGATCACCTCTTCGAGGACTTCCCAGACCTCAGGGCGATTGCGCTCGATAAAACGCCGGGCGCCTTTCACGTTAGCGGCATAATTGTGTGTGACCAACCGGGCAATGACAAACGGCCGGTACAGCTCGAGAGCCATGGTTTTCGGCAGGCCGCACTGGTAAAGTTTCAAGGTTGGACCCACAACGATGACCGAGCGCCCGGAATAATCCACGCGCTTTCCCAAAAGGTTGCGGCGGAAGCGCCCTTTCTTGCCCTTGAGCATGTCGCTCAGAGATTTCAGCTCGCGCCGGCCTCTGCGCGAAAGCGCTTTCCCACGTTGAGAGTTGTCGATCAGCGAGTCGACCGCTTCCTGGAGCATGCGCTTCTCGTTCCGAACGATCACATCCGGAGCGCCCAGTTCGAGCAAACGCTTGAGGCGGTTGTTGCGGTTGATGACCCGGCGATACAAGTCATTTAAGTCAGAAGTGGCAAATCGGCCCCCGTCCAGCTGGACCATCGGGCGCAGGTCTGGCGGAATGACCGGGAGGACCGTCAGAACCATCCATTCAGGCCGGTTCCCTGAGCGCCGGAAAGACTCAACTACTTTGAGCCGCGTGGTTGCCTTCTTGCGCTTCTGTTTGCTCTTAGAGGTCCTCACCTCTTTCCAGAGGTCGGTTGCCAGCGAATCCAGATCCAGACGGCGCAGAATATCATAAAACGCTTCAGCGCCCATATCCGCCCGAAAAACCTGGCCCCAGCGAGATTTAAGCTCTCGGTAGCGGCTCTCGCTAACAAACGTGAACGGGCGCAGCTCCTGTAGCTCATCGCGCATGTGCGAGTTTTGGTTCTGGGTCTCCGCGGATTGATCTTCGAGCTGGTTGCGCAAAGCATTCATGGATTCTTCAGCCTCTGCGCGTACCTTGGCCTCGTCCATCTTGATCTGTTCCACATCGCGTTGGGTTTGATCCTTAAGCTCGTTCTCGACCTCCTCCAGGCGCTCCTTGACCACTTTCTGCACGCGTGCCAGATTTTGCCCGGAGATGGTGTCACCCTTCTCGGCGATGACGATGCTCGTTCCCGAGAAAGTAATTGCGCTACGGATCGCGCTCCCCATTTTATCGTTAAGGGTAGCCTCGAGCTTCTGACCTTCCTGGATAATGGGCTCCATGCGCGAGGCCACTTCTTCATCGTAGCGGCGCTCGATATCGGTCCGCTTCTGTTTCATTTCATTCAGTTTACGGTCGCGTCCAACCTTTACCTCGGCAATCTTGGCGTTGATCTGAGCCGCCTGCTCGCGTTCTGAAACGCTGATCTCATCTTCCAACCGTTTCAGGGCTTTCTGGCGAGCCTCTTCATCAACGTAAGTCACGATATATTGAGCGAAATATAAGACCCGGTCGAGATTGCGACGGGAGATATCCAACAGCAAGCCCAGGTAAGAGGGGATGCGGCGGGTATACCAAATATGTGCTACCGGTGTCGCCAGCTCGATATGCCCCATGCGTTCGCGGCGTACAGACGAGCGGGTGACTTCGACTCCGCATTTATCGCAGATGATCCCTTTATAGCGAGGATTTTTGTATTTCCCACAATAGCATTGCCAGTCTCTTGTGGGTCCAAAAATCGCTTCATCGAAAAGGCCATCTTTTTCAGGTCGCAACCGCCGGTAGTTGATCGTTTCAGGTTTTAAGACCTCCCCATACGACCAGCTTCGGATGGTTTCTGGTGAGGCCAAATTGATACGAAGTGCTGTCAATCCCTTGGTTTCCACTAATTTTCCTCCTCAATGAACCCTGGAGAATAAATGATAAAACAAATTAAGCGCATGAGGATTTTTTTCCCAGGCGCTTCGATGATGGAATTAACTATAATAGCTATACATGCAACTGTAAATTATAGCAAATATTTCGTGATATGTCAATAACATATCCAACCTTAATTTGAGTGATTTTCGAATTTCCCACCTGATAAACTATTTTCCAAAACCATTTCAACCACCCAATCATCAATGGGTGGATTAATATTTATAAATTCTCTTTAACTAATGATTCCACACTAATTAGAGATTGTCAACCCCCTTACCTGCGATTTCAATCCGCCCCCTGGATCGTAGGCTCCTGGGTTGGCTTGACCGGTTTCATCGGCATCTCCATGTAGAATGTGGTTCCTCTTCCCAAATAGCTCTCCAGCCAGATGCGCCCGCCGTGCCGGTCTACGATCGATTTAACGATGGCCAGCCCTAATCCACTGCCCCTTTGTTGATAACCATCGCGCTGACCCACGCGATAGAATTTTTCGAAGAGTCGCGGTTGGTCGAGGGGCGCGATACCGATGCCGTTATCACGAACCAGGAACAA
>JAMCRR010000013.1 GCA_023381565.1 Chloroflexota bacterium
CATGCCGAAAGCGCGATAAGGAATGGCCGGTCTACTCGGTCGGTGGCACTCCGGCGCAGTCCGTCCTGTACGCCATCCTGGAGATCATGCCGCGCCGTCCCGACCTGGTCGTCTCGGGGATCAACTACGGCGAGAACGTGGGCAGCGGGGTGACCATCTCGGGGACGGTTGGCGCAGCGCTGGAGGGAGCCTCCCTGGGAGTCCCGGCCCTGGCGATCTCTCTCGAGGTTGACCTTGGCCGGCAATTAACCTACTCGCCTCAGGTGGATTTTTCCACAGCCCGCTATTTCACGACCTTTTTCAGCCGGATTTTGCTGGAAGAAAAGCTGCCGGAGGATGTGGCAGTCTTGAAGGTAGACGTTCCGGCGGATGCCACTCCGGAGACCCCCTGGGCAATCACCCGCCAGGCCATGCACCGCTATTACCTGCCCACGGCGCCGGAGCGCGAATCGTGGCAGGAGCCGGGGAAAATGGGCTTCCGCCTGGATGAGACGGTACGCCAGGCGCCGCCCGGAACCGACGTGCACGCCCTGACGGTGCAGCGCGTGGTCTCGGTCACCCCGCTCAGCCTGGATCTGACCGCGCGTGTGGACCTGGCCGACCTGGAAAAGCAGCTACTCAGCCACAGATCAGCGCAGATGAAAAAATAATCCACAGATGACACAGATAACACAATAAATTATCTGTGCTCATCTGTGTTTATCTGTGGCTCAGATATTAAACCTGATGGTGATCACATCACCATCCTGGACGACGTAGTCCTTGCCTTCCAGGCGCAGCTTACCTTTGCCGCGGGCTTCAGAAAGTCCCCCCAAAGCCACTAAATCATCATAGGTCACCACTTCCGCCCGGATGAAGCCCTTCTGCAGATCGGTATGGATCTCGCCGGCGGCCTCGGGGGCTGTTGCGCCGCGCCGCACCGTCCAGGCGCGCACCTCATCGGGCCCTACGGTGAAGAACGATTGCAACCCCAGCAGGTCATACGACAGGCGGATCATCCGGCTGAGGCTGGGCTCGGCGATGCCGTACTCCTTAAGGAACACCTCGGCTTCTTCGGGGGGTAACTGAGCAATCTCCATCTCCAGCTCGCCTTGCAGTGCCACGATCTGGCTGTGCCGGTGGCTATACTCGATGACAGGCGCTTCTTGCCCTTCAGACAGGTTGAGCACGATCAGGTTGGGCTTACGCGAGAGAAAGCCGTATCCGGTGAGCAGTTTTTCTTCTTCGAAGCTGATCTCCAAATCGCGCAGCGGGATCTCCGCGGAAAGCGCCTCGTGGAAGCGATCGAAGAGGGTAATCTCTCGCTCGATGACCGCTTTTTCGCGCCCGCCGCCTTTTTTCTTTTCCTCCACCAGGCGTTCCTGCTTGCGCTCGACGGCGATCAGGTCGTTCAAGATCAGCTCAGTGTCCATGGTCAGGATATCGCGCAGAGGGTCGATGCTGCCGGCAGGGTGGGGTACGCGCTCAGATTCAAAGCAGCGCACCACGTGGATGAAGCCGTCCATCTGGGTGAGCTGGTTCAGCAGAACACCCGAGATGCCGGTTTTCCCGGCGCTGCCGTCTAGCCCGGCGATATCGGCGTAGGTTACTTTGGCGTAGATCGTCTTCTTGGGCTGAAACATCGCAGACAGGCGGTCGACACGGGGGTCGGGCACGTCGACGACCGCCGTGTGCACCTCGATCCGTCCGGCAGCCGCGCCGGTGGGCTGGGTCCCGCGCGTGAGGGCGTTAAACAGGGTGGTTTTCCCAGATTGGGGTAAGCCGATAATTCCGAGGCGCATGAGTTTGTCCTGCAGGATTCAGAGTCTATTCAGATTATTATAATACGGGGCTGGAATACAAAAGGGGTTTCCTCACCACTAAGAACCCAGAGTATGACAATTATCTATCATCTCTAAAGTCTTTGTGGGCTGAGTCGAGAGGTTTATCCGGTATCGGCTGTTGGTTATTTGATCAACGCGTCTGCCAACCGGTGCATAAGCGGTTTGGTGCTGGCATATAGCTCTCGGAAAATGCCGTAATTGAAATCGTAGACCGCCCGGCTCTTGCCATCGGGGGTAACCACCCCTTTGATCTTGATCCACTTTTGGATTTGGGAGAGATTCTGGAATACTCCCACGCCCTTGCCAGCCAGGAAAGCATCGCCAAAGCTTGCACCGATCTGCTGCTCGGGCAGGGTCAGCTCGATGCCGGCTGCATCAGCGACGATCTGCATCCACAGATCATTCTTCGTCCCTCCGCCCACAGCGAGGATGCGCCGGGGCTGGACACCCTCCTCGAGCATGATTTCCAGGTTATGGCGAATCCCCAGGGCAACGCCCTCCATCAGCGAGCGGTAGAGGTCACCCTTGGTATGTTTGATGCTTAAGCCAAACCAGACGCCTTTCGCTTTGGGATCGTGGATTGGGGTGCGCTCGCCTTCAAAGTAGGGAAGCGCTACCAAGCCGTTGGAGCCGGGTGGAGACCCAGCTGCCAGCCTGGCCAGCTCTGCATAAGCGTTTAGTTCGCCGCTCTTTTCCCGCTCTACTTCGAGTTGTCCGAACTGGTTGCGGAACCAGGTCGTCAGGCTCCCGCTGGTGGACATACCGCCCAGGAAGGCATACGAGCCTTCTTCCAAGAAATTGGAACTCCAGAAGCTGCGGGTAGGTATCAGCTGATCGGTTTTCATGATAAAGAAGATGCTGCTGCCAAACATCAGCATCATGTCGCCGAACTCAGATACCCCCGCACTGATGGCTTCTGCGGCCGCGTCGGTTGTCCCGGCGACGACCGGCGTGCCTTCTGCCAGGTTGGTCTGTCTGGCGGCCTCAGCAGTCACCTGCCCAACTACCTCCCAGCTCCAATAGGCTTGGGGCAGGCGCTCGAGGGGAGTAATGAGTTTTGCTGCTTCCCCGATCCATTCACGCCGGAGGACATTGTACATGGGGGCATAGCCCCCTGCCGTATAGATGTCGATCGAGGCTTTCCCCGTCAATTTGTAAACCAGATATGCCTCGCTGGTCAGGAACCAGCGCGCCTTCGCGAACACTTCAGGCTCGTTGTTCCGGATCCACAGCACTTTGGGCCCTGAAGCCTGCGAGCTGAGATGAGATCCGCTCTTCTGGAAGACTTCGTCTTTCCCCAGCGTTTTTTCCAGGTATTCGATCTCTTTCCAGGCGCGGGTATCAATCCCGTAAAGGATTCCTGGCCGTAGAGGACGCCCAGCTTCATCAATGGGGAGTACGCACGAACCGATTGCGCTGGTCCCTATACCCAGCACTTCTTTTGGAGAGATGCCCGATTGTTGAAATAGGTTGCGACAGATTTCTACAAAATCGTGCCACCAGACTGCGTCTGCATCGTGCTCAAAGAATCCAGGGCGGGGCATCGCCATCCCATGGGGCGTCGCGTGACTGGCCACAATGGCGCCATCCGTTTTGACCAGTACCCCTTTGGACGAATAGGTACCGATGTCTACACCCAGGAGGTATCCGTTTGCCATTCCAACCTGCCTTGGCTACAGCAGCACTTTACCGTTTTTGTAGATCAATAATCCATCGAGGTAGATTTCACCATTCTGGCGCATATCTTTAATGATGTCCCAGTGGATCGCCGACTCGTTGGTACCCCCGGTCTTCGGATACGCGCGCCCGAGCGCGATGTGGATGGTGCCGTCAATCTTCTCGTCGAGTAAGATGTCCTTGCTAAAAAGTTTTACCTCGGGGTTGGTGCCGATGGCAAACTCGCCGATCAGGCTGGCGCCTGCGTCGGTATGGACAATAGATTGCAGGAAGTCCTGATTGCTAGACGAAGTTGCCTCTACCAGGCGGCCTTTGTCCCAGCACAGCCGGATATCGTGCATCAAGCGGCCGCCCAGCACCCCCGGGAAATCGAAGGAGATGCAGCCATCCAGGGTAGTTTCGTCCGGCGATGTGGCAATCTCCCCGTCTGGCATGTTCATATGGCCGTCAGCCACATCCCAGGTGCGCCCTTCGACCGAGAATCTCAGGTCGGTGCCCTTGCCAACCACTCGCATTCGCTTTCCCTTGTTCAGGATATCTGCCCAGCGTCGCCATTCCTGGCTGACCTTCGGCCAATCAAGCAGGCAAGCCTTGAAGAACATATCCATCATCGTCTCTTCGTCCACCCCGGCTTGGGCGGCCAATGAAGCGTTAGGGACTCGCAGCAGTGACCAGCGCGTCTTTTGCCAGCGCAGGGTTGAGATTTTACCCATGGCTTTGCGCAGCAAGGAGAGCCGGTCGGCGGGGATATCCCAGAAAATATCCAGATTATGTGCGCCGCGCAACCCTATGTACACATCCGCCCATTCCATACCATATGCTTCGATTTCCGGCATCCAACCGATCTGTCCTGGCGTGCCATATTTAAGTACTAAGCGGTTCAGTTCTTCCGATAAGAACTGAACCTGGGGGTAGGCCCCTGCCTTTACGCTGGCTTCATAAACGGCATGCACCAGTGGGTAGGTCTCCAATTCGACAAAGGCGATCATGACCTTCTCGCCGGGTTTGACTTCCATTGAATAATTGACGAGAAGGTCGCCTAGCTGCTTCCAGCGTTTATCCATTCTGTTTACTCCTATTCCTGGGCTTTCTTGCCGCGCATAAAGTAGTTGATAATGAAGATGAGGATCATCAAGACACCCCAGGAGAAATCTTTAAAGAACGAGCTTCCCCGTACACCCAGCAGGACCATATGGAAACCGGTGGAGATCACCTGCAGGATGAGAACGGCGAGGAACATATTGAATACGTTTCCAAAACCGGGGACGATATAAGCCAGTACGCAAATGAGTATGGTCAGCAGCACATAGGTTGTCGAGCCGTATTCGATGGCTGCCGACATTGTTCGACTCATCACCAGAATACCGGTAATAGCTGCAAAAATCCCGCTCACGATGTAGACTCTCATAATCACCGTGCGGTTGTTCACACCGGAGAACATCGAGGCTGTGGGGTTCGATCCCATCATGCGTGTTTTGAAGCCGAACGAGGTCTGGAACAGCAAAATGTAGGTCAATACGGTGACCAGCACAAAAATGATGAACGGGATGGGTATCGTTAGAAAAGACTCTGAACCTATATATCCGACCTGGTCCGGGAAGCCCGTGACCGTTTTTCCCCCGGTCAGACCGGTGGAGATGCCGGTGAAGAAGGTCATGGTGGCCAGTGTAGCCAAAATGGGCGGTACGCCGATATAACCGACGAGCAGACCATTGATGATTCCGGTAACTACCCCGATGACCAGAACTATCGAGAATGCCAGCAACACGTATAGAGCCGGTTGAGCAGAGACCACCTCCTGGGGGACCAGTTTGACCAGAAAAAGCCCTGCCAGCACAGCTCCGAGGTTGGAGATGGCATTTACCGAGAGGTTAATGCCACCTGTCAGGATGGGAATCATCATTGCCAGGGCAAGCACCCCAATCTCTGGGAGCTGGAAAGCCATTGAGGTGATACTTCGCTCGGTGAGGAAGGTATCGCGGGTGAAGCCAAAGAATGCCACCAGTGCCACAAATACTCCAAGCAGAAGGATGGTCTGGCGATCAATCTGGGCGACAACGGGCCGCATGGAAAATAAGCCGCGGTTTACCATGGATGTTTTGGCGGGTTTTGGTTCCATAATGCCGGTTCCTTATCGGGTTACCCAGGCTGGGTAATTTCCGTGGTGTGACCGATGCGCTTCATGCGCCGCTCGCGCAAGGCTGGGATTGACGTAAACAGGATCAAAATGACCCCGACCACCAGGCGTTGCCACTCGACCGGAATACCGGTCAGGATCAGCGCCCGGTTAATCACCTGGATTAGCAATACCCCCAGGGTAGTGCCCACCACCGTGCCGCGACCGCCAGTGATAGCTGCGCCGCCCAGAATGATGGCAGCCAGGACGTCCAGCGGCTGGTTAATGAAGATCACCGGGTTAAAGTTGCGACTGAGAAACGCCATGGTGACCCCGGCGATGGCTGACATAAAACCCATGATGCCGAAGATGATCAGCATGATGCGGTTTACCGGGAAGCCAGAGCGGATGGCCACATCGCGGTTGCCTCCGATAGCGTAGACACCGCGGCCGATGGTGGTGTATTTAAGGAACCACCACATGAACAACCCAATTGCGATCACGTAAAGGATCGATTCATGCAAACCGGTGGTGCCCGCAAAGGGATCTTTTACTGTGAGTAAGAAGTTGGCGTAATAGCCAATCGTCCCTTTAGGTAAATCGAAGTTGGCCGTTGCACCGATGAAGAACAGGTTGAAGCCGAACCACATAGTGTAGGTTGCCAGTGACACGTCGAATACAGGCAGTTTGAAGCGTGTCACCAGGATCCCATTCAGCAGCCCCATCAATATCCCGATCACGCAGGCGATCACGAAGTAGAGAAAGACCCCTCCCTGGTAGCCCCGGCTGATGAGGAACATATGGGTTGCATAAGAAGAGACCGCGGCGATGGCGACAAACGAGATGTCGACGCCACCCGAGATCATGATCGGTAGCAGGCCGAAAGCCATGATGAAATAAACAATCGATCCCCGTAGTGTGTCGAATAGAGTGGCCAGAGAAAAGAACGCCGGATTGATCGCTCCAACCACGATCGACAGTCCAACCAGGATCATGAAGACGATAAACTCATTGGTTTTGAGGATCTTATTCAGCATATTGAATCCTTTGTAATCAACCGTTTACAGCTGAAGCGCCGATCAGCTCAGTATTCAGTTGATTTTCGGTAATCTCCTCGCGCTTGAACTCTTCCGCAATCCGGCCGCCGCGCATCAGCAAGATGCGGTGGCAGGTCTGCATCAGCTCGGGAATATCGTCAGAGATGAGCAAGATTCCCAGCCCCTCCCTGGCAAGGGAACGAATCAGCTCGTGAATATCTGCTTTTGAACCGACATCAACCCCTACAGTTGGCCCGTTCAAGATCAGGATTTTGGGATTTTCTGCCAGCCATTTAGCCAGGACTACGCGCTGCTGGTTGCCTCCAGAGAGGCTTTTTGCCGGGAGGGCGCCGGTGGGGGTCTTAAGCTCCAGGCGCTTAATCCAATTCTCGCCTTCTATTCGCTTCTGCGTGTTTTTCAAGAAACCGAACCGGCTCACCATGCGGTCGATGATGCCGACAACGATATTGTCATTTATGGATTGGTCGAGGAAAAGGCCTTCGCGGATGCGGTCTTCGGGCACATAGGCGATGCCCTCACCGATAGCATCCTCGGTACTACGGATCTTCACTTCCTTACCCTGCACAGAGATCTTGCCGGAATCGGCAGGCATCACCCCGAATAGTGAGAGAGCCAGCTCAGTGCGGCCAGAGCCCAGCAGCCCGGTAATCCCCAGGATTTCGCCCGGCTTCAGCTCAAGGTTAATATCGAAATACCCGTGCTTCAGGTTGAGGTTTTCAACCTGTAGAAGCGGCTCAGAGGTGATGTCCACTTTGCCGAAGGAGATTGATTCTGTTTCGATTTTCCGCCCTGTCATATAAAACTCCATGGTTTTCACGTCTAGACCCTTGGCGTCCTGGTCCATGGCTTTCACCCCGTTGCGGAAGATGACGGTGCGGTCGGCGATTTCAGTGACCTCATTCAATTTATGGCTGACAAACAAAGTGGAGATGCCGCGACTCTTGAGGTCGTCAATAATTTTAAAGAGAGAGGCGATTTCTTTTTGGGTCAAGGCGGTTGTCGGCTCATCCATAATGAGGATGCGTGCATCAGCCAGCACCGCTTTGACGATTGCGATCAGCTGTCGGTCAGCTGTAGATAGCGTTTCCACAGTGACATCGAGGGGAACGGATATGTTGATACGCGCCAACCCTTCCTCTGCGATGCGGTTGATGTCTTTCCATTTGATGAACTGTTTCCCGCTGGCTAACTGCTGGTTGATGGATATATTTTCTGCTACAGTCAGGTTGGGGAACAGTGAAAAATCCTGATAAATTACCTGGATACCTTCTCGGATCGATTCAATAGGTGTAAGTTTCTTGTAATGATTCCCACCAATAAAAATATCACCTTCATCCGGGGTGTAAACACCCGAGATGATTTTGATCATAGTCGATTTTCCAGAGCCATTTTCACCCACCAGGCAGCAAGTCTCGCCCTTTGCAACGGACATACTCACGTTATTTAACGCAACCACACCGCCGAATCTCTTGCTGATATTTTCAACGCGGAGGATTTCTTCTGTCATGGGCTAGATTCCCTTATGAGATGGATTCGTATAAGGGTAGGGGCGCAATTCAATTGCGCCCCTACGAAAGAATTTCAGTAAGTCTTAGAAGGGGTAATCAGCTGCGTTTTTGGCGTCAATCTTGATCCAGGCGGAGCCGTAAATCACGTCTACGCCATTCGGGCCTTTTGCCAATTTGATCTTCTCGTAGCCGGGGACGCCCAAATCCATGCCATCGGTAATTGCTTCTTTGTTTATAACCTTCAGAGCAACCACGTTGGCAGCATAGCCCGCGGTCATCGGGTCCCAGCACATCGCCAGGTCCACAGCCCCGGTTTTCAGCAGCTCTCCGGCGTAAGAGGGGATGCTGGTGCCGACGACAGCGGTCTTATCGGCCAGGCCAGCTTCCTCGATTGCCTGTCCGGCGCCAACTACATCACCTGCGGCTGCGCCCATGACACCTTTGACATCGGGGTAGGTTTTGAGGACGTCTTTCATCGTGTTGTAGGCAACAGTCTGGTCTTCCTTCGACTCATAGCGGGCCACATACTCTAATTTGGGGTAGTTCTTCTCGGCGTAAGCTTTGGCGCAGTCCATCCACTCCACATGCGAGGCATTGGTCAGGGATCCTACGAACTGGATGTACTTGCCTTCTTCGCCCATGCGGGTGGCCATTTCTTTCATCATTTCTTCCCCATAACCACAGTTGTCGAAGGCCTCCAAATCGTAGGTCAATGTTCCGGCTTTTGCAGTGGCGGCTTCGTGACCGATGACGACGATGCCAGCCTCAATGGCTTTCTTCTGAGCGGGCTCATTCTCGGGGACGCCGTAAGGGACGTTGACTATGGCGTTCACGTTCTGAGCGATCAGGTCTTCGATCATCTGAACCTGCTGCGCCGAATCGACCTGCGAGGGGCCTTCCATGAAGGATTTTATGTTTTTATCTTTGCCGAACTGCACAACGCCGGTCTCCATGCGTTTGAACCAGTTGAAGGCTATCGATTTCACGACGGTGGCGAAGACCAACTGTTTCCCGCTGCTGGCAGGCGGTTGAGTCGGGGCGTTTTGTTGTGGGGGTTGGGTGGGCGCAGCGGTTTCCACAGCTGCAGGAGCGCATGAGACTACCATTGCAACGATCACAAGTAAATATACAAATAGCAGGGTTTTTTTCATTGTTCTCTCCTTGAATGGTTCTGATTGATGAATCGTTTGATGCTATTACCTGAGGTTGCATATGCCAGTTGAAATATTCCGATGTTTCACCTCCTCCTTTCCAACGATGAGCAGTCTTTTATGCAGGGATTCTCACCCTGGTTCGAAATTCCTTAACCCGATCCATGAATTCCTTAACACGCTGAGAATCGACCTCATTCCAGATATAGCCTTCCCGTTTGAAGGTTGTGCCTGTGACGGCCCCATCCGCGATGCTCAATTGAGCCTCGATATTCGTAAGCTTTACGCCGGTATTGGCAAAGATCGGCGTATCCGGTACGGCATCTTTTACGATCTTCAGCACTTCCGCATCCGTCTCGGTTCCAGCCGTGACCCCCGAAACGCAAAGACCATCAGGATGGTTGTTGAACACCGTAGAACGGGCGATACTGGCGATGTCGCGGTTTCCTAAATAAGCTGAGGATTCTGGCAAGATATTAAACAATAAGCGCACATGTTCGCCGTGTATGGCATGCTGGTAACGGATGACATTCCCGCAATTCGTATCCCACAAACCGAAGTCGCTCGCGTATACCCCGGTGAAGATCTCGCGAACGAATTGAGCCCCAGTGGCAACGGCTAGCTCGATGGACGCCTGGGGATCCCAAAGGACGTTTACTCCAAAAGGGATCGTCACCTCTTTGCGTAGCTCGCCGATAATGCGAGCCATACTGATCGTGGTGATCGGATCCACTTTCGTTTGGTAAGGTAGACTACGTTCGTTGGAGAACATGATGGCATCGACGCCGCCTCTCTGGAGGGCGTGCATGTCCAGGCTGGCCCGTTCTACCACCCATTCCATCCCTTTTTTCGGGTCGTAGTCAGGATCACCCGGAAGCGCCTCCAGATGGCACATTGCGATGATCGGTTTGACCGTTCCAAAAGTATCCCTGATCCAATCCATTGCCTAACTCCTTGTGTTGGTAATATCGTCGGAAAGTGTTCGATAATGGAATATGTACTATTCGGTTGAGAAAACACGGTAAGGATAATACTTCTTTTATAGAATATAGGCGCCAGTTTCGGTAACCACGTGGACGGTGACGTTGCTGGTTTTTAAGGCCGAAAGAAGCGCAGTGGGAGGTTCTTCATTGGTGATAAAGTGGTGTAAGAATTTCAGGGAAGAGACAAATGCAAAAGCAATTTTTTCGAATTTAGAGGCGTCAGCAACCAGGATGATCTCTTTGGCGTTCTTGATCATGATTTGTTTAACTGCGGCGTCATCCATGTTGTATTCGGTCAGCCCAGCGCTTGAATCGACCGCGCCAACCCCCAGGAACAGGCGGTCGAAAAACAACAGCTCCAGATTCCGGCGAGCCAGATCACCCACCAGGGAGGTCTCCCCTGGGCGGACCATTCCACCGGGCAGGATGAGGCGTACATCAGACCGGTCGAAGAATAACTGGGCGATGGGGATGCTGGGGGTGATGATGGTTATATTGTGAATATCGACCAGGTTTGTAGCGACTTCGTAGGTGGTCGAACCAATATCCAGGGCGATGCAGTCCCCTTCCACAACCATGCCAGATGCATATTTGCCCAGTAATTGCTTGGCAAGCCTGTTTTCCACGCTGCGCATCGATAGAGGCGGTTCGTAACTCCGACCGCGGGCACTGACTGCGCCCCCGTGAATGCGCCGGACAATACCGACCTTCTCCAGTTCGTTCAAATCACGACGGATGGTCATTTCGGACACATCCATAGCCTCAGCCAGTTCGATCACATTTACCGAACCGGACTTTTCGACTTTCTCGATGATATAGCGTTGCCGTTGATCGACAGTGTTCATATTGTGTTTGAATTATAGGGTTGAATGATTATATCTTACAACGGAAGTGTTTGATTGTCAAGTATTAGAACAAAAACTAACAACCATTAGTCCTCACCCTCATAATCCTTCTTGACCATTTTCCTCGATCTGGTTATACTTGAATCGCTCGGGCCGAAGTGGCGGAATTGGCAGACGCGCACGACTCAAAATCGTGTTCCTTCGGGAGTGTGGGTTCAATTCCCACCTTCGGCACTCATCGTACTTGCATTGTACTATCGCACCCCTCCTTGCATGGCCTTGTAAGGAGGTCTTATTTTTGGCAGCACCAGGGTTGTTTATTGCCCAAACCTATTTTCTGGGGGAATATCGGTAACCATTTACACGCCTCATACCCCGGTATTCAATCCTACCATCGGATCGAGCTCCTGTCCCCTCCTGGGTAGAAGTGGGCTCTTTAGAGAATGTGCTTCTCGCAGAAGGCGGCTGTATTGAGCGGTCTGAGATACGCAACTCGGTGATGGGTCTGTGCAGCCAGGTGTAGAGCGGGACGACGGTCCGTGACAGCATCTTGATGGGCAGCGATTACTATGGCACCCCCGCGATGGCGCAGGCCGCCGGGATCCCCTTAGGGATTGGCGCAGGGCGCCATCATCGCCAGGAATGCCCGGCTGGGAGCATGGGTGGTGGTCCAGCCCTTCCCACACCGCACCGGCCTGGATACCGACCTGTGTTTGGTGCGGGAAGGCATCCCGGTGGCCGCCTATACCGGGCCGGAACTGCTGCACCAGCCGGCACTCTTCCCTGCGGTCGTGAAGGCCAGCCCATTGCCGGCAGCGCGGGTCTAAGCCCACAATAAATCCCAAAAATGTCGTTACGAGGCGGCCTGGGCGCTCTTCCCAGGCCAACGAAGCAACCCCCAATCCTGCGAGAGGACTCCTCACCGCATACTTGGGGGCTGCTCATCTGCACTGCACCGAACGCACACTTGCCCTGGCGGGCAAGCGCCAGGGGTGCGGTGCAAGTGTCGTCGGGAAGAGCACCCTTCTCGCAGCGACATATTCTGGTTTCTTTTGGTATACTTTAACCTATGAAAGTTACCGGTAGAGATGCGCATTCCAATCCGCTCAACATCTTCAGCAGGTAGGGTGATATGCCGGAATTATCTGATATCCTGGCGGTAATCCTGGGGGGCGGCCGGGGCAGCCGCCTGTATCCATTGACCAGGATGCGCTCCAAGCCCGCCGTCCCCATGGCCGGCAAATACCGCCTGATCGATGTGCCCATCAGCAACTGCATCAACTCGGGCATCTACCGCATCGCCGTGTTGACGCAGTTTAACTCCGTTTCTTTGCACCGCCACATCGCCCAAACCTATCACTTCGACACTTTCCACACCGGGTGGGTGCAGGTCTGGGCTGCCGAGCAGACCATGCAGAACGCCGATTGGTATCAGGGTACGGCGGACGCGGTGCGCAAGCAGCTCTTCGAGATCAGCGCCAGCAAAGCGCCTTTCGTTCTGGTCCTGGCAGGAGATCACCTTTACCGCATGGACTACGCCGAGATGGCCCGCTTCCATTGGGAGCATGATGCCGATATCACCGTTGCCGTCCAGCCCGTACGCCGTGAGGAAGCCGGGCGTTTCGGCATATTAAAGCGCGACGCCGCCCAGCATATTACCGATTTTGCCGAAAAACCGAAAGAGCGCTTCCTGCTGGACCAGTTGACCAGCCGCGATGACCCAGAACGCCCATTCCTGGGGTCCATGGGCATCTACCTGTTCAAGACCCCGGTCTTATTCGACCTTCTGGTGGGTTCCTCCTTCGATGATTTTGGCAGCCACGTCATCCCGGCCGCCATCCAATCCAATGCCGTTTACGGATATGACTTCGACGGCTATTGGGAAGATATCGGCACAATCCGCTCGTTTTACGAGACTAACCTGGCGCTGGCCAGGCCCGACCCGCCCTTCAACCTCTTCGACCCGCGCTACCCTATCTACAGCCACAACCGCACTCTGCCGGGTACGACCTTCGTCGACAGCCGATTGCACAATGTGCTCCTGGCGGAGGGAGGGTGCATCGATCACTCCGAGATCGAAAACTCGGTGATCGGCCTGCGCAGCCAGGTACGCAGCGGAACAGTGATCCGCGACAGCATCTTGATGGGCTGCGATTACTACGACACCCCCGAGGCAGCGCAATCCGCCGGGGTGCCAATGGGGATCGGGCCGGGGTGCCGGATCGAGGGGGCGATCATCGACAAGAACGCCCGGTTGGGAGCGGGGGTGGTGATCCAGCCCTTCCCGCGTGGCGCCGACCTGGATACCGACTTGTGGGTGGTGCGGGACGGCATCGTCGTGATCCCTAAGGATGCGGTGGTGCCTGCCGGAACGGTGATCGGGCCAGAATCTAATTAATAAATTATTCTCTCCTCCCACAATAATCCTCAGGGGAATTCCCAACCTGAAGGACTCTACATACAAATTACGAGGAAAATTACCGATATGGAAAAACTTGATATTTCCCTCGCGTGGCACTCCCTCAGTTCAGAAGAGGTTCTCGAAAAACTGAACACCCCCGCATATACTGGCCTGACCACCGAGGAGGCGGTTGAACGGGAGAAAACCTACGGCCCTAACCTTCTGGCGGAAGCCAAAAAACCCGGTTTCTTAAAAAAGGTGATCGACCAGCTAAATTCTTTCGTGGTCATCTTGCTGATCGTGGCGTCGGTGGTATCGGCTGTCCTGGGCGATTATGTGGAAGCGGGCGCGATTATGCTGATCGTTGTGCTCAACTCCGTCCTGGGGGTTGTGCAGGAAAGCAGAGCTGAGGAAGCGCTGGCGGCTTTGAAGAAGCTGGCTGCTCCTGAAGCTCAGGTGCTGCGTGATGGGCATCGCGTCTCCATCTCTGCCGAAAAACTGGTTCCCGGAGATATCATCTTTGTGGAAGCCGGAAATTACATCCCCGCAGACGTGCGTCTGATCGAAGCGAGCAACCTGCGTATCGAAGAGGCGGCTCTGACCGGCGAATCGGTCTCCGTACAAAAGAACGCGACGGTCTTGCTCGAAAAGGATGCGCCCCTGGGCAACCGTAAGAACACAGCCTTCATGGGCACCCTGGTATCTTACGGGCGTGGGCGGGGTGTGGTGGTCAATACGGGGATGCACACGCAGCTGGGGATGATCGCCAGCATGCTCCAGCAGGTCAAAGAAGAAGATACCCCGCTGCAACGCCGGCTCGACCAGCTCGCTAAGACGCTGGGAATAGCCACGCTGGGCATCTGCGCCGTCGTCTTTGGGCTGGGCCTAGCACGTAATCTCGGGGATGTGCAGGCGATTGTGAACATCTTTATGATCGCCGTCAGCCTGGCGATTGCCGCCGTCCCGGAGGGGTTGCCGGCGGTCGTCACCATCAGCCTGGCGCTGGGCATGCGCGAGATGGTGCGCAAACATGCTTTGATCCGCCGCCTGGCCTCGGTGGAAACCCTGGGTTCTGCGACGGTCATCTGCTCAGATAAAACCGGCACCCTGACCCAGAACGAGATGACTGCTACCCGCATGTGGGTTGATGGAAAATGGATCGAGATCACCGGGATCGGTTATGACCGCCAGGGGGAGTTCCATATCGACGAGCGCCAGGTAGACTTGAAAGATTTTCCCGCAGTGCAGACCGCCCTCTGGGTGGGAGTGCTGAACAACGATGCCCAATTGGAAGTCTCTGGCGATGGCAGCGACCCCTCCTCCCTGCGCATGGTCGGCGATCCGACCGAAGGCGCCCTTCTGGTAGCCGCCGCCAAGGCCGGCGTTCTGGCTGAGGCGCTCAATCAGGCATACCCGCGAGCCAACGAAATCCCATTCGATTCGGTGCGCAAACGCATGGTGACTCTGCACTCTATCCGAGAACCGCGCGATGAGGATGTTTCCCCAATCTACGGGGAGAACCACCACGAATGGTATGCTCTGGCGGTGAAGGGCGCACCAGATGAGGTCTTAAATCTATGTACGCATTTACAGTCCATGGACGATCGCACGCTGAAGCCCATGGATGAGGAAATGCGCCTGCGCATCCTGGCTGCCAATGACCGGATGACGCAGGAATCTCTGCGTGTACTGGGTTTGGCTTACCGGCTGCTGCCCGCCCCTCCGGTCAATATGGATCCTGCCGAGTTGGAGAAAGATCTCATCTTTGCAGGTTTGATTGGGATGATTGACCCGCCGCGTCCTGAAGCGAACCCGGCCCTGGCTAAGGCACGCAATGCCGGTATCCGCACCCTCATGATTACGGGCGATTATCCCAATACCGCGCGCGCCATTGCCGAAGCGATCGGATTGCTTCGCCCCGGGCACAAGGTAATGAGCGGGGCGGAAATTGGCGAACTTGATGATCATGGGCTGCAGCAGGAAGTTTTGAGAACAGACGTCTACGCTCGTGTCTCGCCCGAACACAAGATGCGCATCGTCGATGCCCTGCGGGCGAATGGGGAGGTCGTGGCAATGACCGGGGATGGGGTCAACGATGCACCCGCCATTAAACGGGCGGATATCGGTGTGGCCATGGGGATTACCGGCACGGATGTGGCCAAAGAGACTGCCGATATGGTGCTCACCGACGATAACTACGCCAGCATCGTCTCAGCGGTCGAGCAAGGCCGTATTATCTATAGCAATATCCGCAAATTCGTCTATTACCTTCTGTCCTGCAACCTGGCGGAGATCAGCATCATCTTCCTGGCAACTCTCTTTGATTGGCCATCTCCACTTACGGCCATCCAGCTTCTCTGGCTCAATCTGATCACCGATGGCGCCCCAGCTCTGGCGCTCGGGACAGAAAAAGGCGATCCCGATATTATGGACCGGCCGCCTCGGCCTCCGAAAGAACCCATTATCAACCGTTACATGATCAGGGGCATCTCCGTGCAAACCATCGCCATCACGGCAGTTACTTTGGGGGCTTACGCCATCGGCCGGTTCACCGACCCGGCGCATATCGAGTACGCCGAAGCGATGGCATTTGTTACCCTGAGCTGCTCTGAGCTCATGCGGGCTTATACCGCCCGCTCGGAATACTATCCCGTGCTCAAGATCGGGCCGTTCAAGAACCGCTGGATGAACCTGGCAATCCTCAGCTCGCTCGTATTGATCCTGGCGGTGGTCTACGTGCCCTTCCTGCAGCCTGTATTCAATACGCGGGCTTTAGGATTGGCCCAATGGGAGATGATCATCCCCCTGCTGTTCGTCCCTTCGATTGCCGCAGAGCTGACGAAACTGGCTTTTTCACCGGCGCGTAAGAAGAAATAGGATGCCTTATGGGTCTTGCTCATCTTTGGCATCTCGCGGGCATTTCGCACCAGTCTTCCGGTATGGAAAACCGCGCTTCAAATAAAAAAACCAGCGCTGGTGGGACCTGGCCCGCTTGCTTATAGCCCCCCTGGCGACTTATGGGGTGCTGGGTTGGCGTGCCTGGCAAATGTTTCTGGGTGATCAATCCCCCTTCGTCTTGACTATGGTAGCGGTAACCCTGATCGCACTGTTTTCCGTAGCGTTAACGAACTCGTGGGGGTTGTTGGTTGAGTTGACTTACGAGAAAAAAAAGGTAGAACAAGTGAAGGCGAAAGATCGCTCAGGCAACCCGGTTCGAGAAGAAATCGAAAATGATCACGATTAACCGGTTGGGATATGCCCGACAAGCTCGATCAAGGGAGCGAAACTCATGCGGTGCGCCGGTGTGGGGCCCAGGAGCTGCAGCGCCTGGCTGTGAGCAGCCGTGCCGTAACCCTTGTGGCGAGCGAACCCGTAGCCGGGGTAGGTCTGGTCCATCTCGCACAGCAGGGCATCCCGCGCCGTCTTGGCTAAAACCGAGGCGGCAGCAATGCTCAGCGAGCGTGCGTCGCCTTTAATGAGGGGCGTTTGCGGCAGGGATACCTCGGGGAGCGCCAGGTAATCGATCAATAAATGCTCGGGCAGCGATGCGGCCTGCGCCAGAGCGCGCCCGGCAGCGAGGCGCGTCGCCGCCAGGATGCCCGCCGCGTCGATCTCGAGGTTAGAGGCAAAGCCAACCCCCCACGCCAGCGCAATCAAGCGGATCTCCTGCGCCCATTTTTCGCGCTCGGCAGGGGTCATCTGCTTGGAATCGCGCACTCCGTTCAGCCTGGCGCGGAGGTCGGGTTCATCCGGCAAGATCACCACTGCCGCGGCCACCGGCCCAGCCCAAGCGCCGCGCCCGGCTTCATCCACCCCGCCCACCCGCTGCAAACCGCTGGCCCATAAAGCCTGCTCGAAGCGCAGGTCGGGAGCGGGCGGCACCAGGGAAAGGTCGAATTTAGCTCTCATCTCAGGGAAAGGTCGGGGTGGGCGGACTTGAACCGCCGACCCCCGCGTCCCAAACGCGGTGCGCTGCCAGCTGCGCTACACCCCGACGAAGGGAGTATAATGCGGAATAGGCCGAAACGTCAAGGAGACTACTACCCTGGCCCCAACCGTATTCCGCTTCACGAAAGCTCTTAAAAGACTCCTGCTCCACTTCCTTCTGGCTGTGGGGCTGGTCGCGCTCGGCCTGTCCCTTTTGGCTGTCGTTCAGGCCGAGCCGCTGGGAGAGGAGGCGCTTGTCGTCGCGCTTCCCACCCGGACGGCCTTACCCACCCTCGAGCCAACCACCACCCCCTTGCCTTCGCCAACCCCCCGTCCAACGCTTGCGCCCACTCCCACACCGCCGGCCTGCACCCAGAGCGAGGGGAGGGTCGAAATTAGTAGCTTACCCAGCCAGGTGCTTGCCGGGACTTTCCATTTCCGCATCTATCTGCCGCCGTGTTATTCCGCCACTGCCGGCTCCGGGTACCCGGTGTTGTACCTGCTGCACGGATTATGGTCGACCGACGACCAATGGCAGCGCATGGGGATCGACGACGCTGCCGACCGGCTGATCTCCAGCGGCCAGATCCCCCCTCTGTTAATCGTCATGCCGCGTGACCCTTCCACGAACTATCCCGAGTCAGACCCATTCGACAAAGCCCTGGTCAGCGAGCTGGTCCCCTGGATCGACGCCCATTACCATACCCGCCCGGAGCGAACCTTCCGG
>JAMCRR010000085.1 GCA_023381565.1 Chloroflexota bacterium
GCTACTTTGCCGATGCTGATCGGCAAAACCAACATCGGCACCGGCGAGACCGGCCTGATCTTCTCGGTCGGCACCCTGGCGGTGGTGCTGGTGAATGTCTTCCTGGTCGAACGCCTGATTAAGAAAATCGGACTGTGGGGCAACATCCTGGCGGGGATGGTGTGCGCCGCGATTTTCTACATCGTTCTGCCCTTCTGCGGCAGCTTTTGGGCTTTTATGATCACCAACCTGGTGCTAGGGATCAGCACCTCCTCCATGCGCCCGGCGCACATCACCCTCATCGCCTCGCAGATCGGTGCCACAGAGCAATCTGTCGCTCAGGCAGCCTACCTGCAATGGACGGCCATCGGAAACATCTTCGGCCCGCCGTTGGGGACTGCGATCTACAGTGGGGCAGGGGGTATCCTGACCTATCTGATCGCCGCCGCCCTGTTCCTGGCCGGGTCGGGCTACGCATACAGGATCAGCAAGACACCGGCTCGAGTGGTGGTGCAGAAACCCGAAGTGGCGGTGCAGGAATAAGACTTCGCCCTGAATTGATGTTCACTCATCCGATACAGAAATGGATAGGATAAGTAATTTGCGCGTGAAATGCCTATCCCCCCTCCTCGGCCGCCGGGACATTCACCCTCACCGTGGTACCTTCCCCTGGCCATGATTCGATCTGCATCTCGCCGCCGACCGCCTCAGCGCGTTCGCGCATCCCCACCAATCCCAGGTGGCCCTGCCGGGCGAGCAGTAGCCAATCCTGCGGCACCTCGAAACCGGCGCCGTCGTCGTGAATGATGAGGGTGGCTTCCTGCAGGTCTTTTTGCAACTCAACCCAGATATTGTGGGCCTGGGAGTGTTTGACGATATTATTGAGGGCTTCCTGGTAAATGCGGAAGAGAGCCAGGCGGGTGTGCTCGGGGAGCAGCTTTCCTTCCTGCTGCGCCCGGAAATGAACCTTGAGGTCGGGGTGTTTCTCGCGAAAAGTTTCCAGGTGAGAGTGGATGGCTTTCTCCAATCCGAACCTCGCAAGTACGGGCGGCCGCAGTTCATGGGCAAAGCCGCGCAGCTCTGCAATCGCTTCGTGCAGGTTGGTTTTGAACGTTTGCGTAGCATCGGTCAGCTGCCCCTGGCGATCTTCCAGGACCATCTCTTGCAGGGCGAAAGCTGCGCCGGTCAGGACCTGGACGGGGCCGTCATGCAGATCGCGGGCGATCTGCAGCCGCTCCTGTTCGCGCTGTTCGATCAAGCGCTGCTGCACCTCCAAACGGGCTTGTTGGTGTAGCAAGGCTTCTTCGGTTCGTTTACGATCTGTGATGTTGACCAATATGATGGCAAACTGGCGCGGCTCCGGCTGGTAAGCGAAAACGTCATAATACGCTTTCAGAGATGGTGAATAGTGTTCAAAATGGACCGGCTCGCCGGTCAGGGCTACTTTTCCCCCGATATCGATCCACTGGGAGTTGTCGTTCTGCAGCAGCGGAATCTCGCTGTGCAGTTTGCCGACCAAATCACCACGCTTCAATCCCGTGAGGCGCTCGAATGCGGGGTTAACCTCCAGGATGCGGTAATCCATGGGGCGCCCTTGCTCGTCGCAAACGATCTCGTGCAGGGCAAAGCCTTCTGTCATGCCGGCGAACAGCCTGTGATAGCGCTCCTCGCTGGCTTTGATGGCTGCTTCCGCTTTGGTTTGCGCGAGGCGCATGCGCAGGGCGCGAATACCATGCGCCAGGTCGTCAGCCAGTTCGGAGAGTAGCTGGATCTCGTCTGCAGAAAAAGGATCCGGGTTTCTTGAATAGATGGTCAGCGCGCCGAAGACCCCGTCTCCTCCTTTGAGAGGCAGGACGATGGACGAAGCGTAACCGCGTTTCAAGGCTTCCGCGCGCCAGGGAGCAAATTGAGGGTCGGTGAGCATATTGCGGCACATGCTCACTTGGCCGGTGCGGATCGACGTGCCGGTAGGTCCCCGGCCGCGCTCGGTATCTGCCCAGGTGATTTTCAGAGTCTCCAGGTAACCTTCTTCAAAGCCGGCGAAAGCCACCGGCCGCACACTTTTATATTCGTCGTCTTCGGCGTAACCGATCCACACCAGGGCATGCCCGCAGTCCTCGGTAATGATGCGGCAGACTTCTTTCAGGTAATCCTGTTCATTTCTGGCATGGATCATGGCCTGGCTGCTGTGGCTGAGCGCCTGCAGGGTGCGGTTGAGCCGGGTGATCTCGTTCTCCCTCTTGCGCTTCTCGGAAACGTCGTGAAAAACGATCACAACCCCCTGGATTTGACCGGAGGCGTCCTTGATTGGGGCGGCGCTGTCTTCGATTGGGATGATGCTCCCATCCCGGGCAACCAGCGCCGCCCCGTTGGCGAGCCCGGTTACCGCACCGTCTTGCAGCACCCCCCGGCAAGGATTGACAGCCGGATGGTGGGTCTGCTCGTCGATGATCCGGAAAATGGTTTCCAGCGGTTTACCGGCTGCCTCTGCAGCCGTCCATCCGGTAAGCTCTTCGGCAACTGGATTGAGGTACGTGGTCAACCCCTGCGGGTCGCAGCTGATCACGGCATCCCCGATGCTGGAAAGGGTGGTGCGGAATTGTTCGCGTTCCGCGGCGATCGTGGCTTCGGCTGCTTTGCGCCCGGTAATATCCTGAACTTGCGTGATGTAGCACAGAAAGCTGCTGTCTGCGGCGGTCACTCGCGAAGAGTTGGCGTATCCCCAGAGCACGCTTCCATCTTTGCGGAGATAGCGTTTCTCGATCCCAATAGCCGGGGCGAGTGGAGCGGATAGAGATTGCAGAGCAACCTGGTTGAAAAGAATATCGTCTGGGTGGGTAAAGTCGTAAACGCTGCGCCCGATCAACTCGGCCAAATCGTAGCCCAGCATCTGGCAGAAAGCCGGGTTAACGTAGATCAGATGGGCATCCGCTCCGGTCAGAGCCATTGCAACCGCCGATCCCTCGACAGCGGTTCGGAAAAGGTCGGTGCGATCGATCCGCTCCTTGCAGGCTGCCTGAATCTCATCCATCTGACCGGCCAATTCGTCGAGCGTCGAGGCTACATCTGCCGGGAGCTCATCTCGGGCCGCGGTCAGTCG
Source organism: Chloroflexota bacterium (assembly GCA_023381565.1). Classification (GTDB taxonomy): domain Bacteria; phylum Chloroflexota; class Anaerolineae; order Anaerolineales; family Anaerolineaceae; genus JAMCRR01. Next base: position 3,080 of record JAMCRR010000085.1, read on the forward strand.
TTCTCGCAGCTGCGCGAGGTGCGATCGCGAGGCTTCGATCAGTTTATCCAGTGGTAGATCTGTCAAAGTAGAGCCTTTGCCTGTTGACCGATGAACAATTGCTTCTGATTCGGCGATGCTTCCAGCTGGGGCCAACCAGAGGCGATGAAACGACTGTAGGCCAAAGCCTGGAGGCAGCTGAAATGTGCCTTGCTGGATAAGCGCTCTAATTATAATATCGAACGTCAAGAGGAGACTAACGCGGGGAAAACTCAAAGGGTAATTTGGGGAGGAGAGCGAGAAGGCTACGACCTGATCCCTTGGCGTAGTGATTCTTTTGTGAAGGTATATCGCGCCGCACTCGAACCCCAGGGAAATGAAAATAGCCAGGCGATCTCCGCCTGGCCACTGTTTACTGTTTACTGTTCTGTGGGCGCGGATCGCGCCGCACTCGAACCCCAGGGAAATGAAAATAGCCAGGCGATCTCCGCCTGGCCACTGTTTACTGTTTACTGTTCTGTGGGCGCGGATCGCGCCGCACTCGAACCCCAGGGAAATGAAAATAGCCAGGCGATCTCCGCCTGGCCACTGTTTACTGTTTACTGTTCTGTGGGCGCGGATCGCGCCGCACTCGAACCCCAGGGAAATGAAAATAG
>JAMCRR010000102.1:0-9934 GCA_023381565.1 Chloroflexota bacterium
TAATCATCCAGCACCAGGGTCAAATCGCGCTCCAGGGCGCAGAAGTCGCCGGCCAGCAAGCTGGGGATAGCTTCGGCAGGGAGGGGTTGGGGAGATTGAAATAATCCCAATATCGTTTCGCCCACCGACGGCTGCACCCTCTGACAGGCGGCGATCAGGTAGCTCCAGAAACGCACCGGATCGTTATCGTCTTCGTCCAGTGAGACCCAGGCCACCGCCCCGGCGCGCTTCCCGGCAAATTCGCTCAAGAGGGTAGTTTTGCCAAAGCCGGCCGGTCCCGAGAGTAAGGTCAGTGTTCCCGGAGAGGCCACCCCTGCCACGAGTCTTTCGGTCAGGCGTGGGCGCGAAATGGCGCCTGGCCGTGCGGGTGGGATATACAGTTTAGTAGGCAGAAGGAAAACAGGCATCCTGAGGTTGATTATACATCTTGACGCAACCAGAGGATGCCATGCTTAGAAAATGCGCTTAACAGAGACCGCCTGTTCCTCAATTACAGAACCGTCTAATGGTAACTTCCAGGATCTCGACCAATTTGACCACATCCGGTAGAGAAACCCATTCTTGCGGGGCGTGGAAATTCGCGCCGGCCGCGCCAAGTTCCAGTGTAGGGATGCCGGCTTCCTGGAAAAGGGCGGCATCTCCCCAGGAATTTTCGCCCACCCGCCTGGCGGGCTGCCCGGTCACGCGCAGTACTTCTGCAGATAATGCCTCCCAGAGGGCTTCACTCCCTTTGGTCTCGAAGGGATTACGGTCCAGGGTGATCTTTACCTCTCCGTGGAAATCGTGGTAAATGACTTTCACCTGGTGGAAAATATCCTCGATTTCAACGACCCGGTTTTTGATCGTCTCCCCGGGTTGGGTTCCAATCTCGATACCCAATACACATTTGCCCGGGTAGGTGGCGTAATCGGTTCCGCCGTGGATGGTGCCGGTGTGGAAAACCGTTTTCCCGTTGAGAGGATGAGCGGTAGGGGCGTACTTGGCGGCATCTAATTGGTGCAGCCGGGTAACGACCTCGCCCATGTGGTGAATGGCGTCGATGCCCACTTCTGGAGCGCACCCGTGTGCTGGGCGCCCATAAACGATCACATCCAGCCAGCCAAAACCCTGGTGGGTGACGCAGACATTGTTCAAACCGCTGGCTTCCATCACAATCGCGCCGTCCGGATGGTAGCGGCGGCAGAAATCCATGCTCCCGCTGGAGGTGCCTTCCTCGTCGATCACCAGGCCCAGCCACACATCTCCCTTCAAATGCTCTCCGCTTTGGACCAACGCTTTCAGCGTGAGCATTGCAGCTGCGCAGTGGCCTTTGTCATCTGAAGAGCCTAATCCGTACAGGTAGTCTCCCTCGATGCGCGGCACGAGCGCTTCGATCTTCCAGCTCTCATACCCCACCGTATCCATATGGGCATTCAGCACGAGGCTCTTGCCCCCACCGGAGCCGGGCAACATGGCGATCAGGTTTTTGCGACCGTCTTCGACTTCATCTTGCCAGACCTTGACGCCCAGCGGCGCCAGCCAGCGGGCGATATAATCCGCCACCTCATTCTCCCCGGGCGACCCCGGAACGAGCCAGGGATTGGATGAATCGATTTTAACCAGCTCAGAGATCAATTGGGTTACTTCTTCACGGGTTACGGGCATGGGTATCTCCTTATAATATGTTCAATCCAAAAAATGGCAGGCCGCCAAATGACCTTCCGCAACCTGGCGCAGGTCAGGCTCCTGGGTCAGGCATTCCTTCGGGCTGCCCAAACGCTGGAATTTCCAACAACGAGGGTGGAAACGACAGCCTTCTGGAACATGCACAGGCGAAGGCGTTTCACCCTTCAGAATGATCTGCTCGCGGCTCCGGTCTGGGATAGGGGAGGGGATGACCGAAACCAACGCCTGGGTATAGGGGTGCGTTCCGGCGTGGATCAGCCGGTCGGAAGGGCCGATCTCGATCACTTTCCCCAGATACAGCACCATGATCCTGTCGGCGATCACCCAGGCTAAAGACAAATCATGCGTAATAAACAGGTAAGTTAGATTTTTCTGGTGGCGTAGAGCAAGCATCAGCTGGAGGATGCCGGCTCGCACAGACACGTCGAGCATCGAAACCGGCTCATCAGCCACGATAAACTCAGGCTCTAGGATCATCGCCGCGGCAATGGCTACCCTCTGGCGCTGGCCGCCGGATAGATGATGCGGGTATCTTTGGGCGATTTCCGCAGCGGGGTGGAGGCCGGTAGATTCCAGAGCCTCAAATACGCAGGCCTGAAGGTCCTTTTTCTGAGTCACGCGCTGGTGGATGACCAGCGGCTCAGCCAGGATATCGAACACCGATTGGCGCGAATCAAGCGATTCGTAGGGATCCTGGAAAATAAGCTGCATCTTCTGGCGCATGGCCCTCAGGCTGACCCCTTTCAAATGGGCAAGATCTTGATCTCGATATTGGATTATGCCTGCTTTGGGCTCGATCAGCCGCAAGAGCGTCTTTCCGATGGTGGTTTTTCCGCATCCCGATTCACCCACCAGCGCCAGGACTTCCCCTTCCAGGATATCAAAAGTAACCCCGTCGATAGCCTTCACCACATCGGGTTCCCTCCAGGGGAGGGGTAAGCCCTGGCGAAGTTCAAAATACACCTTCAGATCCTTAATGGAGAGCAGTGCAGGGTTCATGGCAGTGTTTCCCCAATCCTGTGGCAGGCTGCGATTTGTCCCTCCCCGACTTCGCGCAAAACCGGCTCAGACTGCGCACAGATATCAATACAACGATCGCACCGCTCGTGGAAACGGCACCCTGTGGGGGGATGGATTAAATTCGGCGGATAACCGGGAATGCCGTGGATCAGCTCTTGCTTGCCGTAGATATTGGGGAAAGACCGGATCAGCGCCTGAGTATAGGGATGCGCAGGCTGTGAGAACACCTTACGAATGCTGCCCCGCTCGACCAGCTTGCCCGCATACATGATCGCAATTTCATCACAGCTCTCGGCAATGACTGAGAGATCATGAGAGATAAAGATCATCGCCAGATTCATCTGCTTTTGCAGGTCCTTCAGTAAATTCAATATTTGAGCCTGAATCATCACATCCAGTGCCGTGACCGGCTCATCGGAGATAATCAGCTTCGGGCGGCATGCCAACGCCATGGCGATCATCACCCTCTGGCGCATACCGCCGGAAAACTCATGCGGATAGCTGCGCGCCCTGGCCGCTGGAATACCCACCCTTTCCAGAAGCTCCAGCACACGTTGATTTGCATCCCCTCGTGCGATGGCCGGCTCGTGCCATACGATCGGCTCAATGATCTGGGCGCCGATGGTTTTCACCGGGTTGAGGGCATTCATCGCTCCTTGAAACACCATCGAGATTTGCTTCCAACGGATTTTCTCTATCTCTCCTTCAGAAAATTGCATTAAATCAACGCCGTCGAAAAGGATATGCCCTCTCACCAGGCGGGCATTGGACGGGAGCAGCCGGGGGATCGACAGCGCTGTGGTCGTCTTTCCGCACCCCGATTCCCCCGCAATCCCCAACACTTTTCCGGCTTCCAGCTGAAAGCTGACGCCGTCTACTGCGTGAACATCACCCGAGCGGGTTTTAAAGTTGATGGCTAGATCTTGAATATCGAGTAGGGTACTCATGAGACATCATCCGGTGCAGATTCGCGAGGGGGTCTGAATTTTCGTCAGAACTCTCGCAATCTGGGGTTCAAAAGCTGGTCCAGGGTGTGACCGGCGAGGGTAAAGCCCAGCACTACCAGTACAATCCCCAGGCCAGGAGGCAGCAAATACCACCAGGCGCCGCGGCCGGCAGCCCCGGCAACGAATCCGAAGTGCAGCATGGTTCCCCATGAGACCCGCACCGGGTCGCCCAAACCCAGGAAAGCCAGGGTGGCTTCAGAGAGGATGGAGCCTGCAATCACAAGAACTGTATTGGCGTAGATCAAAGGTAAGACGTTGGGCAGGATATGCACGGCGATAACGCGCAGGTCTGTAGCTCCCAACGAGCGGATGCGCTCGATAAACTGGCGCTCCCGCAGGCTGATCACCTGGGAGCGGACAATGCGGGCAGTAGAAGGCCAGCTGGTCAGCCCGATGACCATGATGGTGATTGAAAAACTCTGTCCGAAGATCGCTGCCAGGATGATAATCAGCGGCAGCAGGGGTAAGACGAGGAAAAAATCGGTCACGCGCATCAGAGTAATGCCCACGGCGCCCCGATAATACCCCGCCAGCAAGCCGATGATTGAGCCCAGGGTGATTGAAATGGCGGTTGCCAGCAAGCCCACCAGTAAAGAAAGGCGTGCCCCGACCAGTGTCTCGCGAAAAACATCCCTCCCCAGCTCGTCCGTGCCAAGCCAGTGCATGCTAGAGGGAGGCTGCAAAATATCTGCGGCAGTCGAGGTGATATCCTTGGGGTTAAAGGGAAAAACCACCGGCCCGACCAGGCTCAGGACCAGCACAATCCCCAGCAGGATGATGCCTGCCCTCCCCAGGGGAATCTCCCATACCTGGACCCATAGATTGGGCGGGCGCGATGCAGGGACGGCTGTGGCGTTCACGCTTCTTTTACCCTTGGATCGATTACCATATACATAATATCGGATAAGAAATTGGCCAGGATCACGGTGGCAGCAAGAAACAAGAAGCTGGCTTCCAGGATAGGATAATCCCTGCGCAAGACGGCGTCGTACATCAACCTGCCCATCCCAGGCCATGAAAACACGGTCTCTACCTGAATGGCTCCACCAATCACCAGGCTGACGTATAAGGCGGTTGTGGTAATAATGGGCAGCAGCGCGTTTGGCACCGCGTGCCCCCAGAGTACCCGCCGGAAAGGGAGCCCTTTTGCTTTACCCGTCAGGATATAGTCTTCGGTGAGGACATCCACCAAAGTGCTGCGGGTAATGAGCATAAATTGCCCCATGTCGACGATTGCCAACGTGATCGTCGGCAGCACCAGATGCTTGCCCAGGTCCAGCAAGCGCGCAAAGGAGGAATCGAAAGAGGCGCCCGGGGTTGTGATGCCGGAGACCGGGAATGCTTTCACGTAAACCCCCAATAAGATCACCAGGATCAAACCGGTCCAGAAAGTTGGCAGGCTCCAGAATACGAGAGAGGTGACGACTAATGATTGGTCGGTTTTTGACCCGCGACGGGCTGCGGCGATGACGCCTGCCGCCACGCCGATCAAGACGACGATCACCGTGGCGGCAGCCAGCAAAATCACCGTATTGGCAATGCGTTCTTGTAAAATATCGATCACCGGGCGGCGGTAAGTGTAAGACATGCCGAACTCGCCGGTGAAAAGGTTGCGCAGGTAATAGAAATATTGTGTTACCAGCGGCTTGTCCAGACCGAACAGATCGCGCAGCCGGCTAATGGCTTCCGGAGATAGATTTCCTGCCCGGGCGATCAATCGGATCGGATCGCCCGGGAGGACACGGAAAAGAAGGAAGTTGAAGGTGATTACCGCAAACAAGGTGATAATCACCTGGACTGCTTTTTTCAATACCAACCCGAAACGCAGCATGGCTATTTCGCAGGGGTAATATTTAGATAGTTGTCGCGTGTCAGGTTATATACCAGCCCGCCGGGAATTTCCTTCCAACCTTGCCAGGTATCTGTACGATACGCCTGAAGTTTGTCCTGGAACCACATCACGAGATAAGCAGCATCGTCGTAGAACATCTTCTGCATCTGGTCAACGATTTGCTTGCGAGCGGCAACGTCCAGGGTTGTGGATTGCTGGTCATAGAGACCATCATATTCATTATTGCAGTAGAATACGTCGTTATTGCCGCCAATCTGGCTGCAGAGGGGGACGCCCAGCATATAATTGGGATCCATCACACCCGAATCCCACCCCCAGACAAAAATATCCCAGTCTGGAGCATCGGTATTGTATACGGTGTTCCCCAGCGTATTTTCGTCCAGGGTTTGCAGGTCAAGCTTGATGCCTACTTTTTCGGCCGCATCCCTGAAGAGCTGGGCGGCGCGCACGTCAACCGAGGTGGTCTCGATGGCAATCAGGCGGAATTGCAGGGGTTTCCCATCTTTACTCTCACGAACGCCATCGCCATTGGTGTCTGTGTAACCCGCGGCATCCAGGATTTCCTTGGCTTTATCGGGCTTTGCATCCATAGCCTGGTCGGCAGGGATCGCCAGGTGCCAATCGGTGATACCGATGGGGATGATCGTATCGCCGGGTTTGCCGTGGCCGGCGAGGGCGACCTGGACGAGCTGGTTGCGATCGAGAGCATAGCTCAGCGCCTGGCGGATCACCTTATCTTTGAGCAATGGATTGCCTAACGATGTCGGTTCTGCGGAGACATTAAACCCGATATGGTGGAAGGAGAATGACGGCAGGGCTGCCGCTTTAACGTCGGGGGTATCCACCAGGCCATCCCAGATGGTGGGAGGCACCTCGGTGATGATATCGATGTCGCCGCCCTTGAGTGCTTGAGCCATCACGTCTTCGTTACCGTAGAGGATATAGATGATCTTGCTGGCTGCCGGCTGACTGCCCCAGAAATCCGAATTCCGCTCAAGCGTAAGCTCGGTGCCTTTCTTCCAATCGACAAACCGGAAGGGTCCCGTTCCGACCGGCTGATCGTTGGCGAAAGTTTCGATATCTGTAGCGCTCATCGATGACCAAATGTGTTTGGGCAGAATTGGAATGACCAGCCCGGGATTGAATGCCTGCGGTTTCGCGAAGGTGAGCACTACCGTTCCGGCGTCTGGCGATGTGGCAGAGGTGAGATCCACCAGCCATTGCGCATATTGGCCCAATTCATTGTCCTTAATCAGTTTGTAGGTAAAGACCACGTCGTCTGCCGTAAAAGGCTGGCCGTCGTGCCATTTAACGTTATCGCGGAGTTTGAACGTGATCGACAAACCGTCCGGAGAGTAGCTGAATTCTTTCGCCAGAGTGGGTGTTGTTTTGAAAGAGCTGTCGTAATCCAGCAGTTTGTCATAGATGAGCTGGATGATCTCCTGCGCCTCAGTGCTGTAAGTGGTCAGCGGGTTCATCGTATCCGGTTCAGAGGCCCATCCTACGCGCAAGATGGCTTCTTTAACGGGCTGGCTGGGCGCAGTTGGGGCGACTGCGCCGGGCTGGGCTGCGGTGGGTTGTGCTGGTGCGATTGTGGGAGCTGCCGGGGGTGCCGCTGTGGGAGATGTGGTAGCCGGGGCGCAGGCGCCCAATAACAGAGAAAAGCTCAGAACGAAGAAAAGCGTCCTTCTGAAGGGGAACATCGACTTGCTCCTTTCTGGTGGGATCGTGGTTGCGACTGGAGATTAAGTTGATCGATAGATAAAAAACAGGGCGCTATATGTAATAACGTTCTCACATTTTAGTGTACATGGTTTTTTAATTTTGTCAAGCGTGGATTTGTCCTAGGGCTTGAAAATGGATAAAAATCTGCATCTTTGCCGTTTTTCTCAGGGAAAGAAGTGCCTTACAGCAAATCGGTATTGACAAACCAAGATTCGGGTGTATATTATTTAAGAGAGCGTTATCACAACATTTTCACAAAATCGAGCACCTTTGGATTCTTCGTTATATGAAAGTAACGATTAAAGAAGTTGCGAAAAAGGCAGGCGTCTCCGCATCTACCGTTTCGCGGGTTGTGGGAAATTACGGGTATGTTGGCGAGAAAAATCGCAAGAAGATCCTGGCTGTGATTCGGGAGCTTGATTATCACCCGAATGCCATTGCCCGCAGTATGGTCAAGAAAAGCACCTCGACGATCGGCCTGGTGATTACAGATATCACCAATCCCTTTTTTGCCTATCTGGCGCGCGGCGTCGAGGAGGTAGCCTGGCAGCATGGCTATACATTGATCCTGGCGAACACGGATGAAGACCTGACCAAGGAACAGGCCATTGTATCCGCCCTGTTAGAAAAACAGGTGGACGGCCTGATCCTCGTCCCTGCTTCCAGCAGCCCCACTCCTCACCTGCAGGAGGTCCTGAAGCGGGAGATGCCTTTAACCCTGGTCGACCGCCGGGTGAAAGACTGCCTGGTGGATGTGATTATGGTCAACAATCAAGATGGCGCACGCCAGGCCGTAGCATACCTGATCGAACGCGGCCACCGGCGCATCGGGATGGTCTACGATAATCCGGAGATCAGCACGAACATGGAACGTCTGGCTGGATATCGCGAAGCCTTCCGAGATGCCGGGCTGACGATCCCTGAGGATCTGGTCCGTTCGTGCCAGTACACCCAACAGTCTGCCTATGCGGTGGTGGCACAACTCCTAAAAGTCGAGAACCCGCCGACCGCAATATTTACTGCCAATAACTTCATGACCCTGGGTGCAGTGAAAGCCGTGCGAGAAGCCGGGCTGCAAATCCCTACCCATATCGCCCTGGTGGGTTTCGACGATCTGGACTGGAATGAGTACAACCTGCCACAGTTGACTTCGGTGGCGCAGCCCGTCCACGAGATGGGGAAAGTCGCTGCCCAACGCTTGATCGCCAGGCTGAAAGGGGAGAAAACTCCTCCCCTGGAGATCCGTTTGAACACTCGTTTTATCATCCGGCAATCGTGTTGAAGCCGAAAACCATCATTAAATGAATCACGAAAGGAAACTCTGTTATGGATCTTGAATCTCTGGTGAATCAAGCCAGGCAAAGCACTCTTTTTACCGCTCCGGTTCTGGGGCCCGATATGGAACGCTTTTTGAGAGAAAGCGGGGAGGCGATTCGTGACCTGGCCCGCCGGGCGGTGAGTGAAGAAGTTCAGCACATCTATTGGGCCGGAAGCGGCAACTCCTGGGTTAACCTTTATTCGGGTAAATACCTGATGGACCGTTTTACCAGCCTACCTTCCGACTGCTTTACCAGCTACGACTTCATCTGGCGCAACCCGGGCCGCCTGAATGCAAAATCCTGGGTATTCCTGGCCTCATTTTCTGGCGCAACCGAGGACACACTGGCTGCGCTGCGCCATGCCCGCAGCCGCGGCGCGCACACGATTGCCATTGTCAACCGCGCTGACAGCGTGATGGGTCGTGAGGCCGATGAGGTGATTGCTTACAATTCCAAGGCGCTCTACATCCTTCCATTGGCAGCTGCCTATCTCTTCTCCCTGGAAGTGGCGCGCCTGACGGGAAACACCGGGGTGCAGGAGATCATCGATGGGCTATACGCGCTACCCGCGCTGCTCACGCGCCAGTATGTCGAAGAAGAAGCGCCTGCACGCAGGCTGGCGGAGATTTATGCAGGGGAAAGGTTGTTTTACACGTTGGGGAGTGGACCGCTCTACGGACTGGCGTATAAATTTGGCCTGACGGTTTTCATGGAAAACATGCGCGTGAACGGCTCGTTCATGGATGCCACCGAATTCCGGCACGGCCCGGCGGAGATGCTGGAGCGCGAAAAGCCGGTTATCGTCATGCTGCTGGGGACCGATGAATCACGACCGGTTGTGGAGCGCGTGCGGGTGCTGGCTGAGGAGCGCGGGGCGCGCATCCTGGCGTACGATCTGGCGGAATACCCTGGCGTGCACCCTCTCCTGGCGCCCTTTGCTTTGATGATCCCCTTGCAGTGGTTCGCCGTCTATTCAGCCCTGCTGCGCGGCATTACCGACCTGGATGAGCGAGTCCTGATGGGGCACGGCATCCTGGGTCAGGGGAAAGGAGTGACCTGGCCATGAGTATAACGCCTTCTGCCGTCTGCCTGGGAGACAATTGCATCGATATCTACGTACCCCCGATTGGCTGCAGCTTTGTGGGGGGCAATGCTCTCAACACCGCAGTGTACCTGCGGAAGGCTGGGATCCAGGCGGCTTATGTCGGCGCAGTCGGCGATGACACTGACGGCAGGCGAGTGCTTGAGGCATTGTTTGAACAGGAAGTCAATGTTTCTCACGTGCAAATTCTCCCCGGCGAGACCTCCCGGACGTACATTGCCCTGGGATCATCAAAGCAAAGGGC
>JAMCRR010000102.1:10017-17701 GCA_023381565.1 Chloroflexota bacterium
TCTACCCAGGACTTGCGGGACCGAACCATCCAATACGTCGATATTGCATTTTTCTCCTTAACCGGCGAAAATAAGAGAGAAGCAGAGCAATTGGCAAAACGAATTACTGAACGCGGCCCTTCTCTCGTCGTGGTTACACTGGGTTCTGGCGGCAGTCTGGCTTTCGATGGGGTTTTCTACCACCAACCGATCATTCCTGTGGAAGTTTTCGACACGCTTGGCGCAGGCGATACGTACATTGGCACCTTCTTGGGGCACTGGCTGCAAGGGCGCCCTGTGCCGGAGTGCATGGGGCAGGCGGCCCGGCAGGCGGCGCGCACGTGTACCTTTTTGGGCGCCTGGTCTCAGGTGAGTATCGAAGAAACCAGGTTTCCGGTTATGCCGAAAGGATGATGGTTATGGCTTATCGAACAGAACGATCGCAAGCATTATTTCTAGATGCCCAAAAATACCTGGCTGGCGGGGTGGGCAGCGGTACGCGCGCTCCTTCCAGTGGTTGGGTTCCCAGCCCGGTTTATGTCGAACGTGGGCAGGGGTCACACCTGTGGGACACCGACGAAAATGAATATGTAGACTACCTGATGGGCGGCGGTCCGCTCATTCTGGGGCACCGCCCCCAACCGGTAATCGACCGCGTCTGCCAAACCCTGCAGGAACGGGGCAGTATGTTCTCCCTGGCGCACGACCTGGAGATCGAGGCCTCGCGAAAGATCTGCGAATGCATCCCCTCGATCGAAAAAATGCGCTTTGATAACTCGGGCACCTCAGCCGTCCAGCGCGCCATCCGGCTGGCGCGGGCCTTCACCGGTAAGACTAAAGTGGTGCGCTTCGAGGGTCACTACCACGGCTGGTCCGATCAGATCCATTGGAGCAACCGGCCCCCGCTGGAAGCAGCCGGAAGGCGCAATGCGCCGCGGCCGATACCCAACTCGAACGGCATCCCCGAAGTCCTGGCCGAGACCCTCGTGGTGCTGCCCTGGAACGACGTCGATCTGCTGGAAAAGACACTCCGGGCGCACAAGGATGAGATTGCCTGTGTGATCACTGAGCCGATCCTGGGGAACACCGGCGGGATCTTACCGCAGCCCGGTTACCTTCAGGCAATGCGCGCAATAACCGCCGAGAATGACATCGTGCTCATCTTCGACGAGGTCCTGACCGGATTCCGCGTGGCTCTGGGCGGCGCCCAGGCGCTTTACGGCATTACCCCCGACCTGACCACCCTGGCCAAAGCCATGGCCGGGGGCTTTCCGGCAGCGGCGGTCGGCGGGAAGGCAGAGATCATGGATCTGATTGCCCGTGGGGAGGTCATGTACGGCGGCACCTACAACTCCAACCCGATCGTCACGAGCGCGGTCATCACCACGCTGGAGATGCTCCGCCAGCCGGGAGTATACGAACGGATGAATTCCCTGGGCGAGAGGCTCGCCAATGGCCTGGTGGATAGGATGCGCTCCGCCGGCTTCCCGGCTTGCTGGACCGGCGTTGGCGCAATGTTCCAGCCCTGGTTCTGCGAGCCCGAGCAAATGCCAGGCGATTACCGCGCGGCTGTCCCTATCCTCAAATCCAGCCCGTTTCCGGCTTTCTGGAAAGGTTTGATGAGTTCGGGCGTGCTCGTCCAACCCCGCCAGGATAACCTCTTTCTGCTCTCTACTGCCCATACCGCAGCGGATGTCGAGTTCACCCTTGCGGCAGCCGAGCGCGCTCTGGCAGCCATGCGCTGACCCTATCTACCGGCCGGCGCCCTAATAAAGCTGTTCAATCTATCCACTCAGGAGGGGCCTATGGAATTTACGGGAAATTTTTTCACGACAATTTATGGGCGCAACCTGATCGGTGAGCTACCCCAGTTCGTCCACCGTCCTTACCTGGTTGTGACGATGGAGGACCTGTGGGAAAAATTTTCAGGCAGTTTCGATAAGAACCTGGCCGGTGTCTACTTCGTCCACTCCCTGGAATATGAAGATTTGGTCAAAGAATTGGATAAACTGCCAGCCTGCAGCTGTGTGATCGGTCTGGGAGGCGGTCAGGCGCTGGATGTGGCGAAATTTTTTGTCTGGAACAAACTTCTGCCGTTGTTCCAGGTGCCGACGGCGATGACGGTGAACGCGGCATTTGGCCACCGCACGGCCGTGCGTTTTGATTCTAAGGTGCGCTACATCGGTTGGGCGGTCCCCGAAGCGGTATACGTCGATTTCGACGTCATCCAGCAAGCGCCTGCCTCCCTGAACCGCAGCGGCGTTGGCGATATCTTCTGCTACCACACGGCACTTTACGATTGGAAGCTGGCGGCTGAGCGCGGGCGAACGGAAGCCAAATGGCCTTACGATGCTTCCCTGGCTGCCGAGTCGCAGCAGGTGCTCGACAGCGTACTGGCAAAGCTGGACGATATCCGCGAGGTAAATGAGGTCGGCATCCGCACACTGATGAACGCCAACCGGTGGGGGGGAGCAGCCTTCCATAATGCCGGTTGGAATCCCCGTCATATCGAAGGCATGGATCATTTCTTGTTCTACACGCTTGAGTATCTCACCCATAAACCCTTTATCCACGGACAGCCCGTGTGCCTGGGGGTCTATGTTGGCTCAGAGCTGCAAGGGAACCGGGCCGAGGAGATGCTGGCGGCTATCCACCGGGTGGGTGTCGACATCCGGCCCGAGGCGATGGGCGTCACCTGGGAGGAGGCTGCCGAAGCGATGCGCAAGATGGGCTGGTATGCCCAGCAAGCCGGCCTGTGGTACACGACCGCCAGCGAAAAACCCGTCACGGAGGAATTGATCGCCCACGTCCGTGAGCGCATCTACGCGACTTACGGACCCTGGGAAGGTTAACGAATATCTGGATCTGTCAATCGTATTTTACTCGGACAATCATGTTGATTAAGGAGGTGATGCATAACAGGAGAAGAAGTGGCTTTGGGCAAGTAATGCCTCGCGCCCTGATATCTGTCGAAGTTCATGCCGATTGATTGTAAGGAGCAAAGACATGAAAAAGAACGGAACCATTCTCTTCAGCATCCTGATAGTGGCCGCGATTGTCCTATCGGCCTGCCAGCCAGCTGCGGTACAGCCTACTACGGCTGCCCCTCCACCCACCAGTCCACCCGCGCAAACCGGCTTTGATTGGAAGCGTTTTTCCGGCAAAGAAGTTACCCTTCTGCTCAATGAGCACCCGTGGACGGAAGGTTTGCGCACGGTAATCGATGAATTCACTGCGACGACGGGGATCAAAGTAAATATGCAGCCCTTCGCCGAAGATCTGTATTTCGATAAGATGGAGCTGGCGCTGCGCTCCGATAAACCCGTGGCGGATGTGTACTTCCTCCCCATGGACTCGACCGCATTTACTCAATATTCTGCCAACCTGATCGCCCCGCTCACCCCATTCATCAACGACCCAACCATGACCTCGCCGGATTACAACCTGGCTGACTTCCCCGAGGGATTCCGGGCAGGGGCCATGTATCCTCCGGGTGATGCAAATGCCCAGCTTTACGGCATCCCGATCACTTTCGAGACTTACATCCTGTTCTACAACAAGGACCTGGTCAACCAGTATCTGGGCGGCAAGGTCCCGCAGACGATGGAGGAGTTGATCGCGGACGCACAAAAGATCACGGATGAAGGCAAAGGCGAAGTTTACGGGTCGGTGATGCGCGGCATCCGCTCGGATACCATCATGGATACCCTGTCTGGGGTCGTGTTCAACAGTTGGGGTACGGATCCGACGCCGCTGCCGTACGGCCTGTGGTTCAACGGCGATTGGAAGAAACCTCGCTTTACAGATCCGCGCATCCAGGATGGTTTAGCCAATTACGCTGCTTTGATGAAATCCGGCCCGCCGAACGTGCAGTCCATCGACTGGAATGACGCTAACCAGCTCTTTGCTCAGGGAAAAGTGGCCTTCTTCATCGACGCCAGTCTTTTTGGCCCGGCGTATGAGGATCCCGCGAGCTCACAGGTCGCCGGCAAGGTGGGCTACATGCCCATTCCGAAGACTGCCAAAGGCGCCATGACCGGGCACTGGCTGTGGGGCCTGGGAATTCCGGCCAACTCTCAGAATAAAGAAGCCGCCTGGTATTTCATCCAATGGGCTACCAGCAAAGCCATCGAACCCAAGATCGGCACCAAGACCGGCGGCGCGCCGCGGCTATCCAGCTGGGATAACGCCACCTATTCTTCGTCGCTCAACGCAGATTATGTGACCGCAGTCAAAACTGCCATGGCTACCTCCCGCCCGACGGCTGTGTTCTATGAAGGTTGGAAGGAAATCGCCATCATGATCGTCGACGCCGTCCAGGAGATCTATGGAGGCACCGATCCGGCGAAAGCCATGCAAACCCTGCAAGACAAAGCACTGCCTGTGGTGAATAAGTAGGATCCAGAATAATATCAGTATTCTGGTGCAGTTCAAAAAAAGACATCCCCTGAACACCCCAGCCCGGTAGGGGCGCAGTAAAATTGCGCCCCTACACCTGGGGATTAACAGCAATCGTACCTGGGTAATTTGTCTATTCCTTATCAGGAGGCGCCTTGGATGGCTGTTCGTGAATCGGTAGCTGCCTCAACGACGATGCGCCCCAGGCGAAGATGGCCGACCGGTGTGGCATACGTGGGTCCGGCTCTATTGATTCTGGCAGTGACTTCCATCTACCCCACAATTTATTCAATGGTCATGAGCTTGTTCAATTGGGATTGGGGTATCCGGCTTGATTTTGTCGGTTTCGATAACTACGTACGCTATCTGACCGATCCGGCATTCTGGCGCGTGCTGGGGCAAACATTTTATTTCACTGCCGGAGCGGTCAGCGTGGAGGTGGTGCTCGGAATGTCGCTGGCGGTGATTGTTAACCGGCTCGGTTTTGGCATGGGCATCATTCGCACTTTACTGATGCTGCCGCTGATGGTATCTGGGATTATCGTTTCATTAATGTGGAAAATCTTGCTCGACCCCACACTGGGCATCGTCAACTACTTCCTGCGGGTGGTGCATCTGCCGACCTCCGCCTGGTTTGGAAATGCAGCCTCTGCCATGCCCTCGATAATTATGGTCGACACCTGGTGGCAAACGGCTTTTGTATTTATTGTCATCTCCGCGGGGCTGAAAAGCCTGCCCATTGAGCCGTTCGAGGCAGCAGAAGTCGATGGAGCCAACAGCTTGCAGCGGTTCTGGTACCTGACCCTGCCCATGTTAAGATCGGTCCTGCTGACGGTACTCATTTTCCGTACCATTGATTGCCTGAAAGTCTTTGCCATCATTTTTGGAACAACGGGCGGAGGCCCGGCTCAAGCGACCGAGTCGGTGCAAACCCTGGCGTACCGGACCGCGTTCAAATTCTTGTTCTTAAGCCGCTCGATGACTTTGATGGTTATTTTCTCTTTTATTATCCTGGCATTCGTTATGATCTACCTCCGGGTAGGCGAACGGGGCGATTCCCAGGAGGCAAGCTGATGACAGCCCGCAGTAAACGACGTCTCGTCACTATCATTGCCTATGGGCTGGCGTTGTTAGCCGTAACCCTGACCTTGTTCCCCATTTTGTGGATCTTTGGCATATCGATTAAAACCCAGCGGGAGGCTTTTTCGATGCCCCCGGTATGGATCTTCACCCCGGTATGGAGCAGCTATGTGAAGATCTGGTCGACTGCCGGTTTTGCGCAGGCGTTCCTTAACAGCATCATTGTGACGGTCATCGGCGTGTCCCTGGCTTTGCTGGCGGGCATACCGGCGGCGTATGCGCTCAACCGCATGCCGTTCCGGGGAAAGAAAACGCTCACCATCTGGCTGCTCATCTCCTACATGTTCCCGGAGTTTTTGTTCATCATCCCCATGTACGTGCTCTACCAGCAAATCGGCCTGTATGACACGCAAATTGGGCTGGCGCTGGTCTACCAGGTGTTTGTCTTGCCGTTCGCCATCTGGCTGCTGCGCAGCTTTTTTGCCGACGTCCCGGTGGAGCTGGAAGATGCCGCCCGGATCGACGGTTGCAGCCGCCTGCAGACACTCAGCAACGTCTATCTGCCCCTCACCGCGCCGGGCATCGCGGCAACCGCCATTCTTTCAGCGATCTGGATCTGGAATGAGCTGACCATTGCCCTGGCGCTGACTTTCGAATCCGCCAAGACGGTGACGGTGGCTGCAGCCGGTTTTCGCGGTTACGCGGCCATCGATTGGGGAGGTATGACGGCGGCTTCTATCGTCTCAATCCTTCCCATGCTGATATTTGCTGCCCTGGCGCAGCGCTACATTGTCGAAGGCCTGACCCTGGGGGCAGTTAAACAATAACAGGAGATATATCATGGAAACTGACTTTGATTTTTCCGGTAAAGTTGCCCTGATCACCGGCGCGGGACGAGGCATTGGAAAAGGGATCGCTCTGCGGCTGGCCGGGCATGGAGCCGATCTGGTGATCAACGATTTCAAGCCGGAGACGGCCGAGCAAACCGCTCACGAAGTATGCACCATGGGACGGGAGGCGATTGCCGTTGGTGGGGACGTATCGCAGAGCGAGCAGGTCGATGGCATCGTCGACCGGGCGGTGAAGCATTTCGGGCACATCGATATCCTGGTCAACAACGCCGGTATTTCCCTCTACCGACCGATCCTGGACTGCACTGAGGAGGATTGGGACCGCCACGTCGACATTATGGCCAAGGGGACTTTCCTTTGCATGCGGCGAGTGGCGCCCCTGATGATCGAGCGCCAATGGGGACGCATTGTGAACCTGGGATCTTACGTGGCGCAGATGAACTGCACCACCAAATATTTCGGGCCGTACTGTGCAGCTAAATTCGCCATCATCGGCCTGACCCAGGTTGCCGCCCAAGAATGGGCGCCTTACGTCCTGGTCAATGCCGTAGGTCCGGGAGATGTGGAAACCGAGATGATGGAGCTGGAATGGCAGCAGGAAGGTACCCGCAGGAGCATCCCCGCAGAGGATGTGAAGGAAGAATACCGGCGCAGGCTGATTCTTGAAAGGTTAGAAAAGCCTGATGATATCGCCAAAGTGGTGGCTTTCTTGTGCTCTCCCTTCGCCGATCAGATCACCGGAGCGCATGTGATCGTCAGCGGGGGGCTTCCGTACCACCACTAGACTATAAGCAATGATCAGTGTACGATGGGCAGGTGTTTTTTTTCCTCTCCCCGGATAAGGTCCTGCTCAACTCCGTGCGCCAATATCCTGGGGAAGCGTGGTGGTGAGGGCTACGATCAAAGTCGATGTGCATGTCGCTGGATCTTGCGAACCGCTCCAACCACGGCGGTCATATCCTCTTCTGTCCCTAAGAGCACGTTCTGCGGTAGCCAGACGGTCTCCCAGGCGCCTCGGGCGGTCACGGGGAACCCGGCTTTCAAGAAAGCATGGTCCTGGCGTCTCTCTTCGGGGACAAGCCGCTGCAGGTAGGCGCCGCTTTTGAAGAGCGCCAGCGAGTGCAGGGGCGGGTAGCTGGCCTGGGTAGGGATGCCTTCGGCGTTCAGGGCCTCGATAAATCGCCGGACAGGGATGCCTGAGAAAGCCGAGCCGTCCAGATGAAATATATAGGCATAGTGACCGTTGCAGGTCACCCGCAGGTCGGTTGTTTGCGGTGTGATGCCCTCGATGATGCCGAGCTCCCGGTCGAGGTAGGCAGCGTTCCGCTGGCGGATGGAATTCAGGCTATCGGCACGTTTGAGCTGCTGGCTGAGGA
>JAMCRR010000063.1 GCA_023381565.1 Chloroflexota bacterium
ATCCCTGGTGGAGGGTGGTGCCCAGGACGGGGTCGCTAAGGGTATCCAAGGTGGGCGGGTGATCGTCCTGAAAGGGTACAATCACGATGGTGAGTTGATAGATGGCTCGGTGGGGAAGAGCCTGGCTTATGGGGCTACCGGCGGTCTGGTAATCATCCAGGGAGATGCCGATTCACGTGCTTGTATCCGGCTCTCCGGGGCAGATGTGATTATCGGCGGAGAAATCCGCCAGCCAATTGATGACAGCCGCGGTTATATCGGGATCCATGCCAACGTAAAAGGTTTTCTTTGCGAATATATGACCGCTGGCCGCGTTCTGGTGCTTGGTGATCCTGGGCCATGGATCTGCGCCGGGATGACCGGCGGTGTTCTGTATTTGCGTTTCCAGCCGGAATGGAGCTTCGATTGGGCTGCCATTCAAAGGCGAATAGCACGTGGCGCAACGGTAAATTTGCTTGCGGTGGGCGATGCGGATGAGAATAATCTGAAAGCATTGATTGGTGAGTACAGCAATGAGCTGGCGCGCAACCACCAAAAGGAAGAAGCTCGCCGGGTATCCGGTTATCTGCAGAACTGGAAGGATGCATTTGTAAAAATTGAAGCTGTGGGTCGCCAGCTTGATCAGAGTGTTGCATCCGAATAATATGGAGACCGAGCCTTCTCGAAAAGGCTAGGTCTCTTGAATCCTGGTGTCCATACTCTGCGTGGACACCTCTCCTCAGACGCTCTGCGTCTGTTATTTTGTGTTTAAACCCATACGGCTGGCCCAGGCCGAAGCAGCCGCCCGCGTGGTGACACTTAACTTTTCAAAAATTGACTTCAAGTGCCGCTTGACCGTATTGGTGGTGATACACAGGTCGGCGGCCATTTCCTTGTTGGTCAGCCCCTGTGCCAGCAAGTTCAGCACCTGGCGTTCACGATCGGTTAAACTGGCCAGCACCGGGTCTTCCAATTGGCTTTCTTCTGCATTCCGTACTGTCTCCAGAAACGTGGCCCGGTTGAAGGATCGTTTTTCCAGACAGGCGAAAATATTGTGCTCTGCGTAAGCCTGGTCGATCAATGCTGTATTGGCGACGCCGGAAACAACGATGGTGGGAATAGCTGCCGCTCGTGTCGAGGCCAGCAAACGGTAGCCGTCCAGGTTCTTTTCCGGTTCCAGAGAGCTGGCCAGGGATAGGTCGGCCACAGCCAGGTCAAAGTCCTGTCTTTTCAACCACCCGCTGGCCTCCCCGTAACTGCTGCTGGCCTGTACACGGTAATTGCATTCCTGTAGGAGTTCTATCAATAGATTCCGCCAGCCTGCATCATCTTCCACCAGCAAAGCCGATTTGGGTAATTTGTCTTTCGGAGCGACCGCCCTCTCTTCCGGTGAAGAAGGGGGATTAACGGCTTCCGTAAGGGGGTGCGTTGTGGATGGAGCCGGATCGGGCGCCATGGATAATGCTTCCAACACCAGGGAGCGGAAATCGCCGCGCCTGAAATTCTCCTTGCGCAGGCATGTATAAGCGCCGTAATCCCGGATGGCGCTCACTGCCAGCTCTACGTTGGCAAATCCGGTGAGTAGTACCGCCGCACAGCCGGGCTGTAAACGTTGGATATCCTGCAAAGCGCTGATTCCATCTTGATTTAGATGGTCGTGGCCTGCCAGGGAAAGGTCTATTACAGCAAAACGATAGGCCTTTTCGTGTAGTTGGGCGCGGGCGTCAGCCAGATTGTTGTAAATATCTGCTGCCAGCCCGACATCGTTGAGTATCTCTGCCAGGATTTGCTGCCAGGAGCGGTCATCTTCTAGAACCAGGGCCTGGGCAATTAGGGACATCAAACGTTTTCTTTCTCCATGCGCGGCAGCAGCAGAACGAAGGTAGTGCCTGAATGACCATCGCTTTCGACGTTGACCGAGCCTCCAAAGCGCGCCATCAGCGTCTTCACCCACCACAACCCGAAACCGAGCCGCCCAGGGGTCTCACTGGAACGTGAGCTGTAATTCAGTTCAAAAATTCGTTCGTGCAGTTCTGGTGAAATACCGGGGCCGGTGTCGCTGACGCGTACTTCTACGCGCTGGTCCAGGATTCGCCCGCTGATGAGGATACTTCCCATCCCATGCATGGCGTCCGCAGCGTTTTCCAGCAAATTAACGAATACCAGGGAGAGGCGCTTGGGGCCGGCGTACACATGCGGTAGCTCCGCCAGAACTGGGACCTCGACCCGTATTCCAGGGGGCAGATTAGCCGCCCAAATGGCCTCTTGCACGCTGTCCCGCACGCATACCGCAGAGAATTCAATCGGGCGCAGGTGGAACAAGCTGTCGTGTACGATCTCCATGGCTTCCAATGCGCTTTGTTCGATCTCCTCCAAATTCTTGGAGAGATAGACGTCCTGCGCCAGCGCCGCTTGCGATTTATCCTGGATGCCCTCCACGCGCACCGGGATCGTCCCGATTTTATTATTGAGGCGGTGGAGCAGGTTGGAGGCAATGTCCCCGACCGCGGCGAAGGCCTCGGCCACCGAGCGTTGTTCTTGAGCCGAGCGCAGTGCTTCCAGGTGAGTGGCAAATTGTTGTGCCAGGGCGGCATAATGGCCCAGGATGCTGAGCACCTTCTTGTCCCATTCTGCCTGCTCGAAATCACGCCCATCGTTTGCCCGGCTGACCACTGCAAAGGCTCCCAATGGTGATCCGGTTTTCAGGTTTTGACCGGAGGCGAACAACGGGACGATCAATGCTGTGCTGGAAGGCTCGAGTTCACTGAAGAATTCAAAGTCCGGGAAGCGCCTGTCGCCTAGCTGGTGAGCCAGCGGCTGGCCTGTGCGAATTGCCTGGCCTGCCAACGCATCAACCAGGTCGATGCGCGTGCCCACCAGTTCGGGCAGAGTCCCTGCTTTGATTTCCAGCTCGTCCTGATCCAGGAACCAGAGCAGGCTGTGGGGCACGTTCAGAAGGTCGCAGGCTTTGGCCACCAGGCTTTGCATGATCTCTTGGAGTGGTTGGGTAAGCAGCAGGGAGGAGATCCCCTGCAAAGCATCTAAAAGCCGTACCTCCTGGATTGCAACAACCGCCTGGGTCGCCAGGATTTGCAGGATGTAGCGGTCTTGTTTGCTGAAGGCGTTCACCTGGGTGCTTTCCATATTTAACACGCCCTCCAGGCGCCCGCTCGCTCCAATCAGCGGCACAGCCAGCTCCAGGTCGAAAGGATAATAGATACTGCGCCAGGGTTCTACACTGAGGTCGGCGACCACCAGGGGTTCGCGTTTCAGAGCCACCCAGCCTGTGATGGAATTTGCGTCTATGCGTAGCGCTTCAACCGCCGGCCTCCCCAACCTTTCACCGGAAAATGCCTCGGTTAAGAGGAATTCTCCGCTGTGGTCCACCAGCCGGATGATCCCGTATTTCGCCTCGGTGACCTCCATTGCCATGTATAGAATCGTCTCCAGAGTCTCTTTCAAGCTGGAGCGAGAGGAAATCATCATCCCGGCCCTTCGTAAGCGGCGAAGCTCTTTTTCCTTACGCGCCTGTTCCTGCACGGCTTGCTGCGTTCGTAATGAGGCCGCCAGCGTCAATGCCGCCAGGATCGCATAATTGTCCCCCCCGGTCGACACCTTAC
>JAMCRR010000176.1:0-16671 GCA_023381565.1 Chloroflexota bacterium
CACGCTGGGCAGGATGGTCGCTCCGCTGATCCCGGTTTCCTCCCAGGCGGAAAGCACCTCTTCGCTGCGGTCGGGGTCGTGCAGGACGAAAAAGATCATGTAGATCATCGGACCTCCTTTTCGCGAGACACTCCCGGCTCTTCAATGGTCACCAGATCTGGAGAGCGAGGAGCAGCGGAGCGGTGGAATAGGGTGTGCAGCAGGGGCGGAGTGACCAGTGTGCTGATCACCACCACGCCTACCACCACCGAGAATTCCGTGGCGGTCATCAGCGCCAGTCGCAAGCCCACGGCGGAGACTACCAGGCTGACCTCGCCGCGCGGGACCATGCCGGCGCCAAGCTGCCCGGCCTCCCGCCAGGTGAAGCCCCCCAGCCGGCTTCCCAGGCCCGCGCCGGTGAACTTAGCCAGCATGGCTGCGCCTGCAGCCGCAAGCAGCAGCCACAGGGCGTTGAGCGGTAAGGCGCGCAGGTTGATGTTCAAGCCAATGGCTACAAAGAAAACCGGGATCATCAGGCTGTACCCTAAAGAAAGGACCCCGGCCTCGAAGATCTTTTTCTCGGGAGTGCGGGCGAACATCAACCCGGCCAGAAAGGCACCGGTGATGGCTGCCATGCTCCCAATCAGCTCCGCGGCCAGGCCGTAGACCAGCATCACCACGATCGCCAATGTCAGCGGCCCCTGGCTGATGGGCAGCGCGGCCACCTGGTGCAAGAGGCGGGGCAGCGCCACAAAGCCAAACCCGGCTGATAGAATCAGGAAGATGAGCATGCGGGCGATAATCCAGGCGATGCTGCCCAGGCCATTGCCGCCTGCTGAGATCGCCAGGAAAGCCGAGAGCAGGAAGATCGCCAGGATATCGTCGAAGACCGCTGCGCCTAAAATGCCCAACCCCACCCGGCTGCGCAGGACTTTCATTTCCATCAAGGTTTGCGCCGAAATGCTCACGCTGGTGGCGGCGATGGCCAGTCCCAGGAAGAGCGCCGGAGTGTTCTCAAATCCAAACGCCCGGCTCACCGCCCAGCCGGCGCTCAGCGAGAGCAGGCTGCCGAACACGCCCGCCAGCGCCGAGATGCGCGTGTCGCGCGCCAGCTCCGAAAGGTGCAGCTCCAGCCCGGCAATGAACATGAGCAGCAGCACGCCCAGGTCGCCCAATTGAGCGATCACCTCCCCCAGGTGCGAATCGGAGATGAACGGCAGATGGGTCAAATCGATCAACGTGGGGCCCAGCATCAGCCCAACCAGGAGCTCGCCGAGAACGGAAGGCTGGCCCAGGCGCACGCTTAGATAACCGGCGGCTTTGGCGGCGATCAGGATGACAACCAGTGAAAGGGTGAGCTGTAAGAATGGAGACATCACAATTATGGGTTACAAAGGTAAGTTTATCATATTCTTTTTGTCACTACGCCGGGGGATAGGCTTGCGATAAAATTCTCAAAGAGGATATTTTTTGAAAAGAGGTGCTTTATGAGTCTGGAGTCCGAGCGCAAACGGTGGGAAAACCAGGTGCTACGCCCGGTCTTAGAGCGGCAGCCTGAACGCAAACCTGAGTTTGTCACCTCTTCGGGCATCCCGGTGCCGAGAATCCTCGTCCCGGAAGCGGTCGGCGAGATGGAGAAGCTGGGCTTCCCCGGCGAGTATCCCTTTACGCGGGGCATCCATCCGAACATGTACCGCGGCCGGATGTGGACGATGCGCCAGTACGCCGGGTATGCCAGCGCCGAGGAATCGAACCGCCGTTACCGCTACCTGCTCGAGCAGGGGCAAACCGGCCTCTCGGTGGCTTTCGACCTGCCCACCCAGATTGGATATGATGCCGACCACCCCATGGCGGCAGGCGAGGTGGGGAAAGTGGGGGTTTCGATTTCTTCCCTGGAAGATATGGATGCCCTGTTCAAAGGCATTCCCCTGGGGAAGGTGTCCACCAGCATGACCATCAATGCGCCGGCCTCCATCCTGCTGGCGATGTACATCGCTGTAGCCAGGCGGCAGGGTGTGCCCATGGCGCAGCTGCGCGGCACCATCCAGAACGACATCCTGAAGGAGTACGTCGGGCGGGGAACTTATATCTATCCCCCCAAGCCATCCATGCGCCTGATCACCGACGTGTTCGCCTTCTGCAAGGAAAATGTGCCGCACTGGAACACGATCAGCATTTCGGGCTATCACATTCGCGAATCCGGTTCAACCGCCGTGCAGGGAAGTGGCTTTCACGCTGGCCAACGCCATCGCCTATGTCGAGGCTGCCATCCAGACCGGCCTCAAGGTGGATGAGTTTGCTACCCAGCTTTCCTTTTTCTTCAGCGCTCACAATGACCTGTTCGAGGAAGTCGCCAAATTCAGAGCCGCCAGGCGCCTGTGGGCGCGCCTGATGAAAGAACGGTTTGGCGCGCAGGATACGCGTTCGATGACTTTGCGCTTTCACACCCAGACTGCCGGCTCTACGTTGACCGCCCAACAGCCCGAGAATAATGTCATCCGGGTGGCCGTGCAGGCGCTGGCTGCCATCCTGGGAGGCACGCAATCGCTGCATACCAACAGCATGGACGAGGCTCTCTGGCTGCCCACAGAAAAATCGGTGCGCATGGCACTGCGCACGCAGCAAATCCTGGCGCATGAGTCTGGCGCCGCCGATTCCGTCGACCCGCTGGGTGGATCGTACCTGGTGGAATACCTGACGGATGAGATCGAGAAACGCGTTCTCGAGTACCTGGCGCGCATCGATAAGATGGGGGGTGCGCTGGCAGCCATCGAAAATGGGTTTATACAGAATGAGATCCAGGAAGCGGCATACCGCTATCAGAAAGCGCTGGAAAATGGAGAACAAACCCTGGTGGGCGTCAACGCCTATCAGGTGGAAGAACACATCCCCATGGAAGGCCTGCAGATGGATGGCGAGCTCGAGCGAGCGGAATGCATCCGCCTGGCGGAGCTGCGCCAGCGCCGCGATAACCAACGCGCCAGCGAGCTGCTGGCTCGCGTGGAAACCACCGCGCACGGGAGCGAGAACCTGGTGCCGCTTTTCATCGAGTGCGTAGAGGCCGGCCTGACCCTGGGTGAAATCAGCGATGCCCTCAGGCAGGCCTGGGGAGAGTACGTAGCCCCCGAGTGGGGATAGGAGGGTGAGAATGGCCAGGATCAAGAAGATCAACCATGTGGCGATCGTGGTCCCTGAGATCGAGGGCGCGCTGGGCTTTTGGGAACAGGCCCTGGGGCTGGAAGTCCATCACATCGAGGAAGTGCCTTCGCAGAAGTCGCGCGTGGCGTTCTTGCCGGCAGGCGAGAGCAAGGTGGAGCTGGTCACGCCTTCAAGCAGCGACTCGACCCTGGCGAAATTCCTGCAGGAGCGCGGCCCGGGCATTCATCATGTCTGCCTGGAAGTGGATAACCTGGAGGAGATGCTGGCGGACTTGAAAGAGAAGGGGGTGCGGCTGATCAACGAAATCCCCCAGGTGCTGCCCGGGAGGAAGATGGCTTTCATCCACCCCAAGAGCGCCGGAGGGGTGCTGGTCGAACTCTACGAGGTCACCGCAGAGGGGCACTAAGCCGAAGCTTGTAGTGAGTTAAGGCTGTTCCTTTCTCGAGATTATCTGACAACCGCCCATAAACGTGTCTTTGCGAGAAGTCCCCATGTGTGTGCCGGGGCGACGAAGCAATCCCCTTTGAGGATAGCTTTTTACGTTAATTTCGGTATAATACCCTGTGTAAGATAAGTGGTGCCATTACAATTATCCGTGGTGGTATCGGGTTTTGGTGGTTTTCTGCGATCGAACCGCACAAAACAACCAAATTCCGAACCACTCCATGCTTCATTGGGGATTATCAGATAGGTTTTGGGGGGAAACTCAAGGAAAAGAGGAGTGATCTTGGCTGAGAATGTGTTATCTACTGTAGAGCGCCGCAAGCTGCTGCCGGTTCGCGGGTGGCTGGGGCTGGCGCTGGTGGCGGTTTTCTGGCCGCTAAACTGGCTGTTAAGCGGGCCACGGACTTTGTGGGCGTTCTTTCCCCTGTGGCTGGGGTACTGTTTGGTCATCGACGCTGTGTCCTACAGGATTTACGGCACTTCGCTGTTCAGCCGGAGCTGGAAGAGATATGTGGGGTTGTTCCTGGTCTCTGCACCGGGGTGGTGGATCTTCGAATTTATTAATTTCCGCATCCAAAACTGGCAATACCTCGGGGCAAACCCATTGGGTGGCCCGCTGGACGAGATTTTGGCTACGTTGAACTTCTCCGTGGTGATCCCAGCGATATTTGGCGCTGCAGAGCTGTTCTCAGGGGGGGTGATCCGCAAGATCAAGCCCGGTTTACCCCTCAAGCCGACGCGGCGCACGACCTGGGGCTTCTTCATCGGCGGGTGGGTGATGCTGGCGTTGCTGATTGCCTGGCCGCAGCGCTTTTTTGCCTTTGCCTGGCTTTCGGTGTTTTTCATCCTCGAGCCGGTAAACGTCTGGCTGAAGAACACATCGCTGGCAAGGTGGACTCAGCGCGGTGACTGGCGCCCGGTGCTCAGTCTCTTCGCAGGGGCGTTGTTCACCGGCTTCTTCTGGGAGATGTGGAATTATCTCTCATTCCCCAAGTGGATCTACACCGTGCCGGGAGTCAACTTCTGGCACATTTTCGAGATGCCGCTCTTGGGATACTTCGGCTACCTGCCCTTCGCGCTGGAGCTGTTTGCCCTCTATCACCTGATTGCGGGGTTGTTGAAGAGGGATCGCAAGGATTACCCGCTGCTGGATCGGGATGAAAGATGAAGGATGGAGAAAGTAACTCAAGGCAGGATGCGGTTGGGGGCTTAATCCGGTAAGATCGCGATTGGCAGAGTCTCAATGTGAGTGGGGCTTTGCTCCCACACATACGTCTTTATCCCTCGCCCTGATGCCTGTCAGGGAGAGGGCGGGGTGAGGGTTCGGGAAGATGCAGGTGGTGCGTCTGAAGTGCGGCCGCAGCCACCTGATCAATCGCCTGCCGGGGCGCCGGCCAGAGCAGCCTCCTGCGCGGCAGCCACGCGGATGCCGGCCTTCTCGTCCACACGGGTCAGGAGCAGCGCGCCGATAGCGAAGAAGATGACCAGGGAAACGATGCTCAGGCGGCTGTGGCCGACAATCTGACCGACCAACCCGAACACAAACGGCCCGATGATTCCTGCGAACTTCTCGCTGACGCTGAAGAAACCGAAGAACTCCGCCGATTTGCTCTTGGGGACCATGCGTCCAAAGAGCGAGCGGCTTAGCGCCTGGCTGCCGCCCTGGACGGTGGCGACCGCCACACCCAGCGCCCAGAACTGCCATTCGCGGGTCATAAAGTACCCTCCGATGGCGATACAGGTGTAGACCAGCAGGCTCAGATAGATCGATTGCTTGGCGCCGATCTTTTTCGCCAGCCATCCAAACAAGAACGCGAAGGGGATGCCGACGAATTGCACCATTAACAGCGTACCGATGAGCGTGGTCTGGCCGATGCCGATCTCGGCGCCGTAGATCGTGGCCATCTTAATGATGGTCCCGATGCCATCATTGTAGAGCCAGAAAGCCACCAAGAACTTGAACAGCTCGCGATAGGTGACGATCTCCCGAAAAGTCGTCGCCAGGCGCTTGAAGCTGACCGTGACCGGTGATTTGCCTTCCTCCCCGGCAAGAACGCGGTGAGGTGGCTCGCGCACGTATCGCCACAGCGGGATGGTGAAGATCAGCCACCACAGGGCAACGCTCAGAAAGGAAAGGCGCGACATCAGGCCGGTCAGCTCTTTTGGCGCCAGCATGATCATGGCCAGGTTGATGGCCAGCAAAATACCGCCGCCCAGGTAGCCCATGGCATACCCGCGTGTCGAGACCTGGTCGATCTCCTCGGAGGTAGCCACGTGGGGGAGCAGCGAGTCGTAGAAGACGTTTGCTCCGGCAAAACCGATATCGCCGAAGATGAAGAACAGGGAGGCCAGCAGCCAATCACCGGTGCGGACGAAGTAGAGCAGAGCCGTGCCGGCCACCCCCAGGAAGACGAAGATGGTGAGGAGGCGCTTCTTGGAGCCGCGAAAATCGGCCATGGCGCCCAGGATGGGGCTGATTACGGCCGCCAAAAGCAGGGAGATTGAGGTGGTATACGCCCAATATACGGTAGCCATATTTCCCGGCAGGTTCGCCCCGGCTACAGAGGCGTAATACACCGGCAGGACCGCAGCCATTATCGTGGTGGCAAACGAGGAGTTGGCCCAATCATACATTGTCCAGGCGCGGATAGCGCGTTTATGCTGTGCAAGATCCATATCGTTATCCTCTGAAGGGAGTTAAATAAGTATCCACAGATGACACAGGTTACACAGAAATAAAAGCCAGTCGTGCAAAGTAAGCCACGCAAAATGAATTTCGTAGGGGCACAGCAGGATATGCATGGGTGATCATTTCGTTCCAGTTCCGCTGCGCCAGTACAATGATTGAAATATCAAATCACGAATCGATGAGTTTGATTCCAGGTTAATAATGACTAAAAATTTATTTCTATAACCCTGTCGATGTCGAAATGTGTCGGTCAGGGGGATAAACAAATTGATCCCGTATTCTCTCCTCTGGGATTATCTGTGTCATCTGTGGATAATACCTATGGGATCCATTTACCGATATCGCTCCAGCAGTACTCCAGGTGGGCAGTCAGGTCTTTGCCCAACTTTTTTCGCACACGGTCGTGGGCATACTGCATTAAGGGCAGTCCGCCGATCTCGTTCAAGCGCCGGCCAATCGAACGAGCCCGCGTGTTGTGGCATTGCGCGTTGAACATACCGCCAGGCCGTTCGGATAAGAAATCATCCTGGCGACCAATCTGCATCAGCTCGGCGAGGAGCTGATCGACCTCAGCTCGATATTCTTTTGGAATACTCGGGCCCCCACCGAAGATGTTCTGGAATAAGCCCATGCCCATTCTCCTTACCTTTTTTGCCTGCCTGGGAGAATTTTATCCCCAAAAAGGGATTGCGATACCCTCCTTATTTTACCGGTAAGAAAGAAATAAAACCAGTTGTAGATCTAAAATGCAGTCGGGGTGACCTCACAGACGGCGCAATCGGGGCACCGCAATCAGAAGGGCAAATGCGAATGTCAGGGTGATGGCAGCAGAGATGAGCACCGTCTCCTGTGTGCCGATTCTGCTCGCCAGGCTGCCGAAAACCAAAGACCCCACCGGAGTTACGCCCATGAAGGTGAGCGAGTACAGGCCCATCACCCGGCCGCGCAGGTCGTCGGGAACTAAGGACTGAACCAGGTTGTTGCACATGTTGAACAGAATCATCGAACCCCAGCCTACACCGACCAACACCAGCAGCGATAGGGGGATAACGCGGATAAAAGAAAAAACGATCAGCAGGGTCGGGAATATAAAGGTTCCCAGGGTGAGCAGCTTGCCCCGGAAGCTGAAGCTGCCCAGCGAGGCGATCATCAGTGCCCCGATCAGCGAGCCTACCCCGCGCGCAGACTGCAGCAACCCATTGGTGGTTGAGTTTCCGCCTAAGATGCTGACAGCCCAGGCAGGGATCAAGGTGGCATAAGCCAATCCGAAAAGGGAAGACACACCGACGACAGTGATCAAGGTCCGGATATCCGGGTGGTGAGCGACGTACGCCAACCCCTCTTTTAGCTCGACCATGGCTGAGGTAATCCGTGGCGGAACAACGAACGGTTTAAACTGCATCCGTAGCAGGGCGGCGATGACGGCCAAAAATGAAATCCCGTTTATGGTGAAGCAAATCGCGGGCCCGAAGGCGGCATAGGTCAGCCCGGCGACGGCGGGGCCGATGGCAGTCGCCGAATTGAACATGGCAGAGTTGAGGGCAATGGCGTTGCCCAGGTCTTCGTGCGAAACCATCTCCAGGGTGAAAGCCTGGCGGGCAGGCACATCAAAGGCGTTGGCAATGCCGAGCAGGAAAGCTTCCACGATGATCTGCCAGGGCCGGACGTAGCCGGTAGCCACCAGGATGGCCATAATGAAGGCCAGCACCATCATGGAGGACTGCGTGATCACCAGAAGCTTGCGCCGCGACATGCGATCAGAGACCACGCCGCCGTAGAGCATGAGCAGCCAGGAGGGGACACCTGCCGCAAACCCAACGTACCCCAGATAGGCTGGGGAATGAGTGAGCTGATAGATGAGGTACCCCTCGGCGGTGGTCTGCATCCAGGTACCGACCAGAGAAGCTAGCTGGCCGTAGAACCATAAGCGGTAGTTGGGGTATTTCAGCGCGGCGAAAGTCTGGCCGGCATTGAAGCGCGGCAGGCGGGCCCGCCGGATTGTGGGAGTGTTTGAGGCTGGTATCTTGCCAGAGCGAAGCGGCTCGGCTGCTTCCTGGCCGTCTACTGCCGCCGCGCCGTTGGGTTGTGACTCAGGATCGATGTTCATCGATAAAAAAGTTTAATCCGTTGGATAATTTACCACAAAGTGCGCAGAAAATAAAAAGAAAAGAGAGATGATTATTTATCCGGCGGCAACGGATATGAAGCGGCTAAACGGATATTTCCATCACGGAATCCGCCGGCGCGTTTCACCGCCGTTGATGCTGGAGATGGATCAGCACCAGAGTGGTTAGATTACCACCTTGGGATACAAGAAAGCGCCCAGGATGACCATGGCGGCGGTCACGATCAGCAGCACGATCAGATCTACACCGACGCCGTAAGTACTGGTCCCGCCTGCCAGCATCAACGTGCGCAGGGCGTCGACTTCGTAGGTCAGCGGGTTGACGCGTGAGATCACCTGCAACCAGGACGGCATCATCGAGATCGGGTAGATGGCGTTGCTGGCGAAGAACAGCGGCATAGTCAGCAGCTGGCCGATGCCCATAAAGCGCTCGCGGGTTTTCACCAGGCAGGCGATGACCAGCGAGAAGGTGGAGAATAGCGAAGCTGAAAGCAGCACCACGAGCAGAACGCTGAGCAGAGAAAGCGGGTTCCAATCGATCTTCACCCCTAAGATCACTGCCAGCAAGTAGATGATCACTGCCTGCGTCAGGCCGCGCACGCCTGCCGAGAGGGCCTTGCCCAGCACGAGGGCGGTGCGCGGCGCCGGGCTGACCAGGAATTTGTGCAGGATGCCCAGGTCGCGCTCCCAGATGATGGCGATGCCGTAGAAAATGGCGATGAAGAGCACACTTTGGGCCAGGATGCCGGGCGCCATGAAATCCAGGTAAGGGAGGTTGCCGGTAGGGATGGCGCGCGTGCGGGTGAAGACCTGCCCGAAGACCAGCAGCCAAAGCATGGGCTGCACGGCGCGGGTAATGAGCTCGGTAGGGTCGTGGCGAAGCTTGCGGATTTCCAGCTCGGCGATCACCAGGGTGTTATCGATGAAGCTGGCGGCAACCGCCAGCGGGTTCGAAGGGCGCCTCAGGGGCGGGTTAACCAAGCCGGCGCGCGGTGCGTCTTGTTCGTGATACTTCACGGAAACCTCCTCCAGTATCCAATGTATTACCGGTATAGTGGACGAAAACATCATCCAGCGTCACGTCTTCCCCACCGACTGAGTCTTTGAGTTCCTGGGGAGACCCAAGTGCGACGACCTTGCCCAGGTTCATAATGGCCACGCGTTCGCAAAGGACGTCTGCCTCTTCCATAAAATGGGTGGTTAGAAAGATGGTCGTCCCGAAGTCAGTACGCAGCTGGTCAATATGGTCCCAAACCGTTTTACGCGCGACAGGGTCGAGACCGACGGTCGGCTCGTCCAGGAAAAGCACCTTGGGGCGGTGCAGGATGGATTGGGCAATTTCCAGCCGGCGGATCATCCCACCGGAATATTTCTTTACCAGCTTATCGGCGGCTTCGTCGAGGCCCATGAACTCGAGGGCGGTGCGGATGCGCTGCTCACGGTCCTCGTGCGGCAGGTTGTACAGCTTGGCAAAGATCAGCAGATTTTCATAGCCGGTGAGCATGGGGTCTGCGGAAATTAGCTGCGGTACGTAACCTATGCTGCTGCGCACATCGGCAGATTGCTTGAGGATGTCAAACCCGGCGATGGATGCCGTGCCCTGGGTGGGCGGGAGGAGCGTGG
The DNA here is from genome assembly GCA_023381565.1 of Chloroflexota bacterium. Classification (GTDB taxonomy): domain Bacteria; phylum Chloroflexota; class Anaerolineae; order Anaerolineales; family Anaerolineaceae; genus JAMCRR01. The sequence continues at coordinate 10,020 of JAMCRR010000176.1, forward strand.
TCAGCATCTTCAGCACGGTGGTCTTCCCGGCTCCGTTTGGGCCGAGCAGGCCAAAAGTAGCGCCTGCATCTACGGTGAGAGACAGGTGATCGACGGCGGTCAGGTCGCCAAAACTGCGGGTCAGGGATTTCGTTTCGAGGATAGGCATAGGATTAGGGAATTTTCACCATTTGCTCACTGCTGAAGACGCTTTGCATAGTCAGCATGGCCGAAGCGATCGTGCTGAGCTCTTCATCCGACAGCGCGGCAAATCGCTCGGCAAGACGCTTCTCCGTGTAAGTGAAAGCGCTATCCAGTAACTCTTTGCCGGCAGCGGTTAGAGCCAGGTTGAGGCGCCGGCGGTCTTCCAGGCTGGTCACGCGCGTGACCAGGCCTCGAGCGACCAAACCATCCACCATCTTCGACATGGAAGGCAGAGTCAACCCAATGTGTTCCGCCGCAGCCGAGAGCGAGGATTGGTGATGACGGTTCAGATAGGTCAAGACGCGGAACTGGGGGACCGAGAGATCGGGGAGATTGCCCTGGCTGCGCAATTCAGCACGGATGGTACGCATGACCCCAGGCACAACCTCTAAAACGGTCCGGGCACATTCTTCTGAGCTAACCATATACTTAACCTTTCTAATGATTAGATTATCTAAGTATATACCTTTCGCAAATAAGTGTCAAGTTTGGTATCGAGGCCGAGGCGAGAAAAGTGCGGCAAAGAACGTTTCGCAAAGACGTATGCAAAGTAGCTGATTAGGGTGCCCGGTGACAGCCTCCCGGAAGGAGGAAAATTTCCCAACTGTGCTGTTTGTACCCCTGCAAATATACAGTATAATCAACGCGCTTATCTCCTCTCCCATGTTGGGCAAGGCGTCTCGTTGGAAACACTCTGGAACGGCATCCTAGCAGGTTTTGAGCTGCTCTTTACCGGCGATTCCTACCTTTGGCAGATTATCGGTTTGTCTGCCAGAGTGAGCGGGGTTGCTTTGCTGATCAGTGCGGCGATTGGCGTGCCTTTTGGCTCTCTGTTGGGGCTCGTGAGGTTCCGGGGTCGCAAGTTTATCCAGGCGTTGATCTATACGGGTATGGGCCTGCCTCCGGTGGTCGTCGGTCTGGCGGTCTACCTGTTGCTCTCCCGGATGGGCATTCTGGGGCCGTTGAACTGGAATTGGATTCCCGACCTGTTCACCGTCCCGGCCATGATTGTGGCTCAGGTCATTATTGCCACCCCCATGGTGGCAGGGTATACCATGTCGGCGGTGGCGGGTGTCCCTCCCGAGTTGGCGTTGCAGCTGCGCGCGCTGGGCGCCACGCCTTTCCAGGTCACGACTGCAGTCCTGCGAGAGGCGCGCCTGGGATTAATCGTTGCTCTGGTCGGCGGTCTGGGCAGCATCATCTCCGAAGTCGGGGCGGTCATGATGGTGGGTGGGAATATCGTCGGGCAGACTCGCGTGCTGACCACAGCTATTCTGCTGGAAACTCAGGAAGGAAACTGGAACCGGGCGATCGGGTTGGGCATGGTCCTGCTGCTGCTCTCATTTTTGATCAATCTGGGCGTCACCCGGCTGCAGGGTAAAGGGAACTGACCTATGGAAGTGATTTACCAGTTGAACGACATCCAGAAGGTTTATGCAGGGCGGACTATCCTGGACCTGGGCAGGGTAGAGATCCTGCGCGGGGAAGTGCTGGCAGTCGTTGGACCCAGCGGAGCGGGGAAATCAACCCTGCTAAGGCTGCTTAATTTCCTCGAAGAAGCCGACCGCGGCGAGCTCCTTTACGAGGGGCAGTTAGTGGGCACCACATTGCCCCTTGCCATGCGCAGAGAAGTGACCACGGTATTCCAGAGCCCGGCACTGCTGCAAGACAGCGTGGAGACAAATGTGGCTTACGGTTTGCGGCTGCGTGGGATTGGCGGCAGCCAGGCAGCAGTTGGCGCTGCGCTGGAACAAATGGGCCTGGCGCATCTGAGGAAAGTCCCTGCCCGTACCCTTTCGGGTGGCGAAGCGCAGCGGGTGGCGTTGGCCCGCGCGATCGTTCTCCACCCCAAGGTGTTGCTTCTCGACGAGCCTACCGCCAACCTGGATCCATACAACATCGGTCTGATCGAACAGGTTGTGCGTGATATTAATCAGCGCGAGAAAACCAGCATCATCCTGGTTACACATAACGTCTTCCAGGCCAAACGCCTGGCCCATCGCGTGGCCTTGCTGCTTAACGGGCAGATTGTAGAGATGGCGCCGGCCCGAGAATTTTTTGAGAATCCTCGCGACCTGCGCACGCGTGCCTTTACCAACGGTGAGATGGTTTATTAACGATTGAAAAGAAAAACTCAACATCTTTAGATAAAATCAGGAGAGAAGATGTTCAAGCATACACCCACAGGTAAACTCCTTGGAGGGATCTTGTTGGCGGCAGTATTGCTCGCGGCATGCAGTCCGGCATCCACGGTTACCCCTACCACCGCCCTGGATGTACCGACCTCAGCTCCAACCGCTGCGTTGCCGGCTGCGCCCGCAGTAGCTTCGCCAACTGCAGCTCCGACGACAGTACTCACAACAGCGGTTGTGGCTACCTCAACGGATGCGCCCACCCCGCCTCCGCACCCGGCGGGCACGCTCTTATTGGGAACTACCACCAGCGTGCGCGATACCGGCTTGCTCGATTACCTTCTCCCGATCTATACGAAACAAACAGGTGTTCCGGTGAGCTATGTGGCAGTCGGCACCGGCCAGGCATTGCAGTTGGGGAGAGATGGCAATGTTGATGGGCTGCTGGTGCATTCGCGCACCCAGGAACTGCAGTTCATGGCCGATGGGGATGGCATTCGCCGCGAAGACTTGATGTATAACGATTTTGTCATTGTCGGTCCGGTATCCGATCCGGCTAAGGTCTCCAGTGCGAAAACCGCGCTGGAGGCGTTCCAGGCGATCGCCAATGCTCAGACAACATTCATTTCGCGCGGCGACAAGTCAGGGACCAATACAAAGGAGCTGGCCATCTGGAAAGCGGCCAACATCACACCCCAGGGAGACTGGTATGTTAACGCCGGTCAGGGAATGGGCGCGGTGCTGATCATGGCAGACGAGAAGAACGCTTATACACTCAGCGACCGGGCTACCTACTTGACCCAATCAAAAAAGGGATCGCAGTTAAAGATCTTGATGCAGGGAGATCCCCTCCTGCTTAATTTTTTTGGCATTATCGCCGTCAACCCTGATAAAAACCCAAAGATCCAAAACGCTCTGGCGAACCAGTTCATCGATTGGATCATTTCTGTCCCCGCGATGCAGGAGATATCCGATTTTCAGAAAGATGTCTTTGGGGCCTCGTTATTCTTCCCCATCTCCAAACCCTGGATGACCGCCCATCCTGAAACCGTCAATCCTCTTGCAGAACCCGCTGCGACGGCCACACCTTGAGAGGGTCAGACCTTTTTCCATACCTGGTATAAACCCAGGTTGCCTCCCTCACCATCCGAATAGAAGTCCTGGGTAACTTTGAAACCCGCCGTTCGGGCCATTTCGGTTAGCTCGGCTGCAGTGAAATGGTGCACGTAGCGCAAACCCGGGCCCTCGCGCCGCCAATCAAGCAGGTAATCTCCAGGATCTACATCGGCATCGCTCAGGCTTGCCTTATCCCAGGGGAGGCAGCGGGCGGCCAACCGGGGGCTGTTCAGGAACTGCCAGACTGATAAAATAAAAATACTCTCGACCGGCAGAAGGCTCCTGACCTGGCTCAAGAACTGCTGCCGGATTTCTATACCGGGCAGATGATGCAGGACGGCGAAAGCCAGGATCGCCTCAAACGGGCCAGATGTAGTCACTCCCGATGCCCAATCACGGCCGGTCAGGTCTGCCTCCTGGAAGGTGATGCGAAAGGATCCCTGGGGGAGGAACGAACATGCTTGCCGCGCTTCATCCAGCAGGGTAGAGCTGAAATCCAATCCCAGGTAAGAGCCTTGCCGGCCGAGCAGGGAGAGGCGGCGGGCCAGCGTGCCATTGCCGCAGCCCAGGTCGAGCAGCGCGACCTGCCTGGGAAGCAGCTCGATTGCGCGCAGCACCCCAGGCTGCAATCGCCTGCGTGTAGCCGAAAAAGGAGTGGCGAAATCCTGGTAAAATTGGTAGTTAATATCTAATAGGCGTGCGATAATGTCAGGTTCCACGAGTATAATTATACGAGGAATGGGACTGCACGAATCTAACCCCAGAGTTCTCGGAGAATACAAAGATAACCATTGTCGTTAAGTAACAATACTCCTTGTTCTCTCGATTCTCTGTGGTAAGAATTTATCCCTGATTGGAGTGGCGAGTATCGACCCGGAAACCTGGCAAGAGAAGAGAATTTATTCCCCCGAACAACTCGAGACGGCTCGTGAGGTGCTGGAGGAGATGCGCCGTGGCCGCAATTTAGAGCAGGCTTTACGGAAGCATCCCCAGCCCGAGGGAGGTTACCCGGCCAAGCATCTGCTGGTAGCGGTGTACCGCTCTCTGGTCGAGCAGGGTGAATGGCAGCCCGACACGGATCTGCTCAGCCGCATCCGCATGAAGCCGGTGCGCACGCTTTCCGGCGTCACCACGGTCACGGTCCTGACCAAGCCGTATCCCTGCCCGGGGAAGTGCATCTTCTGCCCGACCGACGCCCGCATGCCGAAGAGCTATCTCCCCGATGAGCCGGGAGCACGGCGTGGTTTGCAGCACCATTTTGACCCCTACGACCAGGTGCGCTCGCGTATCGAGGCGTTGGAAGCCGTCGGGCACCCCACGGAGAAGATCGAGCTGCTCATCCTGGGGGGGACGTGGAGCGCCTACCGGCGAGATTACCAGGAGTGGTTCGTACGGCGCTGTTTCGATGCCTTAAATGCCTCCGGCGAGGAAGATAGACCCTATGGACCTTCGCCTACGCTGGAAGAGGCGCAATGTCGGAACGAAAACGGGCCGCACCGGAATGTAGGTCTGGTCGTCGAAACCCGCCCTGACCGAATTACTCCCAGGGAGCTGGCCTGGATGAGGCGCCTGGGTGTGACGAAAGTCCAGATGGGCGCACAGAGCCTGGACGACCGCATCCTGGCGATCAACCAACGCGGCCATACGGCGGCGGATACCCTGCGAGCCACTGCGCTGCTGCGGGCTGCCGGGTTCAAGATTGTCCTGCATTGGATGCCCAACCTGCTGGGCGCCACGCTTGACTCTGACCGGAAGGATTTCGGCAGGCTGTGGGCGTCTGCCCAAGCAGGATTGGGCTACAGCCCGGACGAAATCAAGATCTATCCCTGCGAGCTTCTCCCGAATGCCGAGCTGATCCAAAACTGGGAGCGCGGCGAATATCAGCCTTACACCCAGGATGAGCTCGTCAACTTGATTGCCGCCATAAAGCCGGGCATCCCACGCTACTGCCGGGTGAACCGGGTGATACGCGATATCCCTTCCACCAACGTGGTAGCCGGCAATAAGCGCACCAGCCTGCGGCAGGACGTGCATGCCGAGCTGGCACGGCGTGGGCAGCACTGCAGTTGCATCCGCTGCCGTGAGGTGGGCAGCGAGGTGATCGACCCGGCAGAGCTGCATCTGCAGGACGACGTCTATTACCCGGCTTACGCCGAAGAGCATTTCCTGTCGTACGAGACCGTCTCTGGCCGTCTGGCAGGCTATCTGCGCCTGTCGCTGCCCCTGGAGCCCCCAGCGGAAGTGGCCGGGAAGCCTTTCCCCAGGCTGGACGGTAGCCTCGGCTTTGCCGACCTGGAGAATGCCGCTATAATCCGCGAAGTGCACGTTTATGGGCAGTCACTGCCGGTGGGGGTAGAACAGCCGGGCGCCGCCCAGCACATCGGGTTGGGGACTTCATTACTGCATGAAGCCGAAGCCATCGCCTGCCAGAAAGGCTTTGCCCGCCTGGCGGTCATTTCGGCGATCGGCACGCGCCCCTACTATGAGGAGCGCGGTTTTGAGCGAGGAGAGCTGTATTTAATCAAGAAAATCAAATGACCACGCCCATCCCAGGCATGAGGTGGTCTTTACCCGCAATCTAGTGGTTGTTTTGCTCCCACTCCGCCACGGCGGTCTGAATAATGGCGCGGATGTCTGGATCGGGAACAGCATCAATATCCGGGTAATGGTCTACGCCCACAGCCACAATTACGCCTTCCTTCGGCACTTCCATCAGGCGGATCGAACGGCTTGCCAGGGCGCTGCCGGCCAGGTGTTCCTGCAAAATCTCATCAATCTGGGCAACGATGCTTTTAGCCTCACCGGGAGCAGTCGCTACCGCAGGGGTACCGGCAGAAGGCGCACGAACAGCCGGCTCTGCAGTGAAGGAAGAGGGGAGATATTCTGGTTCTGCGTTAGCTTCTCCGCTAAATGCCGCAGGTGGTGTCACAGCAGGTTGCTGGGGAGCATACCCCAACCAGGTGCGCACTTCCAGGACCAATTCTTCTAAGGTCTGGCGTTGTTTGCCATTCAGCTCGATTGCATTCCCCAGGATTTTACCGTCCATTTCAACCTGGAGAGGTTCGCCTGCTCGATCGCGGAAGAAGGAAATCTGACCGGCGCGCTGGGGCCCGGGCGCTGCAGTTGCAGCCTTCATGCGTTTAACCTCTTCCGATTCTTTTTCGCCAGTCATAGCCCGGAATAAACCGCTGATCAGAACACCGATTGGGCATCGGGAGTGA
>JAMCRR010000176.1:16721-17444 GCA_023381565.1 Chloroflexota bacterium
GTTGAAATGGACGGTAAAATCCTGGGTGTAAAAAACTCGCTACGGATTTGTTAAAGACAATCGTTGGACAAATTACTCGAAGTTGTTCCTTCCTGGCGACAGTCGGAAGAACCTTGTCCAGGATCTATAGAAAGGGAACACGGCAATTATAAAATTCACTGCTTGACTCTCCACGTTAAAATTGCTATACTGATGCCAACTTCGATATGAACACGATCATTTCTTCCCGCTATTATTATTTTGCTCCCTATTATTTTGGTTCCGGAAATCGGTAACCGTCGGCGGAGCTTAAGCGGGCAAAGAACACATCAGGATACCCAAAATGCGAGGCCAACGGCCTCGCATTTTTTATTTTGGCAGGAGTGAACATGATGAGTTTGAGAGGCATACGTGGGGCGGTAACGGCAAACGAGGATACCCCCGAGGCTATTCTGGGAGCAACCCGCCGTTTATTAGAGGCCATCCTCGCCGAAAACCGCTCTCTCCGTCCAGAGGATATGGCCAGCGTTTTCTTTACGGTGACCGATGATCTCCATGCAGCATATCCAGCTCAGGCTGGCCGCGAGATTGGCTGGCATACCGTCCCTATGATGTGCAGCCGTGAAATCCCCGTCCCGGGTGGTCTGGAGCGCTGTATCCGGGTGATGATTCTCTGGAACACCGAGCTTTCCCAGCAAGATGTCCATCCGGTTTATCTGGATGAAGCCGCCCGCCTGCGCCCAG
>JAMCRR010000190.1 GCA_023381565.1 Chloroflexota bacterium
GGTGCGCGGCTGGCTGCTGGGCACGCGCACGCTGCTGCCCATCCCGGTGGAGACAGCGCTGCTGGCGGCCTTCATGTTCCTGATGATCTGGCTGGGCAAGGCGGCCTTCGACGCGCTGGAGCGGCGCGTGCGCATCAAGGGGACGCTGGGGCAGCATTAGAAGGAGGAAGGCGGAAGGATGAGGAAAACCGGTGGACAGTAACCAGTGGTCAGTAGGCAGGGGTCAGTAGACAGTGGGGTAGTTTACGGCTCTCGATTCTCCATTCTCGGCTCTGTGTTCACCGGATCGTAATTGACCCAGTGGATATCCGGGGCGGCGGCGAAACGCCTGGCCATGACTTCCAGCGCCTGGGGGTTGTTGTCGATGAGGATGAACTGGCGGCCCAGCTTGAGGCAGCTCTCGCCCAGGGTGCCGGAGCCGGCGAAGAAGTCCAGGGCCAGGTCGCCGGGGTTGGAAGATGCCTGCACGATGCGATTGACAACGCCCAGCGGCTTCTGGGTGGGGTAGCCGGTCTTCTCGCGCCCGTTGGTGGCCACGATGGTGTGCCACCAGGTGTCGGTGGGCAGCTTGCCGCGCGCGGCCTTCTGGGGGCCGACCAGCCCGGGGGACATGTAGGGGATGCGCTCGACCGCGTCTTCGTTGAAGGTGTAGCAGCGGGGGTCTTTGGCGTACCACAGGATGTTGTCGTGCTTGGGCGGCCACTTCTTGTGGGTGCGCCCGCCGTAATCGTAGGCCCAGATGATCTCGTTGAGGAAGCTCTCGCGGCCAAAGATGGCGTCCAGGAGCAGCTTGCAGTAGTGCACTTCGCGGTAATCGATGTGGAAGTAGAGCGAGCCGTGGGGCTGGAGCAGGCGGTAGGCCTGTTCCAGGCGGGGCCGGAGGAAGGCCAGGTAATCGTCGAAGACGTCGGCGTAGCCCCGCGAGCCGAGGCGCACGGTCTGGTAGCGCTGGCCCTGGAAGCCCACGCGGTCGCCGTTCTCGCTGCGCTCGGTCCTGAGCTGGGTGCGAGTCTGGGTCTTGCCGGTGTTGAAGGGCGGGTCGATGTAGATGAGGTCCACGGAGGCCGAGGGTAAAGAGGCCAGGATGGGCAGGTTGTCGCCGAAGTAGATGGTGTTGGGCATGAGGGTATTTTAATCGAGAAACGCGCGCGGCGGGGATTCGTTCATGTGGAAACGCATCAAGTCCCTGAAGGCCGGCAGAGGAGAGAATAGAGAGTAGTTGAGGCGGGGGAGAGGGCCTTTAACCACAAAGGCCACGGAGAGCACATCGAGAGATGAGCAAGACTACCAGCTGCGTGCGGGGAAAGGGGCTCGACTTCCGAATGATTCACCCCTACGAGAGGGGGTTCTCCGTGTCGAGTGCCCATCTCAGGGGATTCTCCGCGATGTAGCGCCTGACGCGGGCCAGATCGTCCTCGTCCCGGAGGATGTGCTCATAATAGTTACGTTGCCAGACCGGCGCGCCGGGGGTGTTTCTCAGGGCGTTGATGCGCCGGGCGGTGACGGATTTGAAGTTTTGGATGATCGCGCCCAACGATCCCGGCTGCGTGCCGTGCGGGGGTAGGGGCGAAGCATTCGGAAGATGCGCCAATATATCTGGGGAGGCCTGGTCTCCGAATGCTTCGCCCTTACGCGTGTCGTGGATGACGATAATGCCATGGAAATGATTGGGCATGAGGATGCATTCGTCCAAAGAGATGGGGAAACGCCTGGGGAGGGTCTGCCATAGGATGGCGGCCAATTCTCCCATCGGGTTGAGGATCATTTCGTCATTTTTTATCGCGCCAAAGGTGAGTTCACGGTCTTGGGTCACCAGGGTCACGAAATAGGCGCCGGCCTGGGAATAATCGTATCCTTCCAGGCGGATAGAACGGCGGTTGTGCTGGACGCGGAGGGACATGCGTCCATTATAGAGCGGGATGAGGAGAAGGGCAATGCCGAGGGGTGCGGGCGAAGCATTCGGAGAGGAACGGAATGGCGAAGGGGACGCGACTGCCGAATGCTTCGCCCCTACATGCCCACGTGGGACATTGGCGGGGCGCGGGGGGAACGTTCCACAGAGGCCGTGGAACGAGGAGAAAAATCCAACCTACAGGCTACCCACCCATTAACTTTATAAACCTTGGGGCATCTCGCAGATCTTTCCAATCGGGATCCTGGCGTACCCATTCCAGGGATATCTCGTGGTTCACGATCGACTCTTCTAACAATCGGAAGGCCATTTCCAAATCGCTACAAAGAGCTGCGATGCAAGCTCGATTGTAAGCACTCTCATTCTCACATAAACGCTGAGCTTCCATCAATTCTCTATTGGCCTTCTCCTGTTCTCCTAATTTTTGATAAACCAAGCCAAGATTTGCATGGTAGATAGCCTGTACCGGTCGATATAACACGGCTTGTTCCAATGCATCACGCGCTTCTGCGTAACGATCTAATTCTCTCAACAAATTCCCCAGGTTGGACCAGGCCTGGGCGAGTTTGGGGTCGGCTTCCAGGGCGCGGCGGTAAGCCCCCTCGGCCTCCCCCGGATGCCCCTGCTCCTTCAGCAGCACCCCCAGGTTGGACCAGGCAATACTATTACGTTTACTCGTAATCAAAGCCAATGTATAGCTTGCTTGAGCTTTAATCAAGTCGTTTCTAAAATAGAATGAAGCCGCCAGATCCAATAAAACATCGTATTGATGACCGGCCAGTTTGTTAAATCGCCGACCTGGAAACTGGGCCAAAATTAATGAGGGCCGGTCGAACATGAAAAAGCAATCCCCCCGAAATAATTGAATCGTATCTGGAACGCCGCCTTGATCCTGGCAGTCGCGTTCTTTTCTTTGTCAATGATTTGCCCAAGCAATCGGTAGGCAAACAGATCGAATCTCTCAGCGCCTGTTTAAAGGCACTTAAAAAGTGCGCTCCGGGATACTTTATTGCAACCGCCCGCAGCGACCACTTGAATACAAATCCTCAACTTAAGCGTTGGTTGGAGCAGAATCAAATCAAGGTGGTTGAAATCCCTTCCCTAACCGGAGAACAAATTAATGGACTCATTGACCGATTAATCCAAAAGTACGAATTTGAGATTAATTCGGAAACGAGGCAGGTACTTGTCGAAAAATCTGACGGCACCCTTTACCACACCATCCTTGCGATTAAATTTCTCAAACGGGAGGGAGGTCCAGAGATAACCCTTGAGCAAGCCAGACGGGTAGCTTCTTTGTCGCTCGATCAAATTTGGATCGAAATCCGCACTCAATTAAAAATCATAGAGCCGGCCACCGGGTCGCTTCTGGAAGCATTGGCCGTTTTTTACCATTCGAACGTCTCTGCGGACCGCGTAATTGCCCTGGCTTACGCCGAATCCCTGGAAAGATCCAAAAGAAGATATATTCTCCCGTGGGAGCCTAAAAGAAAGCTTGGAATTGCCTTAAAGCTTTTGGAGCTGTACGGGATTTATTATCGGGATCCCTTCATTTTTCCGTACGTCGCGGTTGAATCATTATCGTCTCCAGA
>JAMCRR010000110.1 GCA_023381565.1 Chloroflexota bacterium
GCAGTCAACAGGGGAGCAAGGTAAAGAGCTTTGATTCTCAACGCTACCACTCGTTCCAAGATGATCAGGCTTCCCAGGAAACCGGAGACCATTAACGGACCGTGGGCCAGCAATAAATTTGGCTGCCAGATGGGCAGAGTCCAGCCCAGACGAGATAACCCTGCCCAAAGCCCAGCCAGCAGGGCGAGCATGGACAAACCCAGCAAGGGAAATTGAATACGGCTCGTGGATGCAGGCGGAATTGATCGCATGGGGTCGTTTTTATCCTTATCCAATCAGTGAATAGAAGGGCTCCGGCTAATTCAACGGGCTTTCTCTTTCTGCTTATTTTCCAGATAAATCTTCAGCGCAACGGCATTGTTATGCTCTTCGTCCTGCGCGCCGTATAACAAGGTAACATCGCCTTGGCGAGCGGCATCCAATAGAGGCTGCCATGATTGCGGCTTCTCGTCCAATTCAGCGAAGTACCGGCGTTGAAACTCCGCCCACCTCTCCGGTTCGTGCCCGAACCAATGGCGGAGCTCGTCGCTGGGAGCTACGTCCCGGATCCAGCCGTCCATGGGCAAATCCTCTTTTCTGACGCCCCTGGGCCAGAGGCGATCTACCAGGAATCTACGACCATAAATCTGGGTTGTTCCACGATAGACGCGCTGCACCCTGATCATGCTAAACCTCCTCTCCGCCCGCAACCGGGCCAACACCCATAAAAAAGACAGACTAAACAAGACTAAATCAGTCTTGTTTAGTATATCTCAACCTGGAGATCGTGGTTAGTATGATCTTATCGTCAAAGATGGGATTATTCTTTGCGCTAAAGCAAGAATGGCCGTATCGAATGCCTACGATCCAGCCTGAACCTCCTTGAAACGCTGGGGAAAGTCGGTGATGATGCCGGCGGCGCCGGCCCGGGCAAAGGCGCGCATAGGCTCGATCTCGTTGACCGTCCAAAGATAGACCTGAAAGCCCATTTCGCACAGGCGCGCAACCTCCTCCGGGTTGGTCAAAGCCACGTCCGGGTTATACGCCGGCACACCCAGGCGGAGCAACATCCCGGCGGGGTTGGCCTGGGGAGTCTCCACCAGGGCCGCCAGAGGGAGACGAGAGTTGACGGCTTTGGCTCGCGTCAGGTAAGCGTGGTTGAAGGAAGACAGCAGCACGCTCCCCGCCAGGCCCAATTCATCGATCATGGCCACTACCTGCTCGACGATGACGCGATCCGCCGGAAAGCCGGTGTGGTCTTTGATCTCGACGTTGACGCGCCAGGCGCGGTCACGCGTGAACAGCAACGCCTCGCGCAAGGTCGGGGCGCGTTCGCCGACGAAGGCTCTTTGCTCGGCCTCGGAGACCTGACCGGCGGCAATCTGCCCGAACGGATCTCTTCGGTTGAACCACGAGCCGAAATCCAGGCGGCGAATCTCCGCCAGCGCGAAGTCCCCGGCGCGCCAGGGACGGCGGTCAGGGAAGACCTCGGCGGCGTTGGAGGTGCGCTCCAGGGTGTCATCGTGCAAGACGAAGAGCTCTCCATCGGCGCTCCTGGCCACATCCAGCTCCCACATATCCGCGCCAATCTCGAAGGCCTTTCGGGCGGCCGCCAGGGTGTTTTCGGGGGCCAGGGAGCGCGCCCCCCGGTGGGCGATATTCAAAGTCTTTTGCATACTATAGAGAGATATTTGCCTCTCCGCTCACGGACTTGCGCTCGGTTGTGAACTTTTTGACCTGTGCGAGCTGCTTCCCGTGTAAAGGATAGAACACCAGCGAGAGCGCTGCCAGGGCCGAACCGATCAGCGGCGGGATGGACATGAAGATGCGGAAGCCGGTATTCACCGTTTCCGGTTGCACCGCCAGGGCGGTATTATATCCATACGCAGGGGCGATCCAGCCAAACACCAGCGCGGTCAGGGCGCTGCTCAGAGTAATAATCAGGCCGCTCATCCCGAAGTACATGCCCTCGCGGCGCTGCCCGGTCCTCATCTCATCTTCGTCCACCACGTCCGCCATGATCACGTCGCCCATCAGGATCAGGCCGGCCAGGCCCACGCCCACCATCGCCGCCGCCAGGACGGCGCCAACCACGGATTGCACCAGACCCAACGGAACCACGGCCAGGCCGGTGAAGGCGTAAGCGATCATCAGTGTGGTACGCGCCTCGAAACGGTTGGCGACGAAGTGGCGCCAGGGCCACAGAGCGATGCCCGCCACGATAAAGGCCGTCGCCAGGATGACGGTGGTCATGCTTTGGTCCGCGCCGAGGCTGTATTTGATGTAAAACAGCATCCCCGCGGAAAGCGTGTTGGTCGCAAAGAAACGCATGGTTTGGGCAAACACGACGGTGACGAAGCTGCGGTTGATAAAAGTGGCCTTCAGCGCCTCCATCAACGGAATGGAAGCGGCCTTCACCGAGCTTTCGCGCTCGAACATGCCGGGCAGGCCGATAAAAAGAGCTGCCGCGGAAATCACGGCGAAGATGACTCCCATCCACGTCCAGCCTACCAAAGCGGCCAGGGTGGCCGGCAAGGCCACGCCGATCAACAGGCCGAGGGTCTGCACGATGTTCATGCGTACGGCCACGTCGGTGCGCTCCTTATAATCCCGGAACATCTCCGGGAGCAGCGCGTAGTAAGCCGTCGAGACGACCGTTCCCAGCCCTTCCCACACGAACAAAGCCAGGATGAAATAGACCAGCAGACTGACCGGACTGGAAAGGCCATCGAACGGCGCCCACCACAACAGCGCAAACGCCAGCGCATAAGGCGCCGTACCAAACAGGATGTAGGGGATGCGCCGCCCCCAGCGCGTCTTGGTGCGGTCGGAGAGATACCCCATCACCGGGTTATTGAACGCATTATAAAAGGCGTAAACGGTCATGACCGTGGCCGCCCATTCCACGGGCAAACGCTTGATGTCCGTATAGAAGAACAGGATCACCGCCCCAACCGCCTGGTAGGGGATATTGTTCCCCAGGTTGGCAATGCTATACAACCAGCGCTGGCGGTTCGTGGTCAGTCCTTCTGCTCCCTCTGCGGGGATGGTTTCCCCTATCACAGCCATAGTTTCCTCCTGAAACAATTTGGTTGCCTGGGATGAGCTCAGGCAGGCATCAATTCCTGGAGCGCCCGGTACCCAATGGTTTGAATACCGAGATCGCGGATGATATTACGCATTTCCGGGCTGGTAAAAGCCTGGTAGTCGGCAACGCGGCAACGCCAGTCTGGGGTGATCTCCCGCAGCTCGGGGGTATCTTTCGAAGGGTGGATGACGAAATGGGTGACGCCGGGGTCGAGCGCCGACAGCGTCTGCCGGGCGTGCTCCAATCGATTTTCGTGCTCTTCGAGCGACAAGGCCATAATGTGATCCAAAAGCGGCACGCCCATCGATTCCAGCGTAGCGACCATTTGCGTAGCCATGGCGGCGGTCTCAGCGTCCAGGCCGGTCGCCAGCCAGCCGGCTTCATCCATACGGAAGACCATCAGCGGCAGGCGATATTCAAA
>JAMCRR010000166.1 GCA_023381565.1 Chloroflexota bacterium
ATTACTGGAAGGGCGCATCTTACGGATTGAGGAAGACGCCATCCTGGTCGACGTGGGCTTGAAACGTGATGCGATCATCCCCAACCGCGATTTTAGCAATGTAGACAACGAGATTCTCCATCACCTTTCAGTAGGCGACCAGGTTACAGTCTATGTGGTGATGACCCCCAGCGGCGATCAGGACCTGATCGTCTCGCTTCACAAGGGCCTGGAACATGAGACCTGGGAAAAAGCCGAACAGAACCTGGAGCAGGAGAAAACCCTGAACCTCAAGGTAATTGGGAAGAATCGCGGTGGTTTTCTGGTTGAGTTCGAAACAATCCAGGGTTTCTTACCGTTTTCTCAAGTCGCCGAGCTTCGACGCACTCGCGATCCCCACCGTACGGATGAAATCAAGCGCCAGATGATCGACACTACCATCCCGGTAAAAACCATCGAGGTAAATCGCAAGCGGCGCAGATTGATCTTTTCAGCAATTGCAGCTCAAAAAGAGGTCGAAAAACGGCGGCTGGACGAGTTGAAAACCGGCGAGATCGTGCACGGGCCGGTGGTAAATATCGTCAAATTCGGCGTTTTCGTGGACCTGGGCGGCGTTGATGGATTGGTGCACATCTCGAAGCTTGACTGGCGCCACGTAGACCATCCCAGCGAGGCAGTAAAAATAGGGGAAGAAATCGACGTGAAAGTCATCGATGTCGACGTCGAGAAGGGGCGCATCAGCCTGGACCGCAAAGTGCTCCTGCCCAGCCCAATGGAGAACTTCGCCACGACGCACCATAATGGGGAAACTCTGGAAGGGCGAGTTACGAACGTTGTTGATTTTGGGGCGTTTGTCGAGCTTGCTGAGGGCGTCGAAGGCCTGGTGCACGCCAGTGAAATTGGTTATTCCTCTAATCCGAACCCCAAAGAGGTGCTGCGAGCAGGTGAACGGGTGTTGGTACGCATTCTGGATATCGACACCGGCAAAGGCCGCATCTCACTCAGCATGCGCCAGGTGCCATTAGAGCGCCAGTTAGCCTGGAGTCTGGAAACGGCTCAGGCAGCCGGCAAAGCTCCGGCTGAGGATTCGGACGAAGGCCCCTCACAGATGGACGCTGAATGATTGCGCTAACCAGGGCGGACGGCATTCAGGAAATCGGCGAACAATCCGTAGGCGGTCGTGCGCGGTCCCGGATCCGACTCAACGATCGAAAGGAGACCCAGGACATCGGTCTCGAACTGCACGATGCTGGTGGTGCCGTTGACGCCGTAAAGCGGCGAGTCAGGCGCGACCAACTCCGGCGCGACACGCGCCTCCACGCCGTTGGCGCCGCGCTGCGCCGAACACACCAGCTTCCAGCGCCTCCCTTCAGAGCTTGCGCGTGAGACTTCCTCCGCCGTAATGCCGCGAATCCCGAGGCGGCTCACCTGCTGCGGCTTGAGCGGCACCCCCATCATAACCGTTACCAGCGCAGCCACTTTGACAGCGGCATCCCAGCCATCGACATCACCGCTGGGATCGGTCTCCGCAATACCGATTTCCTGGCAATAAGCAACCGCCTGGTCGAAGCTTTCACCCTGTTCCATGCGTGTCAGGATCAAGTTGGTGGTAGAGTTAAGCAAGCCCTTCAAAGACTTCAACTGGGCACCTGGCAGGGTCTCACGATACAACGAAAAGATCGGCGCTCCATCCATCACCGCCGACTCGAAATAAAATTTCAACCCCTTCCCCCTTGCCAGATCGGTCAACTCATGGAAGCCATGCACCACCGGTCCCTTGTTAGCAGTAATCGCATGCATGCCGTTGTCAAGGGCTATCTTCAGGTGGTCCAGGGCTGGTTGGCCGGTTTCGTAGTTAACCGGCGTGTTTTCAAACAATACATCCGCAGCGCAGCGCCGGATGAAATCGAATGTATCCCTCGGGACCGGGAGTATGGAGAAAGCCTCCAGGGTCTTCCCCTGGGATACGGCTTGCAGTGCACGCGATACGTCCAACCCTTGCGGATCGATCGCCATACCATGCCGTCCAGTGGCAATACCGGTCATGCTAAAGGTGATATCGTATTGATGCAGCAAGGTGTCGCGTTTATCCAGCAAAAGACGGGCCAGGGCCTGGCCGACATTGCCGAACCCGAGCAAAGCAAGCTTGTAGTGTGTCATGATTCAGGTCCCTGCTTCTTAAGAGTTAAATTCAATCCGATCTATAACTGAGGCCAGGGATACGGCCGCCGGTAAGGATTTGGCGGCGGGAAGCGGCTGGCCAGGAGCAGCCGGCGCGAACGATCCGCCAGAGCCTTAATTTCCCTCGAGTTCAGGTAGGGCTGGAGAGCCTGGACGAAGCCCGAGGGTTCTCCATCCCGAGGCGCCAATTTCTGAAGGAAGGTGGACAGGCTGGCACATAATTCTTCCGGAAACGATTCGCCAGCAAAATCCCAGACAACGGTGCGCAGTTTTTCCTCTTCGTGGAAGCAAATGCCGTGATCGATCAACCACAAGTGCTGATCCTGATCGATCAGGATATGGCTGCCTTTCCGATCGGCATTATTGATAATCAGGTCAAATAACGCCACCGGCCTGAGGCGCTGCAAATCATCTTCCGAAAAATTGAAGTAATGATATTCCGGGTCGTGTTCGATGTAAAGCTGCACCGAACCCGGCCCGGCTGGACCATTACGGCGATACACCGTTGGGGGCACCAGCCGCCAGCCCAGCGCCTCGCTCACCAAGTAAGCAGCGACTTCCCGCCGGGCGAGGGTGGCGACCGGAAAATCCCATAAAGGGCGCTCGCCTCGGGTCGGCTTGTACACGCCAGCCAGATTTTGACCGGCATGGTCAATCTGAACCAGGAAGGTATAATTCGAGCCCCACAGGAACTCGCCTTTTACTGCCAATTCGCCGCTGCGTAAAGTTTTAAGAATGGCTTCATCTGAATCGGACATAAATGGGACTCATCTGGCCACCGACCACAGATCGACTTCAGCAACCGTTAATGCCTATGGCCATTGCGTTTCGGGCAAAAATGACCTTCCGGGTCCATGGGCTGCCCGCACTGCGGACAAATCGCCCGGCCGCGTGAAGCCACTTCCATCCCCCAATGACACATTGCCCGGATTTGCGAGCGCGTACACCAAAAGCGTACCACGCTGGCCTGAGCCGCTTCGGCATCTTCCTGCAGGAGCTCGCGCGTAACCAACACAACCAAATCGGCTCACCGGGGGTAACCCAGTCCCAGCTCACCGACCCGAAACAAGGGATCGACCGGTGGGTTGATGCGCATATTATCTTCAATGAAATCAGCCGGAGCATCCGGCAAATCGGGGTATTTTTCATTGAGCTCCGATAAAAATTGTTCCACCCCGACAGCCAGGGACTGAATCTGTATCTTCTCAATGATTAAAGTAACCGTTCGTTCACTCTGCCAACCCTGTAAATAGAAGACGCGCTTCCCCGGTGAGCCGATTGCGTCTGTC
>JAMCRR010000094.1 GCA_023381565.1 Chloroflexota bacterium
GCTCGCAACGACCTGAGATTGGCCTCAGGGGTATCTGTTGGGATAGAGCACCCGGGCGTGAGCAAGAACCTCACGCCCTTGGTTTGTTGCAGGGCATCCTCGGCCTCCCTGGCGACCTGCACCGGATCTTTGACCCCCTCCACCGATTCCACACCCTTAACCACCCCACCCGCCCCGGCCAGCGCCCCCACTTCGCCGGAGTTGCCGCGGATCACGGCCAGTTTCAGCTCGGCCAAAAACAGCGCTCCGGTCTCGTTGCGCAGCTTCGTGGCCCCCACGCCGACCGGGTCGTAGATAACGGGCACACCCAGCTCGTTGGCGCGCCTGCCGGCGATCAGCATCGCCTCCACCCATTCCGGGGTAAGCGTGCCGGGGTTCAACACCAGCGCGCCCGCCGCGGCAACCATTTCGGCCACCTCTTCTCTGGCGTGAGACATCACCGGCAGCGCGCCGAGCGCCAGGGTAGCGTTGGCGGTATCGTTCATGACCACGAAGTTGGTCATGTGGTGAATGAGCGGATGCTTCTCTCGCACCCGGTCCAAAACCTCGGCGCATACCTGGCCGAACCGATTGTCTTTTTCCATAATTAGTTCTCCTTATGTGCAGTAACACGGCCGGGCTCTTTCCGCCGCATGAAGACGCCGGCGAGCACGGTATAGATCACCAGTGCCGCAATGAAACTGGGCAGCGAACCGCCGAATACGGTCAGCGATTGGGGCACGATCCTCGCCCACCCCGGGATGAATGCGCCCAGGGTGGAGGGGTTGGTGAGGTTGTAAGCGGCGATCCCGGCAACCCAGGCAATCATCCCCCACAGGTTCACGCTGCCGAGACCCCAGAAGCGGCCGGGCGGCTGGTAAAAATTATCCGCCTGGTAAGGCCTGCGGCGCAAGATAAAGTAATCAGAGACCAGGATGCCGAAGAGGGGGATGAAAAAAGAGCCGGTGAGGAACAAGAAGTTCTCATACTGGGTGATGTCGATCACCAGGGCAGCCAGGTATGCCAGGATTCCCAGGCCCAGGATCAGCCAGCGCTGCTTGACCCTGGGGAAAACGTTCTGCATGGAGACCGCTGAAGAATAAAGGTCCGCCCAGGCGTTATCCGTCTCATCCACCAGTAAGATAAGCAAGGCAATCCAGCCTGCGGTGATGGCCATGGCGCTGACGAAGCCTTTCGGCTCCTGGGCAATGCCCGAGGCCAGCAGCACGGTCGCGCCGAGCGCGTAAAACCAGACGTTGGTGATCAGATACCCGGCAAAGGTTCCCCAGAAAGCCGTCCCGGTTTTGCGGGCGAAGCGGTTGTAATCGGCGACCAGCGGCAGCCACGAGATGGGCATGGCGATCACCAGGTCCACGCCGATCCCCAGGGTCAGCGAGCCGTTCCCCGGCCGGCTGAGCAGCTCGGCCAGGCTCGTCGTACTGAGCAGGTGCCAGGTCAGCCAGGCGGTCGTCCCCAGCACAACCCACACGGCGAATTTTTCGAGCCACTGCCGCACCACGCCTACCGGCCCGCCGATGCCCATCAGGATCACGATGGCGGCGAAGACCGCCGTCCACAAGGGGATGCTGGAGACGCCGAAGACCGTCCGGCTGATGACGTTGGCTGCATAGCCCATGATCACGAATTCGAAGATGGTCCAGCCGACGAGCTGGAGCACGTTCAGCGCGCTGGGCAGATAAGAGCCGCGCACCCCCAGCACCGGCCGTAGCAACACCATGGTGGGGATGCCGTTGTCGCTGCCGATCATGCCCACCAACGCCAGCAGCAGGCAGCCCAGCACGCTGCCGATGAGTGTGGCCAGCAGTGCCCCGCTGAAGCTGAGCCCCGGCACCAGGAAGCTGCCGGCCAGCAGCACGAGCAGGCCGATACCCAGGTCGCCCCACAGCACAAAGTAATCCAGGAATCCGAGCTTGCGCTGGACCTTCGGCACAGGCTCGATGCCCCACTCGGGGGGCGCCTGCACTTTGGGCAGGACCCTGCGCCACACATCGGATAACAACGACATTCCCGCCTCCTAACAAAAAATCGCCGCCTGATTTGGGCGGCAATTTCGGTGTTCGAGCAGCTTCCTCCGCTGGCATTACCCAGATCAGGTTCAGTGGGTCGAAGACAACCGGTCTTCCTCTCAGCCCGACGAATATCGAGCTCCCCATCGATGATGAAATTGATTTGTTACTATTTATATCATAGATTTGGAAATGTTGGTTGGGTTGAGCCGCCTGGTAGACCTTTTGTCTTTGAGAAGATGCACCTTCCAACCCGGTGTATAGCGAAACCCAAAAGCTTGCATGGAAACGTCTGGGTTTCGGGGCAAGCTTTTTTTTCGATCATCCTGTAGTTCTTATGCCCCTCAACTCAGCCTACTTCCTTTCGATCAAGAAAAAGAATAATAATCCTGATCGGAGAAATCCATTATTGGTAAGTGATATTATTATTCATTACTTGTAGTGGGTGTTGTAGATAAGTTTGACACTGCAATCACCACCGTACGGAGTACACATAGTATTTCGCAGGCTAAATTCCATCCGAATGATAAGGCATCAATTTTGTCTTTATAAGTGAATTTATCCTTTGAACGAGCATTTGGATTATCTGGAATGGGAGCCCTTACAGTCCAAACGTTAGGGAATTCTTGGTGAAGAAATACGTTACTCATGCCGAAGTCAACAGGGCAATAGTGCATAATGCAGTCTCGATAGCTGGTTAATCTTGATCCCCATTTGTCCCAACTGGATTGGAGATCCTTACGGATCAATGGATCTAAATTTGAACATAAAGGAATTGTCCTTTCAAATGATCGAGGTACAGTTCCATAATCTTTTCCCGGCTTAAATGCATTCCAAAGTAAATAACGACAAGTATCATAAGCACGGCGTGCAACCGCAAGTAAAGCATCAAATTCGTAATATGGACTTGCCTGGTCCATAAACGTATAACTGTTTATGTTTTCCTTACTGGCGATAAATGAGAACCTCATATTTTTATTAAGTATAATTTCATATTGCGAATGTAGAGCCATGACATGATAATGCAAAGCGTCAGCTATGTATCGAATAGCAGCAACTTTAATGAACTCTTGCTTAGGTAATGAAAAAGGCTGTATTCCGGGAGCTAATTTACCATCAGGACAAAACATCAATGTTATGGTCGGTTGTTTTTCAGAATAATGATATTTGACATAAATGGGAAGAAAACGATTTGTTATGTCATCGAGATTAAGTAAAATCGGATCGCCCATATAATCATATTGAAAACCCCATCCCTCATCATAATGTTTAAGTGTAATGCCTTTTTCGAAACCAAGCACTTCAATAGAACCCCCGAGGAAATCGCTTAACTCAGATATATTGATCACGGCATTTTCCTTGAGCTACATATTTGAAGATGTAGTGGATGTAATAATTATAATTTGCATCCGTTCAGGTAGTCTCTGCGAATCCATGTTATTAGAGGTTTGATAAATTTTCCCAATTGATATAACGTTCCTACCGGATTGTGTGGAATGTCTACGTTCATTTCACCCATTTTTGTTGCACATTTATGTCAATAATATACAGCCGCGTTTCCATCCTTCGTAAAGGCAAAAACATAACTGATACGAGAGAAAATATCCCACTACCGATTTGGCTTTTGGAATCTCGATTTTCAAGTGTATTTTACTTCTAAATACTCAGACCTACTGAACGGATACTATAATGGTAGCCAGCCACGCCGACAGCGACCATATCGGCGGCCTGATCAGCGTGCTCCAGGCGCCGGATATCAGCGTCCATCAGGTGCTCTATAACGGATACCCGGGAGACACGACTACCTGGACCAGGTTCGCCGCCGCAGCAGCAGCAGACGACCTGGCGCTCACCCCCATCCAATACCTGCAAGAGCTCGCCTGGGGTTTGATGGATGCTCACGTCCTCAATCCCTCGTCCGGACTCTCCAACCCGGAGACGAATCAGGCCAGCCTGGTGATCCGGGTGGATACCGGGACCGTCAACTACCTGTTTACCGGGGATATCGATTCTACGATCGAAGCTACGGTCGTTGCCCGAGGCACCCCGCTGGCCTCCGAAATCCTGAAGGTAGCCCATCATGGCAGCGCCTACAGCTCCAGCACCGGGTTCCTGGCGGCGGCGGACCCGCAGGCGGCGATCATTTCGGTAGGGACGAATTCTTATGGGCACCCTTCCCCGGAGACAATCAGCCGCTTGCTCGCCGCTGGGGCCGTGGTCGGCCGCACCGACGAGCTGGGCACTATCCTGGTGACCAGCAATGGGACGACTTATTCGATCTCTCCTGCGCTGTCTCCCCCATCTGAAACCTATCTTCCCTGGCTCTCACAATCTGCAGAATAGTGTTGGCAAGCCTGAGCTTGATGACGGGTCGATCAGCCCGTCTTTGCGCCATGCCGTTCTTGCTTTATAATCTTCCCGTTTGAGTCGCTCTTACGCGAACTATCCTACCGCATCTCTGAGGCTATTTTGGATCCCCTGCGCGCATACTTCGAGCACCTGGCTCCCGAATGGGAAGCTGCTCAACGCCCGGACCGGGCAGTAATCTTAGATCAGCTCCTCGCTCCATTCGACGCGCTCCTGCAAGGCTGCGCCTCGCTCCTGGAGGCCGGCGCCGGAACCGGCGGGATGACCCGCGCTCTCATTCGCCGCTACCCAGGCATTCAGATCTACGCCCTCGATCTGGCTCATGCAATGCTCCATCGTGCGCCCCATTTGAATGGTCAGGTTCGCCTGGTTGAGGCAGACGTGCACCGGCTGCCATTCGGGGATCAAAGCTTCACAGCGATCCTTTGCCACAACAGCTTCCCCCATTTCCACAGCAAAGATCAAGCCCTGTATGAAATCAAACGGGTGCTCCGTCCCGCCGGCAGGCTGTTCATCCTGCACGAGCTGAGCCGCCTGAGGGTGAATGCCATCCACCAGAACGCCCAGGCGGAGATCATCCACCAGGATCTCCTGCCAGCAGGGAGCGATCTGCACCGCCTGCTTGAAGGAGCCGGCTTCCAGATACTCTGCCTCGAAGATACCGGGGCGCACTATGCGGCAGCAGCGCAACTCCAGGGGGCCAAACCTGCCGATGATCAGGATGGATAGAAACCCAGGGTGACCACGAACAGGATGGTCCACAGGAGGATCTCCACGGTCTCTGTGATGGGCTGCACCCTGCGCAGCGCCCCGTAGATATGCAGTAGGAGCATGGCGGCGATGATCCAGAGCATCAGCTTGAAGAAAAAAGGCTGCATGGCGGGTGCCCTGGCCACCCGGAACGCGAAGAGGGCAAGGGTTGAGATAACCGCTCCCAAGGAACGCCCCAGAAAGGGGATAAGATATCCGGGGGAGGTCACCCAGCGGAATAGCCTCGCCCAACCCACTGGAGATATCAAGAGGGGGATGCCAAAACCGGCCAGCATGGCCGCACCAACCACATACAGATAAGCGTTAGCATAGACTTGCCAGAGACCGATCATGTGACGTTCATCTTTCTGCACAACAGGAACAATCTGGATCAAACTGCTTGAGAGGTTGTGTACAGCGCCAGGCACTCCTCGCGCAGTACCCCGCCAATCACTTCAACCATCACCGAAGAACGTGCCACAATCTCGCCGGCGCTAACCCGGATGCGGGATTTGCCCAGGGCGGCGGTTTCCTCGATCGAAGCGCCATAGACGATTGCCGTGACATTCGCCCACACAGCCAGGGAGGAGCACATCGGGCAAGGCTCGCAGGTAGAAATCAGCACCGCTCCGCTGAGGTCTGTCTCGCCGGCGGTACGCACCGCCTGGCGGATGGCATTGACCTCTGCATGCAGGCTGGGGTCGCCCTGCGTCGTAGCGGTATCGTGGGCCTGCCCCAAGATTTGATCCCCCCGCACGACCAGCGCGCCGTAACCCTTGTTGCCCTCCTGCCGCGAGAGCCGGGCTTCGGCAATGGCATTGGACATCCTTTCCTCGAAATCTACGCGCACGATGCGCTCCAGGCAATAGGCCGAGTGCGGGCGGATCTCGCTGTAGCTGCGCAGGAATCGCAGGCGGGGATCGATCTGCGAGAGGAACGCCTGAGTGGGTTTCTCATTAATTCGGCGGCAAACCCAACGTGTATCCAGGCCGAGGCGACCGCAGGCTTCCAACGTGGGGCAGCGGTTTAGCGAACGCCAGACAATCTCGCTCTCCGTCTCCTGCACAACCGGCAAATCTTCTCTGGAGAGGCCCATGTACTCGAAGAAGAGCAGCTCGAATGCCTGGCGCGGAGATAGCTCGGCCCGGCAAGAGAGCTTACGGCCTAGCCAGCTGAGACGTCGTTGGGTGATCTGCTTTTCGATGCGGCGCAGATCGTTTTTCCGCAAGTCCTCGACCTGCTCGTTCACTTTTGCCTCGAAAAGGCCAGGTTCGCTCATTTTATCCCCGCGGTTTCTCTCGTCACCCGCTGCATGGTCTCCAGCATCTCGATGGAGTGGTTGAGGATGGTCAGCCTGGTCCAGGTCATCAGGAAGCCTAACCCGAAGGCGACGACCATAGCCGCGATCAGATAGCCGGAGATACCCTCCAGCCCTCCCAGCATCCCACCGCCGATCAAAATCATCATGCCAAACACGAATACTCCACCGGTAATCTGGCTGTCGCGCCGCCCGTACTTACGGCGGATCTGCAGCAGAGCAAGATATTCCTGCAGTGCATTCGAAGCGGTCATTATTTGCCTCCTTAGTTATTACCGAATTGGCGTTGCACTTCGAACAAGCTCTAAAGCAGGTTCTACTATCCTGGTAGAGCACGCTCCCCGGCCCCCCCTGTCACTTGGAACCAGGGCAAGTGTGCACCCGGGGCAGGTGTCAGCTTGCGCTTCCTGCGGACCATACTTCTCTTTTAACGTGCTGAAAACCGGATCATGCCGTTGACAATCACCAGCCAGCCTACGCCAAGAACCAATACATTTACCACCAGCCAGACGAGCAGCGATCGGAGGGAGGACGGATGGTCAACTGTGCTGCGGTAAAAGAGCAGCAGGTCGAGGAAGTTCGCCGCCGGTTGGGAGCAGGTATACAATCCAAACAGGACGGCAATGATCCCATCCATCTTGTCGCTGGCCGTCAGGGGGTGGTAATAACCCAGCAGCACCAGAAATACACCCGCGACCAGGATCAACCCCGCCAGAAGTTTGTAGTTCCGCCCGCGCCTGCGCTGAGCCATAAGGAAAAGACCTTAGTAGATTGATTATACAATGGGCTTTGGTCCGTTAGGGGAGAGGCCACCGGCCTTGAAGGGCATAGCAGGGGATTGCTCCTGGCCTGGGAGAGCACCAGTCCATTCCCAATGACATACGAAGAATTAACCCAAAAGCGAATAAATTAGGACCCATACCTTGACATTTATGTTCAAATCCATATAATTGCATTGATAAATATCAACTTAGTTACAGGATCATCAATATGAACGAACCAGAATCTCTTCCTTCTTCTGAACTGCTGCAGTTTTTCAAAGCCCTGGCAGACGCCAACCGGTTGAAGATCGTCGGACTGCTGGCCCGCGAGCCGCACACCGTGGAGCAGCTGGCCGAAATGCTCGACCTGCACTCCTCCACCGTCTCGCATCATCTGGCGCGGCTGGCTCACGCCGGGCTGGTCAGCGCCCGCGCCGAGGGTTACTACTCGGTCTACCAATTGGAGACGAAGCACCTGGAAGCCATGGCCCAGCACCTGCTGGCGCAGGAGAAGGAAGAGATTCTGGTTCATGACGTGGATATCGATGCCTACGACCGCAAAGTAGTCAACACCTACATCACATCGAATGGGCGGTTGAAAGATTTTCCCGTGCAGCAGAAAAAGCTCGAAGCCATCCTGCGCTATGTGGTGCGCGTCTTCGAGCCCGGTGTGCGCTACTCTGAGAAGCAAGTGAATGAGATGCTCTCCCGCTTCAACGAGGACACTGCCCGGCTGCGGCGTAATCTGGTCGACTTTCACCTGATGCAGCGGCAGGGAGGCGGAGGAGAATACTGGCGTGCTGAGCAGCCCTAAGCGAGCATGCCTGCGCCGCGGACCAGGAACTGCACCCCCAGATAGACTAGGAACAGGCCGCATAGCGCGATGAGAATGCGATAAACCCGGTCGGTTACCCAGCGACGGCCTCCGCCAATAATTGTGGAGAGGGCGGTGTTCCAGCTGTAATCGGCGCGATGTGCCCCAGGTAAAACGCTGCCACTGACGCGAAGCCCAGAGCCTGCGCCTGGGCCAGGTAGCCGGCGGCCACCGTTACCCACCAGGCGTACCAGAAGGGGTTGGTTACCGTTGCGATGACCCCCAGGGCGACCATCTGGCGGGGCGCCATGGCTTGCACGCCGGCAGTCACGCCGGGCAAATGGGTATTTCCGCGCAGGACGCTGAAGATCATCCCGCCGCCCATGCCCGCCAGCAGGATTCCCCCTACCAGGGCAATGATGATCTGGATGGTGGAGTGCGCCAGAATCGTGGAGAGGCCCAATGAGATCAGCAGCACAACCGCCAGCTCCATGAGGGCGTGACCGGTGGAGACGAGCGGGCCCACCCGCCAGCCGCTGCGAGGCGATTGGCTGACGATAGTCGTCGAGACCGGGCCTGGCGTGATAACAGCCCCAAAACCAACGGCGAAAGAAAAGAAGCGCGGGATCAGGTTCACCAGGGTGGGCATTTCGGGTAAGCCAACATTATATCCCAAAGTCTGGGTAGGGGAATCCCTAATGTTTGATAGGAGTTCTCCCAATTGAATACCCCTGCCAGAGGGAGTATATTGTAAATGCACCGCAGCAAGGGTGCCAAGTTTATCGGTAGAAAGATCCGGTCGAGAAGCTGATAGGGTGGATAGAAACTAAAGAGATGAGTCCGAGTAATTTGTTGTGGATTGTGGTAATAGGTTTAGGGTCAGGCTTCTTGACCGGAGTGATCTTAAGGGGGCGAGGGTTCGGGTTAGGCGGTAACATCATTATTGGTATTTTAGGGGCTTTGGTTGGTGGGTATGTGATCGGAGCACGGGAGATCTCCTTCGGTGCGGGATCGCTGGGAGTTGTGGGTTCGGCTGCTCTGGGGACGGTGATTTTGCTTTCGGTCATGGGTTGGATACAGAGAGCTTGAGCAGGGGCAGTAACAACCGCACCGGAGGGGATCGACTAAGCAACCATTGACAAGCGGTCTCTTATAGATCATAGGGGCATAAGAGAGTTAGAATTTTGGCAGACATTCCGAGACTGCCAAAATTCTGTTTAAGGGGCAGGTTTTCTGCTACAATTGCATCAAAACCTTGCGCCAACTCCTCTCACTTTTCCGTTACGTCAAACCTTACTGGAAGCAGATGGCCGTGGCCTCGGTGGCGCAGCTCTTTTGGAGCGCTATCAGCCTGTCGCTGCCGCTGGCTGTTCGCTATCTGGTGGATTCGATCTTTGTTTCCCGCGACCAGAGCCAGCTCAATATGGTCAGCCTGGCGCTGGTGGCCCTCTTCATCTTCCAGGGAGTGATCGCCTATGGGCAGACTTACCTGCTGGCATTTGTAGCCCAGCGGGTTGTCGCCGATCTGCGCCTCAACATTCACGGGCACATGCTTGGCCTGCCGCTGCGTTTCTTCAATGAGCGGCGCACCGGTGAAATGGTTTCGCGCGTCACCAACGACGTGACCGTGATCCAGGGCGTCCTTACGGAAGCGCCGCTCAACCTGCTGCGCCAGGTGATTACCATTATCGGCGGTCTGGCGCTGATGCTCAGCATGAACTGGCGCCTGACCCTGCTCGTGATCGGGCTGATCCCCTCTCTGATCTTGATCGCCGTATTCTTTGGCAGGCGGTTGGAGCGGCTTTCCACCATCGTCCAAGACCGCCTGGCGGATGCGACCGCTGCGCTGGAGGAAGCGCTCTCAGGCATCCGGGTGGTCAAATCCTTTACCCAGGAAAAATTCGAGCGGCAGCGCTTCGGCCAGCAAATAGAAGCCACTTTCTCCACCGCCATGCGCCGAGCCCGCCTGCGTTCGGCGTTCGTCCCGCTCATCTCGCTCCTGGCTTTCTGCGCCCTGGTCGTGATCCTGTGGTTCGGAGGGCAGCAGGTCATTTCTGGGGGACTCACCCCGGGCGAGCTGATCGCTTTCCTCTTCTACATGGTCCTGGTCGGCGGCCCGATGGGCGAGTTTGCCAGTCTGTACTCGCAGATCCGCGAAGCCTCAGGGGCGGCGCAGCGCATCTTCGAGATCATGCAGGTGCTTCCAGAGCCGCAAGAGAGCCAGCCTACCCAACCCTTGCCGCCAGTCCGCGGCCAAGTCCGCTTTGCCGGGGTCAGCTTTCGCTACGAAGATGGCGATCCCAAAGCGGTATTGGAGGATATCGACTTGCTCGTTCCGCCGGACCAGGTGGTAGCGTTGGTCGGACCGAGCGGGGTGGGCAAGACCACCCTGGTGAACCTGATCCCGCGCTTCTTTGACCCCACCCGCGGAGTCGTGGAGATCGACGGGCGCGACATTCGCAAAGTGACCCTGCCATCGCTGCGCTCCCAGATCGGGTTGGTGCCGCAAGAGACCTTCCTGTTTGCCGGAACGGTGCGTGAAAACATCGCCTACGGTCGCCCGGGCGTAAGCCAGGTGGAAATCGAGACGGCCGCCAAGGCAGCCTACGCCCACGATTTCATCCAGCAAGCGCCGGGAGGGTACGAAGCAGTTATTGGCGAGCGCGGCGTGCGCCTCTCGGCCGGCCAGCGCCAGCGCCTGGCCATCGCCCGCGCCCTGCTGAAAGACCCGCGCATCCTGATCCTGGACGAAGCCACCTCCGCGCTGGATACCGAGTCGGAGCGCTGGGTGCAGGCGGCTCTCGAACGGCTGATGCAGGGTCGCACCACCTTCGTCATCGCCCACCGGCTTTCCACCATCCAGCATGCTGACCGCATCCTGGTGCTGCAGGAGGGGCGCATCGTGGAAGACGGCGCGCATGCCGAGCTCCTGGAACACGCCGGGCTATACCGCCATCTATGGCGGCTGCAGTTTGCCTCTACAGAACTGCCAGAGATCGATCGCCAGCTGGGGGTTGAGGCGGAGACGTATGAGTAGGCCTTTGCGCATGTCGTCTCTGCGCAGCCTGGTTCTGCGCGGCCTGGGATTGGTCTTCATCCTGGGAGCCGCCGGGATCGCTTTTAGCCAGCGTGTTCCCTACCAGGCGGCGGTGAGGTTATTCCCGCCGGGGGAAAAGGTCGCCGGCTTGCCCGTAGGTGGATTGGATCGAGATCAGGCCGCGAGCCTGCTGGCAGCGGCGTATGACCGCCCGGTGGAAGCCCAATACCAGGGTTCCACCTTCCAGATCCAGCCCGCAGACGCCGGCTTAACCCTGGATGTGGATGGGATGCTGGCCGAGGCCGGGGCCCAGAACAGCCTGACCTACTGGGATTACCTGTGGGGCCGCGAGGCCCCTGCGGGTGAAATCCCTCTGCGCGCCGCCGTCTCGGAGGAAAAGCTGCGCAGCTTCCTCCAGAATCAGGTCTCTCCTCGCTACGACCAGGTCGCCGTTCCGGCCATGCCTATCCCCGGCAGCAGCGAATTCTACCCCGGTCAGCCCGGCACAGCCCTGGATGTCGACGGCGCCCTTCCCCTGCTGAAAGCGGCATTCCTTTCGCCGGAACGGCAGACGGTGACGCTGGCTGCGCATGCAGTGGCTCCACCCCCTCCATCCCTCGATCATCTCCAGGTGATGCTGCGCCAGCTCCTCAGCGTGGGGGGCTATAACGGCGCCGCCGAGCTGTATGTTACAGACCTGAAAACCGGGAAACGCCTGGACTTCGCCGTCCAGGATGGAAAAGAGATCCCGCCGGAGGTGGCTTTCACCGCGGCCAGCACGATCAAGATCGCCGTGATGATCTCGATTTTCCGCCGCATGCCCGAGCCGGCGCCGGAGGATGTGATGCAGCTCGTGCGGCAGATGATCGACGCTTCGGATAACCCCTCCACCGACCGGGTGGTGCAGTCGGTGCTCGACCCCGTGCGCGGCCCGCTGGAAGTGACCCAGGACCTGCGTTCCCTGGGCATCGAGAACACCTTCTGGGCGGGTTATTTCTACGACGGCGCGCCGCTGCTGGAGAGCATCCAAACGCCGGCCAACCAGCGCAGCGACGTGAACACCCAGCCGGATGTGTACAACCAGACCACCGCCGCCGACATGGGCCGCCTGCTGGAAGACATCTACCGCTGCAGCCAGGAGGGCGCCGGGCCGCTGATCACGGCCTTTCCGGGGGAGATCACCCAGGCGAAATGCCAGGAGATGGTAGCCCTGCTCAAGGGCAACCGCATCGCCGTGCTGCTGGAGGGCGGGCTGCCCGAAGGCACACCCATCGCCCACAAGCACGGCTGGGTGCAGTCCCCCGACGGTTCCCTGCACGTGCTGGCGGATGCCGGCATCGTCTTCTCGCCCGGCGGCGATTACATCTTTACGCTGTATCTCGACCGCCCCGGGCTCTTCGACCCGGCCAACCTGCTCGTGGCCCGGCTTTCGCAAGCCGTGTACAACTACTTCAACCTCCTGTAACCTGGCCCCAACTCCACCCTATTCCGAATCGCACAATCTTTTTCCACCAGGGATGAATATTTTCGTCCCAGGCCCCAGGTCGATTTTCCATCCCTGGCTGAGCATCTGGCTATCGATGTGATTTTCCGGCCACTTCAGGATGGCTTCCGGTGTAGAGCAATGCCGTTGGGCTATTTCTTGTAAATCCTTGTCCCCGATTTGCCATTCATAATAAAGCCCATCTACCGGCGGAATAATCAACGTCATGCCTGAACTGATCTTTCCAGGATTGTCGTGGAGAACATCTTCGTTTGCCCATAAGATCGTGTCGGGATGAATGGCATATTTTTCCGCGATGCTGAATAGATTATCCCCGGGTTTCACGACATACTGGATGAAACCATCCGGTTCAGGAGTTTGAATTACCACACTCTCAGTGGCAGCTATTGAGCTCGCCGGTTTTGGGGTTTGCGTTATGATGGGATTCTTAGTGGTTTTACTGGTATTAATCCAAATCACTCCAATCAAGATGACTACAATAGTGACAGCGCCGAAAATAACGACATACGAGATGGGTTTATGGTTATTCATGTTAATTACAATATGGTGGGGGCATTATCCCGCAATAATCGATATTGGAATACCATTCGGTCTGAGTGCAAGAATTATAACAGTAGTAACGCTCAATTATATAATCATGTGAATTGGGTGGCAGAAAACATTGATTACAATACCAAGTCAATCCAATATAATTACATATATCATCACATGGGCTGTTTGGTGTAGGGGATATTGCTTTAGCCGGGGAAGTTGTGAAAATTGAAATAACCAGAATTAACGACCCTATTGATAATATTAAAAGCAGTGTGATTATGAGCTTATGATATTTATTTCGGATTCTCATATCAGCCCCGTTAAAAATCATTATAAAGATTAAAATGATCCGTTG
Source organism: Chloroflexota bacterium (assembly GCA_023381565.1). Lineage (GTDB taxonomy): Bacteria > Chloroflexota > Anaerolineae > Anaerolineales > Anaerolineaceae > JAMCRR01. The sequence continues at coordinate 13,447 of JAMCRR010000094.1, forward strand.
CAAGCACAGGCATCGGTAACGTATTAATGTAATATTAAATTGTGATTTATGTCATTTCTTGCCCAATTTCGCCGGCGCCTGGACGCCGGCGCGCTTATCGGCGGGGACTACCCAAGAACGACGCTCCACCGGAGACCGGTATGACGAGATTGACCGCCATCATCTCCTGCACCCACCCTCCGGCAGTTTACACAGCCCCAGCAGCACACCGCGGCCCACCGACTGCCCGCGCGTGCTCACGCCGAATTTCGTCTTGATCGAGGCGATGTGGTGGGTGACGGTGCGCGGCCGGAGCCCCAGCCGCAGGCAGATCGCCTTGGTGGTAAGCCCCTCCGCCATACCTTGCAGCACCTGCAGCTCGCGGGCGGTCAGGCGTTCGCTCCCCCCAAGCACCGGCTGGGCAATGGGTGAGACCTGCTCGATTTCGGCCGGGATCACCGCCAGGTCCTCTCCCAGGCGCACCGGACGCAGCCGGCGGCCCTGAAGCGCTTCTCCTGCGATGGCCTCCGCCCAGGCGGGCGGCGATGCTGAGTTGATCTCTTCGGCCAACTGGTCGGGAGTCTCAGGTTTTTCAATGACGTAGAGTGAGCGGCTGTCGATCAAGAATAGAATGCGGGTCACGGGTTCTCCTGAAATATCCCAACCAGTAATAGAATATTTGTTCTATATTATTATGGCCCGTTTTATTGGCCCTGTCAAGTGGTTTCTATATCCTATTCGGGACTATTTTACAGTTACAGGAACATGGCATTGCGAGCCACCTGGTGCTCTTCAAGACGGCAACACCTGCGCTCCCTGGCGCTCACCGCAGGCTCAAGTGAGCAATCCCCTGGTCGACGAGGGGGGTTGCTTCGCTCCGCTCGCAACGACCTATTTACGACGATAAGATAGTCTGCACGGTAAACCGTCCACCGTTCACTGCCCACTGTTTACCATTCATTGCCTTCCCATTCCCTCCAAGTTGCAGTATAAATGATCGAGCCTTCCTATGAATACTTCCCTGATCCGCACCTTATCTTCCGATGGACGCATTCTGTTCATCACCCGCATCACGCGGCTGTTTGCCTACGGCTTCCTTTCCGTGGTGCTCGTCTTATACCTGAGCCAGGCCGGGCTGAGCGATCCGGAGATTGGACTGCTGCTCACCCTCACGCTGGTGGGCGACACGGTCATCTCGCTCTGGGTGACGACCAACGCCGACCGCATCGGGCGCAAGCGCATGCTGATCCTCGGCGCGGCGTTGATGGTCTTTGCCGCAACCCTATTTGCCCTGACGCGCAATTTCTGGCTGCTGCTCGTGGCGGCGACGATCGGGGTGATCAGCCCGAGCGGAAACGAGGTGGGTCCTTTCCTGGCGATCGAGCAGGCTTCGCTCTCGCAACTCTTACCCGGCGAGCGGCGCACGCAGGCCTTCGCCTGGTATAACCTGGTAGGATCTTTCGCCACCGCCCTGGGCGCACTGGCCGGGGGGCATCTGAGCCAGACGCTGGTCGACAACGGCTGGCTGGCCTTCGATAGCTACCGCATGGTGGTGCTGGGCTACGCCTCCTTCGGCCTGCTGCTGGCGGTGCTCTTCCTTCAGCTCAGCCAGACGGTGGAATCGCCCAACAATGGCGTTGCCCGGCCGGCCAATACCCTCTTTCAGCCCAACCTCGGGCTGCACCGCTCGCGCAACGTGGTTTTCAGGCTGGCAGGCCTGTTTTCCATCGACGCTTTCGCGGGGGGCCTGGTGGTCCAATCCATCATGGCCTACTGGTTCAACCTGCGCTTCGGGGTGGAACCGGGCACCCTGGGCAGCATCTTCTTCGGCGCCAACCTGCTGGCGGGCATCTCGGCGCTCTCGGCTGTCTGGCTGGCGAAGCGCTTCGGGCTGATCAACACCATGGTCTTCACCCACATCCCCTCCAATATCCTGCTCATCCTGGTGCCGCTCATGCCCAACCTGCCGCTGGCGATTGCCGTGCTGCTGCTGCGCTTCAGCATCTCGCAGATGGACGTGCCCACGCGCCAGTCCTATACCATGGCGGTCGTCGAGCCGGACGAGCGCTCGGCAGCCGCCGGGGTGACCGGCATCGCCCGCACCACCGGGTCGGCCATCTCGCCGGTGTTGGCCACCTCCATGATCAGCATCCCCTGGCTGTTCAGCGCGCCGTTCATCGTCTCGGGCAGCCTGAAGATCATTTACGACCTGCTGCTGTACCGCAGCTTCCGCAAGATGGACAAGAAAGGCTGATAGATGGGACGCTGTAGCTGGGCGAAGAACGACTGGCTGGGACCTTACCACGACACGGAATGGGGCGTGCCGGTGCACGACGACAGGCTCCTATTCGAATCTCTGATTCTGGATGGGATGCAGGCCGGCCTGAACTGGCTGATCATCCTGAAGAAACGGGCCGCCTACCGCCTGGCCCTCGATGGGTTCGACCCGCACAAGGTGGCCGCTTACGGCGAGGAGAAGGTCGCTGAGCTGCTGGCTAACCCCGGCATCATCCGCAACCGGGCTAAGATTACCGCGGCGATCAACAATGCCCAGGCATTCTTACGAGTGCAGGAGGAATCCGGCAGCTTCGACGCCTACCTGTGGGGCTTCGTCGACGGGCGCGCCGTCAAGAATGCCTGGGGGACGGTCGAGGAAATCCCCGCCCGCACCCCGCTCTCCGATCGCATCAGCAAGGACCTGGTCCAGCGCGGCTTTAAGTTCGCCGGCTCGACCATCTGCTACGCCATCCTGCAGTCCGTGGGGCTGGTGAACGACCACACGGTGGACTGCTTCCGCTACGAAGAAGTAAGCCGGTTGAAATGACGCAAAAAAACCTGGCGATTGTCTTCGACCTGGGTGGCGTGCTGCTGGATTGGAACCCGCGCTATCTTTACACCCGATTCTTCGACGGCGACAGCGCCGCCATGGAGAAATTCCTGGAGCGCATCCATTTTAACGAATGGAACCTGCAGCAAGACGCCGGCCGGCCCTTCGCCGAAGCGGTGGATGAGCTGTGCGCCCGGTATCCGGACGATGCCGACCTGATCCGCATCTTCGACGCCCGCTGGGAGGATACCCTCAAGGGCGCCATTCATGAAACCGTCGCCATCCTGTCGACCGTCAAGCGGGCCGGCTACCCGGTGTATGCCCTGAGCAACTGGTCGGTGGAAAAGTTCACCCTGGTGCGGCCGCGCTACGAGTTCCTGAGCTGGTTCGACGACATCCTGGTCTCGGGCGAGGTCAAGCTGGCCAAGCCCGACCCGCGCATCTTCACCCTGCTCCTGGAGCGCATCCGCCGCCCGGCGCATGAGTGCCTGCTGATCGACGATACGCCTGCCAACCTCTAGGT
>JAMCRR010000117.1:0-934 GCA_023381565.1 Chloroflexota bacterium
GACCTGGCCCATGGCTGCGGCAGTCTTTTTCAGCGCCTCTTCCGCCATCTTGGTGTGGGCGATGCCCGTTGGGCACCCGGTTACAGCAACAATTTTCGCCATTTCAAGCTCCTTTCCAGCTCAAATCGAACGATTTAGTCTCTGAATCTTGACCTGCTTCCTATATGAACCGATCGTATCCTGCGAGGGCAATCCCGCCCCGACGCGAGAGATGGCGCTGATGGAAAATGCGGTTGCCAAACGGGCACAATCCGCTAGCGAGTCGCCCCGGATCAAACCAGCTATAGTCCCGGCGATCATCGCGTCACCGGCCCCTACCGTGCTTTTCACGGCTACAGGCGGCGGCTGCGCAATGACCACCTCACCGGACTGAACGAAAACAGCGCCCTGCTCGCCCATCGAAATCACGACCGTCTGGATGCCCTGCTGGTTCAGCGCGGCGGCAGCCTGCTCGATGAGCTCAGATGAGGTCAGGGAGCGCTGCAGGATTTCTTCTAATTCATAAACGTTGGGCTTTACCAGGTCGGGCTTGACGCTGAGGGCCTGGCGCAGTCCCTCGCCGCTGGTGTCCAGGGCGACTGATTTCCCATTGGATTTTATGCGGACGATCAGGCGCTGGTAGATATCCTCAGAAACACCGGCGGGAATGCTGCCAGACAACACGAACCATTCGCAAACTTCAGACAGCTCGTCCACAACACGGAAAAGCGCTTCAATATCCTGTGGGCGAGGGGGGAGCCCGGGAAAATTGACATCCGTGGTGGTCCGGTTGATTTCATCGATAATTTTTATGCCGGTGCGGGTGCTGCCGGGGATGCGGACAAAACGGTCTTTGATGCCCTTCCGGGCAAACAAACGCTCGAACAGATGAGGGTTGTCTTCGCCTAAAAAGCCAGTCACGCTGACGGGTAATCCAAAATCTGCCAGGAAGGAG
>JAMCRR010000117.1:1013-3386 GCA_023381565.1 Chloroflexota bacterium
AGCTGTTGACCTGCCCGACCTGGAAATTGGGGATCGATACGGTCTGGTCGATGGCCGGGTTTAGAGTTATCGTCGTGATCCTACGGAGTTGATCGTCCATCAGGCACCTCCTCCGGGATAAGCCAGCATGCGCACCTCGGCGGCATTGCGGCAGGCCAGGGCCTGTTTCGCCAGCGAACGCGCTTCAGAGACAGAAATGTTGCGCAGCCTGGCCTTAATCGCCGCCACGCTGGGAATACTCAAGCTCAATTCTGTCACACCCAGGCCCATGAGCAAGATGGCGCCTTTCGGATCGCCGGCGACACCACCGCACACCCCTACCCATTTTCCAGCCTCCTGGGCGGCTTGAACGGTTTTGTCCACCATGCGAAGGACAGCGGGATGCAGTCCGTCTGCCCGGCGAGCAAGCATTGGGTGCAAGCGATCCATCGCCAGCGTATATTGAGTCAAGTCGTTGGTCCCGATTGAGAAAAAGTCAACTTTTTTAGCGAGCTGGTCGGCCAACAGCACGGCAGACGGTACTTCGATCATGATCCCGGCTTCTACCGGACCGGCGCCAACTTCCTGGCGGGCCTGTTCACTGAAATCCAGGGCCGCATCCAGGTCCTCAACAGTCGCAATCATGGGGTACATGATCTTCACCGGTCCAAGCATGGAAGCCCGGTAAATGGCGCGCAGTTGGGGCAGGAATAAATCCGGGCGAACCAGGCACAGACGGATGCCGCGCACGCCCAGGAAGGAGTTATCTTCCGGGGGCAGATTCAGATAGGGCAGCTTTTTGTCCCCACCGATATCCAGGGTGCGGATGATCAGCGGCAGGCCAGCCAGAGCTCTCACCATTTCGGCATAAGCAGCATATTGTTCGTCTTCAGAGGGGGGTTCGGCGCGTTCCAGGAATAAGAATTCGGTGCGCAGTAATCCGACGCCTTCCGCACCGGCGGCGACGGCCTGGGCTGCCTCGCTGGCACGGCTGATGTTGGCGACGATTTCCATGCGATAGCCGTCGGTGGTGAAAGCTGGCTGGTAACGCGCCAGGTATTCAGCGTTGCGCTGCTGTTCGAGAGAGGCTTGCGCCTGGCGGGCGCTATCGATATCGGCGGCGCTCGGCTCTAAATATAGGTTGCCGCTGCCTCCATCCAGAATGGCGATGGTGCCGTCCGCCAGGTTGAGCAGGGCAGGGCCGGTCCCAACGATCGCCGGGATGTTCAACGAGCGGGCGATGATGGCAGTGTGGGAGGTAGGCCCACCGCCGGCGGTGCAGAGACCCAGGATCAGGTCAGGATTCAAGCTGGCGGTGTCCGACGGGCTGAGGTCTTCAGCAATCATGATAACCGGTTTTTCAGGAGCAAAAGGCGCATCATCGAGTATATTGGCAAGCTGCTTCAATACACGCTTACCCACGTCGCTCAGGTCTATTGCTCGCCCTGCGATGATCGGGTCATCCAGTTTCTGCATAGCCTCCACGCGTTCCTGGATGACCTGCTGCCAGGACCAGCCTGCGCTGAAGCCAAGGTCGATACCTTTAACGGTTTCATCGATCAGCTCAGGATCGTTGAGAAATTCAGCATGGGCCCGGAAAATGGCGGCCTGGCCTGCTCCGGAGCGGCTTTTGACTTCCTGGTAAAGCTGGTCGAGCTCGGCCAGGGCAGAGGCGACTGCCTGGTTCAGGCGGCTTTTTTCCGCCTTGGGGTCGCGGGCGTGGGCTTCGACGACAATTTTCTGGTGCTGGTAGTGCTGTACTGGACCAATGGCCAGGCCGGGAGAAGCGGATATGCCCGGGACCATACGGCCCACTTCGGTGGGAGTCCAGACGGCCTGGGGAGTCTGGACTCCCGGCCGGGCCGGTTGAACGCCCTCTTCCTCACCCAAACCGCTTTCCACGGCAGCTTTCAGCGCCTGCAAAGCAGTATCGGCATCTTGACCGTGCGCCATGATGCGCAGGGTGCTACCACCTTCCACTCCGAGTTGGAGCAGCGAGACCAGGCTTTTGCCATTGGCGATTTTTCGATCATGGCGTACGTGAATTTCGCATTGGAACTGTTTGGCTATATCTACAAAAGCAGTAGCCGGGCGGGCGTGCAAGCCATGAGCGCCCAAGATTTTGACCTCGATGTAGTTGGGGAATTCGGTAAGCCGTTCTCCGGTAGGGCGTGTGGGTGCTTCTTCAGGCGCTTTTGTCAGGGCTTGCACGATATCAGCGGCATTATGCGTATTGGAGAGCGCGCGAACGGTAGCTTCATCGACCAGCACGTGGGTCAGGTTGGCCAGCACTTCCAGGTGTTCGTCCGAGCGGGCGGCAATGCCGACCACCAGGTGAACGCTTTCGCCTTGATTCCATTCCAAGCCGCCAGGAGCAGGCTGTTGCTGGTATAG
>JAMCRR010000184.1 GCA_023381565.1 Chloroflexota bacterium
CGGCCGGCTTCGCTCGTGAAATACAGCCGCAAGGTTTGCCGAAGGAACATACCCGGCAGGGGCAGTCAATAAAGTTATGCCTTTATCAGCCGCCTTTTCTAAGATTGGGAAACGGATCGGGAGAGCATCACCAATAGATGGAACAGCCGACTTAGCAGCGAACATTCTTTCCCTGCAAACATCCGGCCTGGTAAACGAGAACAAATTGAATTATTTTTGGATAAACTTTATAATATTGATATTATATCAGAAAGGTGCGGAATGGGAAAGTTATCTGAACTTGAATTCGTTCCCCTAAAAGCAGGGGAAGCTCCCGTCTCTCCGGTTGAGTTAGAGGGCTACCTGGCTCAATTGCCCGAATGGGAAGTGATAACGGTAGGGAGAGAAAATCGTCTGCAACGCCTCTTCAAATTCAAGAACTTCGCCGAAGCGCTCGAATTTACCCTGCGAGTTGGCAAACTGGCGGAAGAAATGAACCACCACCCGGCTCTGCTTACCGAATGGGGCCAGGTAACCGTCACCTGGTGGACCCACAAAATTGGCGGGCTGCACCGTAATGATTTCATCCTGGCCGCTAAAACGGGGCGGCTATTCTCGCCCGAATAGCCGCCCCGTATTCTCGCGAAAGACGATCTCAGGCGGTCAGGACAACCATGCGCCGCTCCACGGATCGACGCTCACGCTCACTTTATCGCCAGATACGATGAATTCCCCTTTGCCCAACAGGTTGCGGATGATCCTCCCATCCGGGAATCCCAGCTCTCCAACCGGAATCTGCAAGCTGCGCCGCGTTCCGCTGGCGTTGAGCGCCACCAGGATCTTCTCGTCCCCTAATTTGCGGGCAAAGGCGTAACAGCCGCGTTTATCGTCCACCAAAAGGGGAAGGTATTCCCCCCTGCGCATGGCCGGGTATTGCTTGCGCAGGGCGATCAGATGCTGGATCAATCCCCGTAGCTCGATCTTCCACGTTGAAGCCTCCCAGGGGAAAGTGCGCCGGTTATCCGGATCCTTGCCGCCTTCCAGGCCAATCTCATCCCCATAATAGATGGCCGGCGCGCCTGGGTAGGCAAACAGGAACGTAAACGCCAATTGCACCTTATTTAAATCCCCGCCCAACAAGGTGTACACGCGCTCTGTATCGTGCGTGCCCAGGCTCAGGAACATGGAATAGGCGTTCTGCCGCGGATAGGCTTTCAATAATTCCTCGGCCTTTTCCGCGAACTGCGAGGCCGTAGTTTTCCCACCCACATAGCCCAGGATGGCCTCCCGCAGAGGATAGTTCATGAGACCATCAAAATGGCCGTCTCCTACCCAGCGTGGGTTTATTTCCCAGATCTCTCCTACCAGGTAGGCGTCACTGTTCACCGAGCGCACTGCCTGGCGGAACTCCGCCCAGAAAGCATCGTCGTCGATCTCATTGGGCACGTCCAATCGCCAGCCGTCCGCGCCTTGCCCGATCCAATAGCGGGCCACGTCCAGGATATAACGGCGCACGTCCTGGTTGCCCGTGTTGAATTTGGGCAGGCTCTTCAAGTTCCACCAGCCCTGATAATCTTGCGCCTCGCCGGGTGAGTAGGCATCGACGGGGAAGTTCTTCACGTAGAACCAGTCCCGATAGGGGGACATCTCCTGGTTTTCGAGGAGGTCGTTGAAGGCGAAGAAGCCACGCCCGCAATGGTTGAACACGCCGTCCAGAATCACGCGCATATTATTGGAATGCGCCAGGTCAATCAGCGCATGGAAGTCATCGAAATCGCCCAATTTGGGATCGATACGGTAGTAATCCGTGGTGTTGTACCGGTGCGTGGAAGGGGAATGAAAAATCGGATTTAGATAAAGGGCGTTCACTCCCAGGTCGAGCAGATAATCAAACTCGCGGATAATTCCGCGCAAATCTCCGCCGTGAAATCCGCGCACGGTCGGGAGTGCATCCCAGGGCGAGACGTTCGAGGGATCGTTGGTGAGGTCGCCGTTGGCAAACCGATCCGGAAAAATCTGGTAAAAAACAGCATCAGGAATCCAATAAGGCGTAGTCATCCTATCTCCCTCTAACTCTGTTGGCTATGCGCAAGGCGTCAACCACTAATAGAGACCCCGATCAACCGCCCGATCGCAAAGGTCAACCCTGAAGCCAGCAGGCCAAACAACACCATACGCAAGCCAGACAAGATGAAATTTTTGCCCGTGAACAGCGTGATACTCGCCCCGATGATGAACAGGCCAATTGCGCTGACCGACAGGCTGGCGATGACAGCCGTCATCCCTTCTGTGAAAATAAAAGGCGCTACCGGGATGATCGCACCCACCGAAAACAGGAAAAAAGAGGTCAGGGCAGCTTCCCAGGGCGAGCCGCCTAACTCCTGGGGGTCTACGCCCAGCTCCTCCCGAGCCAACGTATCCAGAGAACCGGCCTGGTCAGCCATGATGTGAGCTGCCAGGCTCTGCGCCTGGCTTTCCGACAACCCTTTGGCCTGGTAGATCAAAGCCAGCTCTTCCTCTTCTTCCTTGGGGGTCTCGGCGATCTCATCCGCTTCGATGCTGATCTGGTGTTCATAAAGCTCGCGAGAGCTTTGCACGGAGAGCCATTCCCCCAGGGCCATGGAGCCTGCACCGGCCAGAAGCCCGGCCAGGCCGGTGATCAAGATCGAGCTCCCGGCCAGGTTGGCGCCGGCCACTCCCATCACCAGGCTCAAGTTCGACACCAGGCCATCGTTGGCGCCCAGCACGGCTGCGCGCAAGGCGTTCCCGCCCCCGGAGCGGTGGCGGCCTTCCATCTGGGCCAGCAATCCCCCTTCCATACCCTTACCGGTTCCACCCGCGATGGTCATCAGGATGCGCTCGTGGGACTGTTCCTCTCCCGCCATGGCCGTATCCCGGCTTTCAGGCTGCGCCAGGTAGCTGCGCGCGCCGTCCCGTTCCCGGCTCATTGCGCCTGACACGACCGCTTGCGGGCCGAAGCGTTTAGCTACCCAGATCAAGACCCGCGTGCGCCAGCCCGGAGCGAGATTGGCGGGCAGGGATCCACCCGCCTCGTGGATCTGCGCTTTCCAGTACTCGGCGTGGGTCTCTTCCATCTCCGCCATTCGTTGGTACACCTGAGCCAACGAGGTTTGTGGGCTGGCCTCCGCCATACCCCGGTAGAGGGCTGCGCTGTCCACTTCATCCTGGAGGTTAGCCAGGTAACGGGCAATATCCTTTTGATTGGGCACGATTTTCTCCTCCCACGTTCCATTAATCTATGAAGCGCTCAACTCGCGCACAAAGCCAGCAAGCGTTCGGGGCGATGGTCGAAATCTGCCAGGGGCATTCTTCCAAGGGTCAAAGCCACGAGCGTGTCCGTCAAGGTCTGGTTGACGGGGGTCGCCAGGCCAAGCTCGGCGC
>JAMCRR010000035.1:0-25023 GCA_023381565.1 Chloroflexota bacterium
CGGAGGATGGCGATGTTGAAATAATAGGAAAGGACGATAACAGCGCTCAAGGTTATTTCTATTACGACTCCAAGAAATCGGGGACGGTGACGATCTCGCACCTGCGTTTTGGTCCTCGCCCCATCCGTGCACCCTATCTGATCAGCCATGCGAATTTCATCGCCTGCCACCAGTTCTCCTTCCTCGAGCGCGTGGATATGCTCAAATACGCCATCCCAGGCGGGACTTTCCTGCTGAACAGCATCTACGGCCCCAATGAGGTCTGGGATCAGCTCCCGCGCGAGGTCCAGAACGACATCATCACCAAGAAACTGCGTTTCTACATCATCGACGCTTACGATGTGGCTCAAAAGACCGGTATGGGTGGGCGCATCAATACCATCATGCAGACCTGTTTCTTTGCGATCAGCGGTGTTCTGCCCCATGATGAGGCGATCAAGCAGATCAAGAAGAGCATTCAAAAGACCTACGGTAAGCGCGGCGAAGCCGTGGTGCAGAAGAACTACGACGCTGTCGACAACACTCTGGCTCAACTGGTCGAAGTGAAAGTCCCTGCCACGGCCGATAGCAGCCTCACCCGCCGCCCCAGCGTCCCTGCCGAAGCCCCCGAGTTCGTCCAAAATGTCTTGGGCGCGATGATCGCCTTCGACGGCGATAATCTCCCCGTCAGCGCCATGCCTATCGACGGCACTTTCCCCACCTCCACGTCGCGCTGGGAGAAGCGCAATATCACCCTGGAGATCCCCGTTTGGGAGCCTTCAATCTGCATCCAGTGCGGCAAATGCGCTTTCGTCTGCCCGCACGCGGCCATCCGCCAGAAGGTATACGAGCCTGCGCTGCTGGCTGATGCCCCCGCCACCTTCAAATCCCTGGATGCCAAGTACAAGGAGCTGCCCGGGATGAAGTACTCGCTCCAGGTTTCTCCGGACGACTGCACCGGCTGCGGCCTGTGCGTGGAAGCCTGCCCGGTGAAGGATAAAACCCAACCCGGAATGAGAGCCCTCAATATGGCGGATCAACCACCCCTGCGTGAGAGTGAGAACGCCAACTGGGACTTCTTCTTCGGCCTCCCCGATGCCGATCGCACCCTGTTCTCCCCGACCACCATCAAGAATTCGCAGCTCCTACAGCCCCTGTTCGAGTTCTCCGGCGCCTGCCAGGGCTGCGGCGAAACGCCCTACGTTAAGCTCGTCTCGCAGCTGTTCGGCGACCGCACGGTCGTAGCCAACGCCACCGGCTGCTCTTCGATCTTCGGTGGCAACCTGCCCACTACTCCCTGGGCAGCCAACTCCGAAGGGCGCGGCCCGGCCTGGTCCAACTCGCTCTTCGAAGACAACGCCGAGTTCGGTCTGGGCATGCGGCTGACGCTGGACAAGCACCGTGAATATGCCCAGGAGCTGCTCGTCGCCCTCGCGCCGCAGTTGGGCGCTGAGCTGGTTGCCGCCATCCAGGATGCCGACCAGAGCGCTGACGCCGGAATCCACGCTCAGCGCGAGCGGGTGGTAGAGCTGCGGAAACGGCTGGAAGGGATCGACGACCCGCGCGCCCGCGAGCTGGCCAGCCTGGCAGACACCCTGGTGAAGAAGAGCGTGTGGATCATCGGTGGAGACGGCTGGGCTTACGATATTGGCTACGGCGGCCTGGATCACGTGCTGGCTTCCGGGCGTAATGTGAACGTCCTGGTGCTCGACACTGAGGTGTACTCCAACACCGGCGGTCAGGCTTCTAAATCTACACCGCGCGCGGCGGTCGCTAAGTTCGCCTCCAACGGAAAGGGCCTGCCCAAGAAAGACCTGGGCATGATCGCCATGGCATACGGGTACGTTTACGTCGCGCGTGTGGCCATGGGCGCCAGCGACCAGCAAACCCTGCGCGCCTTCCTGGAGGCCGACGCTTATGATGGCCCCTCGCTGATCATCGCCTACAGCCACTGCATCAACCACGGCATCGATATGCGCAAGGGGCTGGAGCAGCAGAAGCTGGCCGTCCAGTCGGGCGTCTGGCCGCTGTACCGCTATAACCCCAGCCTGGCTGCTGAAGGTAAGAACCCGCTGATCATCGATTCGAAAGAGCCCACGGCGACCGTAGAAGAGTATGCCTACAATGAGAGCCGCTACCGCATGCTGGTGCAGAGCGACGAAGCCCGCGCCGAGAAGCTGATGCGCCTCGCCCAGGAAGACTCCGAAAAGCGCTGGAACCTCTACCGCCAGATGGCATCCATGCAGTATAAAAGCGACGGCCAGGATTAATCCTTACCGTACCTCCTGATTCTCTGATCTGGGTCCCATGCCTCGCATGGGACCCTTGCTTTTGGCGCTCAGCGTTAACCGCTTACATCAGGAGGGGGAATTGGCTCCCACATGGGCAGTCCCTATAGGAACGCTGCAATCCCTTTCACACTGCTGTATGGGAAAGGCCTGGGATGTGAATGCCTGCAGCTTCACCCTTACACCAGGAACGTTCAGTCTGTCGAAGACTCTGATTACACTGTCAGGAGTAAATACACTGCGATCAGCAGGCCGATCAGGCTCGTGAGAACGGTAAGGGCAATCGCGAAGCGGGCGCCTGGATGAAAGGTTTCTGCGTCGATGGCAATCCGGATATGGAGAAAGTTCAACAACGCCACGATGATAACGACAATGCCGAGCAATGTAAGGCTCACCCCAATCATGGCAGAATATGGCACGGATATGAGCACGGCAGGCTGATTTTTGCCGCCCAGCTCACGCAGGAGCAGTCCAAAGCGCTCGATCACAAAGCCAAAAGTAATCGTTGCCAGGCCCGTTCGTGTCCAGGCCAGGAAGGTGCGCTCGTTGGCGAGGTGATCCGACACCTTCTTGCTGTGGGTCACTGCCCGGTCCTTTCCCATGGGCATCTCGCTGACACCTCCAAGCCTCTCTTCCTCTCGATCCATCAGAGCCTCCTATCTGGCAAATCGCCATTCCATGCAACTAAGGGTGGAGCTGCTCGAAAGAGCCACGTTTTCAGAGAACGCCCATCATCGCGGGCGAGACGCGTCAAAGCCGTTTTGAAGCATTAATCATTGTCACGCTCATATTTTACGCCGGGTTTCCCTCCCGGCGAAGCTTAGTTTCCCCCTCACTCCGCCTCCAGCCGGTTGATTACGGCGCGGTTTCCGGCCAGAGCCAGCAAGCTCCCGCCTGCCACCACGCTGACCATAAACAGAAACATGCCGGCGATCAGCGTGCACGCGAGCAAGGTCGCCAGCCCCAGCGAAAAGCCGATGTTCCTGCCCAGCATCACCGCTGCATTGCGCAGCGCCTGTCGCAGGCTGGGTTTCTCCTGTTCGAATAGAAACGGCAGCGCGAATAGCTGTACAATCAACCAGATACAAAGCGCCGCCACGTATAACCCCTGGAAGACGTGCACCCAGGCGGAGCTCCCAAGCCCGCCGGTGAGCAGAATGTCCGCCACCAGCACGGCGATCAACGCTGCATTGACCAGCCCCCACTGCCAGCCTGTCTTCCAATAGCGGCGCATGGCGCCCAGAAAATCCTTAACGTCGGTAGGCTCGCCGTGCGCCAGCCTGTTCCCATAATAGAACATGGCGATCGTAGCCGGCGGCCCGGGTAGGATCAGAATCCACGAGAAGACCCACAGCAGGTTGCATACTGCCGTGGTCAACAGATCTGCCCAGATATCTCCGAGTGAGGCTTTAAGGATATGCATTCCCTCGATCATCGAATATCCTCGTTCATCCCATGGTGTCCCGGCTCTTGTGATCGGATGTTGCTCCACGAGGGGGCGTGACTACAGAAATTACCCCTTGATCCCGGTATAGGCAATCCCCTCAATATAATACCTGCTGAAAATGAAGAACAGCACCAGAACGTGGATTGCGTTGAACATGGCTCCTACCAGGGTCAGGTTCCACTGCTCCTTGTATGTCTGCTGGAAGATGCTCAATGCCACGTTCAGCACCCACATGCTGGGCGAGTTCAGATAGAGCAGCGGCTGTAAAAAGTTGTTCCACATTGCCTGGAACTGCAGGATGAAAACCGTCAGCAGCGCCGGCCTGGCCAGGGGGAGCACCACGTTGCTATATATCTGTATCTGGCTGGCGCCATCCATCACCGCCGCCTCCTCCAAATCCGTGGGGATGGCGCGGAAAAACTGCGTCAGCATAAAGATGCTGCCTGCGCTGACCGCTCCTGGCAAGATCAAAGACCAGAAGGTGTTGATCAGGTGCAGCTTTCCCATCAGCACATACGCTGGAATCAGCGTCACAGCAGCAGGGATCATCATGGTTCCCAGCATGAAGGAGAATAACACCTCCTTCCCCGGGAACTTCAAACGTGCAAATGCGTAGGCTGCCATCGAGCAGAAGATCACCTCCAGCACAGCCACGGTCACCGACAGGAAAGCTGTATTGAACAGCCAGCGTGGGAAAGTGCCTCCCTGCCCGAGATCTGTGTTCCACACAGTCGACCAGTTCTGCACCAGCCAGTGAGTGGGGAAAAACGTAGGCGGATAAGCCACGATCTCGGAGTTCGTCTTGAAAGTCCCCATCGTCGCCAGGATGAACGGCAGGATCAGGATGATCCCGATAGCGACCAGCACCAGGTAGTGTAAGATGTGCCGCAGGTAATATCCTATTGGCCGCCCCTCGGCTTTTCCGGCTACCTGGAGAGTAGACTCTTTAGTCGTCACTGCCATGTCGCTCCCTCCTAATAAACCTCTGTGCCTCGTTCGAGAAAGCGGCGTTGCACGAAGGTAAAAACGAAAATGATCACGCCCAGGATGAAAGCCAGCGCAGAGGCGTACCCCATCTGGATCGGCCCGGTGGTTCCCAGGGCCTGGTTGTAGATCTGGAACACTGGCGTCTGGGTGGTGTTGAGCGGGCCTCCCTGTGTCGCCAGGTAGACCTGGTCGAAGACCTGCAGTGTGCCGATGGTCCCCAGCACTACCACCAGCAAGACGATTGGCCTGAGCAGCGGCAATGTGATGCTCCAGAAGCGATGCCAGCCGCTGGCTCCGTCGATCGCCGCGGCTTCGTATAGCGCCGGGTTGATGTCCTGCAGCGCTGCCAGGAACATGATCATGAAGGTCGGCGCGGTGGTGAAGATATTCTGGAACATGATCGCCATCCAGGCCACGCTCGGCCCGGCGAAATACCATTGTTCCAGGCTGATATGAATCCCCACTAACCCGGCCAGTAGCTGCACCAGGCCGCTGGGGTCGTTCAGCCAGTCGACCGCCGACCAGTGCCCGCCGAAGAGGCCAAAGATCTTGGCCAGGAAAAAGTTCATGTAGCCGGTCTTCAAGTACATCCAGATAAAGATCATGGTAATGACCACCGAGGAGGTGACGCTGGGCGCATAGAAGACCGTACGAAAGAACTGCCTGAGCCGCATGGGGCTGTTGAGCAGCACCGCCAGGGCAATTGCGAGCGCCGTCTGCAAGGGAACTACGATTAGGGCATACCAGATCACGTTGTAAAGAGAATGGATGAAGCCGCTCTGAAACGAATTGGTGAAGCCGGCAAAAGCCCGAGCGTAGTTCTGCAGCCCGACCCAGGTTGGAGCTACAAAAATGGAATAATTGTTGAACGAAATGTAGAAGGCGAAGAAAATGACCCCGATGGTGAACGTGAGGGTGACCAGAAGATAGGGGGCTAGAAAGGCGTAGCCGGCGATCATCGTAGACCGGTGCTTCCGGTTAGGCCATTCGCGATGGACCATGACGGCTGCAAATCCGCCGATGATGGCGGCCAGGATGCCTACCGCACCCAAAAATGGTAGAGCCGTTTTGCGCACCTCAGCCAGGTAGGTGTTCACCGTAGCCATCACCTGCGGGCCGCCGCGCGTGGGCGCGTTCAGCAGGGCGATGAACATAATTACCAGCCAGATCACGATGAAGGTCACTCCGGCTGCGATGCGTGCATTCCCCCGTGGTGCAGCAGCGGTTTTTTGCATGGCACACTCTCTTTCTGGTAGTACTACAATAAACCGTGGTTGCCGGATTTCGACCATCCCCCACCCCCCTTTCCCGTCGGAAGGGGGAGAAAACAAGAAGGTAGGGGATTTTTACGGCATCAGGATGCCGCAAAAATCCCCAGAATCATCTTTCTCCCCGCCACTTGAGGGGCGGGGCCGGGGGTGGGGTGAATGACCACGGTTAAATTCAGAGCTACCACTCTTTCTGTACTAGCTTGATCTACAACCAGAGAATGGGGAGCTCCTCTGAGGAGAAGCCCCCCATTCACAAACCTATTTACTTATTGGCCCTGACCGTTCAGGGTAGCCTGGCCATCTTGCTGGGCCTGGGCGAAAGCCTGGTCGACCGTCTGAGCCTTCAGGTAGATGCGCGAGAGAGCGTTGGTAATCACCGTCTCGAACGCGCCAGTGTATGGTCCGTAGTACGCTACCTGCGTCTTCGGCAGCAGCCCGCCCGAAGAGATCGCCAGATCGATGGGATCGGTGATCTTCGAAATTTCGTCGGGGTGCGTGCTGTAGGCGAAACCGGTGTTCTGGATCAGGAGCTGGTTGATCTCACCCGTCACGAAGAAGTCGAAAGCGGCTGCGGCGCGCGGGTACTTGGTAGCAGCATTGACCCCAATGCCGTTGGTGAAGATTACGTCTGCTTTGCCGGCAGGACCGCTGGGGAGGATGACAGCTTTATAGGTCACGTTCGGGTAGGTCTGTGCCATGAAGGGCACCAGCCAGCCGCCTTCGAGCGTCATGGCGACGAGCTGTTTGCCGATAGCGTCGCCGCACCAGGAGGCGCCCACGTCGCTGGGCTGGACCAGGGATTTATTCTGGATCATCTGGTCGAGCAGTGTGGCTGCCTGCAGGATCTGAGGTGAATCCAGCGTGGCCGTCTTGAAGTCCGGGGAGGTATAGCTACCACCGTATGAGAAAGCCCAGGCGGCGAAGCGCGCCCAATCTGGAGCCTGGCAAAAGCCCTTGTACTTGGTCTTCTGCGAGATGGTCAGGGCGGCCTGCGCCATGTCCTGGAAGGTCCAATTGGCGGTAGGCTCGGGGATGCCGGCAGCCTGGAAAGCCTCCGGCAGGTAGATCAGGCCGAGTGTGCCCCAGTCCTTGGGTAAGGCATAGTACTGGCCGTTTAAGGTAAACTCCTGAAGAAGCTGCGGAATGAACGAGCTAGCCTGGACGCCGGCTTCCTGCATGAGCGAGTTCAAAGGCATGAGCTGTCCGGCGGGAGCGAACGCAGGCATCAGCTGATCGTCCACATAGAAGACATCCGGAGCCGTCCCGGCGGCCATTTCAGCCTTGAGCTTGGTCTGGAAGTTGGTCGGAATGGGGTTGTAATTGACTGTCACTCCCGGGCAGACTTCATTAAACCGCACGATCGAGTCGCGGTAAACTGACTGCTCGCTCGGATCGCCCCAACCCGAGAAGGTAATCGTGGCTCCCGCTTCCAGGTTGGTCAGCGGGCACGAACCCAGCTGCGCTGCCGGCACGGTTGGCGCAGGGGTGGGGGTTGGCGGCGGGGTCGCGGTGGCTGCCGCAGTACCCACAGCCGTAGCGGCCGTCGTTGCGGCTGTAGTTGCTGCAGCAGTGCTAGCTGTCGTAGGCGCCGTGGTCGGCCCCGTGACGGGAACCGACGTAGCCGCTGCAGTCGTGGGCGCCGTGGTAGGAGTCGCTGTCGCGCTGGGCGCGCAGGCTGCTAACGCCAGTGCGGCGATACTGAGCAAACTAACTGTTACGAACCATTTATTCTTCATTTGGTTCTCCTCCGATTTTATGGGTGGTCTCCAATAATTGAATGAACTGGTTATTTTGGTTTAAATATCCATTTTTCTTGGTTAATATCGAGATATTCTTTCTAGTTGCACCTCCTGTGGTATCCCTCCTGATTAAGGAGTTGTAAAAGGGAATTCCTGGATATTTCTCTCCATCCATAGCTTGAACTGGGCAACCAGATAGGTCCAGCGCACCCCCTCCAGGTTCGGGATAATTATGTGGGCTTTCCCCACGCGCTCCCCGGGTCCCAGACCCACCGCCCACATTCCACCAGCCAGGGCAGCCGCAACCCCCGCACCGGCGTCTTCGAAAACGACGCTGTGCGACGGGTCGATGCCCAATTGGTCTGCCGCGTGCAGGAACAGGTCGGGCGCCGGCTTCTGCCGGCTGACGCTGTACCCATCGCTGACGGCATCCACCAGGGCGGCAATCCCCAACCGCTCGATCACCAGGCGAGCGTTCTTGCTGGCCGACCCGATGGCGATTTTGACCCCTGCCCGGCGGATCTCTTGCAGCAGTTCCTTCGCTCCGGGAAGCAGATCTTCGGGGGTCAGATCGTTGACTATCTCCAGGTAGTAGCGATTCTTGCGTTCCATCAGCACCTGCAGGCGGGCCTCGGGCAGGGTCTTCCCTTTCAGCAAGCGGATTAACGATTCTCGCCGGGGGATGCCGCGCAGGCCCTCGTTATCGGCCCGGCTGAAGGGCAGGCCTTCTTCGTCTGCCAGGCGCTTCCAGGCGCGATAGTGCAGCTCGGAAGTGTCGGTCAGAACCCCATCCAGGTCGAAGATGGCGCCCCGGATCGGAAGCCGGGGTAAACGGTCGGCCGGCGAAGTCGCCGCCGTTTCTTCTATAGTCCCTGCGGGTAAGTCGAATTCGTACCGCCGGCCATGGAACTGCAGGCTAAATTCCATGCGCTTCCAGTGTGAGGGCAACCTGGGGCTGACTTTCAAGCCCTTTTCTCCCACCTGCAGCCCGGCGAGCCCGAATATCGCGGCTTGCCAGAGTCCCCCGGCTGTGGCGGCGTGGATCCCATCGGGAGTATTCCCGCGTGTATTCTCCGGGTCTGTGCGGGCTGCCTCCAAGAAATGCCGGTAGGCGTCTTCTGTATGACCGAGCCGGGCAGCCAGGGCGGCCTGCACTGCCGGTCCCAGCGATGAGCCGTATGCCAGATCAGTGAGGGGCGTGTAGTACTTCCAATTGGTTTCCAGAACACCCATTTCGCCTTCTTGCCCGAGCAGGTAGAGCAGCATGAGCACATCCGGCTGCTTGATGACCTGCGTCTTTTGGATGCCCTCGATCCCTAAAATCGCCTGCATGGAGCGCGAACGTGGCTCGTAGCTCTGCAAGTCCACCGGTTCTAGCCGAAAATAGCCGGCAAACTGCTCGTACAAACCGGTCTGCGGGTCGAAGCCCGCCTCGATCCGCTCGATCACATCCTTCCAGCGCTCCACTCGCTCTTTCGAAAGCTCCAGGCGCTTCTCCAAATCTGCAAATCGCTGGGGGTCGGTCAGGCGCAGCCATTCCATGACCTCCAACGCCGATTTTAGATTCCAGCGCGCCAGGTGGTTGGTAAAGGCGTTATCGTTGACATGCTCGTGATTTTCATCCGGCCCGATCACGTCCTGGATCTCGAATTTCTTTCGAGTTGCGTTCCAGGCAGCCCGCGACCCCCAGAAGCGGGCTGCCTCCAGGACGATCTCGGCGCCGTAATCGCGCATGAATGGGTCGTCACCCGCCACCCGCCAGTAAAGCATCACCGCATAAGCCACATCGGCAGTAATGTGCAGCTCGATGTCGCCGGTCCAGATGCGCACCAGGTTTTCGCCATCCGGGCCTGGAACAAAGCGGGGGGTGACTTCCTCGCCGGTGGATGCGCTTTCCCAGGGGTATTGGGCGCCTTCGAAGCCATTCTGGCGTGCCTTTTGCCGGGCATTCTCCAGGGTGTGATAGCGGTACATCAGCAGGTTGCGGGCGATCTCAGGCCGGGTAAACGTGAAAAATGGCAAGATGAACAGGTCTGTATCCCAGAAAATATGCCCCTTATATCCAAAGCCGCTCAGCGTGCGGGCGGGGATCGAGACGCGCTCGTCGTGACGGGGAGCAGCCGCGAGCAGCTGGAAGAGGTTGAAGCGCAGATCCCGGTCGGCTTCGTCGTCCCCCTCGATCGTGACGTTGCAGCGGCGCCACTCTTCCTTCCATGCAGCTTCGCTGGCCGCATGCAGCGCCTGGTAACCCTGCTGGGCTGCGGCAGCCAGCTTCTGCTCTGCAGCCGCCCGGGGGTCCGGGACGTCTCTCCCGGTGTAGATAGCGACGATCTTTTCTGCGATCACCTGCATTCCCGGTTTGATCCTGGTTTGGGCGGCTATGGTGGGGAAACCCTGCGCATCCCAGTACCCGTAGCGGGTTTTCGCTCCCCCAAAAAGACGCAAGTGGAAAGCACCGCACAAGTCGATGTGCGTGTGCCGGGTTTGCAACTGCAGGAAAGCTCCGCGGTGGGGGGTCTTCCCTTGATCGACCAGGTTCCAGTGCTCCCAACCCTCGCTTTCGGGGTAGCCGGAGAGGCCGGCGCGCACTTCGAGCTGCCCCTCGAAATTGATTGCCCTCACCCGGCAGCGCACGCCCATCACGTGCTCGTCCGCCAGGCTGGCAAAGCGCTCGAACTCCAGGTCGAGCTGCTCCCCACCCGGGCTCTGCCAGCGCAGCGTGCGGGTGAGAGTCCCGTCGCGCAGGTCCAGGAGACGGTGATAATCGAGCAGCTTCCCCTGATCCATGCGGAAGCGCTGCCCGTTGATGGATATATTTAGATTCAGCCAGTTTGGAGCGTTGGCTAACTCGGTGAATACGATCGGGCGGTCGTCATACAGACCGGCGATCAGGGTGGCTGCAGTTTCTTCCGGGTAGCCTTCCTCAAACGTCCCTCGCGTGCCCAGATACCCGTTGCCAATGGAAAAGATGGCCTCTTTGTGGTGAAGTCCATCCGGCACAAAGCCAGATTCTTCAATGTGCCAGTTATCCATCTCGGCTTCTCTCTCCACTCTCTAATTTATAACGATCCAAATCGTCACCGCCAAAAACGGTCCAGCAGATGAACCTTATCCAACCAGGATGTGGTTGGTAAGCATCAATCTGAAGGCGAATAATCGTCATCCAGAAGTCTAAATGTAGTGGATGTTGGAGGGGGGATTTCAGTGCAAATGAGTTGTCAAACCGAATTCATCGAGTAGAAGCTGCGTTGGAACCCCCTGATGGCGACGCGGTCCAGGCTCAGCACCGCTTGACTTCCGGTAAACCAACCGATAACAGCGATCACACCTGAACAAACCGATCAAGTATTCAATTGCAGATAAATTATACATATTGCAAGGATAATTGTCAATTATATTTATCTACAATCTCTAAATAGTCTAAATACCCCGTATCTCCAGAGGAGAAGGTGTGCCTGGATTGAAGAGCGAGAAATGATTCGGTGAGTAGATAGCCCCCTTAAGGTGTATGATTGCGGGGAATTTTCACGCTGTCTGTCAATACCTGAGCGCATTGGCAGTTGCATCGAGGTAGTGAATGGTATCAAAGATAACCACGTGGTACAGGTCGTGGATCTGGCTGCTGGTCTTGTTTTCCTTCGGAACCGCCATTGAATCACTGTTTTTCGGCCAACTGCGGGCCTTTACCCCGCTTTACCTGCCCACACTGGGGGTATTACAAAGCGACGTGGCCAGATGGACGGGCATCATTGCGGCAATCACCGGCTTGATCGGCATTCCCTTTTTGCCCTTTTGGGGGGCTCTTGCCGACCGCTACCAGCGCAAACCGATCATCGTCCGTTCTTACATGGTGTATATCCTGATCGCGGCGATCCTGCTCCCTGCCCAGAATGTGTGGTTGTTCCTGGTCGGTCGCAGCCTCTCCAGCTTTGCGTTGGGTAATAGCGGCTTGATGCTGGCGACCCTGTCGGAGCGTACCCCCGCCAGCCGCCAGGGATTGGCGATTTCGTTGATGTCCAGTATGGGATCAGTCGGCGCCTTTTTAGGTCCGCTGGTCGGCGGGCCGATCGTCGACCACGTCGGTTTCCGCCCGATGCTGGTGATCGATGCCGGGCTGATCCTGATCGTGGTGTTAGCCATGACCTTCGGTTATCGCGACCATTATACGGGCACCAACCGCGGGCCGCTTTTCAAGATGGCCAAAGAATCGGTCGGGATCATCGTGAAAAGCCCTCGCTTGAGAACGCTTTTCGCGGCGCTTTTTTTGCTCTTTGCCAGTATGGCGGTCGCCCAGACGTACGTTCCGCTGGCGATCCAGGAAATCTATACCGGAAGCGATGTCGGTACGGTGATCGGCATCATCCTCGGGGCGAGCGGGATGGTGGCTATTATCATCAGCATGCTGTTTGGGGGGCTGGCAGACAGATACGGTTACTGGCAATTGCTCCTGGTGGGGACGGCGGCCGAAGTGGTCCTGTGGCCCTTACCGGCGATTGTGAAAGGGATCGTTCCGTTTACCATCGCCTGGGCTTTGATCAACGGCCTCAGCGCAGCCGTTTTTGCCGTCTCGATGACCGTCCTGGTCCAATCCACCACTTCCGAGGTACGCGGCCGGGTCATGTCGTTTGCCTACCTGCCCTCCAACCTGGGCTCCTTTCTGGGGCCGGCCATCGGCAGCGTGATCACCCAACGAAGCATTTTTACTATTTTCCCGGTGGCGTCCGTGTTTGTGTTGGGGGGCATGGTGTTACTGGTGCTGGCGAAGAGACAGAGGGTGGAGGCAGGCGGGTAAAATGATTTCCCGGTATGTTGAGTAGGTGAAACCATACCATCTTTGCTGGATTGAGGGCGCAATCATACCCTTGCTCCCGGTGCAGGCTCGCCGCCCGATAAGCCTGTAGAACATGCTTCAGCTTGTTCCAGCGTCGGCCGCAGGACGAGCATACAATGAGCTTACAGTGGGCAAGTTAACTAAGCGCCCTACCGGAGGTGAGCACAAAACGCAAGCTCAAACTTGCCCCGGCAGGCAAGGGCCAGGGAGTATACACTACACTGCCTTTTCGAACATCGGCAGCACTGCCCGAAACATCTTAACCAGTTCCCGGACCAGGCGCCAGAGGGGCAGCTTGCCTTTGACCGGGTCCAGATGAGAGAAGGCCATCTCGGTATAGTACACCCCGGCTCGCCCGTTAAACGCAGCATACAGCCGCCGCGACTCGCCCACCGGGATCACCTGGTCGCCCACGTCGTGCAACATGACGATGAGCGGGACGTGAATATCCCGAAGGTAATTCAGCGGCGAGAGAGCCTCAAGACGAGAAAGCATCGCGGAGGGCAGGTTTTCCAGCGCCTGCTCGGTTTCCTCAATGTTTTGTGCAGCCAGCAGGGCGAAAACGCTTTTCCCATCAGCAGATAAATTGCCCACCCGGTCCGGCCGGCGGCCGTCTGAGAAGGCCAGGCGCAGCCTCTCGGCTTCGCTCGATTTCAGCTCTGCCGTAATGGAGTGGACGAACACTTTGCGGGTGAGCTGGTCGACCCGCCAGGGTTTGCGCCTGTCTCCGTTTGAGCATGAAGCGCCGGCGACATCGCGGGCAAAGATGCGCATCGAGGAAAACGGAGCATAAGCGCCGGCGAAACCGACACGGTCGCGGATAAGCGGGCTGGCTGCCGTCATCAAGGCAAAGGATCCTCCCACACAGGTCCCGAACATCCCACTGCGCGCCGGGTCGACCTGGGGCTGCCGGACGAACCAATCGTATGCCAGGGCAATATTCTCGATATCTTCCGGGTCGAGGCGGAAATCGCGCATGGCCGGCGACCAGTACATCAGCGCGGCAAAGCCTGCCCGCGCCAGCGCCCTGCCGAGAATCGGCACCTGGGGATGATCGACTTCGAATGGAACCACGCCCAGGCACAGGAGGATCCCTGGGAAAGGGCCACCAGTGGATGGACGGTAGAGGTCGCCATTGGCGAAGCCGCCTCGCGTCGGGTAGCGCACTTTGTCGATCGTGGGCGTTTTCGTCACCCAGTCGATTGGCCGGGAGGGCAGCATCGGGTAGACCTTAAGCAGGAAGACAAACGCCCTGGCCAGGGCGCGGATCGACCGACTCGCACGCTTGAAAAAGTTAAGCAAGGTCAGCTCCAATGGTGCAGTTTATTGCGAATTGGATAATCTGGACTGTATTTTACCATTTATCCGGAGCTAAAAGCTGGTCGCACTTCGTGGGCAACGGCAAAATATTCGTGTCATTGCGAGCGAAGCGAAGCAATCTCCCGGAAAGAGATAAATCGCCCTGGTCGAATCTACCAGCTCTTCCGGGGTCTGCCCGGGATGCGCCAGCAGCCCAGAGAGCCGTGCGACGAAATCCTTGGGACGGATCGAAAAAGCGGCAATCTCGGCCATCGCGGTCTTATCATTTAGAAAATATGTCTCATTCAAGGCGAAAAGAGCCTGCGGTAAATACGATAGGATCCGGGTAAATGCGCCCACTGCGCAATACACGTCCCCTCTCTTTGCATACTGATTGGCATGGGCGAGTGTAAATTCGGCCAGCCAGAGCGAATCGGATACGATCTTCTTTTTCAGCAAGGGCGGATAAACGGCGACTTGCGTTTTCAGGCGGGCGATGGTCCCATCCGGGTCGTAAAGCGGAAGGCAAATGCGCGTTTCGGCCAGGTAGATGACGCTGTAAAAGCCGAAAGCCGGCTGCTGGTCGAAATCGTGGTGGCTGATGCCCTGCCGAGCCTCGCGGATAGTGCGTTCGACCTGCTCGATATTGCGGTACAGGAAATCAACCTTCCCGGCTGCGGTTTGGATCCATGCTCCGCCGTTGACCCAGGGACCCCACCCGTAGAAATCCGTCACCACCGGCGCAGCATTTGCCGAAATTGAGCCTGCCACGCGGCGCACGTCCTCGACGGAAAAAGGCTGATCCTCCCGGTAATACAGGCCGATATCCAGGTCGGAATCTGGGCGCTGAGTGCCGCGAGCATACGAGCCGCCCAGGACGACCGCCCGCACACCCTGGACGGCGCTCAAGCTCTCCACCAGGGCATCCAGAAGCGCCTGTTTTTCGACCGGCAGCGGCTCTTCACCCATGGCCTCACTCCCCGATGATCTTCACCAGCACGCGCTTCCTTCTTCGTCCGTCGAACTCCCCGTAGAAGATCTGCTCCCAGGGACCGAAATCCAGCCGCCCGTTGGTGATCGCCACCACCACCTCGCGGCCCATGATCTGGCGTTTGATGTGGGCGTCGGCGTTGTCCTCGCCGGTGTCGTTGTGCCGGTAGCGGTCGGTGGGGGCGTGCGGGGCCAGCTCCTCCAGCCAGGCGTCGAAATCCTGGTGCAGCCCGTGCTCGTCGTCGTTGATGAACACCGAAGCCGTTATGTGCATGGGGTTTACCAGGGCGAGCCCCTCGCGTATGCCGCTCTCCTGGACGCACTCCTCGACCTGGGGAGTGATGTTGATAAACGCCCGCCGGCTGGGGATATTGAACCATAATTCTTTGCGAAAGCTTTTCATCTGCGCACCCCTGATTGACTGAGTTTAATGGATTTAGCCTCGATTTCTAACCTGATGAATCGATTTTGCCAGAAATAGGATTTCGATGCGGTTAAATTGTATCGTGTTATTGGCCAAAATATTCAATCATCCCACCCCTGCCCCTCCCGGCGATGAGCAAACCTGATCTTCCGATTAAAGAACTTCTCCCTCTCCCAGGGGGAAGACTTAACAGATCAATGGTCGAGAATCCCTGGGAGAGGGCAGGGTGAGGGTTATTAATTTTCCATGGTACTGACCTGCAATACCTGAAAATCACTGCTCATTTTTTCGGTCCTGAATGTTTTTATGGTATAATCCCTTTTCGCCTGTCCGCAAACGATGGGCCTTGGCAGGGTAAGGCATATTAATATTAGCAAGGATTGATCAACATGAGCGAACTGATAAAGGCCGTCGAGGCCCCGGTCAACCCCAATATTCCGGCTTTGCGGCCGGGTGATGCGGTAAGCGTCCACGTGAAAATTAAAGAAGGCAACCGCGAGCGCATCCAGGAATTTAAAGGCACCGTGCTCTTCATCCGTAAGAGCGGCAACGACCAGAGCTTCACCGTGCGCCGGGTCGCCAGCAACGGCATCGGTGTGGAGCGCACTTTCTTAACCCGCTCCCCCCGCCTGGAGAAGGTAGTGGTCGACCGGCACAATATAGTGCGCCGCGCCCGGATGTACTTCTTGCGAGGCCGCACCGGCAAAAGCGCCCGCCTCAAGCAGAAATTTTAGACCTCAGGGTCTTCCCTGGTCGTCATTGGGTGCAGCTCATCAGAGAGTTGGACCCTTTTGATTTTTGTGGGTAGCGTACACAATTTCTGGAGAGATGATTATGGCAGCACCCATTATCGGGATCACCACCAGCCGCACGCCCAACCCGGCAGGCAACTCAACCATCAGTACTATGGAAGCCTACGTCACCGCCGTGCTGCGCGCCGGGGGCACGCCTGTGCTGCTTCCGGTCGGTTTGAGCGAAGGGCATCTGGCTGGTATCCTGCCCCATTTAGACGCCGTCCTGTTCACCGGAGGCGGCGACATTGATCCGGCTCTCTTTCAGGGCGAGCCTCACCCGCGGGTGGGAGAGACCGATCATGACCGCGACCGCCTGGAGGTCGAGCTGGCGCATCGCGTCTTCGATTCGGGGCTGCCTTTCCTGGGCATCTGCCGCGGCATCCAGATGGTTAATGTGGCTTTGGGCGGCTCGCTCTACACCGACCTGGCCGACCAGCACCCTGCCCACCGCAAGCACGATTTCTACCCGAATATTCCCCGCGACTATCTGGCCCATGAGGTCGATGTGGTGGAGGGCAGCCGCCTGGCGCAAATTGTGGGCGCTAAATCGCTGCAGGTCAACAGCCTGCACCACCAGGGGATCAAGCGCCTCGCCGGTGGTCTGGTGGTAGACGCCACTTCCACCGACGGTGTCATTGAAGCCGTCGAGCTTCCCGGCCACCCCTTCGGGCTGGCGGTGCAGTGGCATCCCGAGTGGCTGCCCGAGCTGGATAAGATGCAGGCCCTTTTCCGCGCCCTGGTGGAGGCGGCTCGCGCATAATTTATTAAGGGTTTTGAAACGGCGCCTGGATCAGGCTGGTGGCCGGGTTGGCAGAGAAGCCAAGCTCGGGTAACCCCCAGGCAGTCTCGATTGTTTTCAGCAAGGAATAGTGCGAGTAGGGGGTGGCATCCTGGAATCCCTTTTTCACCAGGGGCGAGATCAACAGTGTCGCCACACGCCCCCCGGCTGAATTCCCCAATCCGCAGCAGCTGTGGTTGCCCTGGCCTTCGTCCCAGGTGATGACGAGCAGGCTGTTCGCAAACTCCGGCGCCTGCATGATGGCCGGCATATTCTTACCTAACCAGGCGTCCGCCGTCTCGAGGCCGCAATCGTGGGCGTCATTGCAAACGTTGGGTACGATGAAAGAGAAACTGGACAGGGTGTTATTCGCCAGGTCGGTGGATAGCTCGGTATAAGGGACCACGCTGTTCTGGCAGCGGGTTTGGTTCAGGCGGATGTCATCGAAATAAATAAACGGGTCGTGCCGCTGCGCGTATTCCCCCTTGTTGCCCACGTAACAAGGCGAAGGCAGATCTTCCATATAGGCCTTCCAGGTTAGGCCGGCTTTTTCGATGATGTCTGCCAGGTTAGTCTCGTTGATATAGCAGGTCAGGCAATCAGAATGGATGCCGAAGGTATCTCCCCCAATCATAGCTATATAGTTGGGCAGGCTGGGATGGGTGACGGCGTAATACTGGGTCAGCAGCGTATACTCTTTTGCCCAATTGTTGAAGTTCGGCATCTGGTTGTTCCCGATGACAGAGCCGAACTCGTGGTTCTCCAGCACCACTACAAGAATGTGTTTGAAGTTGGGCACCCCCGAAGCGGGTAAAGCGGTCGCCTGCAGGGTTGGGGTTGCCGGAATGGGGGTGGGTTGCTCTGTCGCCGTGGCTGAAGCAGTCACGGGCACGGCGAGAGTGACCGTGGGAGCCTGCGTTGGCGGGGGAGAAGTCGGCGAAGGTGTCGCCGTGGAGGCCGGAGTGCACCCGGCGGCAGCTGCAAGCATAGCCAGCACTGCCAGCCACAATGTGAGAACCCTGTATTTGTGAGACGTTTTTACCTCCATTCGTTTTCTTTCCAACCTAATGATCCTCGTAAGGGCACAAAAGCGACCGGGGCGATATCTTTGGAGAAAAAGCGAGTCCCCTTATGCTGCCAGAGCTGCAGGTCCTGGTTGCCGCGCGCCCCGACTGGAATGACCAGGCGGCCTCCGGATCCCAACTGCTCGAGCAATGGTCCGGGAGCGCAGGGGGCGGCCGCCGTGACCAGGATGCCCTGGTAGGGGGCCTTCTCGGGCAAGCCCAGCGAGCCGTCGGCAACGCGCACCTCGACATTGGTGAGTTTTAGCTCCGCCAGCAGCCGGGCGGCGGCTTCGGCCAGAGCCGGGTAAACCTCCAGGGTAAATACCTGGCGGGCTAATAGCCCTAATATGGCAGCCTGGTACCCCGAGCCGGTGCCCACCTCCAACACGGTTTCACTCCCCTTCAGTCTGAGCAGGTGGGTCATCAGGGCCACGATGTAGGGCTGCGAGATGGTCTGCCCGTTTCCGATGGGCAGGGGGCAGTCCTCGTAGGCCGCCTCCTGGAACTCGGGGTCCACAAACAGATGGCGCGGCACCCAGCGCATGGCTTCGAGCAGGCGCGGATCATGGATGCCGCGGCGCTCGATTTGTTCCGCAACCATGCGCAGGCGTTGTTCAGAAAACGGGGAAGGGTCAAACATATCGATCAATCGATCCCATCCTCAGCGCCCCGGTTAGCGTGCCGGCCGTCTGAGCCTGTAGCTGCCAATTTGCGCGCAATCTGCCGGTCGATCTTTCCCATTGGATAAGCAGCCAGATCGGAGGGCAGCACCCAGGCAAGAGCGCTGGCGTTCAGCGGGTATGGTTCCCCCTTCACTAGTGTACAACAAAACGCGTGCAATGTCACCCGGAAATGAGTATAGGCATGCCGGTAAATGCCGAACTCTTCCCCAACTTTGACCGATACGCCCAGCTCCTCGCGGATCTCGCGGCGCAGGGCATCGCAAAATTCCTCGCCCTCCTGCAGTTTGCCGCCGGGGAATTCCCACAGCCCACCCAGTAAACCCCGGCTTGGGCGGCGGGCGATCAGGATTTGCACTTCGCCGCAGTCGCCGGCCTGAGGCCCGCGGGATAAAATCGCCGCCGCGACCAGATAATGGGGCAGCGCAGCCCGGGGGAGCGTCACCGGGCGCTGCTCCTGCACCCCCAAAGAGCGCGCCTGGCACAACCCTGCCAGGGGGCAAAGCGGGCAGTTGGGGCGCCGCGGGGTGCAGACTGTGGCGCCCAGGTCCATCAAGGCCTGGTTGTAATCTCCGGCCCGGCCGGCGGGCAGGTGTTCGGCAGCCAGCTCCCACAGCCGGCGCTCGCCCTCTGGGGAACGCGCCGGCAGAGTGAGGTCGAAGAGGCGCGCCAGCACCCGCCGGATGTTGCCATCCAGGGCGGGCTCATCCTGGCCGAAAGCCATCGAAGCAATCGCCCCGGCAGTGTAGCGCCCCACCCCGGGGAGCTGTTCCAGGAGGCGGCGATCGGAGGGCAGGCGCCCGCCGAACTCGTCAACCACCACCCGCGCAGCCCGGTGCAGGTTGCGCGCCCGGCTGTAATAGCCCAGCCCTTCCCACACCTGCAAGACCTGCTCCTCGGTAGCCTCCGCCAGCGTCTGCAAAGTTGGAAAGCGCTCCATCCAGCGCTGGAAATACGCAAGCACCGTCTCCACACGCGTTTGCTGGAGCATGATCTCAGAGACCCAAACGGCATACGCATCTGGATGATCGCGCCAGGGTAAAGTTCGTTTATGCCTATGATACCAATCAAGAAGGCGCTGTGATAGCTCGCCCACCGATACCGCCCTGATTAAAACTGAAATCCGCCCTTTGCGTCGACGATCTTGAACGTGTAGTTTTTAACAAAATCCAAGAGCTGGTTGTTAAGGCTTTTCCATTCGGAGGAATGCAGGATCTGCCTGACTTTGGAAGAAGTGGCTGATGTTGCACCGACCATAATCTGGGGTTGATCGCCGTAAACCGTCGCCCACGCGTCACTGACCTCGAACCCGAGGCGCTGAATGCCGGGAATAAACTCCCGGACGACGAATTCAAAATATTCTTGCTCGTGCTCTGGGGCGATATCCCAGGTCATGATCAGTTTGACGGCCAAGATGTGCTCCTACCCATGTTGGGAATATTCCAGGACCACGACGTGGGTTTCCTCCGGTAGGGCTTTGGCATTCCCCACTTTCAACGATGGCACCTGATCGACTTTTTCCAGTCCCATTTCTTTGAGGAACTTCTGCAGTGAGTCCAGTTTGGATTTGACCAGCGGCGTGGCATAGTGCATGGGGATAACGACGTTTGGCTCGAGCAGGCTGATCACCTCCGCCGCCTTGGAGGCGTTCAACGCCGCGCCCCCGCCCACCGGAACCAGGGCGATGTTGACCGAACCCAGGGCTTCGACTTCCGTCTGGCTGGGCACTTTATTCATATCTCCCAGGTGAGCGACGGTCAGGCCGTTATAATCGAAAACATACAACGTATTGCGCGGCTCGACCTCGTCTTTCTTGATATGGCCGTTGGTCTGGACGCCGGTGATAAACACGCCCCCAATCTCATACTCGCCCGGCCCGGTAATCTGGTAGACATCTCCCTTCACTGCCGGCAGAAAGCTGTGGCCCGGCGATTCGTGGCTGATGGTCACCACGTCGGCTTTGAGGCGTAGCGCCTCGTACCCGATCTGCCGGTGATCGTAGGGGTCGGTGACAACGGTGGCGTAGCCTCGCTCGGAGAGCCGAAAGCAGGAATGTCCGTACCAGGTAATTTCCATTGAACCTCCAAAACTAAGCGAATTATACAATAAAGTACCCGGGAGTAGGGGTAGGGCGTGGCGGAAACGAAGAAAAGAATGCAGGCGGAAGGATGAAATTAGCGTTCTGTTTTTACCGAACCGTCCAATCTTTGGAATTATGGCTGGGTTTGTTCCCCTGACAGGACTATACTTATTGGAGTGCCGTTCGTATACACGAAAATCTTGATATCTCACCCAATGCGAAACCCACAAACCACTCATTATAGTTATCGCCCGTACATGTACACAGAAATATCTGAGTTCTTCAGAAAGGAAAGATACTCGGATGAAAGCCATTGTATACACAAAATATGGGCCGCCCGATGTTCTTGCTTTAAAAGAAATCGAAAAACCAGTTCCGAAAGATGATGAGGTGCTGGTCAAAGTTCGTGCGGCTTCTATTAACGCGGCTGACTGGCATCTTCTGAGCGCTGATGTATTTCTGATTCGTCTAATGGCCGGGGGACTTTCTAAACCAAAGGCCACACGCCTGGGTAGCGACCTGGCCGGTCAGGTAGAGGCGGCAGGCAAAGACGTGACACAGTTCAAGCAAGGTGATGATGTATTCGGGTGGGGTCATGGCGCTTTTGCCGATTATATGTGTGCTCAGGAAAAAACGCTGGCGCGCAAACCTGCCAACCTCACGTTCGAGCAGGCAGCGGCCGTCCCTGTGGCGGGGCTCACCGCACTGCAGGGTCTGCGCGATAAGGGCCAGGTTCAGCCCGGACAGAAGGTTGTGATCTATGGCGCAGGTGGTGGTGTAGGTACGTTTGCGGTGCAAATTGCGAAATCATGCAGGGCCGAGGTTACTGCCGTGTGCGGCTCAAAGAATCTGGACCTAGCAAGTTCGGTTGGCGCCGACCACGTCATCGATTACACGCAGGAAGATTTCACCCGAAATGGGCAAAAATATGATCTGATCCTGGCGGTTAATGGGTATCATCCGATTTGGGAGTATCGACGCGCATTAAGCCCCAGGGGTGCCTATGTCATGGTTGGTAGTTCCGGCAACCATATCCTCCAGGCTATGCTGCAAGCCATGCTCCTGGGACCGTTGATGTCAAGGATGGGGACACAGAAAATGGGTTCCATGGGGATAACGAGGATCAACCAGGCGGACTTGATCTTCATGAAAGAGCTTCTCGAAGCTGGAAAAATCGTCCCGGTCATCGATCGATGCTACCCGTTGGTTGAGACTGCCGCGGCTTTCCGCTATTTTGGCGCAGGGCACACTCGAGGAAAAGTCGTCATCACTATGTAAAAGTAAAACCTGCCGCCTTCCTGCTCTACCTGCCTTTAAATTAGACACTTGACATTAATAATTTTCCCTGTATAATCCAAACTAATCTTACATCAAGGATCGTATTCGTGGAGATGGTTGTGCGGATTTGCATGTGTTTGAGGCGGGGCTCCTAGCCACCGCCTTCTTCGGTTAACTCGATACGAATTAACGGTCAATTGGCGTTGGCAGCGGATAACCCCGCATAGAGTTCGAGATCGCGGAGATAACGGGTTCGCTGCCTGTTATTTTGCCAGTTGGCCGTGTTGTTTTAAACCACAGATGAACACAGATCGACACAGATAGGTTGAACGCAGATAAACAAAGGTAAATACGGATGGATAAAAAATCAAAAGATCAAAAAATCATCAGATTTTATCTGCGTTCATCTGTGGCTGATAATTGTGTATGACATTTTAGGAGATTATTGATGAAAATCGCGAATAATATCACTGAGCTGGTCGGAAATACTCCCCTGGTGCGCTTGAACCGCGTTTCCAGCGACATCTCAGCCGAAATCGTCGTCAAGCTGGAATCCTTCAACCCGGCCCACAGCGTCAAAGATCGCATTGGCGTGGCCATGATCGACGCCGCCGAAAAAGCCGGTCGAATCACCCCCCAGACCGTCATAGTTGAACCCACCAGCGGCAACACCGGCATTGCCCTGGCCATGGTCTGCGCAGCGCGGGGCTACAAATGCGTTTTGACCATGCCGGAAACTTTCAGCAAAGAGCGGCGCATGTTGCTGCGTGCTTACGGCGCCGAGCTCGTGCTGACCCCCGGCAGCGAGGGAATGGCCGGGGCAATCCGCAGGGCGGAGGAGATGGTTGCCTCAAACGACCGTTATTTCATGCCGCAGCAGTTCAACAACCCGGCTAATCCCGAGATCCACCGCAAGACGACAGCCGAGGAAATCTGGCGCGATACCGAGGGCAAAGTGGATATGCTGGTCGCCGGAGTGGGGACGGGCGGCACGCTCACCGGGGTGGGCGAGGTGCTCAAGAGCCGCAAGCCCTCGGTGAAGGTTTTCGCCGTAGAGCCCGATGCTTCGCCGGTCCTATCCGGTGGGCAGAAGGGGCCTCACCCGCTGCAGGGCATCGGGGCGGGTTTCGTCCCCGAAGTGCTCAATACCCGGATTTACGACGAGGTCATCCGCGTCAAGGGCGATGACGCCTTCGAAACCGCCCGGCGCATGGGGAGCGAAGAAGGGCTGCTGGTGGGCATCTCGGCCGGAGCGGCGGTGTGGGCTGCGCTGCAGGTGGGGCGCCGTTCTGAAAG
Organism: Chloroflexota bacterium; assembly: GCA_023381565.1. Classification (GTDB taxonomy): domain Bacteria; phylum Chloroflexota; class Anaerolineae; order Anaerolineales; family Anaerolineaceae; genus JAMCRR01. Next base: position 23,226 of record JAMCRR010000035.1, read on the forward strand.
CGCCGGCAAGCTGATCGTCGTTATTGCCCCGGACTTTGGCGAGCGCTACCTGAGCACGCCCTTATATGCAGACCTGGTGGAGTGACAACGATGGCTAACTATGAAGAAGTAAGGCAACCCTCCTATACCGCCGGGCAAAAGCCGGCGCCGCTGCTGCACATGCTGCGCGGCGATATCCAGGCGGTGCTTGACCGGGACCCGGCGGCGCGCAGCACCCTGGACGTGCTGATCAACTATCCGGGCTTGCAGGCTCTCTGGGGCCACCGCCTGGCCCATTGGCTGTGGAGGCACGAATTCAAACTGGCCGGGCGCTGGCTCTCTCAACTGGCGCGCTTCCTGACCGGGATTGAGATCCACCCGGCTGCGCAGATCGGGACGGGGTTTTTCATCGATCACGGCATGGGCGTGGTCATCGGCGAGACGGCCGAGGTCGGGAACGACGTGACCCTCTACCACGGGGTGACCCTGGGCGGGACGAGCCTGCATAAAGGCAAGCGCCACCCTACATTGGGAGACCACGTAGTAGTGGGGGCAGGGGCTAAAATCCTGGGAGCGATCACCATCGGCGATCACAGCCGCATCGGGGCGAACGCGGTGGTGGTAAAATCAGTCCCGCCGAACTCGGTCGTGGTGGGCGTCCCGGGCCAGGTGGTTGAGCGCAGCAAGCCCCGCCCGCCGCGCGAGGCCGCCGACCTGGAGCACGGCGAGCTGCCGGATTTGATCGGTGTCTCGCTGACCTCCGTGATGAAACGGCTGCAGGAGCTGGAAAAGCGGGTGGATGGCCGGGCAAGCCCGGGTGAGCAAGAATCCGTGCCGCATGCGCCCGAACACGGCGTCTGGAAAGGAGAAGATTTTTCGATCTAGAAAAATCATTCAGCAATATGGGCATCCTCGAGAATAAAGTCGCTGTAATTACCGGCAGCAGCCGGGGGTTTGGACTGGCGATCGCAAGGGCATATCTGCGCGAGGGCGCCGCGGTGGTGCTCTCCTCACGCTCGATTGACGCACTGGAGCAGGCCGTTGCTAGCCTGCCTTCTGCTGACGGTCGGGTTTCGGTCATTGCCTGCGATGTGTCCGATCCGGCGCAGGTGCGGGCGCTGGCCGAACACGCCCTCGAAACCTTCGGCCGGCTGGATATCTGGGTCAACAATGCCGCCCAGGCCGGCCCTTATGGCCCGACGGTGCAGATTGACCCCCACCGGTTTACTCAGGTGCTGCGCACGAACATCTTCGGGACCTACTACGGCTCCCTGGAAGCCATACGCCGATTTCTGCCGCAGCGCTCGGGCAAACTGATCAATATCCTGGGCCGGGGCGACAGCGGGCCTGAGGCGTTTCAGAACGCCTACACCTCCACCAAAGCCTGGGAGCGATCTTTCACTCTGGCTCTGGCTAAAGAAAACCGTGGCAGCGGCGTGGGTGTTTTTGCTTATAACCCCGGGCTAATGGTCACCGAGTTCATGACGAAGCCAGAAGCGGTTGCCGGCTACGAGACCCGCCTGAAGGCGCTGGAATGGGTCCTGCGCGTTTGGGGTGCTCCTCCTGAGGTTCCGGCTGAGAAAGCCGTCTGGCTGGCCTCGGCAGCTACTGACGGCAAGACCGGTTTGTTCGTGAAAGCGATGAACCCGGCGGCCATGCTGATTAATTTGCTGCGCGACAGTCTGCGCAATCTGATAGGTAAACCGGCTCCGGGCGTCATGCTGAACGTGAGCACGGTGCCGCCGGATTCTTCAGTTTCAAATTTCATCGCAGAGTCGCAGAGGGGGCAGAGAGTTTAATCATTCTGTTTATCATCCCT
>JAMCRR010000035.1:25033-163776 GCA_023381565.1 Chloroflexota bacterium
TCCGCATCATTAACCGCCGCCAAGCCTCTGCGATGGACCGCGTGGCAGCAATCTGCAGCGCGCCAGCTGCGACGATGAGGTCGCAGCCGCGCGCCGCCCCTATCGATTTATGGAATGGCGATAATCGGAAGCAGGCTGAGGAAAGCCTTAGCCACCTGGAGCATATCCGGGGCAGTGTAGGAAACGCTCGTCCAGCCGGTGCGCTGCACCCCGGGGAAGTCTTCTGCCCGGTCAGCCTGGGTGCCGTAGAGCAGCATGAGGTCCATACAGATCGGAGACGCCGGTTTATAAGGGCTGAGGCTCTTCGCCCCGCGCACGGCTTTCTCGGCGCCCTCCCGGATCAGATTGCGCGCCTGCATGGGATGCATCTGAATGGCCGCTCCATGGCGGATGCCCTGCTTCACCGCCACCCCCACGACCTGGTCGCCCAACAGCTCTTTCACCTCTTTGACCACTTTGTCGTCGCCGGCAACCATCGCTACCGGAACGCCGAAGTGCCCGGCGATGGCCGCGTTGAGGCCGGCTTCACCCACGCGCACCCCGTTCAGGCGCACTTCCTGGATCGAAAGGGTGTATGTATGGGCAAGGACCGCTCCCGGCGTGTTCGCTGCCGCGTGGTAGCCCGTCAGGATGAGCGCATCCACCCCCAGGTCGGCGCCCTGGACCATGGATAAAGGTTTTCCGCTGCCGTTGATCAGCCTGGCTTTGGGATGCAGCTCTTCGGGGAGGATGTTGCGCATCCCATCGTGCGATTCGTTGACGAAGACCTCCTCGGCGCCCCCCCGCAAATGCCCCTTCGACGGCGGCGTTGACCTCACGCGTCAGCAAGCGGCGCGCCCATTCATAATCGGGCGAGGGGCGGATCCCGTGCGCCGGCAGCATATCCGGGGGCTCGACCTGGTTGAAGTTGACCACCCCGCAGGTCCCTTCCATATCGCAAGAGATAAGAATTTTCATCGTGCGCTCCTTAATGATGGAATGACTAATTGTAAGTCAATTCAACAGGCTGACGAGGACCGGTTATCTCCCTCCCCAGGAAAAGATAGCGGATTTACCCGATTCCACAAATCCCTGGGGGAGGGTAAGGGTAGGGGCTTTGATCGCCCTGAAATTGAAACACACCTCTACTGATTACCTCATTGCCACATCCGCCAGGCGAGAGTAGAATACAAACGATCTTATTTTGTAACGAGGGAAATGCATTATGTTATCTGGCTTTTATACCCCGGAAAGCGCCATGGCGATCACGGCGCACCCGGATGATATCGAGTTTAGCTGTGTGGGGACGCTGGCGCGCTGGATCAGGGCGGGGACGCGGGTCTCTTACGTGCTCTGCACCAGCGGAGATGTGGGCATCGACGAGCCGGGAATGACCCGCGAGCGCGCCGCTGAAATCCGCGAGGCCGAGGCGCGTGAAGCCGCCGCGATTGCGGGCGCTCAAGAAATCATCTTCCTACGCGAGCCGGATGGGCTGCTGGTGCCCACCCTGGAGCTGCGTAAGAAGCTCGTGCGTGAGATCCGCCGCTTCCGCCCGGAGGTAGTGGTTGCTCAGGACCCGACCCGCGTGTGGGCAGGGGAAGATTACATCAACCACCCTGACCACCGCGCGGCCGGCACGGCTGCCCTGGATGCCGTTTTTCCTGCTGCCGGGCAGCCCAACCTGTTCGAGGAGCTGGAGGCAGAAGGCTTTAAAGCCTACAAACCGCGCAAGGTATACGTCAGCGAATGGAATGGGGCGGATCTTTATGTCAATATCGAAGAAACGATTGACCTGAAGATCAAAGCGCTGCGCGCACACAAGAGCCAGATGAAAGATTGGGACCCCGAACCCTCCATCAAAGAGCGGGCGGCGACCAGAGGCCGCGGCAAAGAGATGGCTTACGCCGAATCTTTCCGCGTGGTTACCCTGGTCGACGATGAGACCTGGAACAAGCTGCACCCGCCCGTGGAAAAGTAAGCCAGCAACCGGCCTAGGGCAGGGTCCCTTTGACACGTATGGCCTCCACCACGCGCCGGATGGATAACATATAGGTCGCCATCCGCAGGGTCAGCCCGGGTGAGGTTTCGTAGATCGCCCAGGCATCGCTGAATGATCGGTCCATCACCTTCTTCAGGCGTGCGGCCACGTCATCCTTTTCCCAAAAATAGCCCTGCAGGTCTTGCACCCACTCGAAATAAGAGGTGGTTACCCCACCGGCGTTGGCCAATATATCCGGCACGGAAATGATCCCACGCGAGCGCAGGATTTCGTCCGCTTCCGGCGTTACCGGCCCGTTGGCGATCTCGATGATTGCCCGGGCGCGCACCTGATCGGCATTTTCGGTGGTGACGACATTCTCGAGGGCTGCGGGAACGAGCACGTCCACGTCGAGCGCCAGCAGCTCTTCGTTCGAAATCGCGCTCGAGCCGGGGAAGCCGGCCAACAGGCCGGTCTCCTGCTTGTGGCGCAAGACCGCCTCCGCCTGCAATCCCTCAGGAGCATAAATGCCTCCTTTAGAGTTGGAGACGGCAACAATGGTGTAGCCGCTTTCACCCGCCAGCCTGGCGAACCAGTATCCGCCGTTGCCAAACCCCTGCACGGCTATCCGGAGGGCTTTTTTATCCCAGCCCATCCGCAGGGCCAGGTTGTCTAATACGGCCAGCGCACCCATCCCGGTGGCCTCTTCGCGGCAGTGGGATCCGCCGATGGCGAGAGGCTTGCCGGTGAAAGTCGCGCGAATATTGACCGTACCGTTCGGGCTGTGTTTCTGGCTCCACACCTTTTCGAGCTCATCGACCATCCAGGCCATGATTTGACCGTTGGTATTGACGTCCGGCGCAGGCACGTCCTGCCAGGGGCCGATGAAGTCCGCAGCCCACCTGGCGTAAGCGCGCGCAAGCCGCTCCAATTCGGCGCCAGAAAGCGCTCGGGGGTCGACGATGATGCCTCCCTTGCTCCCACCATACGGAATCCCCACCACACCGCACTTCCAGGTCATCCACATGGAGAGCGCTTTGATTTCATTTTCGGTGACCTGGGGATGGAAACGGATGCCTCCCTTGTAGGGCCCTCGGGCGTTATTGTGCTGCGAGCGAAAGGCGGGGAAATGTTCGCGCCTGCCATCGTCCATGGCGACCTCCAGAGTCGTCTTGTGCACGTGTTGAGGGCGGCTCAAGATTTCCACTTCCTGCGGTGAAAGGGATAATTTGTTCGCCACAGCTTCGAGCTGCGACACTGCGCTTTGATAAGGGTTTTCCATAGCTCCTCCCATCGATCCTGGAACAGCAATCTTGTGGATAAACCGGTACGTTGTACCGATTAACCCTTCATGCCGGCTCGAACCGGCAGGTGGCAAATCTATATTGTTAGATTAATCTGGTGTGAGACAGGTGTGATCCAATACGAGTCTGGGCGACGCGCCCAAATCGTTTTGTCCTTGCAGTTGTTCGGACCACGATCTTAGATTAGTTTATACAGTTAAATTACCCATTAAGTCAAGTTAAGGAAGTATTTCACATTTGCCCAGCTTATCGAACTCTGATCTATCCTTCCCCCTCCTGATCCAGAGCTTCTCCCGCGGATAAGCCTTGGGTCACCCACCAGACGCCAAAGACCATTTCGGACAGGCCCAACAGCCTGGCTGCGGCATAGCCGCGCGGTGAAATAGTTCCTTTCGGCAGCGTAAAGCTGACGATCTTAGCCCAAAAATCGATGTAGCCTTCGGGCAAAAGCGCCAGCACCAGCCCCTCGCCAACAGTAAACACGCCCAGGAGGGTCATGAATTTTTTCATTTTAGTAATTCCTCCAATACCTGCCGCGCCAGGGCCGGGTCGGCTTTGCCGCGCATCTTTTTCATCACCTGGCCGACGAACCAGCCGATCAAAGTGACTTTACCGGCTTTGTAAGCCGCCGCTTCTTTGGGGTTCTCTGCCAGCACCTCCGCGCACACCTCGCGGATGGCGCCCGTATCGCTGACTTGCGCCAGCCCTTCCGCCTGGACGATTTCAGCCGGGAGGCGCCCGCTTTCTTCCACCTTGAGTAGAAGCGCTTTGCCGGTGGAGATGTTGATCGTACCCGCATCCACCAACCGCAGGATCTCCGCCAGGTAGGCCGGGGTCAGCTTGAGCCGGTCGGGCGGGGTGTTGCGCTCGTTGATCATGCGCGTGACATCGTTCATCATCCAATTGGAGACGCGCTTGGGGTCGCTGCCGTAAGCTTTTACCGCGGCTTCGAAGTAATCGGACAGGCGGCGTTCCGCGGTGAGGATATCGGCGTCGTAGGCAGGCAGGCCGTATTGGGCTTCGAAGCGCGCCTTCCGCTCCAGGGGCAGCTCGGGCAGATCTGCCAGGATGCGCTTGCGCCAGGCCTCATCCACCCGCAGGGGCAGCAGGTCCGGGTCGCGGAAGTAGCGGTAATCGGCCTCGGTCTCCTTGGAGCGCATCTTGCGCAGGACGCCGGCATCTTCGTCCCACTCCAGGGTCCAGGCCTGGATGAGGCGCCCGGCGGTGACCTCCCGCGTCTGGCGCTCGATCTCCTTGGCGATGGCCTCGCGCACGGCGTCGATCGAGTTGACGTTCTTGATCTCCGTCTTCGGGTTGAGGAGCGTGGCGCCTTGCGGGCGAATAGAAACGTTGGCGTCGCAGCGCAGGTGAGCTTTCTCCATGTCGGCTTCCGAGACGCCCAGCCAGCGTAAAAGCTGCCGCAGCCGGATCAGATATTGGGCTGCTTCGTCGGCGCTGCGCAGGTCTGGCCCGGTGACCATCTCGACCAGGGGCACGCCGCAGCGGTTGAAGTCGATCTGCCGGCGTCCGGCGTCGTTCTTGGTCTTGCCGGCGTCCTCCTCGATGTGCAGCTTCCAGATTGAAACCCGGCGGGTGTAGCCCTGCGGGATGGGCAGGTCCAGGTAGCCGCCGACCGCCAGGGGCTGGTCGTACTGCGAAATTTGATACCCCTTGGGCAGGTCCGGGTAGAAGTAGTTCTTGCGTGCAAAGAAAGACAGCGGCTGGATCTCGGCGTGCATGGCAGCCGCCAGCAGCACGGCTTTTTCGACCACTGTTTCGTTTAGCACGGGGAGCGAGCCCGGCAAACCGGTGCACACCGGGCAAATATTGCTGTTGGGCGGGTCGAACCACGAATCGGCTTTGCAGGAGCAGAAGATCTTGGTGAGGGTATTGAGCTGGATGTGGGTCTCGAGACCGATAACGGCTTCGTATTCCATGGTTCTATCCTCCCGCCAGCACTCTGGGCTGCGCCTGCCGCCAGGGGTCGCCCTCGGTGGCTTGCTCGAAAGCCCGGGCAATGCGGAACAGGGTGGCTTCGCTGAAATCCGGCCCCAGGAGCTGGATGCCGATGGGCAGGCCTTCTCGATCCAGGCCGCCGGGGATGGAGATGCCGGGCACGCCGGCGTGGTTAGCGGGCACGGTGAGCTGGTCGGCGTACTGCATGAGCACCGAATTGCCGTACACAGCCTGCATAGGGAAAGCCGTCGTGGGGGTAGTGGGGGTGAGCAGGGCGTCCAGCCGGTATGCACCCTGGGGGTCGAAAACCCGGTCGAAGTCCTGGCGGATCATGCTGCGCACTTTCAGGGCGCGGTTGTAATACTGCTCGCTGTACTGGGCTGCGCTGACGTACATCCCCATCAAGATGCGCAGCTTGGGCTGCAAGCCGAACCCCTCGGCGCGCGTCTTGCGGTACATCTCGCTCAGGTCGGCCGTCTTTTGGCGGGTGCGCCAGCCGTATTTGACCCCGTCGTAGCGGTGCAGGTTGGATGCCGCCTCGACCCGGCTGATGACAAAATAAACCGGGACGCCGTAGCGCGTGTTGGGCATGGGCACGTCCGGAATAATTTCCGCACCCATCCCTGCCAGCAGGTGGGCGGCTCGCTCCACCGGCCCCTGGATCTCGGCGGGGAACGGCTGCTCGAGCAGCTCTCCGGTAGATGGATCGGGATACGTGATGCGGAAATAATCCGGCGAGAGGCCGATGCGCAATCCTTTTACGCCACGCGAAAGAGCGCCCAGGTAATCGGGCACCGGGACGTTCGCCGCCGTGCTGTCGCGCCGGTCCGGCCCGGCCATCACCTGGAGCATCTGGGCGGCATCCGAGACGCTGCGCGCCACGGGGCCCGGGCAGTCGATCGAGGAAGCGAAGGCGATCAGGCCGTAGCGCGAGACGCGCCCGTAGGTGGGTTTGACCCCCACCACGCCGCAAAAAGCAGCCGGCTGGCGGATCGACCCGGCCGTATCCGTGCCGATGGAAAGCGCCCCTTCGCCCGCCGCGACTGCCGCCGCGCTGGCGCCCGACGATCCGCCCGGCACGCGCGAGGGATCCCACGGGTTGCGCGGGGTGGGCCGGAAAGCCGACGATTCGTTGGATGAGCCGAAGGTGAACTCATCCAGGTTGACCTTGCCCAGCATCACCCCGCCCGCATCCTGCAGGCGCTGCACCGGGGTAGCGGTGTAGGGCGGGCGAAAGTTGGCCAGAATGCGCGAAGCGGCCGTGGAAGGGATGCCCCGGGTGACAAAGATATCTTTAACGGTGAAGGGCACGCCGGCCAGTGGCCCCGGGTCCTCGCCGGCTGCCAGGCGCCGGTCGACCTCTTCAGCCTGGCGGCGGGCTTCGCTCTCGGTGAGGGTGATGAAGGCGTGCACCTTGCGCTCGTCTTCAGGGGTCAGCTCGCCGGGCTCAAGCGTCCCGGGGCGCCCATCGACCGCCGCGATGCGGTCCAGGGCCGACTGCAGCGCTTCGACTGCCGAGACCTGGCGCTGGTGCACCAGCCCGGCCAGCTCTATTGCGGAGAGATCGCACAGCTCCATGGCTTATTCCAATTCCGTGTGGGGGATTTCGGGGACGATAATGTAGCCCTCTTCGACCTGGGGCGCCTGCTCCAGGATCTCTTCGGGGTTCTCGCAGGGCTGCCAGGCATCCTTGCGCAGCGCCGGGCTGATCTGCGGGGGATAGGGGATGCCGTGGGAGGTGATGGCGGCGCTTTCGTCGATGGGGATAGCCACCAGCTCGCGGATGGCGGTCAGCTGGGCATTGAGCTGCCCGCGCAGGTACTCCGCTTCGTCTGGAGACAGCTCCAGGGCAGCCAGCGAGACCAGGTGGTCGAATATTTCGGGGGTAATGGATTCGGACATAAGGGTTGGTTTCCGGAAATGCAGAAAGTCAGGATAATTTTATATGGAAAATAACAGTTGCCAGTATAGCAGTCTTTGCCGGACTGTCAAGAAGGGCCCCCTTCTCTTTGTGGTGCTTATCCCCATGCAATAATTCACTTGAAGATTTTTCTTCCCAAAGCTAATTTTGAATTGCGATAAGAGATATTCTATTGTTTGGTATAAGAGGCTAAATATAATTTAATCGAAACAGCTATTTTATCGTTTGATAAATATGCTATAATAAATTTGCGGGGTAAATTGTAGGAAATTCAATTCGAATATTTTCTTATCCATAAGATAGCCAATTCGAACTCCCAATAGCGGAGAAAATACGATGAAACGAATTTGCTGGCTGCTCGTGATTCTTTCTGTATTACTCCCGTTTTTCGGAACAAATAATTTATTCGCTAAATCCGAAGTAATGTCAATATATGGCTCAACCACGCGCGTCTCGGTATCCTCTGATGGTTGGCAGGGATATGGTGCTTCAAGATCTGCTGCAATCTCCGCGAAAGGACGCTATATCGCTTTTGAATCATCGGCTGATACTCTGGTTGTTGGCGTACCAAACTATTTGTGGGATATCTATGTCCATGATGGGCAAACTGGAGAAACCACGCGTGTTTCTAATAAATCGGATGGATCACTAGGATCTGGATTCTACCCTTCTATCTCTGGTGATGGGCGCTTTGTGGCTTTTTTATCCAGTTCTTCCCTGGTTAGCGATGATACCAATCATGAAGCGGATGTCTATGTCCATGATCGGCAGACAAGCGTGACCGAACGCGTCTCGGTAGCCACGGATGGATCAGAGCAAATATTAAGCTGTTATCGTTGTGATCCTCCTTCAATCTCAGCAAATGGACGTTTCGTTGCATTTACTTCAAATGCTTTCAACCTCGTACGTAATGATACTAACAATTATGAGGATGTCTTCGTTCATGATCGGTTGACTGGTGTGACTGAGCGTGTCTCAATAACTTCTGACGGATCACAAGCAAATTGTGATTCATTTATCAATATTCGAACTAATTTACCTTTTTTTCCTTATTATTGGGATGTAAATATTGCACAAAATGCTTATGTATCAGCCGATGGGCATTACATAGCATTTACATCTTGTGCTACCAACTTGGTCAGTAATGACACCAATGGTTTTGATGATGTCTTTGTCCATGATCGGCAGACAGGGATGACCGAGCGCGTCTCTATCGCCTCAGATGGGACCCAAGCAAACGCCCAGTCCTGGGTTAATTCTATTTCGGCCGATGGACAGGTCGTGGTTTTTAATTCTTTTGCAACCAATTTAGTCCCTTGTGACACCAACGGCTATGCAGATATCTTTGTACATGACCGTCGAACAGGTGAGACAACACGTGTATCCGTAGCCTCTGTCAAGATCGGGTGATAATGTCCACAAATCATCGGTTTAAAAAGTCCCTTTTTCAACGATCAAAAAGTCCAGTGCGATTCTTTAAGGTTCGCTGGTCACCTCCTGTTCCGGGGTGGTTTGCCGCCCCAACAATCCCGCCCGACGTTTTTCTTTCAGCCGGTAGCTCTCGCCCTTGATGTTCAAGGTGGTCGAGTAATGCAGCAAACGATCGAGGATGGCGGTCGCCAGGACCGGGTCGTTGAAGACATCACCCCAATCCAAGAAGCTTTTGTTGCTGGTCACAATCAGACTGGCACGCTCATAACGGCGAACGACCAGGCGAAAGAACAAACTGGCTTCCAGGTTGGAAAGCGGCAGGTAGCCGATTTCGTCGATGATCAAGACTTTAGGATAGGTGAGTTGCTGCAGACTGCGTTCCAGACGGTTCTCGTTGGCGGCTTTTACCAGACGGGTCATCAACGCTTCGAGGGTGAGAAAGAGGGCTGAATACCCCGCTTCCACTGCCTTGATCCCAAGGGCAATCGCCAGATGGGTCTTGCCGACCCCGGGTGGGCCTAAAACCACCACGTTATGCCCGCGTTCGACGAAGCTCATCCCGGCCAATTCCCGTACCTGACGGCGATCGAGGCTGGGCTGGAAGTCGAACTCGAACTGTTCGAGGGTCTTGAGCCAGGGAAAACGGGCCTGGCGCAGGCGGGCATCGATCCCACGCTGGAAACGCCCCTGCCACTCGGCTTGCAGCGCCTGGCTGAGAAAGGATTTGTAGTCGAGCTGGCGTTGGGCGGCCTGCTCGCAGACCGCATCCAGTTGGGCCTCCAGATGATCCATGCGCAGTTTTTCCAACAGGTTGGGCAGTTCCATCAGGCCACCTCCGCATAGGTCGCCAGGGGACGCTGCTCGACTTTCAGCAGGTCTTTCCACAGGTCGGCGTGGTGCTCGGGGATCGTGCGCCAACCGGCGGATTTGTCGGCGAGAGTGTGCGTGGCGGCCAGGGTTTCGCCCTGAAATACACGCAAGATGCCATCCAACCCCATACGCACCGTCACAGTTTGTCCGCTCAGGGCGGAAGGAACGCTGTAGCGGTTGCCGCCCACGTCCACATAGCCATCCCAGCCCACCTGGCGTACTTCCAGGTATGCAGTATCATAGCGCTTCACGGCCAGAGGCTTGAGCGCGGGGCGCTCCCGCTCGAACCGCTCGGCTACCACCTCTTTGACCGTGCCCTGTACCCGGCGGTCGGCTTCTTCCCGCAGCCAGCTCTCCGCCAACTGGTTGAGATGTGCCCAACTCTCAAACTTTCGGTAGCGCACGAAGAAATGCTGCTTGACGTACCCGACCATCCGCTCGTCCTTACCCTTGGTGCGCGCCCGGTAGGGGCGGCAAGCCCGCGGAGTGAAACCGTAGTGGCCAGCCAGGTCCAAAAAGCGCTCGTTGAAGGTCGGCCGGCCCTCGTTGGAAGGTTTCAGCACCGCGCTCTTCTGGTTGTCCACCAGCACCTCGCCGGTCACACCCCCAAAATACTCAAAACTGCGAATGATCCCCTCGTAGGTGTGTTCCGCATCTGCTTTCTCCGCACACCAGAAGTGAAATCGCCGCGAGTAACCCAACTGATTGACCTCGAAATACACTTTCGTGGTCTGCCCGCCCAGGTCTACTTCCACCTCACCCCAATCCGTTTGCATCTGCTCCCCAGGCTTGGTCTCAAACCGCACAGTGGCTCGCCCCGAGCGCAGTGCCCGCTTCGGCTGCACATACTCTCTCAAAATCGTGATCCCGCCCGAATAACCTTCTGCCTGGATCTCCCGCAGAATCACCACATCATTCCACACCCCTTCGGTGAGCAACCGGTCGATCGTGGTTTTGTACTCATCCAGTTTACTGCCCCGCTTTTTCCGTTCCGGCTTGGGCGCTCCATTCCGCTTCAATGCCCGCCTGACCGTCTTTGGGTGTACACCTAATTGTTCGGCGATGTCCTTCAGATAGACGCCGCGTTGTTCCAATGCCTTGATCACCGCAAAATCCTCCTTCCTGATCATCCGTACCTCCTTTGGTTTCCCAAGTAAGGTACATTTTAGGTGATGTTTAGGGGACTTCTTATTCCGGTGATTGAGGTACTTTTATCACCGATCGTGACACCTCTGATGGTTCACAAGGAGATTACTGGTCGTACAGCTCTTCGATCTCCGCGGATGGGCGTTATGTGGCTTTTGGCTCAGGTGCCAGAAACCTGATCAGTGGCGATACCAACGGGATTCAGGATATATTCATCTATGATCGGCAGTTGCACAAGACTACGCGTGTCTCGCTAACATATGCAGGGACACAGGCGTATGATGGATCTTATAATCCATCAATCTCCGCGAATGGACACGTCGTTGCTTTTACCTCCAAGGCTAGTGACCTAGTCATGTATGATACCAATAAAGATCTGGATATCTTTGCACACGAATGGTTTGGAAGTTCACCTTCAATTAATGATTTTATGTATCTACCCTTACTCAGGCGATAAGAAAATTAAATCATTTTGCCATGCATTCTTCGCGGACAGATATCCTCAACCCAAAAAACTATCTTATCTTCCATACCGATTTCATTTTTTAAGTGGTAGATCACTTATGTTAATATTGAACAAGCTATTCGTCTCTTACAGAAAATCCAAAATGTTTAGAGGGTATTATTGCTGGAAGTATTAAATTCGGTGAACAATTGGCTTCAATCTATTGATTCAAAGTTGATTTAGTGTTATTCTGAAGTAGCTTCCCTATTATTTTCAACATTATTGATAATCGTGGGGGTTTGTTATAAGCTGCTGAGGATAGCAGCATTACATTTCCCACTATATAAGCCCAGTCTATCGAACTACAAGCGGGTTTATCATGTATATATCCAATATTACATATTCGATTAATTATGCTACTCCGCCAATAATCGCAATACCAATCGAAATCTGCTTCGGGAAAAATTGAGCTTGGGAAAGGGATTCTAATGAATACCCATATTCTTCCTCGACTAGGCTTACCCATATTTGTAGCTGCATCTTTACTATTCGGACCGGGGTATGGAACCGTCTTCTCGATGTCGTCAAGACCTCAGTCGGTTTTGGGTCCCGACATCATCGTCAACGGTAATTTCGAAACACCGGATGTTACATCTGAAACATTTGACACTCATTATGCTGGTCAAACTTTCGGGGGTTGGAATGTTGAGGCAGGTTCGGTAGACCATATATCCGAACGTTATTGGCAAGCAGCTAATGGGCGGCAGTCTGTTGATCTCAGCGGGAATACAGGTTCGCCCGGGACAATTTCTCAGCTTCTTCTTACAAGCCCCTTGCAGACATACATTTTGCACTTTGCACTCTCCGGGAATCCAGAGGAAATTGGATGTTACGATACGGACCCCATTAAACGCATGGAAGTATGGTGGGATTCAACCAAAATAGATACGTTAGCCTTTGATACTACAGGTGTCTCCAATTGGAATATGGGTTGGGGCTTTCATCAGTATACAATTACTGCCACAAACGCTATCTCACAATTGAGATTTAAGAGTTTAACTTCAACCTGCCATGGTCCAGTGTTGGATATGGTGAGCGTGCAAAGTTATAGTGGGGATTTCCCCTTGTTAGATTTACCTCTGGATTATTGGTCTTCAGGAAGAAAATTTGCCGACGTGGCTCAGGGTTCTTATATTGGTGGATGGGTTAATTCGTGGCTTGACCATAATACCCCGGACTACAGTACAAACCAAATATTACAGATATGGAATGGAACACAACTGACATCATCCGATATGATCGATAAATCTAATTGTAGCACTCCTCCGGGTGCATATGGCAAAAGTTGTTACGATGGACATAACGGCATAGACTACCAATATCAGCCTAATGACACGGTATATGCCGCCGCACCAGGAAAAGTAGTGGATTTATGCAAAGATTATCCTTGCATGCATCCTCAAGGGGTTATTACAAGCGATCCGAGTTATGGAAAATGGGTTTTGATTCAACACAATCAGAAATATGCCACCTTCTATGCGCACTTAAAATCAATCAATCCAAACCTGACCGTTGGTACGGAAATCACAAATCCAAAGGCGATTCCTATCGGGATTATTGGAAATTCTGGTACAAAGGAAATTCATCTGCATTTTGGGGTGTACTATGACATCAATGGAAATGGAAAATGGGAGGATTCATACCAAGAATACACTGAAGTAATTGATCCTTATGGGTGGTTTGGCCCAGGCTTCGATCCATGGTCGAATCCAAGCATTTATATGTGGAAGGATCCACTTTGGGATCGCAGAGTAGCAGATTCTTCGGGAACTCTCTTAGTTACCCCCTCTGGCAAAGGTAAAGTGGTGATTTCCGCCGGGGTTTTGAGCACTCCTCTTACGTTCGAGCTGTGGGATTCGTTAATGCCCATCCTTCCTGCGAATGACCTGCGAGCTGCGGGGCATACGATCCAGCTTAAGGTTTTAGAATGGATTAATGGGACGAGCGATTTCCCCACTGTCAGTTCAATCAATACCGGATTTCCCAAACCGGTCAACATCAATATCCGGTATGGAACTGATGAAATTCCTCATCTGGATACTAGCAAAATTAATATTTACCGATTGGATGAAATCAGTGGCTCCTGGGTTGCCTTACCCACCTCATTGAATTACACCCTGAAAGAGGCTAATGCCCAAATTTCGAACATGGGTATTTTCAATCTCCAGGCACCCCTTCTGTGTCCTACTGATCATAGCGAGCCAAACGACACATACAACACCTCGACCGAAATTTACCCCAATCGCGACTTCCAAACATATTTATTCGATATTAAACAAGATACGGACTGGTTTAATTTTAAAGCTGTGGCAGGGGGTAAATATACAATTTCAACGGTGAATCTTTCAGTAGATGTTGATACCTTGATTGAGTTTTATGATCAGGATACCCAAACACTATTGGGTACAGGGGTAAATGATAACATCAGCAATACCGGGTCGCATCTAATCTGGCAGGCTCCATCAAATGGAACTTATTATCTTCGAGTGATCAACCCCACTACTGATTCCTATGGGTGTAGTGAGAGCTACAAACTCGGTCTCGTACAAGTATTTTCGGTATATTTGCCAAAGATGCAGAGATGATAGCATGGGATGTGGTCATTAATTATCCCTTGTGCAACCTCCGGGCAAAAAGCTGAAGTTGTTCTATAACAGGTGACATGAGCCGAACCAAGGTCGTGCCCATGCGCTAAATCCTCACCCCATCATGATGTAACACCGAGACAAGCCTTTAGGAGAAGGCGAGAAGGCAACGCCCAGCTCGTAGTTGCCTTTCTCTCAGGCAAGCGCCGGTGGTAGACGCTACCGATCCTTATTTTTAATCTCGGGTCTTGTGCATAGAAATCGATATTCAAGCTGAGTTCGGGACGAAGGAGGCATATCCCTCGCCTTTTCTCTATCCCGAGCTGACCATAATAAATAACCCATCGCGCCTATCCTGAATACCGGTATCAATCCTGGGTAACACTCCATGCGCCTCAAAAAACAAACCCGCCAAGTAAACACCCCCGGAAGCCCGCACGAATACCCCACCCCGGTCTATTGGATCTTGTTTGCGATCACCTGGGCTTTGGCCATCGGGACAGTGGTGGTTATGCTTGCCAACTATCGGCGTCTGGCTTTTTGGAACATTGGCCTGTACGCCGTGCTCTTAGGCGGCTACCTGTGGGCCGAAAAGAAAGCGCACCAGGCGCAAGCCCCGGCCGGGCAGCGGGCGCACGAACCCCTGCGCTATGCGCTGGCGCTGACCTGGTGGATGTTGATCTTCGGGTCACTGCTGGAATACGCCTTGTGGCCGACACAACAGGGAAGCGTGACCGCCACCGGCGCAGCTCTGATGATCTGCGGCTCGGCCCTGCGTGTGTGGAGCGTCTACACCCTCGGGCAATACTATTCTGGGCATGTCGAAACCTGGAAAGCGCAGACCGTAATCCAGGCCGGCCCATACAGGTTGCTGCGACATCCCGGTTATGCCGGGAATATCCTGCAAATCCTCGGCTTGCCACTGGTGGTCAACGCTTATGGCGCCCTGGTCCTTTCAGCGGTGCTCGTGGGGCTGTTCGTCCGCCGGCTGCTCTGGGAAGAGGAGTGGTTGAGCCAGAACCTTGCGGGGTACACAGATTACCGGCGGCGCACCTGGAGGTTGATCCCGGGAATCTGGTAGATGCGCCAGATTAATGATGGGGGTATTCGGCCGAATTGGGGGTTGCTTTGTTCGCCTGGGGAATAGCAACCAGGCCCCCTCGCAACGACTTTTTTGACTCAATTATGTCCAATATTGCCACTTCCCTTGCATGCTATAATTTGTCTACACATTATCTAATTCAACCCAGGAGCCCCATCTCGTGGCTGCCGCCCCAACCGCAAACACCAGGTTAGCCTATCGCTGGGTACGGCCGGAGTTCATTCTGATCTCCGGCGGCGCCGGGCTGGTGCTTGCCAGCCAGTGGATCCGCCAGGTCTGGCCGGGCGGGCCGGTGGCTCTGCCCTTGGTCCTGCTGGCCTGCGGGGCGGCCGCCTTCCTGCTCGGCGCGCAGGCCATCGAGCGCGGCCGCCTGCCCGGGCCGGTCTCGCCTCGGCTCGCGGCTGCCGCGGCCTGGCTGGGCGTGGCTGCCGACCAGGTGCTGCTCCTGTTTTTAGCTGTTTGCCTGGCGGTCGCGGCCACGGCCGCCGCCGGGTTTGGCGACCTGATGGTCCAGCCCCTGGTGGCGGTGGTGACCTGGATATTGGGCATAGTGTTTGTGGTCCTGGGCGGCTGGGGGCAGAAGGTCCAGAGGCAAGCCTTCCCCTGGAGGCCGCTCGCCTGGGCGCTGGCGCTGGCTGCCATCGCCCTGCCGCTGCGCGCCATAGACACTGCTCACATTCCGGTCACCCTCTCGGGAGACGAAGGGCTGGCCGGGCTGAGCTCCCTGGAGTTCTTGCGGGGCGAGATGAATAACCTGTTTCGCTCGTCTTACTATTCGTACCCCGCGCTGTTTTTTTATTTCCAATCCCTGTCCATCGCCTGGTTGGGCCGCACCGCCGAAGCCCTGCGCCTGCCCGCCGCATTGGCCGGGGCGGCTTCGGTGGGCGGTGTGTACCTGCTGGGCAGGACCTTATTCGACCACCGCACCGGCCTGGTGGCGGGTATTTTCCTGGCCGGGTTCGCCTATCACATCGATTTCAGCCGCCTGGGGCTGACCAACGTGTGGGACGGCCTGGCATTTATCGTCACCCTGGGCGCGTTGTGGTACGGCTGGAAGAAAGAACAGCGGGCGGCCTTCCTGGCGGCAGGCCTGGCATTGGGGTTCGCCCAGTACCTCTACGCCAGTGGCCGGGCGCTGCTTTTGCTGATCCCCCTGGTCGTGCTCATCCTGGGGCTCCTCGATTTCCCCCGCCTCAAGCGTCTGCTCCCCGACCTGGCCATCATGGCGCTGGCTGCTCTGGTGGTGACCCTGCCCATGGCCTGGTATTACGCCAACCATTGGGGCGAATACATGGCGCCCATGAACCGGGTGACTATTTTCGGGAATTGGATGCGCCTGGAAATGGCGCGGACGGGTCTGTCGGAGCCGGCCATCCTGGTGCGGCAGGTTTGGGACGGGCTGCGTGCTTACACCGACCTGCCCATTCGCTTCTTCTATACCCCCGGGACGCCCATTCTGCGGGCAGGGTCGGCGACCGTCTTTCTGCTGGGGGTCATTTTGCTGCTCTGGCGCTGGAAAGATGGGCGCGCCTGGCTGCTGCTGATCTGGCTGCTCGCTTTTGGCGTGATGGGCGGCTTGAGCGTGGATACGCCGGCTTCGCAACGCTATGCTGCGGCTGCGCCGGCTGTGGCCGTGGTGGTTGCCTACGGCCTGACCGGTTTCGCCGGGCGGCTGAGCTCGCTGTGGCCGCGCTGGACCTCCTGGTTCAGCCTGGCGGCATTGATCCTGGTCGTGGTCATGGCGGTCGACGACGCCCGCTTCTACTTCCTGGATTTCACCCCTCGCAGCGATTTCGGCGGCGATAACACCCTGGTGGCTCAGCGCCTGGCCGATGACCTGAAGTCGCGCCCCGGCAGCTGGCAGGTATACTTCTTCGGGGAGCCGCGTATGGGCTATGCTTCGATCCCCAGCCTGCCGTACCTGGTCTCGAACGCCGCAGGCAGCGACGTCAAGGATCCCTGGGAGGCTGCCGGCATCCCTCTGCCGGCCGATAAGGCGACCCTGTTTGTCTTCCTTCCGCAGCACACCGACGATTTGGCTGCCGTACGGCAGATCTATCCCGGCGGTATCGAATCGATCCTGTACAACCGCAAGGGCCAGCTGCTGTACCAGGCTTACGCCGTCGCCCCAGCTGCCTTCCTCCCCTCGGCGGAGGCGCCGTGAGATCGCCGGCCGGCACGCGCCCGAACTGGCGGGAGAACCGGCCCGGCTTCTGGGTCCGGCTGCTGGCGGTGGGCTTCCTGTTTCTGGCTTTAATGGGCTGGCTGCGCTTCCAACAAGCGCTGGAGTCCTGGAACTTGCTGTCGCAGCTCGGCGCCTGGCCTGGCCCGCTATACATCGCCGCCGGTGGCGCAGCCTGGGGCCTGGTTGGGCTTCCGCCTGCCTGGGGCCTGTGGACCGGGCGGGATTGGGGCCCTCTGGCAGCCTTGCTGGCCGGGCTATTCTTTCCCCTGACCTACTGGATCGACCGGTTGATCGCCCAGCAGGTCTCGCAAAGTTTTACAAACTGGCCATTTGCCCTGGGGGTGACTGCCGCCTGGATGATCTTCATCTTCGTGGTGTTGGCGAGGCGTTGGACGCGAAGATGAATTATAATTATTCGATACGAGGTGGGGTATGAGCACATTTCAAGGTGGAAGCGATCACGAGCTGGAAGTCAAGTTTTATCTAACCAATCAACGGGCCGTCGAAAACCGGCTGAGGGCGTTGGATGCCAACCAGGTGCACCTGCGCACGTACGAGCTTAACCTGCGGTTTGACAATGCCGCCGGCGAGCTGGCAAAAGAGCACAAAATCCTGCGCCTGCGCCAGGATACGAGCGCCGTGATGACCTTCAAGGGGCCCAGCCAGGAACGGGAGGAAGTGACCGCTCGCCTAGAAGTTGAGTTCCAGGTTAGTGACTTTCTGGCAGCCCGGCGTCTGCTCGAGATGCTGGGGTTCGAGGTATGCGTGAGCTACGAGAAGTACCGCACAACCTACGACCTGGAAGGGGTCAAGATTACCCTGGACGAGATGCCTTACGGTCGCTTCATTGAGGTGGAAGGCCCTGACCCAAAGCGCATCCAGGCGGTAGCCGGGCAGCTTGGACTGGATTGGTCTGCCCGCATCATGGATAATTATCTGGCGCTCTTCTACCGGCTGAAGGAAAAGCGCGGCATGGCCTTTCATGACCTGACTTTCGCCAACTTCGAGAAGGTGCAGGTCTCAGCCGACGATTTGGGCGTCCGCCCGGCGGATACGCCGGCGAAATAGCCGAGTTTAAAGGTTTCCCTCTCCCTGGAATGGTAGGGAGAGGGTTTTTATTATTTCATAAAATTCAGCGGGTCCACATTGCCGTACTGGTCGCTGCGCAGTTGGAAATGCAGGTGCGGGCCGCTGGAGTTGCCGGTGCTGCCCATCAGGCCGATGGTTTGCCCCTGGATGACGCTCTCGCCGCAGGAGACGTTGATCTGGCTCAGGTGAGCGTAGAGCGACTGCCACCCGTTCCCGTGGTCGATCAGGATCATATTGCCGTAGCCCTGGTAGCTCCAACCGGCGTAGACAATCACGCCGTTGTCAGTGGCATAGATGGCGTTCCCCAGGCTTCCGCCGATATCGATGGCGGGATGGTTGGTTGCGGGTGAGAAGTGGTAGCCGGAGATGAAGTGCTCCGTGGTTGGCCAGACGAAGGTCCCGGTCCCCATGGCGCCATCCACCACCTGCGTACACGCGCCGGTCCCGTACCCCTTTGCCGCGCTCGGGTCGACGCGCGTGACGCGCGGCGCATCCCAGGAGATAAACTGGCGGGTCCCACCGGGGATGAACAGATCGGTGTTGGCGGCGATGTTCGGCGCGGCTGGGTCGCCCAGGGTATTGCGATCGAGGTGGTTGCCGGGCCAATCGATGATGTCGTCGGGGGATACCCCGAAGAATTTGGCCACGCCGTTAATCCCATCTCCGGCGTGCCATTTGTACAGGACACCGTCGATGGGAAGGATGTTCAGCTCCTGGTCTACCCGCAGCGATTCGGGATTATCGTAAAGGGTATCGTAGTTCCCCCACAAGATCGTGCGGGGGTCCAGGCCGAATTTTTCAGCGATGCCGATGATCGAATCGCCGGCCTGCACCTTATATTTGGTGATCTCGAATCGAGGCCGCGTGGGGAGGATCGTGTGAATCAGGGCCATGCGGGGGATCCCCAATACGGCGGCCGCCTCTTGAGCAGGATCGAAGGGGGGCGGTGCAACGGTCGGGGTAGCGGTAGTCGAGATCGCCGCCATTGCCGATTGCTGGGTCTGGTTTGCCTGGCCTTTTAAATAAAAATTGGCCATTATCCAGATGACAACTAAAAACAAGGCGATAGAAACGACGCTCGTTACAATCCGGAGGGCCGTTTCCCCCAATCCGAGCTTGACCAGCCTTTCCCAGATACGCGTCAGTCCCTTCGTTTCTTCCTTTTGGGGTCCGCGCTCTCCAGAGTCTGGCGAGCCTGGCATCCCGGAAGGAGCAGGGTCTTCCGATATCTTTTCAATGGACATGGTAATGTTCTCCACCGCCAATATAACATAGGCGGTCCAAATGGTCAACAGAGTTAGACTAACGCCATGGCGCAGCCGTCGGCGCGCGGGTCGCTCCCGGCTTGCAGCACACCGCTGTTCGGATCTCTCAGGATGACCTGCCCGCGCCCAAAAATCGCCCGCCCTACCCCACTGACTGGGGTAACATTGTGGCCCATTTCGGCCAGCCTGGCCATAACCTCGAGGGGAATGCCTTCCTCAAGAGCCACCTGCCCGGCAGCCTGGCCGCCTTCGATGCAGAAGCGTGCCCGGTCCAGGGCAGCCTGTGGGTCGAGAGCGTCGTCCACCAGCCCGATGATGACCTGCAGGTGCCCTTGCGGCTGCATGAAGCCGCCCATGACCCCGAAACAGGCATAAAGCGAGCCGTCACTTTCACGTGTGGCCATGGCGGGGATGATCGTATGGTAGGGTCGCTTTTTGGGGGCCAGCGCGTTGGGGTGCTGCGGGTTCAGGCTGAAGCCGTAGCCGCGGTTTTGCAGGCTGAAACCCCACCCGTGGGGAACGATGCCGGTGCCGAAGCCGCTGTAATTGCTGTTGATAAATGAGCAGGCGTTTCCTTCTCGATCGACGACGCTCAGGTAAACGGTATCGCTCGAGGCCGGCGGGGCGCCGTGCTTTTGATCCAGGGTAGCGCGCTCGGGATGAATGAGCGCCCGCCGCCCGGCGGCGTACTCCTTCGACAGCAGCCCCTGCAGCGGCGCCGAGGCGTAAGCCGGGTCGGCGACGAACCAGCGCGTGTCGGCGAAAGCCAGGCGCAGCGCTTCGATCTCCAGGTGCAGCCGCTCGGCTCCCAGGGGAGGCAGGGCGTTCAAGTCGAACGCTTCGAGCAGGTTCAAGGCCAGCAGCGCGGTAATCCCCTGCCCGTTCGGCGGGCATTCCCACACGCGCACGCCCCGGTAATTCACGCTGATGGGTTCTTCCCAGGTGCTGGTGTGAGCCGCCAGGTCATCGGGGGTCATGCAGCCGCCGGCTTGCTGCACAGTCTGGGCGATGGCCTCGGCGATCGGTCCCTGGTAGAAGGCGACCTTGCCGCCTCCGGCAATAGCTTTCATGGTGCGGGCCAGCCCCGGATTGCGAAAGATCTCGCCCGCCCGCGGTCCACGACCGTCGACGGTCAGCTCCAGGCCTCCCAGGGTGTGGCGAAGCTGGGTTTCGGCGGCTCTCTGCCAGGCGTAAGCTGTGACGGGTGAGACGGGGAAGCCCTCCTCGGCCAGGCGGATGGCCGGGGCCAGGATTTCGGACATCGAAAGGCGCCCGCTGCGCTCGATCAGGTCGCACCACCCTGCGCAGGCTCCCGGAACCGTGATGGTGTGTGCGTGAAAAGCCGGCAGGGCGCCCTCAATTCCTTCTTGCTTCAGGCGCTCCAGGGTCAGCGCGGCCGGAGCGCGTCCCGACCCATTCAGCGCCAGCACCTTTCCTGTGGCGGCTTCATAGAACAACGCAAAGCAGTCGCCGCCCAGCCCCGTAGAGGTTGGCTCGGTCACATTCAAGGCGGCTGCGGTAGCCACGGCGGCGTCGGCCGCGTTGCCGCCTCGGGCTAAAATCGACAACCCGGCGGAGGCGGCCAGGGGTTGCGAAGCGGCGACGATACCATCTCGCCCAAATACCGGTGAGCGGCGGGATTTGAATTCAAAATTGGCCATTCTATACCACCTGGATGCCCCGCCCCTTGGTCACCTCGCCGATCACCCACACCGGCTGGCCGATTTCACCGGCGCGCTTTTGGAAGGCGTCCAGCTTTTCGGGGGGAACGGCCAGGAGCAGGCCGCCGCTGGTCTGAGGGTCGAACATCAGCATCTGGGAGGATTCATCCAGCTCCCGTGTGAATTGGACTTGCGGGGCAAAATATTCTTTGTTGTCGAAAGCGCCGCCGGGGAAGGTCCCGGCTCTGGCATAGCGGCGAGCGGAAGGAAGGAAAGGCAGGGTATCGTAATCCAGACGCAATCCAACGCCGGAGGCTGCGGCCATCTCCAGGGCATGCCCGCACAGGCTGAATCCGGTGACGTCTGTGCCGCTGCGCAGGGCAAATTCGAGCGCCAGTTGTGAAGCCCGGTCGTTCAGCGCCGACATCCATTCCACCACCTCGCTCACATGCTCGGGCTCGGCGCGCTCCTGCTTCAGGGCGGTGGTGATCACCCCAAAACCCAACGGCTTGGTGAGAACCAGCCGGTCGCCGGGCATGGCGCCGCGTTTCGTGAGCATGCGCTGCGGATCGACGAATCCCACGACGATCAGCCCGTATTTGGGCTCTTTATCCTGGATGGAGTGTCCCCCGGCGATGACCACTCCCGCCTGCAGCGCCTTTTCAGCTCCCCCGCGCAGGATCTCGCTGGAAATCTCGGTAGGCAGGTCGGGCGGCAGGGCGGCAATGTTCAGCGCCAGGAAGGGCCGCCCGCCCATGGCGTAGACATCTGAGAGGCTGTTAGCCGCGGCGATCGAACCGTAATCGTAGGGGTCGTCCACCACCGGCGTGAAGAAATCCGTGGTGACCACGATGGCCCGCGACTCATCCATCCGCCAGACAGCCGCGTCGTCTGGGGTATCCAACCCGACCAGCAGGTCAGGATAATTTTCGGGCCGGAACAGGCCCTGAATGGGGCGCAGCACCTGCGCCAGCGCTTCCGCGCTTAGCTTGGAAGCTCAGCCCGCACAGCTCGAGAGGCTGGTCAGGCGGATCTGGCGTCCCGAAGGGGGTACTGCTTGGTTACTCATGCAACTCCTTTTACAATTCACTCACGGCGCGACGGTGGGTACTGTGGTCGGAACAGGTATTGGGAATGGCGTGGCGGTTGCCTCCAGCGGCGCCGCGGTGGGCAGCGGGAAGATAAACGGCGAGCCGCTGGGCAGAAACATGGCCTGGACGTTCGGCGCCAGCTTGCTGATGTACTGGTAAGTGAGCAGCTCGGGTTTATCTTGCAGTGCCTGGCTGATCAAATCCAGGGCCTGTTTCTCGGCATCAGCCTGCACGATGCGCGCCTGGGCTTCGCCTTTGGCGGCAATCACCGCCGCGTCGGCCTTACCCTGGGCAACCTGGCGAGCCTGCTCCGCTTCTTGCTTTCTCTGTTCGACGACGAATTTCGCCTGCTGTGCCTGTTGTTCGGCAATTTGTTTCTGCTCCACTGAGGCGGCGTATTCCGGGGAGAAGGTGATGTTGCGCAGGACGAAATCTACCAGGGTCAGGCCGTTCTCGTCTAATTTCTCAGACATTTTATCATGTACTTGCTGGGCCATATCGAAACGTTTGGTGCTGACGACCTCGTCCACCCGGTATTGGGAGACGATGTCGCGCACGATGCCACGCGCCTGAGCGCGTACCAGGTCGGGCCCATAACGGTTCTGCCAGGCGATGTGCACGTCGATCACACGGGTAGGATTGATGGTGAAAATTACGGAAGCATCCACAAAGATCTCCTGCCCATCCAATGTGCGGGCAGCAATGGAATCATCACCCTGGATCTGCCCTTCGGAAGCAGAGGTCGACATGGTGTAAGTTTGCCGGGAGATGGGGTAGGTGATCACATTCTCGGCGAAGGGGATGACCCAATGCAGCCCAGGGGTGAGGGCCGGGAAGCGGTATCCTGTGGGGGAGACCGCGGAGATGACCACGCCGCGCTCCTCCGGTTGGATAAAGACCAGCCCGGCGCTAGCGGAGGTAACCGCCACGGCAAGCAGCAATGGGACCAGGACGACTATCATCGAGTTGCGGATGGGTTGGCCGCGCCAGGCGCGGGCAACGACCAGAATAATTACCCCGATGACGACTATCCAAAGAAGCACGACAAATCCCTGGAATAAACCGGCGACGTTCATATCTCCTCCTGATGAGTTAATTGCCGATGAATGGTTGCGCGTATTATAACGTATCCGGCGTGAATATCCTGCAGAACCTCGTGGGGATAGGCGGCGTCGACATCAATGGTATAGATTAGTGATAAAATTTGTCACGAATTGGGTCTGCTCTCGTTTTCAAGGGATACCATTTTACGAAATCAGGTGGGAAAATGAATAGTCCAAATCGACCTTCATCGAATAAACGGTCTGTGCCCTATGTGGGCCTTGGAATAACCGCTGCGGCGTTGGGTGCCCTGGCCATCGTGCGCCGGATGGCCGGGTACAACCGGGGGAATGGACTGTTTGGCGCCGAATGGCAAGGTGACCGTCGCCGCAGGGCGCTGGTCACGGGGGCCTCGAGCGGCATCGGCGCAGCCTTTGCCCGCCGGTTAGCAGCCGAGGGATACGATCTGACCCTGGTGGCGCGGCGCATCCCCAGGCTGCAAGCCCTGGCAAACGAGCTCGCCCAGCAGTTCGGCACGAACGCCGAAGTGTTCCCGGCAGACCTTTCGCAGCCTGCCGAGGTTGAGCGCGTCGAAAAGCACATCGCGGGCATGGAAGCGCTCGATTTACTGATAAATGATGCCGGGTATTCCGTCCCGGGCACTTATGCTGAGGGAGACCTGACCCAGCATTTAGACCTGATCCACGTGCACATCCTCGCCAGCATGAGGCTGACGCGCGCCGCCCTCCCCGGGATGATCGCTCGCAGAAGCGGAGGCCTGATCCTGGTTTCCTCTTTGGCGGCTTTTGCGCCTGCCTATGGGCTGACCTCTTACAGCGCTTCGAAAGCCTATCTTTCGGTTTTCGCAGAAGCGCTTTTCCCCGAGGTGAAAGCATACGGAATCCATGTCCAGGCTTTATGCCCGGGTTTGGTGATGACCGAATTCCAGGATAACGTGCCCGGCTCCTACCGCGCCCCGGTGCCCAGGCCTATGCTGCTGACGCCCGACCAGGTGGCTCGTGAATCACTCGCCGCGTTGGCAAACGGTCCGGTCGTATTTGTCCCTGGAACGATCTACAGGGTGGTTGCCCCGCTGGTTCGCAGCGCGTGGTTTTCGCCCGTCGTCAAACTGATCATGAACCGCATGGGGCGAACGGGCCGGTATCGGTAAGCTGCCGAGAAGAACTTCCTGATAAATCTTGATCAAATGGGATTACAATAGCCCGATCACATTTCTGGCTAGTTGCCTGTTATTAACGAGGTGAAATATATGGATGCTGACCGTGCAGCTGTAGCAGAACCCATTACCCGGGCGCCGACCCTCAATGAGCGGTTAGATCGCCTTCCTCTATCTCGCTTTCACTGGAAACTGCTGATCGTCAGCGGCTTCGGCTGGATGTTCGATGCCATGGATATCCTGGTGGTCGGCTCAGTGGTTGCGGCGGTATCCCGAGAATGGAACCTGGATGCCACGACCAGCCAGTGGATCAACAGTGTAAACGTCGCCGGGTTATTTTTCGGCGCCTTTGCCTCCGGCTGGCTTGCCGACCGTATGGGCAGGAAGACAGTGTTTCAGATCACCCTCCTGGTCTACAGTATCTTCAATGGCTTATCCGCTGTAGCCGGCAGCGCCTTCGCGTTAATGGCATTGCGCTTCCTCGCCGGTCTGGGCTTAGGCGGCGAGCTGCCGGTAGCCAGCACGCTGGTCTCTGAGTTTGCGCCTGCCAAACGGCGCGGCATGTTCGTGGTCCTTCTGGAAAGTTTCTGGGCTTACGGGAGCGTGTTGGCCGCCTTGATCGGCTATCTGGTTGTGCCATCTCTGGGCTGGCGGGCAGCCTTCCTCATCGGCGCGCTTCCGGCGTTCTACGTTTTTGCGCTCCGGCGGGGCATCCCCGAATCACCGCGCTACCTGGTCAGCCGGGGGCGAGAGGCAGAAGCCGAATCTGTGGTGCGCCAGATCGAGACCGAATCGGGGACCGAGTCTCCGCAGAGCGGCACGGCGGCGCCTGTTGCTCCGGCAGCTCAGCCGCGCCTAAGTCTCGGGGACCTTTTTTCTCGGACTTACCTTACCCGCACCATTGTATTATGGGTCATGTGGGCAACGATGAACTTCAGCTATTACGGGATCTTCCTGTGGCTTCCCCTGCAGTTCGTCCGCAAGGGATTTACCCTGAACCAGGCTCTCTTGTTCAACCTGATTATTGCCCTGGCGCAGATCCCAGGATATTTTTCTGCCGCATATTTTGTGGAAAAAATCGGTCGCAAAGCCACTTTTGTTGTTTACCTGCTCGGGGCTGCCGTTGGCGCCTTCTTCTTTGGCGACGTGGCTCTGGTAGGGAAAGATATTCCCAGCATCCTCTTGTGGGGCTGTGTCATCAGCTTCTTTAACCTGGGGGCCTGGGGCATCGTGTATACATATACCCCAGAGCTGTATCCGACGCGGCTGCGCGGCCTGGGGACGGGTTGGGCTGCAGCGGTCGGCCGGTTGTTCGCCTTCCTGGCGCCGCTCTCGGTGGCTTACCAGATCGCCATCCTGGGCAGCGACCGCACGGTGTTCACGCTGTTCACTATCGTGATGGTGATTGGCGGGCTGGTTGTTCTGGTGTTGGGCCCTGAAACGCGCGGGCGCAGCCTGGAGTCGTTAACTTCCTGATGGGATTGCCGCAGTGAACGTCCTGGCATTCTTTGCCCACCCCGACGATGAGACGATGCTTGGCGGCGGCACCCTGGCGTTGCTGGCCCGTTTGGGATGCAAGGTCCATTATCTCTGCGCCACCCGCGGCGAAGGTGGCGAAGCGGGCGACCCGCCGGTCTGCGCGCAGGATGAGCTGGGAGACGTGCGCGAACGCGAGCTGGTCTGCGCGGTGCGCGCCCTGGGGGGCGCCAGCCTGACCTTCTTGGGGTACGTTGATCCGCGTGTCGGTCCCGAGGACACCCTCTACCCATATACCGACAACCTGACCATGCTTGCCGGGCAGGTGGCGTTGAGCATCCGGCAGTTCAATGTCGAGGCGGTGATCACCCATGGCTCAAATGGGGAATACGGCCACCCGGCGCATTTGCTGACTCACCAGGCGGCGCGCCTGGCAGTGGAATCCCTCGGCGACCAGGCTCCCCTTCTGTATACTGTCCAGGCAATTTTCCCCGGGCATCCCCGGCTGCGGCTGGCCAATCTTTCAGATCCGGCGCACCTGGTCATCGACATCGACGCCGACCGGGAAAAGAAGCTGGCGGCAGCCCTGTGCCACCGTACACAGCACGCCCTGTTCGTGCGCCGCCCTTCGCAGGAGCTGGGTCGCCCCATGACGGTGCGCGAGGTGATCGAGATGACCCGCCTCGAGAGCCTGCGCCGCGTGCTGCCGCCCGTGCAGAGCTCACCTGCGGATTCCCTGGCGGAGATGCTCCGCGAGGCCGGGGTTTTGCTATAAATCAACAGTGAATGTCTTCCCCTGGACAAACGGTCAGGTTGACGGAGGAGGAGTTGCCAGCCATAATAGGTGAGTATTTGTAATGTTATTGGTAGAGGGAGCGGATCATGTTTTCGAATGTCGAAGTAGATTATTTGAAAAGCCAGCGGCTGGCACGCATCGCCACCCTGGGAAAAGAAAACCAGCCGGACGTTGCCCCGGTAGGTTTTGAATTTGACGGTCGATATTTCTATATCGGGGGCCACAACCCTTCACAGACACGCAAGTTCCGCAACGTGCGCAGCGGGAACCGGAAGGTGGCGCTGGTGGTAGATGACCTGGTCTCGGTCAGCCCGTGGAACCCGCGCGGCATCCGCGTCTATGGCGAGGCGGAGATCGTGGAGCGGGAGGGGCGCTTTGGGCCGGGCGAATACCTGCGCATCACCCCTACTATTTCATGGAGCTGGAACCTGGATGGGGAGCACGGCTCTCAGAGAACCGAGCACAATTGGGAAACGGAATAAGCTTGGTAGCGTAAGCTCCAGCTTGCGCTCAAAATACAAACGATATTTCATCCTCACGCAAAGACGCATAGAACGCTAGGTAAAAATATATCTCGCATAAAAAATATTAGGTTTCTTAGCCCATTTACAAGGTATATTGCTTTACAAGGGGTTCTTCTTCGAGGTTGTTTACTATTTTGCGTTCTCTGCACCTTTACGAGAGTTATCTTTAGGCCTCCAGCCAGATCGTCACCGGGCCATCGTTGGCGATCTCCACCAGCATGTGCGCCCCAAACTCCCCCATCTGCGTGGGCACTCCCAGGTCGCGCAGCATCTGCGCAAAGCGCTCTACCAGCGGGCGCGCCAGGTCGGGCGGGGCCGCATCGGTGAAGGACGGCCGGCGCCCTTTGCGCGCGTCGGCGTACAGGGTGAACTGAGAGACGACAATCGCCGCTCCGCCAATATCGAGCAGCGACAGGTTGAGCTTGCCTTGCGTGTCTTCGAAAATGCGCAGGTTGGCGATCTTTTCGGTTAAATAGTGGGCTTGCTCCTCCCCATCTTGCGGCCCAATCCCCAACAAGATCACCAAACCCAACCCGATTTCGGCGACGGTTTTGTCGTCGACAGATACTCGCCCCTGCCGTGCGCGTTGGATAACCGCCCGCATGGCTATTCCGCCAGGCCGATGGCGGCTTTGACTTCGGCGATCGTTTGCGCGGCGATGGCACGCGCCCGTCCGGCCCCCTCGTGCAGCACGTCCCACACCCCATCCGGGTTGCGGGCGAACTCCTCGCGCCGCTCGCGAAACGGCGCCAGCGAGGCGTTCATATTGCGCGCCAGCATCTTCTTGCAATCCACGCAGCCAATCCCCGCCCGGCGGCACTCCACGTTCACCATATTTACTTCGTCCGCCGAGGAGAACACCTTGTGCATCGAGTAGACGTTGCACACGTCCGGGTTGCCCGGGTCGGTGCGCCGGATGCGCGCCGGGTCGGTGACCATGCTCATCACACGCTGCGTGGTTTCTTCCGGCGTGGAGGCCAGCTCGATGTGGTTGTTCAGGCTCTTGCTCATCTTCTGCTGCCCGTCCAGCCCGATGATCTTGGGGAACTCGGTGACCTTCATCTGCGGCTCGATGAGCACATTAGTATTGTAACGATAATTAAATGAACGCACCGTTTCACGGGTAAATTCCAGATGCGGCGCCTGGTCGACCCCGACCGGGACCAGGTGGCTCTTGTAGAGGGTGATATCGGCAGCCATCAGCACCGGGTAGCCCAGCAGCCCGTAGTTCACATTCTGCGGCTGCTCGCGGACCTTCTCTTTGAACGTGGGCAAATCGGTCAGCTTGCCCATGGGGGTGACCATCGAGAGATAGGTATGCAGCTCAGTCACCTGGGGCACCTGCGATTGGACGAACATGATCGATTCTTGCGGCCGGATACCCGCTGCCAGCCAGTCGAGCGCCATTTCATAGGTGTTGTTGCGCAGGTCCAGCGTGGTTTCGAGCGTGGTCAGGGCGTGCAGATCGACGATGCAGTACACGCAGTCGTATTCATCCTGCAGCGCCACGTAATTCTTGATCGCCCCCAGATAGTTGCCCAGGTGCTGCCGCCCGGTAGGGCGGGCGCCTGAAAAAACGCGTCCCTTTTTCAAACTCATCCTCTTTTTCCTTTAAGCTCTTTGCGGATCAAGCCGGCAATTTCACCGGGTTCAGCGTGGCGGTTGGTCGCCAGCTTGGAGTAAATCAATTTGCCATTCACCGTCACTTCGAAGCGGCCCCCATCGGAAGGGACCAGGGTTAGCGCCTGGATGTTCGCCTCGAAATCTTCGAGCAGCTCAGCCGCCAGACTGGCGGCTTTCGGAGTGTAGTGTCAGACGGTGCAGTAAGCAATGATGATGTTGAGCATCGTTCCCTCCGGCATCTGGATAGGATGCGGGCCCTGTTGCAGGAAAGTGTGACACCAGGCCTGCGTGAGAGGCGGGCCGCATATGAAGGCATCTAAATTGGCCCGCCAAGGTCCTTGTGTCAGAACCGGCGCGAGGGCAGATTTTCGTGAGGGTACTATTATAACTGATTGGCATTGCCATATTTATTTTCCGTTATAATGGTACCCATGGAGTCATCTGACATTATTGCGTTGAAACCTCCTATATGGGTAAACCGTCCTAAAGAACTCCAACGCATCATCGCCAATCTGGCCAGTTACCCCACCCTGGCGGTGGATACCGAATCGAACAGCCTGCATGCCTACCAGGAGCAGGTCTGCCTCATCCAGTTCTCCACGCCCGATGAAGATTATTTGATCGATCCCCTGGCGATTGACGATCTCTCTGCTCTCGGGCCGATTTTCGCCAATCCGTCGATCGAAAAAGTCTTCCACGCCGCAGAGTACGATCTGATCTGCCTGAAACGCGATTTTGGGTTTAAATTTACCAACCTGTTCGACACCATGGCTGCCGGGCGCATCCTGGGAAAAAGCGCCGTCGGGCTGGGAGCCATGTTGGAAGAAGCCTTCGGCCTGCAGCTCGATAAGCGCTACCAGCGCGCCAACTGGGGCCAGCGCCCGCTGCCGCAAGCCCTGCTCGCCTATGCCCGCCTGGATACCCATTACCTGATTGCCCTGCGTGATCGCCTGTACCGGGAGCTGATTGACCAGGAGCGCTGGCCCATCGCCGAGGAGGACTTCCGGCGTATGACCTCGGTGAACGGGCACTCTTCCGAAAATGGAAACCGCGATAATTTGTGGCGCATCTCGGGCGCGCAAGACCTGGAACCCCGGCAGGCAGCCGTACTGTACGAGCTGGTTGCTTTCAGAGACCGCCAGGCGCGCCTGGCGAACGTCCCAGCATTTAAAATCCTGGGCAACGAAGCCTTGCTCGCCATCGCCCAGGCTTGCCCGCTCCATCAAGAAAGCCTGGATAAATTGCGAGAGATCACTCCCCGGCAAGCCGAGCGCTACGGCAGCGGATTGTTGAGAGCCGTCGCCGTGGGCATGACGGCGGAACCACCGCAGCGGCCCCCCGGGCGCCCGCGAGACGATAAGTTCGTTCTCCGGCTGGAAAAGTTGCGCCTGTGGCGCAAGCACAAAGCCCAGGGCATGGGGGTTGAGTCGGATGTGATTCTGCCGCGCGACCTGCTGCATATCCTTGCCGAGCGGCGCCCCACCTGCCAGGAAGACCTCGCTGAGATCCTGGAGACAACACCCTGGCGATTGGAGCATTTTGGGGAGGAAATCCTGAAGATCCTGGCGTAGAGATTCACCGCAAAGGACGCAGGGATCACAGAGTAAAATTTGGAAAGAAAAACCATCTTCCTGGCAATAATACAGATTAATCTCTCATACTTATTTATATCTCAATGTTCTCCGCGTATTCTGCGGTAAACATCATATAACCTCGGGAGGGAGAATGCAAATCGAATTCGACGGCGCGGCCCAGACGGTCACCGGCTCGCAGCACCTGCTGCACGTGAACGGTCATACCCTGCTCCTCGACTGCGGCCTGTTCCAAGGCCGGCGGGTGGAATCTTACCAGCGCAACCGAACCTTTCATTACGATCCAACCGGCGTGGAGGCGGTCATCCTCTCGCACGCCCACATCGACCACAGCGGCAACCTGCCCAACCTGGTCAAGAACGGCTACGCCGGTCCGATCTATGCTACCCCGGCCACCGCCCAGCTTGCCGACATCATGCTGCGCGACGCGGGCCACATCCAGGAAGCGGATGCAGAGTTCATCAACAGAAAGATCCGCAAGCAAAGTGAGCCGCCCGTGGAGCCGCTCTACACCCTGCAGGATGCCACCCACGTGGCCGAACACCTGCATTCGGTCAGCTACGATACCGCATTCGAGCCTGTCCCCGGGGTGACCGCCCGCCTGGTCGACGCCGGGCATATCCTGGGCTCCTCCGCCGTCATTCTGGATATCCACGAGGACGGGCGCAGCTTCCGCCTGTGGTACTCCGGCGACATCGGTCGCCGCAACATGCCCCTGCTGCGTGACCCGGTCCTGCCGAAGGATGCCGATTACCTGCTCATGGAATGCACCTACGGGGACGAGTCGCACACCGATCCATCCGCCGCCTTTGAACATTTTCGCCAGGTGCTGGTGCGTACCGTCCGGCGGGGAGGCAAGGTCATCGTCCCGGCCTTCGCTGTGGGCCGCACACAGGAGCTGGTCTATTTCCTGAACGAGACCATCGAACGTGGAGAAGTCCCGCCCATCCCGGTATACGTCGACAGCCCCCTGGCGGTGGAGGCATCGAAAGTCTTCATGAAGCACACCGAATGCTACGACGAGGAGACCCTGGAGTTTGTTCGCACCGAGCGCCACCCCGCGCTGAACTTCAAGCAGCTGACTTACGTGGGCTCGGTGGATGAATCTAAAGCCATCAACGATAAGAAGGGCCCTATGGTGATCATATCTGCCTCGGGTATGGCAGAAACCGGGCGCATTTTACACCACCTGCGCAACAACATCGAGGATCCGCGCAACACAGTCATGATCATCTCGTACCAGG
The DNA here is from genome assembly GCA_023381565.1 of Chloroflexota bacterium. Lineage (GTDB taxonomy): Bacteria > Chloroflexota > Anaerolineae > Anaerolineales > Anaerolineaceae > JAMCRR01. The sequence goes on from JAMCRR010000035.1 coordinate 56,575, forward strand.
CGCCCGAAACGCTGGGCCGCCGCCTCGCTGAAGGCCAGAAGCGCGTGCGCATCTTCGGCGAGGAGTACGACGTGCGGGCAGAGGTCGCCAACGTGGAGGGTTTATCTGCTCATGCCGGGCAGCGCATGCTGCTCAAGTACGCCCAATCGGCTGGGCCGCACCTGAAGCGCATCATGCTCGTGCACGGTGAGCAGAAGCCGGCGGGAGCTTTCAGCAGCCAGCTGCACGCAAACGGCTTCAAACACGTGCTTTACCCTGCTCTGCATGATGTGATCGAGATTTAGCCCTGCCTCTGATATAATTGCGGTGCAGTTCGGGAGAGGTGCCGGAGTGGTTGATCGGGGCGGTCTCGAAAACCGTTGTGGTCCTCTGGGCCACCGTGGGTTCGAATCCCACCCTCTCCGCAGCTTATAAGTTCCCCCTAGGCAGCGAAAGCTGCACTTACTGCCGGACTTAATAATTCTGGTGGTAGGACTGTCAAGGTGCAAGGGATCTGCGGCCGAGATCGCCCAGCTGACACTGGGCGATCTCACTTATTAACCGCCTATCCATCATTGTATATACTCCTCGGCGCTTGTCAAGGTATTGTGGGACACTGGAAGCAAGATTTTGACACCGTTACTCATATGTCCGGCGTCTTCCTCAATGTCACTATTGTTCCCTTCTACCTTTCTACTCTCTATCCAATAGCGCCTTTCGCTATCCAGGCGTAACCCATCCAGGATCGAAAACAGCGGTTCGTAATCTGGGCGGGCTTTCACCCACAACAAACTCTTGGCGGCCAGGTCGACGCCCACTTCCTGGATCATCACGTGTACCAAATCCTTGCGTTCCTCCTGAGTTGTATTTTCCCAGGTTGAGCGCAAATCCAGCAGCGTCTTTGCCGCCCGGTTGATGGCAGGTTCGGGAGTACGTTCTAACAAGGCCAGCTTTTCTTTCAAAGCACTGACCTTTTGCCAGTATTGGTACTCCTCCTCTTCATACAACCCACGCTCGAAGTTCTCTCTCATCAATCGCAACGTTCCGCGAATTTCCTTGCGCTCGGCTTCCGGATCAACCTGATCCCGTTGTTCATTAAGCATCTGGCGCACGATTGGCTCCCAGTTATCCGGAAGGTGGATTGATCTGATCAGGTCTGCCACCTGGGTATCGATGACTTCGGCGCGCACGCTCTGACCGATGTAAGGACAATCGTGATAGCCACGATGATGGGAGTTTTCACGATAGTAGGTAGCGCAGTTCTTGGGCGTTTGAATGTTCAGCCGTCTGCCACAATGCGAGCATACAACCAATCCCTGGAGCAGGTTGATCCGCACTGTCTTCATGATTGACTTTACATTCACCCGCCGGCTGGCGCGCACCGCCTGGCATCTATTCCACAACTCTTCGCTGATGATCGCTTCATGTTTTCCATCTGATACTCTAGGAGTTGTGGAGCGAAAGCTGACATCCGCTGGACGCACGGTCATCCCTCTGTAGCGGATTTTGCCCATATAGTAGGTGTTGCAAAGCATATCCCGCACGGTATCCTTACCAAAAGGATGGTTCCGGTTGGTGAGATAACCCCGATCGGTTAGCCATTCGGCGATCTCGAGATCGGAGTAGGCTCCAGTGGAATAGCGTTCATACATCTCAACAACCACTGGAGCCTTGTCAGGATTGGGCACACCCATCTTGCGATTCCCTTGAATTTGACTGATGTAGCCCCAGGGAACTGCGCCATTGTGAAAACCTTGAGTCGATCTTTCTAGCTTGCCCTTGTTCGTTTCTTTGGACAAGTTATCGCTATAGAACTCGCCGAGCGAGCTCACCAGGTGGAAGAGCAGCTTCCCCTCCGGTGTTCTCAGGTCAAATGGCTGCTCGACTGCCTTGAAACTGATATTCAGCGATTGCAGCTCGTGGACGATCTCCAGCGACCACTCTAGCCGCCGTGCCAGCCGGTCCACCTTGTGAACGTAGAGGATTTTGAAGAGGCCCCGTTTGGCATCATCCCGCATGGCATTGATGCCCGGGCGGAACTTTTTCCGATAAGCGGATTGCGCCGGGTCGGAATAAACCTTGATGATAGTCACATTGTCCCGCTCAGCTTGCTCTTTGATCTGCCTCAATTGGGCGTCCAGGCTGAAAGAGTCGCTTTGCATCTCGGAGGAGTAGCGGATGTAAGCCGCCCCTGGGATGGGAAGCAAAGAATCTGATGAATTGGCTTTTATCATGGTTATTTTTCTCCTTTGTTGTATTGGTTGATCTTTGCTGGGTGACGTTCAGTTATGTATCTAAATTCATCAGACGCCTCCTTCAGGGACAGAATCAGGTTGGATCAACTGGTATCTTTATGCTCATCCTCCAGAGCTATCAAACGCAGATGGACGCGTACCAACCAATCTAGCAGGCTCTTCGGGGGTCTTTCCGGGATATGCAGCTGTCCCTGGGGATGGGTTATATCATCTCCGGAAACCCCATCTTTTTGTGGGTCAGGGTTTTGGGTAGGGTTATGACTTACAGGCGTATGTGCCATGGTTGCACCTCATACTCTAAACAGGCGATGTGTCTTCTATGCGCTTTAGGGGATAAAAGAAAACTCCGGTTCTGACTGGCAGGACCGGAGCGTGTATGGTTGGTCAATAGACCTAAGCAAAAAATATCGAGATTTTTCTTTTATATTTTCCACAGTGAATAGGTGTAGATGTTTCGTGAATTATTTTGTAAACGTCCGATTTGTGTAGTTGGGTAACGGTATTTTGAACTTTATAAGATGATGATATAAGTCATGAAAAATATTTTTTCTAATATGGCCTATAATAAATTCGGTGAAGAGCATCAAAATCTTCGTTAAAAGCTAATGCATGGCTTATTTGCTGGATATTCAACCATGATAGGTCAGTAAAACGGCGTAATTGCAGCGTATCAAGATCTGTATAATTAATAGTCAGGCCCGCACTCGATTGCCAAAGGGTGGATATGAAGATCTTTTCCGCAAAATTCGATAAAGCAGAACTTATCGCCGTCCCATCGGAGGAACAGTCATTCTTTTTCGGCCTTGCACATCTTGTCAATGAAATGAACGCGCTGGAAAAATTGGTGCTCTGGTCAGAAATGACGCCAGCGGCCACCGATATTGACAGGAACGGACAGGTATCGCTGACCTTCCTCCTCTTGCGGCTCTTAGCAGGAAAACTCAATGAGGGCAATGGACTCCTGCAAAACAAATTCCACAGCACAAAATGGTCGAAGCAGTATGTTGGTCAATTGAGTGCCGATGGGAGTAAGGCGCTTTCCGAGATCAAGAAATATTTTGGCCGTGCGAATCTTGTAAAACACATCAGAAACAACTCTGCCTTCCATTATTCACCCGAAGAAATGGCCGCGATACTACCGACTGTGCCTGAAGATTTAGAGCTTTATCTGAGCGATGGAGGCACTGCAAACAGTCTCTACTATTTTGCAGAAGTGCTTGTGAATCGAGCGATCCTCAATCACATTAATTCAGCTGATCATCAAGCTGCCTACAGGACACTGGTCAGAGACCTCACGACTCTAGCACATTCATTCTTAGTTCTCGCCGAAGCGCTCATGGTGGTATTCATCTCTCAGAATCAAAATCAAATCTGGGATGGCTTTGCAAAGGAGGTCCCATTTGAAAAGTTGCCCGCGTTCACAGATATCAGACTTCCTTGGTTTACAGATACAACTTCGCTCCGTGACGAGCAGGCCTAATATAGCGTGCACTGAACGGCGGGGATTCGCTCCCATTTTCAGGCATTTATCTGGCCTCCAGTTTTCCTCCTCCCGAATATTGTCCACACCCGCCCCGCTGCTAGTAACGCATACTGTTAACCACCTGTCAAAAAGTCATCATTGAAAAAGGTTGAGATATGGCAACTGTAGATTGGCTAGAATTTGCTGACGAAATAAAATTTGGAAATAGATTTTTCCCACAAAACAGCAAAGTATTGCGAGTGATAGACGAGATATTCGACAAACACTTTGGTACTTTAGGAACAGGTACAAAGTTATATCGCGCTCGCTTAATCGAATTAAGTGATATGAACATTCAAGATGAAGTCTTGTCAGGGTTTTCTGAAAAAGGGTCAATGTCACCCGACACACAAATAGCTACAGCTCAACGTGCAAGCCCAGAAAAAATTTCTTATCTGTACGTTGCACAAGATGAGTACACTGCATTATCCGAAACCCGCCCAGGCATATTTTCCTTTATAAGTTTGGCAGAATTAGAGTCAGTTGACGAATTGAGAATTTTGGATATATGGTTTGATATAAATGTCACCGATATGAGTTCAGATTTTTCTCAACTTGCCACAAGTTTTTCAGCAGTTATTGCCGAGAAAGAGAAAGAGATTGATTACTTACCCATACAATATGTAGCCGAATACATTAAGAACAAAGGTGCAGATGGAATCAGATATATTAGTTACCAATCTCAAGGCGGCAAAAATATTGTAATTTTCAGAAAAGAAAAAGTTGAGTTTCTTCAGTCTAAAATCCTATACAATCAAAACGTCGCTTATTCTTTTCTTGATTTAACCAACCCTGAAAGAAAGCCATTAGTCAACAGTTTTGAGAATAGCAGTCTGCCCAAAGATTTTGCCGGGCGAATTAAAAATACGGTTATAGCAATCCAAGAAAAGAAAACGAAAAGCAAAGGCGGTTAACACAGCGTGCACTGGACGGAGGGGTACGGAACGAGGCTTTTCAAGTTTTTTCTGCTACCAAACGGAGTCCACGCCCGCCCCGCCGCCAGTAACGCACACCGTTAGGCGCTATTCTCAAAGTGGAAGTAAATAACTATGGCACGCAGTTTGATAGCAATTCAGGTTAATCGACTTCATTTAGCATTTCTAAACAGAATTGATGACACGCATATATTCGCACAGCAATCTATTCCTTTGCTTGAGACATATCAGGGTGAACTCACTGACTCGAATAGCAAAGAACATCATCGCTATATCGTTCCGAAAGTTAAATCTCGCGGCGGAATACCTCAAAAAAGGTCTGATAGAGACCTAAAAGAGATTTATGACAGATTTATACGTCGAGAACTATATGAGAACTTTATAGTCACGGCTGTTTCCCAATTCGAATCATATTTATTCGAAGTTCTCCGCATAGTAATTACAGTGTATCCTCAAAAATTAGCGCTAAACATCAAAGGAACCGAGTCCAAGCGCGACATTCCATTGGAATTTTTGTTGAATGCAAAAAGTCTTAGCGAAGTAATAACTCAAATAGTTGATCGGCGATTAAACGAATTGTCTTATGCTTCTCCAAAAGAGTATTTAGAATACTTAGGAAAAATAATTGGCATTGACAATACTGATCCAGCCTTCCTTGACTACATAGAAATAAAGGCGACCCGAGATCTAGTGATTCACAACTCTGGCATCATTAATCAGATATACTTATCGAAAGTGGGTGATAAGAAGAGGGGTGTAACTGGACAATCAATCATGATAGATGCTGGCTATTTCGACCATTGCATGGCTACACTAAAACGCTTATCGGGAATCATTCAAAGGGATATAACTGAATCATTTACGAAAAATAGCCATTCATAACGCTTTTAAAAATCAAATTAGCCCCCAACACCGGCTCCAGCGGACAGCGGCTCCGCCGCTTCTTTGCAGGCGTGGCTTGCCAGCAGTTGTGTTTTATAATGAAAAAGACATCTTGCCAGAATCGCCGCTGCTGGTGAGCCAATCCGTTAGCCCGTTCCTTGCAAATAATATGGGACTAAAAATGCACAATGAAGTTAAGCCAAATTTTTGATGTCTTTTCAAAGCGAAGTAAGCAAGAAGTCGAGCCTTTTGTTCGTAATGCCCCAACGACTTTGCGAAATAAGATTCTGCTATATTGCCGAGATGTATTCAGCAATAGCCGAAGCAATTTTGGTAGCGGAGATTATACAGGCGAATTTTGGAATGAAATTCACCAAATACTACTTTATCGTCATGGTAAATTTCAACTATCAAATGGAAATCCCCAATCACAAGCAGAAGATGCAATAAACTTTCTACTGACTTGTAAGGATGAAGAATTTTTCGATTTTATCGAATACATTTTCAAGGTCAAATGTCTATTTCATGTTTCGACTGAAGAAAATGTGCTAGTCACTGAAATTAACGAGTTGTTTGCATCTGAAAATATTGGATATGAACTTACTGAAATCGTTAAAGAAGAAGTTGTCGAACCAGTAAATGAATATCCCTTTTTCGGTAAAGAACAGAGAGTGATTAAGACAATTGCATACCCACAGGTAATTAGCAAAGATGATCAAGTTATTCATACCACAACTATTATGCCCGCTTTAAATTTACTCAGTGAGCCAAAATACAAAACGGCTAATCAAGAATATTTGGAAGCACTAGAAGATTATCGCAAAGGCGATTACGGCAATTGCCTAACTAAATGCGGTAGTGCATTTGAAAGTATTATGAAAATAATTTGCGAGAGCAAGAAATGGCAATACAAGCAAACTGATACGGCGTCTATATTGTTAACCATAATAATCAATAAAAGTGGGCTTGAATCGTTTTTCGAGCAACCCTTAATAATTATTGCCACACTACGCAATAGGCTCAGTAAGTCTCACGGAGCAGGCGTCGTTCCTAAAGTAGTTACTCAAAATTATGCGCGATATGCGCTCAATTCAACTGCGGCAGCTATTGTGTTTCTTGTGAATGAAACAAAATGAGTCGTCAAGTCAAAAACGGGCTAACAAAGCGTGCACTTGACAGGTGGGATTCTGCCGCATTTTCAGGCATTTTTCTGGCTTCAAGTTTTTCCTAGTCCCGAACATTGTCCACGCCCACCCACCTGCCAGTAAAGTAAACCTTTAGGCGAATTATTTTGTATCATCACCATTACCTCGGACGCTAACGCTTATCAAAAAATGACCTGACAGAGGGGGTAAAATGAGATTGTCGAATTCACATAGTTCAATGCGAATAGTAATTTTATTGCTTATCTAAAAGTAGTTTCCGATGGCAAAGAAAATCGTAATTCCCGAGAAATATCGGATTTGGATCGAAGTGCGCAGGCGATACCATCTTTCCGATGCGCAGATCCAGATGGCAAGAGAATTGGGGCTCAATCCACACAAACTCGGAAAAATAGTGAACGAAAAACAAGAGCCTTGGAAGAATCCCCTGCCCCAGTTTATCGAAGAGATTTATTTCAAACGGTTCCATAAAAGCCAACCGGAAGTCGTTCAAAGCTTAGAAGAGATGATTCGGGCCCACCAAGAAAAGAATGCAGAGAAGAAAGCCCGTAAATCAGAGATTAAGGACAAATCAACCAGCAGCGAAACTGATAGTTCCTCTACTGAACAAGCGAAGTTGTGAAGGATACAAAAAGAACTGCCAGACTTATAGCATTGGCTTCCTGAAGACTCGTTAAATCTTCAGGAAGCCTATTTATTCGGTCATAGACTCTCTACATTTCTTACTCCTCTCCCCATATGGATAATTGACCAGGGAAAGCAAGGGAACTGTGCTTTTCCATTCTTCCACTCGCAGGTCTTACGCCTCCTATCGAATGCTTCCGCAGCCACTCTTCCCAGGTTTGGGATGCCGGAAGAACTGGCACCATAAGCGGGCTGGTTTCGGTCGGGCAGCCAAGCGGAGAGTTCGAGACTTGCATCTCATCGGCAAACAACGTTTGCAGATCGGCCAGCTTTGTGCCTTTGAGTACATCCCTGGCTAACTCCGTCAAGAAGTCGCCGTCGTCCGCCGGGACGATTGCGCCGCCCACCTCATCGCCGAACAGTAGCTGGGCGGCTTTCATCTTGCGGCCTATCAGCGAGAGGGCTTTGGCCTCCATCGTGGAGGAGTAGATCGAGAAGACAGCTTTGACCGGTTGAGATTGTCCAAGCCGCCAAACGCGCCTGAGGCTTTGCCATAATGTGTACAACGAATACTCGATCTCGAAGTACACCACCGTCGAGAAAAGAACCAGATCCAACCCTGTTTCCACAAGCCGAGGGTTACAGATCAAGGCGTCGATGGTATTGACCCGTTTGAGGATCCAATCTTCACGCTTGCGCGGGTCGATGTTTCCGCCCAGGATCGCCACCCGCAGGCCAGCTGATTGCAGTGGCATTTGGACGCGGTCCTGAATGTCGCGAGTGCCTGTCTGTCGAACGTAGACCAGCACCTTACGCCCCTGCTGCTTTTCTGTTCGGCAAAAGCTGGCCAGCCAGTCCTCTTTCGGTAGCCACTTGTGCCCATTTGGATTGATGGCTGGCAACTCCATTAGCGGGGCCTTTCGTATTGCGCTGCCATCTTCTCCATCGACTTCATCCACCATCACGACCTCATCCCGGAAGGCCGAATTCGGTCTTGCCAGGCTCCACTGCAGCCAGGTGGAGAGATAACGGCTGGATTGGATGGCCAGCTGCTTGAGGCTGCTGTCCATGCTTTGGTACTGCTGCCCCTGATCGTCCAGCATTTCCAGGGTGACGACTTCTTCCTTGTACGCTGGCAGCGCCAGGTTCAAGTCTTTCAGGCTGAGAAAGATGGTTGTATCCAGCAGCCGGCTGACGATGGCCGGGCTGATGCCCGGCTGCTCTTTGGCCTGGTTGCGGTATCGCCGGTTGCCCGTGAACACGCCATCTTCGTCGGCATCTTCGTTCTTTCTTCTGCGGCGAGTGGTTTCCAGCACCCCGTACAGCCGGGCCCAGCGTTTCTCATCGTGAAAGGCAAAATCGCGCCGGACGTCGTGGTTCAGGCGGTGGAGCAGCCAGAATATCGACGTGCTTTTTCCACCGAAGAACGTACCAGTGAGGGTCAGGGTCCATTTGGCAGCCGTAACTAGCTGGTGAAAGGCCACACCCCGGTCAGAGGACTTGGACTTGAACTGGTGGACTTCATCTCCAATGAGCAGCTTGAATCCGCCAGCGGCATGTTTGGCGATGTATTCGGCGATGCTGTGGCGGCGAGCGCCGTTGAATTCGAACAATGGTGTTCCACAGGTTCGTGTGCCCCAGATCGAATCGCCATTTTCATCACGTTTGATCCTGCCATTTGCATCCAGCTGCCAACCGGGTAACTGGCCGCGGCAGAACTGGCGTTTCTCGACCAGCTCACTCAGGTCGGTCACCGGGACGATGGTCCCATCCATCTCGCTACTGATAATCTGCCCGCAGTTTGGGCAGGCGCAGGCGTCAACCAAATGATTGGTCAGAGGATGCCTGGCCTTACGCCGGATCACGGCCGGCTGCCAACCAGCCCCGAACTTGGCCGAAGTGTGGGCAACAACCGCCACCCATTTGGGTAGTAAATTGCTGTTTTGAATGGCAGATTCGCAGGTTTCGGTATATTGATTCAGAAAGGTTCTTACATCATTCGCATCAAACGCTTCATCCGTGTTCCTTCCAATTCGCCGCAACTCACGTGCATGTGCGCCCGGGATCGTTTCTTCAATCTCCCGGATCCATTTAGGTACCAGGTGTGGAGGGCAGATGATCAAAGCCGGGTAAGCATTCAGCAGCTCGATCACGGCCGCGCCGATGATCGATTTTCCAAGTCCCATCTCCCCTTGCAGGTTGCCCACGCCGTTCTTGCGGATCGAACGGGCCATAGCTACGGCTGCATGCCGTTGGGCCGGGAGCAACCCGGATCGATCCTGGCCGGGTAAGGGCTTGCGCCCTGCCCCCAGGGTATCCAGAATTGCGATTTCCTCCGGGGTAGGGTCCAGGTTGTAGAGCGGCTGGTAGGTTTCCAGGACATGAGCTGCGATTTTCTCGCCGTGGGCTTTCATGAAATCCGACAGCCCCTTCACGTCCTGGATCACCTGGATGCGATCCTGCATAAGGACTGCAACCGTTGTGACGAATTTGTCTTTATACGTCTCAACGACTGTCCCAGCATCCTGCGGGTCAGGGTGTTCGCTTTTTTCGACCACCTTGACTACCCGCCCTTTGATGAGCATTGGATGGCTGTCTTCGTCGGTGAGCTTCACTGTTCCCATCATGCCCGAGGCCATGAGCATCGCAATATGGCCTTTCTTGAGCGGCATGACCGGCTGGGTGAGCTGCACCAGACCGCGGGTTGGATGGATCAGATCCAGCCACTCTGCAGTTCGTTGAACACCCGCTTCAACTGTGGCTTCGACTATTTCCTCCGGTTCCCAATCTGTGCGCTTGAAGACGATCGGTTTATCATTTGCGCCCCGCAAAGGAGCGGGGAGCAGTTCGTAGACCGGTTCTTCAGCAGGCTGGATTGGTTCAAGATCGGTGGTCGCTAGGGCTTGCAAGGAGAAAACCTCTTCGTCGATAGGTGGCTGGTAGGTTTTCCGCTTGTAGGCGAAAACCACCACCTGGTTGAATTTCTCGAATCGCCCATCCGGAAATCGGAAGATGGAAAGGGTTTCGAAACGCCCGGCCAGCAAGCGGGCGACCTCGACCATCCCCAGGATCTTCTGCGGGACGATGTATGTTAGCAGTCCACCACGTACAAGCTTGGGCGTAGTCGTCTTGAGAAATTCCCATTCCAGGCGCTTTTGGTTATCGAAACGGTCAAATTCGTATGGAGGGTTGAGATACAGCCAGGAAACGCTTTCGTCGGTCAGAACGCAGGTCTGCCAGGGAGCCTGGAAGACCTTGTCCATCACCTGTTGAGCTTTCTCAGCCCGTTCCGGGGAGAGTTCAACTCCCCAGGTTTCGCAGTTAAGCGCTTTACCCAGGGCTGCGGCAGCTCTGCCTTCTCCTGCGCAAGAATCAAATAACAGCCCTTTTTCGACGGGCGGCTTCATGTAGGTCTGGATGATCTCGACCACCGGATCATCGGTGGGGTAGTACCCCATTCTTTCGATTGCAGGGGGTCGCATGTTTGGCTCCTTTGAGGGACATAAATAATCCCCGAAGGAGCCGCATTTCACCCCCACGAGGGGAGTGAAGTGCGCCCCTCCGGGGTGATTGGGTCGATATTTTTCTTTTCAGGTCAGGCGGTCAGGGAGATTTCCTCCTGCTTCAGCAGATCGGTCAGCAGTTCTTGCCAGTCCGCCTGCAGGTCGATCCTGGCTCCCAGGATGCAGTCGCCGCCGGTCGTCAGGTTCTGGACGAAGCTACGATTGCTGGCTTGTTTCCAGAGGGCAGCCGCCCACTCGTCCAGGATCGGAATCTCCAGCGCTTCCTTGAGCCGCTCCACAAGCAGACGGATCAGTTCATTCTCAGCGTCCGGTGTTCCTCTGTATACCAAGACATAGTCCGCCTGGTCATCTGGTTCCCACTTTCCGGGCAGCGCCAGCCGTGAGACAAAGCCAGCGTGGTGGCTAGTGTACTCCGGCATAGGCTGCCAGGCCTGTTCGTATTTGTCGATGGGATTGAGCAAGACGTCACCCACCCCATCCTGAACCAGCTGGAGCGATTTACCGGCCATCAGAGTCACCTTGAGCGACTCCAGGCTGGTCTTGTAGCCGACCAGCCCGACGTAGACCAGGTTGTGATCGCTGTCATAGGCATAGCCAGTTATGTGCGCCAGGGCCTGCCCGTTGCGCAACCGGGGCACAGCATCCGCAAAAAGCCTGTTTTCTGGTCTGGTTTGGCCATCCTCTTTTGAGGTGATTTTCCAGATGACAATCCCGGCATTCACACGCGCCAGCTCTTCATTCAGTTCACGCAAGACTTCGTAAAGCCCTTTCCATGTCTGGACGCCGGTGAAGGTGAGGTTGAATTCGCTAGATTGGATGTTGATCCGCCTGGTCATGACGTCTAGGACAGCTTCTGCTAGGGATAAAGAATGGTAATCAGCCAAGACTGGCGGCAGCCTTTCACCGGATTTTGCAGTGAACAAGTATGCGCCGAGTTCTGAGTCATACTTCAGAAATCCGGCCTTCCCAACGGCATAATCGTATGGATAGGCTGCCCGGGTGAGCTCTTGACCGAAATCCTCTCTGGATGGCAACCCGCTACCGTCTTTGTAGGCCGCGATGACGATTTGGCCTTCTATTTGCCTTTCAATGATGCGGTTGACCGTTTCACGCAGGTATTTATCTTCGTAGGTTTTCATGTGGTCCTCCTGTATTGGAGCTTTTTATTTCCTGGACTGGTCATCCAACCAACGAAGGAGGCTTTCGACTGCTTGATGATCCTTCTCCATGCGCTGCTTGACTTCTTCCATCGATGGAACGAACTGCATTTGCTCAATGAAGTTCTGCAGCAGGTCTTCGAAATCGTCCAAGGAAAGCAAAACTTGTCCAGCCAGATTCGGTATGACTTCCCATTGACCAGCCACAACGGTTTCTGCATCGCAGCTTTTTGCTATGTAAGCCTTCCTTTCCTGTAGTTCGATCACCAGGCGGTATTCCGCCGCATCATCGGAAGACCCCATGTTGTATATTGCCAGGTGGTGGTAGTTCAATTTGTGATGGATGAACGCCAGGTATCCGGCCCAATGACCGGTGAAGGTCACGAAACCGTCGGACACCATGGCTTCATCGCCGGCAGGTTCCCACCACAAGGCGAGATAGCGGGCATTGCGATTGTTTTCATATCCCACGGCCTGCGCCAGGATTGGCGCAGGCGGCACAGGAATATCCAATTGAGTGAGTTGTGGGTTCATCGTTCTCCTTAACAAGAAATATTCTTCAAGTGAATAAGTATCCGGGTCAGGGTTCAGATCGTGCTTCTCGGCTTCGATCTCGACCCAATCGGTAAGGACTTCCAGCTCCCATTCCGTCATACGCGGCGGAGGAGGAAACCAGTCGCTCCAATCTGATTCAGGTGGAAATTCACTCAAGCATTCCCGATCGAACGGACCCAGAATGAAATCTTCGAGGGTCAGCCTGGATTCTGACCAGGTCTCTTTAACCTCAGAGTTAGCCAGGCTCCAGTAAACTGCCTGTTTTTCGTGTAAAAGCATCTTTGATCCTCCGTATTTTGAGTGATGAGACGCAGGTAGGTTCTCAGTCCTGCGTCTCATCGAATCATCCATCAATCGTCAAAGAAATCAGCGGATGCGCCGCCATCGATCCAGTAACCCTCCTCATCACCCAACCGGGTGGCATTTTCGAACTGTTCGGTAAAGACGCCTTCGTCCGGTTCCTCGCTATCAATGAAACCGCTGTCCAGGTTGGCGAGGCGGACGTGGAAAATCTCTCGCCAGCGCAAGGTATCCTCTTTGTAGAGGGATACTTTCACCTCTTCAATCAGGTCGATAAGGGTTTCATCGGTCACCTCGGCTGGCTCGATGCCATGGTCGACTAACGCGCGGCTCAGCTCTTTGGCAATCTGCCCCCAGGTGATAATGTGGGCTGGCATTTCCATGTTGTAGCCTGCAAGAGCCAGCCGTTTGGCTATATCAAAGCCAACGTTGAGGTATTTTTCTTTTCGATAGGCTGTCATTTGATCCATAGATTTATTTCCTTTCCATGTTGTAGAGGGTCATGAGAACCCCAGGCCTTTTTCCTTCAAAGACACCCATCGGGAAAGGCCACATATTATGTGGTCAACCACGCTCACATCCAGGAGCTTGCCTGCCTGGACGATGGCTCGTGTGACGGTCACATCTTCCGGGCTCGGTGTTGGATCGGAGGATGGGTGGTTGTGGGCGACCAGAACTGAAGCGGCATTGCGCTGCAGGGCCGGCTTGAACACCTCACCAACCCGTACCATCGAAGAGTTAAGGCTGCCATGGTAAACCTCTGATACATCCAGCATACGGTTACGGGTATCGAGCATCATGACCATCAAGTATTCCTGCTCGCGGTGCGCAAGCATAGGCATCAGGATCTGGGCGGCATCACCTGGGGAATGGATCACCGGGCGGTCGTCCTCCGGCTGGAGCAGCTTGCGTCCTAACGCAAGGGCTGCCTTCAACCTCAGAGCTGTCTGGTTGCTAATGCCTGGCACTCTGGAAATCTCATCCACGTGCGCCTGGGCGATCTTGCGGATCGAGCCAAATCTGGACAGCAGCCACTCGGCTGCCTCGATCTGGGTCGAGCCGCCGATAATGACGGCCAGCAGTTCGGCCAGGCTGCAGGCATCTGAGTCCCTGGCCACCCGAAAGGCAGGCTGCTCCCGAATTGGTAGCAGTCTCAACCGCGGAATGGCGTAGGGTTGCGTGATTTCGTCGTGTAAAAGGGAAAGTTGTTGATGCGGCATGTATCTGTCTCCTTTGAAATGAGGGGACAGATCACCCCTGGAGGGGCGCTGCCCCCTCCGTGTGGGGTGAACGATCAAATACTAGGATCATCTCCAGGCTGAAGCCGTTGATTGGCTGCCTGGCATTCCTCCCAGGTCATCAGCTCATCCCGCCGCACGCCGGGATAACCAGGCGCAGGCGGGATTAACCAGGGGTTATCGGCGAGCTGCTGCTTAATTCTTTCGGCCTTAGCCTCCAGAAAGTGGCGTAACCCGCCTTTTTCACAGCGCCAGCCCAGGGTTCGGGTGTATTTACCATCCCAGGTTCGATCCCGGTAGGTTCTACCTCCGCAGATTGGACAGGGCGGCATTCCCTCGGGATCGGGGGCGCGTAGTCCCCCGGCCTGCAGGTACTGGTTCACGGCTTCGATCGCTTCGCAGTACTGCGCGCCGCACGAGCACTCCTTGCTCTTACTGACCTTGTGGAAACGAGGACTGGTTCCCTGGCCAAAATCGACCAGGTATTGGTTCCCCTGGATGGATACTGGCAATGCAGAGACCTCGATATCCTTCTTTTCTCGAATGAATGACCGCTTGGGGATTGGGGTATTCCTCATTTCCGTTCGATCAAGCTCATTCGCTGTATATCCGGTCTTCATAGGCGCTCTCCAGGAACCAGTCCCCTGCGGGGATGTACCGATCTGGTGCCGGGATATTGGGCTTTATGGCTACCTCTTCACCTAGATCTTCGTCCGGATCCCTTTCCAGGTGAACATCCCGCACAAAAGGCAGAGGGACAACGAGGGTATCGTCCTGGTAAGGTCCGCCGTGGCTGATCTTGGTGAAGGGCTGCAATCCGCCCAGCGCCTTGACCCATGCCGTGCCCGGGCGAGGGCCTTTCCCAAGAAGCTCGACCGGGATATCGGCATCGCCGTAGCAGGTGCCGATGGTAATCATTCCTACAACCATGTGATCCTCCTTGTGGTTAAACAAAAAGAAGGACACACTGAAATCAGCATGTCCTTCTCCGTGGGTTGATTGAAGCAGTAGTAGCAGTTTTAGAATGGGATATCTGCACCTCCTGCGCCGGCAGCAGCCGGTTCGCTCTCATCTTCGTGATTTTCCGAACTGGAGAGGAAGCGCACGGTGCTGGCGCTTACCTCGAAGGCCGTACCGGGGGTGCCGTCCTTGCGAGAATACAGGCGAGGACCGCCCGTTTCTGGGTCGCACACAAGCCGACCTTCCACCAGCACCAGGCTGCCTTTATGCAGGTACTGGTTACAATTTTCAGCCGTCTTACCCCAGGCCGAAATCTTGAACCAGGTGGTTTCTTTCACGACCTGGCTGTTCGAGTCGGTGAACTGGCGGTTGGCAGCCAGGTTGAAATTGGTGACGGCCTGACCTGCTGGCGAGTAGCGCATTTCCGGTTCGCGTCCAAGGTGGCCGACGATGATAATCGTATGGAAAGACATTGAATTTACCTCCTTCGGTAAATCGGATTACTTCTTGCCGTTGCTCCTGGCCGACCAGGCGCGGAGTACATCCCGCGTGGCCGGAGCCAGGCCTTGATGGTCCGTTTTGAACGTGTTGAATGCGGTCACTTCCGCCGTGTTGCTCATCTCGACCGTCGTCCCATCCCGATATTGCATAACTTCAGGTTGAGCTGGGGTGGCAGGTGGAATGGTGGATGCAGGAACCTGTGAGGTCGTCCGTAATGACGTTGGTTCCGGCGATCCGTTGCGAGTTGAAGCTTCCGACCCATTCCCGTTTTCTAGCCCGGCCGTTCGAGCAATCTCTTTATCGTAGAGGCTATTACCGAACTGTTCTCCGGCCTGACGGAAACAGCGCTTCAGGCAATCCGTTGCCGCGCCAGCAATCGCCATATCCAGGGCTTCTGGAGTGTCGCCGGAGAAAACGCAGCGCCCGACGTCCGCATGGCTGTACGCCTTTCCTCCCAGATCGATGGTGACCCTGCCGGTCAGGTAAACGATGCCTGCAACCTCGGTTGTCGGTTTGCCATCCTCACCCAGCACCGGGACTTTCTTGCGGGCGCGCTGATCGTAGAAGGTGACCACCTTGTCCCAGCGCATTACCTTGGGCTCGCTGAGCAGATCGAACGACCAGCGAAACAGGAATAGATCGTTGGCCATTTCAATCACGTCAAACCCTTCAAGGTACGGGACAGTTCCCTGGCCGGGTGCCTGGCGGCGCTTGACCCGGTTCATGTCCAGGGGCTGGCGCAGCCGCCAGATCACCTCGTTGGTGGGCGGCGAATCCACGCCCATTTGAGCAATAGGCAAGCCCTGTCCCTCCGTTTCCAGAGCCATGGCGGGTGTTTGGTTCATAAGATCCTCCGTGTGTTGTACTGGTAAAGCATTTTTCGTGTTGGGAAAATCGATATTACCGGCCTCGGAAATCTGCCTGGTTGCCAAGCAGCGGGCCGCCTCTATGTGTTTGCAGCGGAGTCCGAAGCGCTGGCATCTTCCGGCGAAATCCGGGCAGGTGCAGGCCCAGGCGTTTCCGTCCAAAGTGACGGTGTACTGGCTCTTTTTGCTGACGACGATCCACTTGCATGGATCGACAGGCAGCACGGCCATGTCGCCGTTTTCGAGAGCTGTCTGCGCCCGGGCAAGCCGTTCGTTCTGCATTTGTTCCTCAAGTAACAAGGTTGGGTAAGTCATCGTGTGTTTGGTATGCCTCCTTTGTGAAATCAGCCAACGTATGGGGATTGGTTTCTAGCGTTGACGCGCCGATAGAGATCCGCGCATCCAGCCAACGTTTTTGCTGCTCACGTGCTCATCCAATGGATGAGCAAGGCAAGACAGCAAACCTTGACCTCCGAAAGAGATTCGGAAGCTAAAGTTTGCCGCCTTGTTCAGGCGGTATGGCTGCCCGGCCGGTCGAATTAGACCGGCTGGGCAGCCTGGTATCCTTTGTTTGATCCATGTTATGAGCCTGACCTTTGCGGGCGGCTTGAAACAGCGCTTCTCACGACCCACCCCCGGAGTAAGGGGCAGCGGCCACCGCCTGCCAGGGCAGAACGTCGCGCAAAGAGGCTTTTTATTAAGGTGCTGGCTGCTCGTGTGAGCAGCATGGCCGGCATACCTCCCACCTGGGGAAAGCACACCGGCCAACGTATGAGTAACAGATATTCAATTGTTCTCCGTACCCCCTGGACCTCCACCAAATGGTGGCAAACTACCGTATGTAAAACTCGAAATCCTGAATAATTACCGCTTGGTTCCGTTTTGCTGGCTCATGATGCGCCGCGCAATCACTTCCGTCGTACCGCGTGGGGCCCGCAACACGGACGGGTCCAGGTTTTCCGGCACCGACAGCTCTGCGCCGCGCGCATCTTTGAGAAAATCCGCCAGGCTCTCCTGGTAATCCCGGCTCTGCAGAAAACCGTGCACCCGGATGTGGTAATTCTTCTCGACCACTACCGGCGCGCCCAGGTTGCCCTTGGGCACCCGGATGGTGACGAAATCCGCCGCATCCTGAGTCTCATTGAGTGGTTTCTGGGGCATGTCCGGGTCACGGTAACAGGCCAGGCGGAAAAGCAGGTCGTCTGCGTACTTCCACGCCTTAACGACAATCCCTTCGAGAACGACATCATTAATCATGGCAGCCTCCATTTGACAGGTACTTAAAACAATGCGGCCGGAATACTTCTCCAGCAGGAGTATCCGGCCAACGTGTGTGCGGCGTATATTACACCAGGCAGATTAAGAGTGGGTTGCCTGGGCCCGGTAGAGACCGTGGTTCATTGCTCAGGCTATGGTGATAATACAAGATTACGGATTGAAAGACCAGGGGCAGGTGTCCCGTCGAGGGCGGGACACTTGTCCCGAATTACTGGATTCTCTCAATTTTCCCCCTTTTGACAACAAGGTTCCACCATTATCCGTAGTGTATAACTAAGAGAACGTGAAATCGACGCAGTTTTTAGATTAAGTGCCCACCTCACGGCTAAACTGACCCGAGAATTGGATCGCCCCGATTATTCAGTTACGCTTTCCCCATCGGGATACAGAATCACGCATCTTTGCTGTTCTTGCAGCCGCGGAGCAGATTATTGAACCAGAGAATGCCAATTCGTCCCTATGCCCTGCCATTGTTTGCCTGTGCCTCAAATGTTCTACTGATTGTGTGATATAATTCAATCATGGTTGAAGTATATTTCGGAGAGAACGATGGATAAACTAATATTCACGAACGATCAGTTGGCGGATTTTGCCAGATGGCTCAAAGTGATTTGCGAGCCTAATCGGCTGCTGTTATTGGAAAAAATTATTGATGGTGTGCAGTGTAATTGTGAATTAGGTGATGCCTTAGAAATGGCACCAAACCTGATCTCCCACCACCTATCTGTATTACGCGAAGCCGGGTTGATTGAAGCCGAGCGTGATCCCGTAGATGGTCGCTGGGTATATTATTCCATCAACCTCAAAGCGATGGAGGATCTCAGATCGCTATTTGGCGATTTCTTTGATACACGCCGTATCCAGCCACGCCGGTTAACCTGTGGCCCCCAGGTTACAGAAGAACAACGGCTGAGTCTATTAAGAATGACAAAGTAATATTTTTATCTCAACAATTCAATGGAGGTTGAAGTAACATGAACCAAAATAACCAGCAGAACGAGCGTACGTTTAATTTTTCAAGGCCGCAGAACAGGCCCGACGTGGAGATTTTTGACCCACCGATGTGCTGTCCCACGGGAATGTGCGGTCCTACCATCGATCAGACACTTTTGGATGTCAGTGAGATGATCGCCAAATTACAATCGTATGGGTATCAGGTTGAACGCTATCAAATGAGCACTCATCCAGGGGCATTTATCAGTAATGTAGAGATTATGAAGTTGATCCGTGAGAAACAGATGGCAGCATTGCCGATCGTTGTTGTGCGTGGGAAAGTCATAGCCGAGGGTAATTATCCAAAGCTGACTGAAATCCAGGAAAATCTTACTGGGGGCAATTAGTATGGGAACTGAGTATATCTTTTTCTCTGGTAAAGGAGGCGTGGGTAAAACCTCGATGGCCTGTACCCAGGCGGTGCGGCTGGCTGAGGAAGGCAAGAAAACCCTTATCGTCACCACCGATTTGGCTTCGAACCTGGCAGACGTTTTTGAGCAGTCCATTGGCCACCAGATTACTCCGATCCAAGGTATGCCCAACTTATGGGCTATGGAAATTGATCCAGATAAAGCCACCCACGAATATATCGACCGGGCCATGGCACCCATCCGCGCCGCTTTCCCTCCACAAATTGTGCAGGTCATGGAAGAACAGATGAGCGGCCCTTGCACCGCGGAAGTGGCCGCATTCGACCGTTTCACAGATTTCCTGGAAGTGCCTACCGGTGAAGAGACAGTCTTTGATGTGGTCATCTTTGACACCGCCCCAACCGGCCATACCATCCGCCTGCTGGAACTTCCCGCCGAGTGGAGCCAGTCAATTGACGCGGCCACCGCTGGCAGCGGGCAAACCTGTCTGGGGCCAGCCGCAGCCATCCAGGACGCCAAACATAAATACGAACGCGCTTTAACCGCCATGCGAGAAAGCGATCAGACCACGTTTATCTTTGTGCTTCACCCGGAGGCCATTTCGATCAAAGAAACCCGCCGCGCCATTGGTGAATTGAGCAAACTGGGCATCCAAAACTTCCGCTTGATCATCAACAGCATTATTCCACCCGAAGCCGCTCAAAACGAGTTGTTTGCAGCCCGCGCCAAAATGCAGGTCCAGTACCTTGCACAAATTGACGCCGCACTACCCTACCCGAAACAGCGCATGCCCATGTTGTCCGGAGAAATCAAAGGGGTACATCGGTTGCGCCAGGTCGCAAAAATCTTCTTTGATGGATCTTCTGCTTCTAAAACATTCAAAGCGGAAAACGTTGAACCTCAGATGGCAACCTTGGCAACACCTTTAGCAGATCTCCGGGCACGGATTCAGCCGAACGGTCATCGCCGGACGGTATTCTTTGCCGGCAAAGGCGGGGTGGGCAAGACGGTCGCCTCGTGCATTACCGCGGTCTGGCTGGCACGTCAGGGATATAAAACCTTACTGCTAACAACCGATCCTGCTGCTCACCTGGGTGACGTATTGGATACACCAGTGAGTAACGAGATTGCATCGGTCAGTGGACTGGCGAACTTGTGGGCCGTCAAGATCGACCCGAAAGCCGCGGCAGAAACGTATAAAGAACGGATTCTCGAGGATGCCCGCCGGCGCGGACGTCCGGAGAGCGCCATTGCAACGATGGAAGAAGAACTTAACTCGCCCTGCACCGAAGAGATGGCAGCATTCGACAAGTTCATTGAATATGCCTCGCAAGACGAATTTCAGGCGGTTGTCTTCGATACTGCGCCAACCGGCCACACGCTGCGTTTGCTGGAGCTGCCAGTAGATTGGAGTAAGCAGCTCGACGTGAAAATCTTTGCCTCGGTGGAAACAACCGCTGCCGATGATGTAGCCAAGCAGCGTTTTGGCAAGGTCATCGAGATGATGCGCGATCCTGAGCAGAGCACCTTTGCCTTCGTCATGTACCCGGAAGCCACTCCCATCCTTGAAGCCTGGCGAGCCGCGCGTGAGTTGGGTACTGTGGGTATCCATCCCGGATTAGTCGTGGCAAACATGGTCATTCCACTCGAGCAAGCCAATACCGACTTCACCCACGCCCGCCGCATAATGCAGGAGAAGTATCTGTTGGAAATCACCGAGCGATTTGGCCTGCCTGTCGCACAAATCCCTCTTTTACCACAAGAAATCAAGGGGCTGGAAATGCTAGCTCAGTTAGGCGAGCGGATTTACCAGGGTGAACTTGTTACTGAGAAAGTAGTAGCAAACCTGAATATATAAGCTTCGCCCATTTGGCAAATTAACCGTTTTGATTGTAAGGTCTCTAAAACCGGAAATACAAATAAACACAAGGAGTATTGGAATGAGCGAAATTAAATGGAATGATCTGGAGGTTGTTCCCAGGTCGGCGGTGATGCAAGCCGCCAAGCAGTTTGCTGAAGCATTGGGCGAAACCCCACAATTTAAGGAATTTGAACAATCGTATTTCGCCTATCGCCAGGATGAAGAAACAAAGAACGCCATACAAGAATTTCAGAAAAAGCAAGCGTCCTTGAAAGCGCTGTTGATGTTGAATGCTGTGAGCCAAGAAGACCAGCAAGAATTGCACAGGCTGCAGGATCGGTTTTATCATCAGCCATCCGTCTTGCGATACACCCAAGCGCAGGTAGAATTGATAGCAATCTCTCAAGAGATTGGCGATATTTTATCGAAGGCCATCGGGCTGGACTTTGGAAGCTCTTGTCGGACAGGAGGCTGCTGTGGATAAGGATTTCGAGATAACACCCGCGGTTAACGCAATTTCAATCCCAATGATGGAAGCGACCTCGGAGCTGGCAGAGAATTTAGCGCAATCCGAGCCTTTATTACGCTACCAGGCGGCAGACCGCAGGCTCAATGCAGATCCTGAAGCCAAGAAGCTTCTGGCGGAATTTTCGGAGCTGCAACAAAAGATTCGTGCTCAACATGATTCCGGCACCATCATCGAAAGCGACATCCACCAGCTGCGCGAGTTACAAAGGATAATCAGCACGAATGATGCGATCCAGGACCAACGCATGGCGCAGGAACTTGCCGTCGCCTTCTTGCGAGAAGTCAATCAAGAAATCAGCAACTTGTTAGGCGTCGATTTTGCTTCATTGACTCGCCGTTCTGGAGGTTGTTGTTGATTTCCTATAATCAACCGGGCTGATGGAGGGAATGAATTTGCACACCGTGGTTATTGTCGGAGCGCCAGTGGCCTGCAAGGATGGGATCAAGGAAACCTGGCGCGAGGTCGCCAATTGGGCTGCCGGACAATTACAAGCGCGGTATGGAGACCAGGTGAAGGTAGAGTACTTTGACTTATTCGATCCGAACTGCCTTCCGATTCCACCCGATTGTCAATTACCGCTAGTATTCGTCGATGGAAAAATGATAAGCAGCGGTGGTAAAATCTCCATCCCGCTCATTCGAAAAAAATTAGAGGAACTGGCCTGAGGTTTTTTGTTTTGGAAAAAAGCTGCGAAATTAATACTACTGTAAGCCGTAAACAAATTTGGAAGAGGGACTTACCAAAAACTTTCGTGTTGCGGAAGAAGTCACCCAACTCGTCATAATGCACATTGGCAATCGGCCGATACATCATCAGGATTAGCCCGAAAGCAATTGGAATATTAGTTGTTCCCACTGCAAACTTGTTGAAGAAGCCTTCGACGCCTGGAAGGAAAAAGCCCTGGACGATGCCGACGGCCATTGTTAAAAAAATTCCACAGAGTCAATTAGCGATCCAGGAACGACAGACGTTTGGTGACATCAGTTGATTCTTCCATCAACTTACGTTGCCTGCTCATCGACCCAGGAACGGACCTTTTGGTCAATCTGATCGCGGATCTCACGAAACTTCTCTAATTTGGCTTCATCACTGCCTTCAAAAGCGGCTGGATCCTCAAAAGACCAGTGCTCTTTATTGATGATTCCAGGCCAGGCAGAGGGACAGTTTTTCTCAGCCTGATCACATACGGTGATCAGGCGGTGGATAAAGATTTTCCCAAGGAATTCTTGTACACCTTTTGAGGTTTGACCACTCAGATCGTAACCGATTTCTTGCATTACCTGTCTTGTTAATGGGTGGATGCCTTTAGGTTGCAGTCCGGCACTGTAGCTTTCAAAGTATTCGTTACCATATCTGCGTAAAAAAGCCTCGGCCATCTGGCTGCGGGCAGAATTCCCGGTACATAAAAAGAGAACACGTTGTTTGGGGTTCATGTGCTACTCCATTGACATTTCAGCGATTGGGTTGGATTGTAGATAGTCCAGGATGTGGGTACGGATTTCATCCCGAACCTGGCGAAATGCTGCCATTTTCTCTTCTTCACTTCCTTTCGCTTGGGCGGGGTCAGGAAATCCGATGTGGACTCGCATACCTTTACCCAACCAGAGCGGGCAATTTTCGGCAGCATCATCACAGACGGTGATCACCAGATCGAAGCTCCTGCCCCAAAATCTATCTACTGATTTGGATTCGCCCATATGATTTATGCCCATTTCTTCCAGTGCTCTCAGGGCAAGAGGATGTACGTAACCAGCAGGTTGGGTGCCGGCGCTAAAAGTCTGCCATTGATCGGAGAGGAAATGGTTGACAATCGCTTCTGCTATTTGCGAACGGCAGGAGTTGCCTGTACAGAGGATTAACACTTGTCTTTTATTCATTTTTTACCCTTGATTATTAACAAGAAAATGCATCAATATAGATTGATATATCATAAAGATATTATATCAACCTGTATTGATATATTCAAGAGTCTTGGAGTAAAAATGGGAAAATCTTGAAGGAATTAGAGTAAAAAACTCGGCCTCGCAGGATTACGATTCCATCTATTTACTTTTCTACTACATGGTTGTCTTTCAGTATTGTTTGTCCGGAAATTCCTGCCAGGAAATAATCGATCCGTTGGTCGAGTTCCTGCGCTGTAGCTCGGAATATTTTGTGTTGAGCCTCAAGAGCCCCGTTTATCTCAGTTGGATCCGCAATGCTCCAATGAATCATGACAGGGTTGCCGGGAAAGGTTGGGCAAAATTCACGTGCACGATCACAGACAGTTATTACAAAGTCAAATGGTTGATTTAGAAACTGGTTCTGGTTTTTGGATTGCTGTTCATGAATATCGATATTGAATTCCTCCATAACAACGATCGCCATCGGATTGACAGGCCTGGGATCAGTGCCCGCGCTGAAGGTCTTTATTTGAGACAAGCTTTTGACCCGTAGGAAGCCTTCTGCCATCTGGGATCGGGCGCTGTTATGGGTGCATAGGAAAAGTACTCGCAAAGGCGGAAAGTGATATTTATTTTCCCTATTCAAGGTCAACCCAGGATGAAGCGTTACCTGGGTAATTCTGAATAAGCTCTGTATCTGATTCAGGTTGATGCCATAATAGATCTCTCGCCCATCGGCAATTGACTGATGCTCGATCACCAGGCCGGCATCGTGAAGTTTTTGTAAATGATAGGAGACCAGGTTCTGGGGCTGGCCAAGTAAATCCGTTAATTCTTGCACGCGTAGATCGCTTTGAGAAATTGCCTTCAGCAATTGCCAGCGCAGGTCATTGGATAATAGTTTAAAGATTGAAGGCGCTTGATTTTCTCCCATTATCTGATTGTACATCAATTTAGATTGATATACCCGGCAAGAACGAGGAATGAGTTGTGCAGAAAACAATAAGTAAGCGCTTAAAAAGAATACTCAAAGTGTATACGCTTTTTTTCCCAGAATATCCTTTTTCTGAAACAATCACCTCCGGTTCTAAACTTGAAATTGACCTTCGAAATTTGCCGACACCTGTAGCAACACAGTATTTTTCATATCCAGTCAGTAAGAGTTAACCTGGAATCTCAAGCGCAAGCGGAAGCTTGATTGTAAAACAAGTGCCATACCCTGTTCCCTCAGGGGTCGAATAGATCGGTGAATCGACCCTGACATTGCCATGATGCGCCTCGACTAACTGCTTAACGATTGCCAAACCAATTCCGGAACCCCCACTGTTTCGGCTACGAGATTTATCAGCTCGATAGAAGCGGTCGAATATATTGGGAATATCTTTGGCCTGTATACCACTCCCGCTATCCGACACTTGCAAAGTTATAGTTCCGTCTTTGTGCTCCGCATGAAGGTCAATTCGACCATTTGGCGGGGTGTAACGCAACGCATTGCTGATCAGGTTGCGCAATACCATGCTCATCCGGTCTGGATCGATTGAAACAAGAGGTAGATCCTTGGAAGTATTCACCGAGACATTAATCCGATGCTCTTCCGCTTGCATTTTTAATGGCTCTACGGCGCGTTGGAACAACTCGGGTATCGAAATTGTGGTTTTTTCCAGCTTCAACTGTCCGGCTTCAGCCAATGAAAGCAATCGCAAATCAGCCACCAGACGGGCCAGTAAAGCCGTTTCATCTCGCAAAGACACAACCTCATCTTTATTCATCGGCAGCACCCCATCTACCATTGCCTCCAGGTTGGCCTGAAGTACAGTGATGGGAGTATTCAGCTCATGAGCGATGTCAGCAATCATATTTCGGCGCAATTTCTGGTCGTGCTCTAACGAATCAGCCATTTGGTTAAAAGTGCGCGCCATTGTACCGACTTCATCGTTTGATTTCACTTGAATACGCTGGTGAAGTTGACCGGCCGCGATTTTTGAGGCAGCCCCGGTAACCGCCTGGATCGGTGCAACAATTTGGCGGAAAAGGAAGAATCCCAGGAGCAATCCTAAAACACCTGTAATCAAACCGGAAATCCAGGTGGATTGTTTGACCGCATTCAGGAAATCCGAACCAATAGAACGATTCACCGGGATGGTCGAGACGGCCAGGAGGGTACCGACCGGCTGCGAATTGACCTGGAGTGGGATGCCGGCCTGTAAATCAACGGGGGAAAGCTGGTGGTTTACGTCGATTTGAGCGGTATCAGCGACCACCTTACCCTGGTTGTCGGTCAGGATCAGACGAATGTCCATGGTTCCCCACATATCGCCCATACCGCTCGAACCCATCCAATCTTGCATCCCCCCATTCGACATCTCATTATTACCCATCATGCCTGATCCCATTCTGTTTGGCTGTGCAGAATTGGGTCCATTTGGGATTCCTGACATCATGGTCAAAGGTGCACTTAAGTATCGATCTACACCCTGCCAACTGCCATTTTGGGCATAATAGCTGGCCAACGTAGGTGCCAGGCGGGTTGCCCAGGCCAGGCCGGTCTCGGAAACATACTGGCTGAATTGGCTTTGCGTGACCTGATTGATGAGGAGTGAGTTCACCACCACTCCTATCAAGATAATACCCGCAAAGGCGCTGACCAATTTTATCCAGAGACTGCGCATAATTCCCTCACGGTGCGAACTTATAACCGATCCCATAAACAGTAAGGATGTAACGTGGATTTCGGGCGTCATCGCCCAGTTTGGCCCGCAGATTCTTGATATGCTGGTCAATCGCCCGTTCGTAGCCGTCGTAGGCGGCGTCCTGTGTGTTCTCCAAAAGTTGTAAACGGGTAAATACCTGCCCGGGATGCTGGAGAAGTGTGACCAACAGTTCGAATTCAATTGGAGTGAGGTCAACTGGCATGCCGTTAGCGACAGCGGTGTGCTTCTCAATGTCCAGGGCGATATCTCCAACCTGTAAAGCCCGCGGCTGAAGCGCCTGCCCCTGAGTGCGCCGGAAAACGGCCCGTACACGTGCTACGACTTCCCGAGGGCTGAAGGGTTTCGCAATATAGTCATCCGCACCCAGTTCTAAACCTACGATCCGGTCAGTCTCCTCGCCCTGGGCGGTGAGCATAATAATGGGCACGATCGACTCACGGCGGATCTGCCGGCAGATTTCCCAGCCATCCATGTGAGGTAATAGAATGTCCAGGATAACTAAATCTGGTTGTTCATGTCGAAACGCCGGTAAAGCCAGCGCTCCATCGCTGATCGACGCGGTTTTATATCCGGCCTGTTCCAGGTAAAGTTGGAGCGTCCGAGTGATTTTTGATTCGTCATCGACTAGTAAAATTTTTTCAGGCATCGCTTGCTAAGAATACCTGATCATTATGTAGAAGTTGTGAGGGGAGGTCTACTCAAATCCCTCAATTTGTCGCGAAGCATCTCGATCGTTGGCCAGCCCTTCAATCCGGTTGAGGTGGAATAGACCCGGCAGCTCATTGAAAAGCGATCCTGATGCGCAGGCCAGAAATCAACACCATCCACCTGGAAGGAGGGGGACCCAAGAAACCGCTGATCCACCGCTTCCTGGTCAGTTGTCACCTTGATTAATTGTACGGATGCATCCAGTTTCTCTTCTGTAATCGCCGTTCGCAGATTCGTCAGTGCCTGTTGCCAGGATGGACACCCGTCAAAGTACAGCAAATTGATTTTCATTCGATCTAGATACCTCTTCACATTTTCAGTTTGCTGTTCCACTCACTTCTGCCGTAAAAGCCGGGAAGAGTTTCCAAGGATGCCCAGATCTGGCAGTGATTGGGCTGCTGCCGCCAGAATAGGCGGCAGAATGCCGAAGGCGGCCAATGTCAGCCCCACGATGTTGTAAACCATCGTGAAGCCCAGATTCATTTTGATCACTCGCATGGTTCGCTGTGCAATTTGGAAAGCGCGTGGCAGCAGGCTCCAATCTTCACGCATCAATGCTATGTGTGCGGCTTCGATGGCTACATCCGTTCCACCAGCCCCCATCGCAATGCCCACATTCGCCTGTGCCAGTGCCGGTGCATCGTTGACGCCGTCGCCGACCATCACAACCGTACGGCCTTCCGCCTGGTGCTCTTTCACGATGCGGATCTTATCTTCTGGGAGCAAGTTGGCACGGTAGTCAATGCCTAACTGACCGGCAATCGCGGCCGCAGTACGCTCGTTGTCACCGGTCAAGAGTTCAATTTTCTTTACGCCCAGGCGTTTCAACTCCGCCAGCGCCGCGGGCGTTTCGGGACGGAGTGTATCGGAGGCCGCCAAAATCCCTGCCAATTCCTGATTAACGCGGACATAAAGAAGGGTTTTGCCTTGCTTTTCTAGCTCAATCGCTGCTGCGGGGAGTGGGCTATCCTCCAAGATGCGCCAGCTGCCAACCTCCACAACCGTTTCATCCACCCGGGCATGCACCCCACGTCCCGGTTCCGCAACAAAATCCTGTATATCCAATAAATTTAGGCTCTGTTCTCGCGCCGCCTGGCGGACAGCCTCGGCTAATGGGTGTTCCGAATAGCGTTCGGCGGAGGCAGACAGTGTAAGCAGCCGCTCTTCGCTCAACCCATTCAAGCGGACGACATCCATCAGGCGCGGCTTCCCCGTCGTGAGCGTGCCGGTTTTGTCAATCAACACAGTATCCGCTTTAGCCAACAGTTCCAAATAGCGACCGCCCTTGATCAACAGACCGTGTTTCGCCCCGGCCCCGATCGATGCCAGCATCGCGATAGGCGTGGCCAGCGCAAAGGAGCAGGAACAGGCTACTAGAAGGACCGCTGCGGTCGATAGGGGGTTGCGGCTGATCAGGAATGTGATCGCGGCGATTGCCGCCACAACCGGCAGATAATAGCCTGAGAATTTATCACCGATGCGTTGGACTTCAGCCCGGTTGGCTTCGGCCTCTTCGACCATGCGCACTACCCGGCCAAAGGTCGTATCGGGTCCAACCAAAGTCGTTTTCACCCGCAAGCTGCCCATCTGTGCAATTGTCGCGGCAAAAACTTTGGCGCCCTGGCTGACATCTACCGGCATCGATTCACCTGTAATGGCTGCCTGATCAATGGTGGCCTGGCCATCCAAAACGACCCCATCCACCGGGATTTTCTCTCCAGGCCGGACGATGACGACATCATTCGGTTGAACCTGGCTGACCGGCACTTCCACCTCCGAGCCTTCGCGCTCGATCCGGGCGGTTTGCGGAGCCATTGCGGTCAGATCACGCACGGCTTTGCGGGCGCGGTCGGTGGTGAACTTTTCGGCGTAATCGCCCACGCGCATAAAGAAAACGACCACGACCGCGGTAGCCCATTCCCCGACGACCAATGCAGCGATCACACCGACTGTCATCAGGGTATGGGAAATGATCTGGCGGCGCAGGGTAGCCTGGACAACATTTTTGAAGACCGGGTAACCAAATAGCAGCACCAAGGCGAAACCGACCGGCCAGGGAACCAGCTCGGTTATCTTTTCGAACCAGCCCAACCATTCGCCAAAGACCACCACAAACAAGACCACGCCGAAGACGATCCCAAACACGGTCAGCACCGGCCGGGTGAAATCCTGGAGAGTCCGGGAGGCCGGCGCTTGAGTTGGGACCTCATCAGGCACCGAGTATCCGGCACCGGCAACCGCCTGGCGGATCATGGGAAGATCCACCAGGGTTGGATCAAACTGAATAGTAGCCTTCTCGGCAGCTAAAAGCACATTGACCGATTTCACACCAGGCAGCTCCTGGATGGCGTGGTGGACATGCTGGGTGCATTCGGTGCAATCCATCCCCTTGACGGGAACTTCCATCGTCCTCAGATTAGCCATTGATTTGCTCCTTGGGTAATTCGACCGGTAATTCGTCCTCGCTGCCATAACGAGTGCATTCGTACACCCCTCTGGCCACATCAGCCAGCAGACTCCCGGCGACGTTCAAAATTTCGTTGACGCGCGGGTCGCTTAATTGATAAATAACAAACTTTCCACGCTGCTGCGTGCTAACCAACCCACAGTCTCGCAAGCAGCTCAGGTGGCTGGAAACGTTTGGCTGACTCAGTCCAGTTTCCAGGACAATTTCATTTACCTTCCTGGGGCCTTCCAGTAACGCCTCCAGGATAGAAAGGCGCGACGGATCGCCAAACCCGCGAAACAACCTGGCTTTGGCGGATAATGCTATTCGGTCAGATAATTGGTGCATATTGTCACTCCTGGGACGATTGGATCAGCCATATAATCATATAACTAATTACTTATATGATTATATCAAAGATGTGGTTTTCGTCAAGTTGGAATTTTCACAAGCTCCTGATGACTTTCTCACAATCTCTACACAACTTTCCGGTATCTTTGAGATACCTGGAAGTAAAAAAACAAGGAGAGATTTCATGCGTAAAAAATTATTGGCCACACTTCTGTTAGTCGTTGGTATCGGTATTGGCATTGGAACCGTTTATGGTTTCAACCATATCTGGCAACCTACATCTGTTTTTGCAGCCGCTCCGGTGAATGTTCAATCCGCAGGCGCTCAGCAAGCCAAGACTGCCATCTCAACAACACCTCAAAGCACGCCTGTTCCCAACCAAAATTGGAATAATAATGGGTCATGGATGGGCCCAAGGATGATGTATGGCGGGGGCTGGCAAGGCAACACCCCACCCAACCAACAGAACTGGAGTATGGGACCCGGAATGATGGGCGGATGGAACAACAGCTCCGGCCAGGGGAATTGGGGGATGGGTTCTGGCATGATGGGACGCGGAATGATGGGGAACTGGAATGGAAATGACTATACTGGTCAAAGATTGACAATTGACCAGGCAATTACGACGGCAAAACAGTACGTCGCCAACTATGGACAAGGCCTAGCAGTTGCGGAAATCATGGAATTCAGTAATAACTTTTATGTATCCGTCAAAGAAACAGCAACCGGTCGCGGCGCATTCGAGCTGTTGGTTGACCCCTCTTCCGGATCTATTTATCCCGAGATGGGACCGAACATGATGTGGAACACGAAATACGGCATGATGGGCGGCTGGATGGGGGACAGTTATAGCGGTGATAACACGGTTACAATCGATCAGGCCATCCAGAAGGGACAGCAATATCTGGATGCATACCTGTCTGGAGCCGTACTGCAATCAGATGGGACGAGTTTCTACGGACATTACACTTTTGATTTCAAGGTCAACAACCAGGTCGCTGGGATGCTGAGCGTCAATGGCTTCGACGGCAGCGTCTGGGTTCACACCTGGCATGGTCAGTTTATTGCCGAGCAGGAAGTTCAATAATCCGGAACGAAATATTGTAGTTCGGGTGGACAGGCGTGAAAAATTTTCCGCCTGTCCATTGTCCATTTTTAAAAACTCCACAGGTCGAAAGGATTTTTCTATCAAAGTAATGAATTGGGTAAATTACCCGTATCTCCAGACGCTATTTGGCGTCATAAAGGTAAAGGGATGAATCCAGAAACCAGTTTACTTGAACAGGCACGATGTTTTGACCTGACAGCACTGGGGGAAATATACGACTGTTACAGTCCAGGTGTATTTCGCTATGCCATCCGCCTCCTGGGCCAGACCGATCTGGCAGAAGAGTGTGTTGCTGAAACCTTCAGCCGCTTTCTTAAAGCATTGCACAATGGCGGCGGTCCAAAGGATTATCTGCAGGCCTATCTTTACCAGGTGGCTCATCACTGGATCACCGATTATTACCGCCGCCAACCTCTTCCCACCTTACCATTAGACGAGGAAATCGTAGACGAAAAAGATAATCCCTCAAAAACTGCCGCTGAAAACATTGAGCGCGAGCGAGTCAGGGCGGCGCTTCTGAGCCTGACGCCAGAACAACGCCAGGTAGTCATTTTGAAATACCTGGAAGGTTGGGAGAATGAAGCGGTAGCCGTTCATTTAGAAAAACCAGTCGGTTCAATTAAAGCCCTTCAGCACCGGGCATTAGAGGCGCTCCGCCGGATACTGCTCCCTACCAGGGAGGAATCGTATGAATAACATACCTGATGAGAAGGATTTCGAAATTGTGTCCCAGGTTATGAAGCTCCGCGAGGTAAACGAGCGTAACCCACATGCGTTTGCGGAAGGGAGAGCAAAATTCCTGGCAGAAGCACAGACGTACTCTTTGCCCGTATCCAGACAACCTGAACGGCGTCATATAGAGTGGAAGAACATATTCTCTAGAAAAGGATTTCCTAAAATGACTACTGTATCCACTCTGCTCGTGATTTTTTCGTTATTGTTTGGGGGAACGGGGGCGACCGTCGTTGCAGCACAAAGCAGCCTTCCAGACCAACTCCTATATGGAGTAAAGCTGGCCAGTGAAGACGTTCGCACGGGCCTGACAACGAACAACCAGACTCGCCTGGACCTGGCGACCAATTTTGCCGACGTCCGTTTGGACGAAATTCTCCAGCTTGTTGCTCAAGGGAAACCCATTCCATCATCTGTCTGGGATCGGTTGGTTGCGCAATATGATCTTGCTCTGAGCACGGCTGCCTTATCGGATGACACCCAATTAAACCGTGATTTACTTCAAATCCAGGCCAGGATTGCTGTGAATCTCGAGAAGCTGGCTGGGCTTTCCGGCAACAGCCAATATAACAGTGCGGCTTTGCAAACCCTCACTGCCCTGCAAAATGACCTGCAGCTCATTGCATCTGGATTGCAAGATCCAGGGACCTTCCGCCAATATATGGGAATGGGCCGGCATAACCAGGGCTGGCAAACGACCCCATCCGTGCCTTCAGTATCAGGCACCCCGATGTCCACACTTCAATCTCGCACGCCCATGTGGCGAGCAACCGATAATCACGGTGGGTATATGATGACGCCCTGGCCGAATTCAACGACACATCCCCAATCACCCATGATGACTCCTGTGCCAGGCTCTATGCACAATAATGATCCATGGATGGGTTCACCGACCCAAAAGCCGAACAATCAATGGCACGATGGCGGAATGTGGGGAGGCAGCTCAGGTGGAATGGGTGGTGGGATGGGCGGGGGACATCACTAAGATTCAAT
Organism: Chloroflexota bacterium; assembly: GCA_023381565.1. Taxonomy (GTDB): domain Bacteria; phylum Chloroflexota; class Anaerolineae; order Anaerolineales; family Anaerolineaceae; genus JAMCRR01. The sequence goes on from JAMCRR010000035.1 coordinate 89,000, forward strand.
AGTTCGATCGAGACCGACAGCCCAGGCGCAAGCCTGGGCTGTTTGATTTTCTAAAGGCTTTTGGCTAAATAAATCGATATTTCTCTTGACAGAAAACAATGGCCGAGATATACTGTGAATATATGAACACTGATTCATACATCAACCTCCTGGAACAGCACCAGCTCAACACCGTTCCGCTCGAAGAATCGGTCGCGGATCGCCTGGCAGAACTCTTCGGCGCTCTGAGTGATTCCACCCGGTTGCGCATTATTTCTGTTTTACTGCGTGGAGAGCTGAACGTGCAGCAGATCAGTGAGAGTGTGGGAATGAGCCATTCGGCAGTTTCTCACCAGCTGCGCGGCTTGCGTCAGTTACGCATCGTGCGGGTGCGGAAGCAAGGCCGGTTGGCTATTTACTGTCTGGACGATACGCATATCGCCGAGTTGTTCCTGCGTGGTTTGGATCATGTCTGCCATGAATAAGGCGATATCTCCTTACCGGCGGTTTGTGATCATTCTGCTGTGGCTCTTGCTGATCTGCCTGGCAGTTCACTTCTTGAACGATTTGCAGACCGGTCGGGTTGACTTGATGGGAAGCGTTATCAGGGTATGCAATAATGCTATTCATTCTGGCCTGCTGGCTGTTGTTATCTCTCCTATCATCCTGATGGTTCTGGCCCTGAAATTGTTGTTTATGCCCCGCCTATTTTCTCATTCTGGTTTTCTTCCTGTACCCATTCTCCCACCTAAATAAATTTAAAAAGAGCGGTGAGTTATGCAGTACCGGCGCCATTTCAACGCGCCTGGTCGATTGTTGATGTCTTTGGAATTACATTAAGGATAGAGGTATGGCTGAAAAAGTCGTAGAACTTGCGGTTCCGCTGCTGCTGCCAGAGCAGGACGGGTGTGACCAGTGTATAGAACAACTTCTGGCTCGTTTACTCGCTCATAAAGGGATCCTCCAGGCGCACCTTCATAAAGATCACGATCCGGTGGAACTATGTATCCACTATGATCCCAACCTGGTATCCCTCGCCGCGGTCAAGCGTATCGCGCAAACAGCCGGCGCCGAGCTGCGCAATGGTTATCGCCATGAAGAGATCCCCTTTGTGGGACTGGACAGTGCGGATGCTGCCGTTTCCCTGACTCAAGAGCTTGAACACATGCAGGGGATGCTGCATGCCAGCGTCAGCTACGCTTCCGGGCTGGCATTCGTCGCCTTTGATACGAAAAACCTCTCGCTTGTCCAGATTCAGAAGTCCATGCAGCGTTATGGTGCTCGCCCCGTTACCAGGGCAGCGTTTGAGGGGAAAGAAGCTGAGCACGAACACGAACATGACCATGGCGGAGCCCCTGCATTCCTGCCGCACTGGATGCAAGAACGCTGGTCGCTCATCCTGGTTGGGGTTGGGGGCCTCCTCCTTCTCCTCGGGTGGATCGGGGAACAATTTTTTGGGTGGCCAGCCGGTGTGACCCTGATCCTCTTTCTGCTTTCCTATGTTGCCAGCGGGTACGACCCGGCGCAGCATGCTCTTCCAGCGTTGCTGCGGGCCAAGTTCGACACGGATGTCTTGATGCTAGCCGCTTCAATTGGCGCCGGCATACTCGGTCAATGGGCGGAGGGAGCCTTCCTGCTCTTTCTGTTCGGTCTGGGGCACGCCGGCGAACATTACGCTCTCGACCGGGCCCGAAACGCCATCCACGCTCTAGGCGAGTTGATGCCCAAAACAGCCCGGGTCCGGCGCGGTGACCAAATTGTTGAGGAAGCCGTCGATCAACTAACCATCGGTGACCTGGTTGTCATCCCGCCTGGCGACCGCATTCCGGTGGATGGATTGGTTACACAGGGTATGAGTGTTGTAGATCAAAGTCCGATCACTGGCGAATCCTTACCTGTGCAAAAGAAACCACAGGATGAGGTATTTGCTGGGACGATCAACCAGGAGGCTGCGCTAGATGTGCGTGTAACCCGCCTGGCCAAAGACACCACGCTTAGTAGAGTGATGAACATGGTGGCGGAAGCGCAGGCGCAGCAAAGCCCGACCCAGCAGTTTACCGACCGGTTTACCGTCCGTTTCGTCCCCGCTGTGCTGGTGTTAGTGGTGTTGGTTGCAGTGGTTCCCCCGCTGGTGGGCTGGATGCCGTTCTCGCAAAGTTTCTACCGCGCCATGCTGCTTCTGGTCGCCGCTTCTCCATGCGCGCTGGCCATCGGCACGCCAGCGGCGGTCCTATCTGGGATTGCCCGGGCGGCTCGCAGCGGCGTGTTGATCAAAGGCGGGGTTCACCTGGAGAATCTGGGCCGGCTCAGCGTGATCGCATTTGACAAAACTGGCACGCTGACCGAAGGTCGCTTCCAGGTAACAGATGTGGTTCCGCTAAATGGGACTCAGCCGGAAGTAGTGCTGCGTTTGGCTGCGGCCGTTGAGCAGCAATCGAACCATCCGCTGGCGCTGGCGATCGTGCGGGCAGCTCAAGCACAAAAGCTGACCCTTCCAAAGGCAGATGGTTTGGAGAACGTTCCTGGGCAGGGTGTGCGCAGTCAAGTAGACGGTCAACCGGTTTGGATCGGTTCGCTCAAGCTGTTTGAAGAAACCGGTGGAAAGGCCATTTATGAAACCGTGCGCCAGACGGTCGCACGGTTGGAGAGCGAAGGACGAACCACCATGACCGTCAGTCGCAATGGAGTGTATCTTGGGGTATTGGCCCTGTCTGACGTGCCTCGTCCTGCCGTGGCAAAGGTTCTGTCGCGCCTACGGAATCTAGGCATTCAGCGGTTGGTGATGCTGACGGGCGATAACCCGGAGGTGGCTGGCCGGATTGGTCAGGCAGTTGGCGTAACTGAGGTCAAGGCCTCCCTGCTGCCGGAAGATAAACTGGGCGCGATCCAGAATCTGCAGAAGGAATATGGCGCGGTTGCCATGATCGGGGATGGGGTCAATGACGCGCCGGCATTGGCTACCGCTACGGTGGGAATTGCCATGGGCGGTGCGGGAACCGCTGTCGCGCTGGAGACGGCGGATGTGGCGTTGATGGCCGACGACCTGAGCAAGCTGCCCTTCGCGGTCGGCCTGAGCCGCGCCAGCCGGTCGATTATTCAGCAGAACCTGGCGATTTCCCTGGGGGTGATAATCCTGCTCATCATCACCTCCGTACTGGGCCTGGTGCAGTTGGGCTGGGCAGTAGTAGCGCATGAAGGCAGCACCGTTCTGGTCGCCTTGAATGCGCTTCGCCTGCTCGGGTATCAGCTGCCAAAAGAAATTGTCTGATGGGAGCGCCATGAATAACGCTTCAAACCTCAAGATTTACCGGCGCTTTGCTCCAATCTATGATCACTTGATGCGCTCCTGGACGGCTGTGCCACGGCGGAAAGCGATCGAACTGCTCGAACTGAAACCCGGTGAGCAACTGCTCATCCCAGGTGTTGGGACTGGGCTGGATTTGCCCTATCTCCCTGACGGCGTCTGCGTCATTGCGATGGATCTCAGCCCGGCCATGCTAAAGCAAGCGCGGAACAAATGCCAGGAACCGGTTGGTTTCAGTATCATGGATGGTCAGGCGTTGGCGCTGCCTGATGGCTGTTTTGATGCAGTGCTGCTAAATCTGATCCTGTCCGTCGTTCCTGATGGCCCAACCGCGATGCAGGAAGCCTGGAGGATTTTGAAACCGGGAGGGCGTGCGGCGATCTTCGACAAGTTTTTGCCGGAAGGAAACCGTCGTTTAGGCCTCCGGCGCCTCGCGGGTTGGCTGATCCGTCAAATCGGCACGGATCCCAACCGCCGGTTTCGTGAAATGATCCAGAACATTCCGGGCGCCCTGGTGCTGGTCGATGCACCTTCCCTGCTGAACGGGCTGTACCGCTTGATTCTCATGACAAAACCAATAGATACCGTAGAACGAGGAGCCCATGAGTAGAAGCATGATGCTTTTCCTGGCGATTGGGGTGCCCGTTCTATCATTGTTATTAGCCTGTTTGGGCGTCGCGACGTTGGCGGTCAATCTCACCGGATGGATCCTGTTGGTGATCGGGATCGCATTTGTGGCTGGGCCGATCCTATACTATTCGCGCTCAGGGCAACCTTACTGGCTGTCGAGCGGCGGAAGGGTCTCTCAAGAAGAAAAAGGAGATATCTCTTTCTGGCTCATCTTGCCCGGTTTTCTGCTCGTGTTCTTTGGTTCACCTCTAGAATTCTCATATCTGCCGGTTACGATCGCTCGGAATATTGCCCTGGAAGGTTTGGGTCTCCTCCTATTCAGCCTGGGATTGGGGCTGTTCATCTGGGCCCGGCGAACCGCGCAAGACCAGTATTCCGGGCATATTCAGATTAAAGTCGATCATATCCTGGTGAAAACCGGACCTTACCGCTATGTGAGACATCCAGCCTACAGCGGCTACCTGCTGATGTCACTCGGCATTGCGATCGGATATTCCAGCATAGTCGGGGTAACATCTGTCCTGCTGCTCCTTTTGCCAGGGATCCTGTACCGCCTGCGCCTGGAGGAGAAATTCCTATCAGACCGGTTTCCAATGGAATACAGGCAATATGCGCAAAAAACAGGCTGTTTGTTTCCAAAGATGAGGTGAATCTACAATGAAAACTGCATCCATTTCAAAGGAACCCAAAATAAAAAAATTTTTAATTTTCCTGACAATAATTGCGTTATGGATACCATTTGTAACCGTTTCTGCGCATGAAACGACCATAAAAACAGCGAATCCGGCAGTCAACGCTATTCTAAAAGAAGCCCCATTTGAAGTGCGATTGGTTTTTACAGATGAGATTTCGCCGGATGGCAGTTCAATTCACGTTTCCGATGCCAATGGAAAGAAAGTGGATCTGGGAAATAGTGGTTTGGATTTGAACGACCCGGATCATGTAACCCTGGTTGTCAAACTCCCTGTATTACCGACTGGAGTCTACCGTGTTGATTGGGAGATCAAGCTGATAGATGGCGATTCAACCGTAGGTGATTATTTCTTTGGTATTGGCAATGTAATCTTGCCAACTAAAATGCCTGAGACTGAACCAACGACGGAAGCCGAGGTAGGCATCACTACCCCCACGACAACCGCCCCCTCATCCACAACCTATATGCCAGCGGGTTGGATTGGTGTAGTAGGGATTGGACTTGTATCGATAGCCGGACTGATCATTTTTATTTCCCGTAAGAGAAAATAGGGGTTGATGTGAAAGCCAAAGAGGATATTTGATGAACATAAGGCATTTACCCCTCCGGTTATTCCTGGCAACACTGGCAATTATCATCCTGGCAACAACTTTACCTGGGACTGTTTCTGCGCACGCTGAGGTAATCCGGTCCTACCCACCAGATAATTCCGTAGTGAAACAAGCGCCTAAACAGGTACAGTTGTGGTACAGCGAAGCTGTAGCCGTCAACTTTATCACCATCCAAATCCTTGACATTCAGGGGCAAACAGTACCAACCACTTCCCACCGTGACAATACAGATCCTACGCTGGTCGTCATTGATCTACCCACTCTTGGATCAGGGCTTTACAGCATAAAATGGAAAGTTCTTTCCGCACAGGATGGCCATTTTGCACAAGGACTGATCGTCTTCGGTGTAGGAGAAGGTATAAATTTAACTAATGGAGCTACAAGGCAGACAGAACAACCAGTCAATTGGATTGGTAGCCTCTTTCGTTGGATACTTTATATCGGTCTGTCTGGATTAATTGGTTCGTTATTAGTCATCCTACTGGTGGTTCAAAAGGGGCCCAACCAGATCGAAGAGACATCGCTGTCCGAATTACGATATAGCGCCCGCCAGCGTCTCTGGCGATGGGCAGGCTGGATGGCCTGCCTGGCCTTGATAGCTGGATTTGCTCAACTGGCCCAACAAGTATTCGATTCGATATCCCCCTTTGTGGTAAATACGTCTACCCTCACGGCTATTGGGCAGATAAGTGCCACTCCCTGGGGATACGCATGGCAGGCCCGCCAGTTACTTCTGGTGGGGATTCTGGTCCTAATCACCTGGAACGGGCAACGTGAGCAGACTGGCAAATCAACTCTTTGGCGTTCTGTTGGGATTCTTTTGTGTTTACTACTGGTGATCGTTTCCCTAACCCTGACGGGTCACGCAGCGGTCGTATCAACCCCCGTCATTGCGGTAATCGTAGATTCTTTTCATCTATTCGCAATCAGTCTATGGGTGGGTGGCGTTGTAGCATTAGCCGTTGGCCTGGTTCCTATCGTAGGAAACCAGGCAATGGATATTTATGAGACGGAGCCAGGGCAACGGTTACTGCGCCAGTATTTTGGGGCATATTCCCGTTTTGCAGCGGTTAGTGTTGGAATCGTAATCGGAACTGGCATCTTTTCCTCGGCGCAACAAGTTTATTCCCCTGATGCCCTCATAGAAACCTTTTATGGCCGGACTCTCGTCTTCAAGATCCTCCTTGTAGGTATCGTGGGTCTTGCTGGTTTGACCAATTCGTTGATCCTGCATCCTGCCTTAGCAAGCGTACCAGGCAGAATATTGCGGAAGCCAGAGGGGTGGACTCTACTGCCCCTCCGCAACCTGCCAACGATCATTCGGATAGAAGCAATCTTGGGTTTAGTCGTACTAGCTTTGTCTGGATTGCTGACTTCCAATCCTCCGGCATATGGAATAGAGTTCCAATCAGCAGCAGTCAATCAGCCTGATCAGGGTTCCAAACTAATTGGCGATTTGCTGATCAACCTTTCCATTAAACCAAACCATCCGGGACAAAACCTGTTTTATATAACAGCAGTTAGCTCGCGACGCCCAGCCCCAGCCGAAGTGCTCAGGGTGATCGTACGGATGCGATACCAAGAGCAAGACCTTGGCCAACAGGAGGCTATCGTCGAACCTACGGGCAACGATGACTACCGGTTTGGAAGCAATAACCTGAGCCTGCCTGGGCGATGGGCCATCGATGTGGTGGTACGACGTAAAGGTGTCCCGGATATAACGGCAACGTTCGATTGGAATGTTTTGCCCGTCTCTCGCCCAGTGCTTATCTCAGCGCAACCGTTCAAACCTGTACTGGCACCACTCGGCCTTACGATCATTTGGTTAGTGGTTGTTGTTACCCGGATCTTATGGAATTCACCCCATAAGAAACAAAAATAAGAAGGCTAAAATTGCACACGTTATTTATTGGGATAATTCTATGAACGCTTCCATCAATCAGGACATCTACCGTTATTATGCGCCTATCTACGATCAGTTATTTGGCAAGCCAATGCAAAAATCTCGCCGGCGGGTTGTGGAATTGCTCGCCTTGCAGCCTGGGGAGCGTCTGCTCGTCCCCGGTATTGGGACAGGTCTGGACCTCCCTTATATTCCGGAAGGGGTGCGGATCACTGGCGCGGATACCATCCCCGAAATGCTCTCGAAAGCTAGGAGGAAAGGGCGCGATGGGGTGAACCTGGTGCTCATGGACGCCCAACACTTGATATATCGGAACGCCACGTTCGACGCCGTATTGCTCAACATGATCCTCTCGGTTGCACCGAATGGAAAGAAAGTGTGTGAAGAGGCCTGGCGTGTGCTGCGGCCAGGAGGAAGGTTGGTTATTTTCGATAAATTTCTGTCTGAGGGATCTCGGATATCTCGCTTCAGGCGAATTCTGGGATGGGGTATTTCGAAACTGGGATTGGATCCCAACCGCAGTCTTTCAGAAATCCTCTCTGGTATCACCCAGGTGGAATTTGTCGTCAATGAACCTGGTTGGCTGCACGGTCAATTTCGGATCATACTTTTAATAAAGCAAGTCGTATTGTCCAAAACCGATTTGAAATTAAAAAAGAGAGGTGGCTGTATTGAACTTGACCCGAACAGACAGGTCAAAAATAACCAATATTAAAGGAAGACCAAATGAAAGATGCATCCTTCGATATAATTTATAAAGATGCTCCGGTGGAACAGCGCGAAAAGCTCCAAACCTTTCGCACCATGCATCCTTATCGTACCATCAATGCTGACGGTGTTCAGTGGGAGTACATTGCCAGTGGAGAGGGTAAGCAGGCCATTCTACTTCTTGGTGGTGGCCTCTCTGTCGGGGAAACTTCCTTCCAAAACATCCTGCGCCTGGAGAAGTGTTATCGAGTGCTCTCGCCTTCCTATCCACCGGTTGGAAAGGTGAGCCGGATTGCGGATGGGCTGGCAGCCATCCTCGACCGGGAAGGCATCGCCCGGACGCATGTGTTCGGCCACTCCCTGGGCGCTGGGATTGCCCACGCTTTTGTCCGCCTGTACCCAGACCGTGTAGATAAGCTGGTGTTGGATGGCTTTGGGTTATATACATCTTCCTCTCTGCGGGCGGCGAAGTTCTTTTTCAAACTGCCCGCTGCCTGGCTGAGGGCGTATTACCGGCGCCGGTTTCGGACACTTTTGGCGGGTGCCGATGAGGCGACCCGAGCTTTTTATCAAGCTTATGTTGAAGAACTGTTTACCCGGCTGCATACAAATGAGACGTTGATGGGACAAATGAAGCTTTTAATCGATTTTTTCGATCATCCCGACGAGTACGGCCTCTTCCGTCCCGTTGAACGGCCTGGGCAAGTTCTGCTCATTCTGGCAGAGGATGACCGCGGTTTCAAATCAACTGAGAGAGAAACGCTCAAAGCCAGCTACCCGGGGGCGATGGTACATTCCTTCCCCAGCGGGGGGCACTTATCCGGATTCACCCATCCGAAAGAATTTAATCAGGTGCTGGACAATTTTCTAGTCACGTCAGCATCTGATTGTGAGCAGATGACTTGAAACGATCAAAAACACGACAAGATGAGCTGATTGGCCTGGATTGCCCGTACTCAAAGAATGTCTAGAAAGGCTGATGAGTTGACAAGAGTTTAAACCGATATAGGTACCGTGGAGATCCATAGGTCTCAGTTGAATGGTGATGTCGTGAAGATGGTGCCGGTACCGGAAGGGATTGAAATTCCAGCCAATGGTAAAATTGAAATTCAGCCTGGCGGCTATCACATCATGCTGATAGGCCTCAAGCGCGAATTAAAACCAGGGGATCAATTCGAAATAACATTAACGTTTGAGAATACTCCGCCAGCTGTAATTCAGGTAACAGTGAAAGAGTCATAATGGTCCGCTTCGATTTGATGCACTCCGGCTGTTCCTTTATCTGCGACCAACCGTTTTGAGACACCCACATTTCCATCGGAACGAGATGATTTTTCTGTCATCTACTCTTGAATACCCTACGCCAGATGGCGTCTAGGACCTGTAGACCGGTAAAAGAGCGTACATTCCATGCTTCGACAGAGATATGAAAATTATCCGGACGCGATATGTCCATGCCGTGATCGGGGAGTGGCTGGACGGCGCGCCAGAAATTCCACAAAGGGATATCGTACTCCACAGCCAGGTTCGCAGTCGTTAGGTTGATCGAGTGGTCACCCTCGAAATTGTCAGCTTTCGTAGCAAGAATAGGCACAGCGCCTTGGGAGATGGAGTACTCAATGATTCGTCGCATGTACTTCTCGTAGACAGCGGCAGTGCGGCCCTCGAAGCCAGTCTCCATCGAGATCAATGCGATACCAGGACGAATGAGGCGGAATTCGCACGCGATAGGCGTTTCACCAGTGAGGCAGATTTTTGGGTCAGCCTGAAGTGGGGTAAGAACTGAGGCAACATTGAAACCACTGCGTACGGCCTGACTTTCGCGATTGAAAAAGCCAAAGAACCAGTCAACTGTTTGTTGAAGGTACTCGTAATCCTGTGGGAAGGCATAACCGCCAGGTTTATCGTAGATGCCAAAGAAGGCGGCGTTAACAAATTGGCAGTCCCCGACCTTTGCAAAGGAATGCGGGGCTATGCCTTGAGCGAGGCCTTGGCGATAAATCGCATAGGTACGAGCAGTAAGTTTGGGGATGACTGGCCATTGCTGCCATTTTTCGGCAGGTAGGCGGGGCGAGATGGGAATTGGTGTAGGTGTTAACACCGACGTCCGATTTTGCATTTCCACGTATGTTGCTTCGGGGGGTGATATCTGCGTCTCAGCGGCTGGGATGGGTGTAGGAAATACAAGCACGGTAGGGGTTGAAAGAGACATAGGATCTTGCGTGGGAATCGAAATAATAGGCTGCGCCTGTGGAGCAGCAGTTGTTGTAGGGATTGAGGAAAGCATGACCGCTGGCGTGGTGCATGCTGAGAGAAAAATCAAAAGGAAGCAGATGAATTTACGAGCGATTTTCATATAGGTCACACATGACTTGTCATCATCTATTTACCATGAAGGATCAACGAGTGTTAATATATATGGTGAGAGATATATGCTGCAAATACGGGAAACAAGTTTCATTTGGCGAGTAGAACTTTTGCGACTTTATTTCCATCCTTCTCCGTTTGAGTTGTCGGCAGTTCTTGTATACTCACTATCTCTCCCGGACGAGTTAGTGTTTCAATCACTTCCGAAAATGGATGGTTAAAACCATTCAGGTTAGGATATAGGCTCGCATTGGAATATGGGTACACCCGTGGGAGCTTAAAGCGGTCAGGGTCATTAGGCATCGATGCAAGATCATTGCGAGTGTTACCGGCAACTGCGAATTGATAACCGGCATTCTTCGTAAGGATGGACGCCGCGGATGAGGTGTAATCGAATGGGAAGGCAAATCCTTTCGGAACGCGCCCGGTTTTCTCGTACAGCAGTTTGCGTGAAATTTCCAATTCGTACTTGATTTCGGCTGCGGTCAGTTTCGTGAAATCCGGATGGTAAAGCCCATGCGAGGCGATAGTCACCAAACCTTCGTCAGCCCACTGCTTAAAATCGTTCCAGCAGAATAGTTTAGTTTTACTGCAGTCGTCAGTCACCACTGTATCGTTGGCCAGGATGAAGAAGACCGCTTTAAACTTATATTTCTTCAGGATTGGTAGAACTGTATCAATATAGATTTGTTTCCTGGCTGTACCTACATCAAATGTAAGAACAACCGATTTATGTGGGAATGAACCTGTACCATCCAGGTATAGGTTCAATTCATCGGCATCCAGGGTCTGATACTGGTTGGATGCCAACCAAGTCATCTGATCCTCGAACCAGGCTGTTGTCATTTGCACCTGTTCATTTAACTTAAACTCCGGATCGTGGTATTCGATAATTGGAATTCGTTTTGCCGGGATTGCTGTGACTGTAGGGGTTGGTGAGATCGTCACAGCAGACAGTGGGGTGGATGTATTCAAAACTATCGGTGTCAGTGTAGAAGTAGATATGCTTATAGCAGTGGAGCTGGGTTCTGGATTTGTTGGCAGCGCCGTGACTGTGGCGAAAGGAGTTGGCTCAACGCAGCTGACAAGAAATATCACTAACAGTATAACCACCAGGAAGCGGGAAATGAGGTGAGCGATGTCGTTATTCATATTTTCCCATTCGGTCTATTGCGATATTGTCGCTTTAAAATCTTGATAAAGCATTTTTCAATTAGCTGCTTGTCCAACAAAGAAGAGACAATGCTGAAGCAGATAAGCACCACCTAAAATTTATGGCATCAGGCTCCATGGATTCATTAATCCACCGAGGTTACGAATTTCAAAATGCAGATGTGGCCCTATAGAATTCCCAGAACTTCCAGAAAAGCCGATCACGGTACCTTGATAGACGCTGCTTTCGCAAGTGACTGAGAACATGCTCAATTGAGAATATAGTGTCTGATAACCATTTCCATAATCGATCATTACCATATAGCCATATCCCGAGTTATTCCACCCGGCATAAACCACAAGTCCGCTGTCAGAAGCCAATACAGGGGAGCCCATATTCGAGGCAATATCCAGGGCCAGATACCCTGACCAGTAGTTATCCCGGAAACGCACAAAATTAGATGTGATTCCTGTGATAACGAAACAATTCATTATTTTGATTTAGCGAGCGCTTCCCGGATCTTTTGACTTAAGATCTCATATTGAGCGCCACCTTCGACCAACTTCCCATTAACGAGAAGGGAAGGTGTGCTCCGAAGACCAAGTTTTTGCGCTTCCAGGGTCTCTGCTTTTACTTTTTCAGTAAATTTTCCTGATGCCAGGCATTGATTGAAGGATTCAGTTTGCAGCCCTATTTCGGCTGCAAATTGTACAAGTTTCTCTTTGCGAAATGCACCGGCGTTCTCACCCGCTTGTTTGGAATATACTTTCTCATAATATTCCCAGTATTTTCCTTGTTCATTGGCACATTCCGCAGCCTCTGCCGCCCATTGAGATTCTTCTCCAATGAATTGGAAACTGCGGAAGACGAATCGCACCTGCCCTGTCTTGACAAATTCCTCCACGATTTTCGGCTTTACAGTTGACGCGAATCGCCCACAGGCCGGGCATTGATAATCGCCGTACTCGACCACCACAACCGGGGCAGCGATTTCACCCATGCTCTTGTCCTGGCTGGTTTCGACCGGCTCGGCTTTCGCTATATTCTGGTTTTGTTGCAGCGCAATGGCCCCCATCCCGATGAGAACTACAGCGGCGATTAACCCAATCACCCACCGGTTCGCCTGCTTCCGTGTGTTTCTTGACCGTTTGCTTGAATTTGACTTTACGTATTTCTTAGCCATCTCATCACCTTTCTTGTGTCGTGTTTTTATAGAACCCAGATCAAAAGAATAATCCCTATGAGCGCCATCACTCCGCCAGTGATCCCGCGCACCTTATGAGAAGAGGCGCGTTCCCAGGCCTGGATCTTGGCCCCCATGACCGGGTTTAAAGCCAGGATCAGGATGATCACCAACGGCATAATAAACATCAAGTTATACAGCGCCAGGTATCCAAATCCCTCCCAGAAATCGGTCTGGCTCCCCAGCAATCCTAAAATAGCGACGTATGGACCCCCAGAGCATGGGAAACTCTCCAGACCCATGAACGTACCCAACACGATGGTGGCGGGCAAGGTCGCCCGGTACATCCAATTCTTGAGCCCTTCTTTCCCAATTTCGGGGAGTTCCAAACGAATGGGAAACTTTGGAAATATCGCCCCCAGGAGATTGGTCAGACCAAACAGGATCAACAAGCCCGCCCCCACCTGTCCCAGCCAGTGCCCTTGCACCAGGGAGGTCGCGCGGAGCAAACCCAGGCCGACCAGAAAATAAACGATGTACACACAGGCGATGTAAACCAGCCCCATCCTGGCAATCGCTGCTCTTGCCTTCCGGATCGTAAACAAGAACGTGATAAAAAAGAGCAGAATAGCCATTGCGCAGGGGTTGATGCCGTCCACCAGTCCGGTCAGTAAAACAGCTGGAAGCAGCCTGCTGGTCGAACTGGTAATACCTGTATTAGCAAAGGATTCCTGGTTGGTCTTATACCAGTTCAGGTAAGTCGTGATCGGTTCACTGGCTCCATACGACTGCACGGGGCCGTTGAAAGCCCAGGCTTTGTATCCATCTCCATCGCCTTCTTCGCTGTAAATCAAGATCCGATCGGGCAGATCTTGGGCGGATAACAAGCCTTCAACCACGTGCCGGGGTGGTTCGCCCTGTAAGACAATTCGGCTTTCGTCAATAAAGGTGACCAGGTGGCTTTGCAGTTCAAGTGGCACCCCCAGGGCCTCGTTCTTTTGGTTCAATTCCTTGCGGTTCTCCCGCTGGTTGATATAGTCTTTTCGAACCATTTCCACCTGGTTGGACTGGAGGATTTCCTGCAGTTCGCCATTGATATAGGTTGCGCACTCGTCGCACGCTTCGTTGTAATAGATCACCGCCTGCCGTCCAGTGCTATCGGCGCTGACCGGAAGTGCGGAGAGGATGAGCGCGAATAGGGCAATGGAAATCAGTAGAAGTTTTTTCATGTTCGTCTCGATATTTATTTTTAGCAGCATGTTAACGTTTTGGGCAACTCGCCCTCGGCGAGCGGTCCGAAGGGATTGCCGTACTGGCGGATATTGGCAATCATCATCTGATTGGCTTCCGTTTCGATGCCGGCTGAAATTAAGCCTGTTCGGAGGATCTCACCACCTGGATCATGCCCAACTGGGCAGACGACCCGGCAGGCGCGACATAAGGTGCAATGATAAAAGATCAGGGTTTGACTACCTGCGGTTCCCAGCATCGCGCGACCACGTGGGCCATACTCTTCCTGGCGTTGGATCTGAAAGACCGGGCAGACCTCTCGACAAAGTCCGCACTCGATGCAGGCAGGATTTTCGGAAAGATCAATCAACATAGCTTCCCTCGGTTGAAAATATGCCGTGGATCGAACTGCCTTTTCAGCGCCAGGACTTCCGCCTTCAATGCCTCACTGGCCCACTGCCGCTTTTTCAATCCCATCCCGTGTTCGCCACTGATTTGCCCACCCGAAGCAGAGACTCGGCGGTAAAGCTCCGTGATGCGCGCATCCTCTAGCAAGAATCGGGGATGCAGGATACCAACCCCCAGATGACCAAAGACGGGAATATTTTGCACCGTCAGCCAGTCCAGGTTGTCTTCCAGGGCTTCGGGGGGGAACTGGGGATCCTCGGAAATGGGGAATCCCGCCTGCGTTAATCGGGCAGACAGGCTTTCTCGCGCTCCCCACAGGTTTGCCATCTCAGCAGGGTCACGAATCTCCCCTTCATCACTATGGTACTCAGCCAAGACACTATGTTTAGCCGTCCATCCGACCAGGGCAGCCGCATGGGGATTGAGGTATTCCAATGCCGAAAGGGCAGAATTCGTTTTCAATTCTTTGACTTGCTTCAGCATTTCCGCCAGGTGGGCAAACGAGAACAGTGTGAGCGAGCGACTCTTGGGGACTTCCGTCAGGCGGAGCGTGGCCTGTATGATCATCCCGGTGATCCCTTCCCGCCCAGCGAAAGCTTTCCGATCGCCGCCAGACAGTCGCTGAACCTTACCCTCCCCATCCACCACAACCACTTCCTCGACCCAATCACTCATCCTGCCGTAGCGGATGGCGTGCAGCCCGGCGGCATTGGTGGCGATCATCCCACCGATGGTCGCCGAGCGATGGCTGCCAGGGATCACGGGGAAGAACAATCCATCTGGGCGAAGCGTTCGACTTAACTGGTCAAGGGGGACGCCAGCATCGACTACCACCAATTTTGATTGAATATCACAAGCACCGATTTGCCGCAGGCGGGAAGAATCAATGACGATCGAGTTTTGCGGTGTTGCTCCGCCACACAGTCCCGTGCCTGCCCCGCGAGGCACCAGATCCATCCTGGTTTCGGCGGCCCATTGCGCCAGATGGACCACATCGGGAACTGTTTCCGGCCAAACAACCCCATGGCACGAACCCTGAATGCGAGATGCGTCCCGGCTGTAGGCCACCTTCGTTTCTGCACGTGTGGACACCTGACCGGGTTGGAATAAAGATTCGAGGGATTCCATGGGTTATCGCCTCGCTTCCGAAGCCTGCATCAAGGCTTCACTGAACTCCATCACCTGAATATCGCCGGCATTTTCCTTGAAATGGGCATAACACAGGGGGCATGCGGTACATAATCGGCCATTGTTCACCTGGGCCAGGCGGGCCTGAGCGATCGTGTTGGATAGATCCGGGTAGTTTGATTTAACGCCACCCCCAGCCCCACAGCACAGGCTCATCTCCCGGTTATCTGGCAGTTCTACGACCTCCCAACCTGCCTGATCCAGGAGACGGCGAGGTTCTTCGTAAATATCTGACCAGCGGCCGAGATGGCAAGGATCGTGATATGTTATGGATTGCTTTCCATCCGATTCGTATTGACCGGGCGGGATCCTGCCTTTTTCAGACAATACCTGTGTCGTGTGATAAACATCAAGCTGGTACTCGTATTTCAACGTGTGATAACAGCCAGGGCAGTTGGTGATGATCTTGTTGACGCTGAAACGAGCAAATGTCTCCAGGTTATTGGCCTTCAACCGTTCAAAATCCTGTTGATATCCAGCACGCCGCACAGGACTACCGCAGCACTGAAGTTCACCGGGTAAGACGATAAAGTCGATTCTGGCTTGCTGCAGCAACTTCTCATACCGATCCTGTACCTCGGGTAGAGCGTAGCGGGTAACACAGCCCGGATAGTACAGGGTATTCCCGCCACTCAACTTCTTGAGCCAATTTTTGAACATTGAGCTATCCTTCCGGCTTTTGGATGATGACCCGAAATTCGGCTTCTGCCTCAGGTTTAGCTGGATCATTGCTGCGCAGATAGATAACACGTTGGATCTGGCCAAATAAATTGTCTTTCGCTGGGTCAAACTTAACGCGTAGTTTGGCAGATTCACCGGGTGGAATGGTGTTCTTTTCCAGCTCTGCTGTCGTACACGCACACGAAACGCTTACTTTCTCAATAACCAGATCGGCGTTGCCAGTGTTCTTCACTTCGAAAATAAGATCAATCATTTGTTGGGGCTGAGTCCCCAAATCCCGTAAAGATGGCTCGATGCTGATCTGCGGAGCATTTTTGCTACAAGCTGTAAGTAGACCAACGACTAGGAGCACCAGCAAGAACAGGGTTGGTCGAAAATACGAACACTTAATTTGTAAAATGGTCATGTCATTTTTCCTAATCAAAGGCTAGGGGCCATTTTCTACCGGATAGCCAGCTTTTTCCCAAGCTCGAAAGCCACCTAAAATGGGGGTGACTTTCATGAAACCGTTGTCCAACAAAATACGCGCCGCACGGGCGCTCGATTCTTCCGCCGGTCAGGTGCAGTAAGTGATGATCCAGGCATTTGGGTTGAGCTCCTTCAACCGGCTTTCCAGTTGACCTAGAGGGAATGAAAGCGAGCCAGAAACGTGCGAAGTTTCATAAGCACTGCCATCTCGAACGTCTATGAATATAGCTGCACCACCTTCGTGGGCTGTGAGAGCTTCTTTTAAGGAAACGCGCGGGACTTCCGGAAATGACTCTTCCTCTGACACCAGGGGTGGAGGGGTTGGAGTCTCGGAGCGAGGTTGACCACTGATTGATATCGCCGTGAAAACAATTACAGCCCCAATAACGATCAACAGAATTGGTAAAATCGATCGTTGTTTCATTTCTATATTCCTTGATCTTGAAAGAGAATTTACAGGAATTGACGCCAGAATCGAACATAATTGTGTTCTGGCAAACCAATTAAAAAGTTAACGGAACCGAAATCTCCATTGAATATTCAATGGGTAGAATCAGCACGATTATTCAGTTGTTTTCAAGCGATAGGGGGATGATAAATCGCAAACACAAGGCCAAGTGTCAACGCACGATTCCTTGGCAAAGAAACGCCTGGTACCGTATAGGCTTCAATAACCAGAGTATGAGGTTCCCAGAATCCTATCTGCAACAAACAGGCAAGACAATCTGAATCTCCGTTTGTTTCTTGACCACCTGAACTGGAGCTTTCTTGAAGTGTACAGCAGGACGATGGCGTAGCAAAATGGCCGGCCAAATTGAAAGCGGTCAACATTAGAAGAAGGATCAAAAGAAAACGCTGGATTGTTGTCACTTTTATCGGAGGAAGTCTATCTTGTTTTTTTTAGATTGTCAACTAATCTTCCACCCATTTTCTCCTTCAATTTAGTTTGCGGGGGTTAATTGGGCAAGATCGACAATATGCGTCTTATTAGTGACCCTTATTTCACGATGGCCTTCTGTTTAAGTACCTGGGCAGAGGTTACGGGCTCCTCTTCGATGACAATGCTTTCACAAGGCGCAGGAGGACGGTTGGCAAATTTAAAACCGGCCAGATAAATCAAAATACACATAAAAGGGAAAAAAGAGGAGAAGGGATAATCGTCAAAGGAATTTTATTACACTCGCCTGAATCCGCTTGTGTCATGTGATCTGATATAGCGGAGTTCCACAATACCCTTATACAAAGATGCTATTTCGCCTTGCTTATTCGTGTTTCTATCCAAGGGAAGATGATGCCAAAAATGATCGCGAAACGAAATGATGTCTCCCAGTCTATGGTACTTGTTCCATGAACGATGAGGTTCAAAAGCAAAGTCACAATTACACAGACAATCAGGGTTACAGCGAACACTGTTACAAAACCAACGAGATATCTCTTAATGTTCATTTCGCAGCCTCCTTGTAGATAGGCAAACGATGCGAAGTATTGTCACGACATGTGTCTATTTGTGAACTCCTGTGACGCCTCGCACTAAAGCAATCGACTCTGTGCTTGCTACCTGCGGGCTAACACTTCAATAAAAAAAAATCCACTTGATGTAGCTCATTGGGTGGTTTTACAGAATGGTTATTACATAGCAGATGTAGCAATTTTTTTAGATTAACGGACCTTTTTCAACGTAAATAAATTTTATGATTGAGAAACCAATTGATACTGGATGATCTTTCACTTTCAACGTCATGGTTTGATTGAAAGGCAAAGTATCCAGTACTTCAACTTGAGCACCCGGAATGATCCCATTTTCTTCTAAGAATATCATCAGGTCAGGGTCGTTTTCACCTAACTCATGAATCCTCCGGATGATCACCAATTCGCCAGGACCGATTTCAGCCAATGGAAACCAGCTGGACGCGAAGGACTCGAAGCCCGGCATCGGATTTCCATGAGGACAGGTTTTCGGATTCCCCAGGTTGTTCCGCATTTGACCTTCGATCATTTCCGAGACGGTGTGCTCCAGGTTATGCGCTTCGGAATGGATTTGCGACCAGGGGACTTTCAAGACCGTCATCAACAGCCACTCGGTCAACATATGCCGGCGCATAACAGAGCGAGCCATTTCTAAACCAGTTTCGGTTAGAAGAGAACCTTGAATATCATTTGCAGTGATCAAGCCATCTCGTGTCATGCGTTTCAATGTGTTCGTAACGGTTGGCGGAGTCACCCCTAATATTTCGGCTAGACGGGCTCCGACAATCGGAACGCCATCCCGCTGCAGGATATACAAGGTTTCCAGGTAATCTTCAACGGTCGCACTGTTTTTTTCGCCCACCAAGCTTCTCCATTCAAAATGATAGGCAAAAATGCCCAATTGACAAAATAGAAGTAGTTCATTATACTAACTAAAGTAATTAGCACATGCTAATGCATCATATTTCCAGACAATAATATCAATTATACCTGCTGATCAAGCTTCGTCAAGGAACGATAATGCCTCACGGTACCCACTTTTATTCTCCCCTAACCGAGTTATCCAGCGGCGAACGAGCCGTAATTTTTCAGTTCAATATCCCCAATACAACGGTCAACCGTTTGCTTTCCCTGGGCTTTACACCGGGTGTTGAAATTTCGATGATGCAAAATTACGGACGGGGACCACTGGTTGTCGTTGTGCGCGGAACAAGGGTGGCATTGGGACGAAGTGAAGCTTTAGGTATCCTTGTGAATAGAAGGTATCAATGACAGCCTGTCATGAGGTGGTTAATCCAGATTTGATGGTAAGTATCAAGGATGGTTCTTATCTGGTCGCGCTGGCAGGCCAGCCCAACATGGGCAAATCGACGATATTCAATAACCTGACCGGTCTCAACCAGCACGTGGGCAACTGGCCAGGGAAAACTATCGATCGGTGTTCAGGCCAATTCCATTTTGCGGGGAAGGAAATCACCCTGATCGACCTTCCGGGAACTTACAGTCTGACTGCCAATTCTCCAGAAGAAATCATTGCGCGTGAATTCATTCTCAGGGAAAGGCCGGATGTCGTAGTGGCAGTCGTCAGCGCAGCTAACCTGGAACGCAGCCTCTACCTCGTTTCGGAGTTGATCACCCTCAAAGCGCCTCTAATTGTCGCGTTAAATATGATGGACGTCGCTGAGCAGGAAGGTCTGAGGGTGGATACGGATGCGCTGGAAAGAACCTTAGGAGTGCCGGTTGTCCCAATGACTGCTACCCGATCAACCGGAACCAGTGTTTTGCAAAAGGTTTTGGATCAAACTTTGTTGAGGGAATTGAAACCTAATCCGGTTGTCCCGGATATCCGCTCCGACCACCGCCAGATAGTAGATGAACTATTGAGCGAGATCTCGGGATTTATTCCCATTCCTTACCCGTCCGAATGGATCGCATTCAAGCTATTGGAAGGCGACCATGAAATTACCCGGCTTATGCAGGCTCAGCTTCCAACTGAACGCTGGGAAACCGTTCAAACGATCCTGAAAGCGCACGAAGATGCTTTTCTGGCAATCGTATCCGCAAGGTATGAGTGGATCGAACAACTGATTCGCGTTTCCGTGATCCATCCTCGTTTAGGCCAAATCGGTATAACTGACAGGCTGGATCGCTGGGCAGCCCATCCCTTCTGGGGTTTGGCGATCCTGGCTTCGATCCTCGGGCTGGTCTTTGAATTGACATTTTCGATCGGCGTTCCAGTTCAATCTTGGCTGGCTCATCAGTTGATCGCTCCGCTGACTTCCTCGCTGTCTTCGATATTAGGGGGAGCCCCGGTCTGGCTTGACAGTCAGGTCATTAATGGAGTGATGGGCGGCGTTGGCGCGGTCGTGTCTTTTTTACCCATTATGGTTATCTTCTTTGCTGCCTTCGGGTTGTTGGAAGATATGGGGTATATGGCCAGGGCGGCTTACGTGATGGATAACCTGATGCATATGATGGGACTGCACGGGAAATCCTTTTTACCGCTTTTTCTGGGTTTTGGATGCAATGTCCCGGCGGTAATGGGTGCACGGACGATTGATTCTCGGCCGGCCCGCCTTCTTACGATTCTAGTTGCTCCACTCATTCCCTGCACAGCTCGAATGGCGGTGGTGGCATTCCTGGCCCCAGCATTTTTTGGTTCACAGGCAATACTGGTTACCTGGGGATTGGTCATCTTGTCGGTGGGGATGCTCGTGGCCAGTGGCGCACTGTTGAATCAGGTGTTATTCAAGGGGCAGCGTTCGGCTTTCATCATGGAGATGCCGCTTTACCACATTCCAAACGGGCGTACGATCGGCCTTCTCGTTTGGCAGCGCTCACTCTCTTTCTTGAAAAAGGCGGGCACAACCATCCTGGCGATATCCATTGGAGTATGGGCATTATCCGTCCTACCCGGAGGCAGCCTACAGACCAGTTACCTGGCCCAACTCGGGCATTTTCTCGAACCAGTAGGCCGGTGGATGGGACTGGATTGGCGCCTGACGGTCGCACTTCTGACCAGTTTTATGGCCAAGGAAAATGCTGTTGCTACCCTGGGGGTTTTATTTGGCGCAGGTGGAAGCAGCCTGGCACAGCAGTTGGCCGCCACCTATTCCATGGCTTCGGCGTTATCCTTTCTGACTGTTTCGATCCTGTTCATCCCATGTGCGGCAACAGTCGCGGTCGTCCGGCAGGAAACCGGCTCCTGGCGTTGGACTTTATTAAATATTAGCTTTATGCTGGCGCTTTCTGTGGGCGCCGCCAGTATGGTTTATGCTGTTGCCTCCAGAATTGGAATGTGATCATGCTCGAGCGATTATTAGCAGAAATCCGGTTGGGAGGCACATGGACAACAGCGGCCCTTGCCAGGCGGTTGAATACCAGCATCGAGATGGTCGACGTTATGCTCGAAAGATTGGTCCAGTTCGGTTTCATCCAGAGCATCGACCCGAGTTGCGAGGATGTGAATTGCACCGGTTGTTCTTTAATTGGGCATTGCAAAAAAACTCCCCAAAATGGGAAGCGGTTGTGGACAACGTCCAGGTTACCCTGATGAATTAAGGCTTATCAACCTGAAGATCATTTGGAATTTTGTTTGTTTATTATTGATTACCCAAGAGGAGAAAAATAAATGGCTACGAGTTTTTTACTTTCATTGCGTGAAGGCTTAGAAGCAGCTCTGATTATTGGGATCGTCCTGGGCGTGTTGCGAAAAATGGAACGCCAGAATCTCAACTCAACCGTCTGGTTGGGTGCTTTATGTGCAATTCTGGTAAGTATTTCCGCTGCGGTCGGAATGAATTGGATAGGAGCGGAATTCGAAGGGCAGGGCGAACAGTTATTTGAAGGGATCACCATGCTTTTTGCCGCAGGTGTTCTGACCTGGATGGTTTTTTGGATGAGAAAGCAATCGAAAACATTGAAGCAAGAAATCGAAGTGGGTGTGCGTGGGGCGGCTGAGGGCAGTGGAAAGCGAGCTTTATTTATCCTGGCATTCCTTGCTGTAGTTCGAGAAGGGATCGAACTTGCTCTATTCCTTCTTGCGGCCCGTCTGACGTCTAACCCCCTTCAAGAATTTTTAGGAGCTTCCTTGGGTGTAGGTTCCGCGGCCCTACTTGGATGGGTCATTTTCGCAGGTTCTCGTAGATTGAGCCTTACGAAATTTTTCCAATCCACCAATGTTCTTTTAGCCTTATTTGGAGCTGGTTTAGTGGGTCTTGGCATTCATGAATTCAACGAATTGGGTTGGATTCCAGCAATTGTCGATCATGTTTGGAATTTGAATGCTTTGTTACCGGACGAGTCAACTTTAGGACAATTATTGAAAGCCCTTATAGGGTATCAAAGCAGCCCTTCTTTCAGCATGGTTATTGCTTATTTGGGTTACTTTGTTGTGCTGGGTGGGCTTTTGTGGGCCAAGCAGCAAGCCTCACGTGTACAGGAAAAGTCGAGAAATAATGAACTATAGAAAAAAGAAGGGTATTTATCGTAGTATATTTCTTTGGTATTGAGCTCATGGTACGTAAAACATATCCGATCATTATTCCTTGAACTCCTGGGGTAGAGCCAAAAATTAAAAGTGTAGGTCAAGGCATTTTACTTTTTATTCATGTGGCTGAAGGGATAACCTTACCCCCGCGAAAAACCTTAACTGATAACTACTTGCGGTACAGTAAAAGATGAACAATATCGTCTCGCAACTGTCGGTGTACTCTGACGGGTGCTTCATAATTCATATATCGTTGATCATGGGTGATTAATATCGATTGCAAAATAAACCAATCACATCAGCGTGTAAATGCCCGAATCTCAGCAATTCCATTCTCTGAAACTAGCACTTCTGGCACTACGCTTGGAAACAACCTATCTAAATTTGCCGACACTTGTACCAGCACAGTATGTTTTCCCGCATCCACGTTAATCCCTGTCACCACCGCATTGACTCCGTACTGCGCCAGATAGTTGTTATTGATGCTGGCAAAGGCCTGGGCGTTAGCCCAGGTTTTGCTGGTGGGTGTTAAATCCCCACTGGCTTCAAAGATCCTTTGGTTAATCTCCGCCGCAGCCGCCAGCGCCGCTGCATCAGCTGCCTTAGCGATCTCCGCTCGTGCATAGAAATAACGCCCCAGCTCAATCCCCAGCGCCATGATCGGGATCATGATAAAACCAAAAAACACTGCCCAGAAAGTCATCGAATAACCGCATCGATCTTTCAAGATTTTCATCACCATCCCTCCTGACGAAAAGTAGCCATTGCTGAGACCGAAAAACTGCTTGGCAGCCCCGGCACAAGGGTTCCCAGGAAGCTGGGGATACTCCCCGAGACGCGCACAGTCAGGATGCTTCCTGCTACTCCCCCAGGAGATAGAATCGCCACACCCGCCTGCTTTACAATCGGATCCCCATTTATGGCGCTGCTGGCGGCGCTCATGGCATAACAGGCGCTGCACTGCTGGGCCACACTGCCCATGCGCGCCCCTTGCCGGGCTGCCGCCTGGACGGCCTGCTGGCCGTAGACGACCATCCCCAAATTGACCGTAGCCAGCATGACCAAAATGGCAATTGGGAAGGTGATCGCTGCCTCCAAAGTTTCAATCGCTCTGCGAGCTTTCAAGAATCGCATACATACCTCCAAATCAAGAAAAAATTTGAAAGGCAGGGCAACTTTAGGGATAGCCCTGCCTTTCAGGTTCATATCTTGCCGGCAACATCTTGCACGACCTGGGCAATTTTCTGACCCAGGAGCTGGTACGCTCCATACGCTACCAGGACAACGACTGCAATGATCACAGCTACTTCAGATGTTTCGATTGCAGCATTGTCTTTTAGAAAACGCATATCTCATCACCTCCTTTCGAAAAGAATAAGGTTTAACGACCGGCAAACAGCCATAACCAGGCAGCCGTTCCGAGGGTTATGGCAACCGTATAGGGAATGGTTTTCTTTTTGGCCATCAAGCCAATCAACCCTTGGACGCCGCCAGCCAGGACGATTGGGATGAATAGCAGTCCATTCCCGAACAGCAGCACCAGGGAGATGATAATCTTGGCGTCTGCGCCGCCGGTCGCACCAATCTCCCACAATGCCCATGCAGCGAAAATGACTAAGGCGGCATAAACACTTTCTGAGGAACTGGCAAATGACAGCGCCAGAATACACCCCAGGCAGGCCAGCGGAATGCGCCACTTTGCCCACGGCAGATCCGAAACCAGGACCAATGCGATAACAAGCAGTACCATCTGCCAACTGCCCTGGAACAGCCGCCAGAGTGCTGCCAGGATGAGTGGCAGGATGGTCAGCAAGGCCGGCACCTGCCGGGAGCGCAGGTCATAAACCACACAGGCTCCCAGCCAGGCCAATAGAAGGGCGAAGACAATTATCTGGGTTGGTGCGAGTAAAGGCAGCATGGATCCAATACCTCAGGGATAAATGGGGTTGAGATCAAATCTGGCGGTTTAAGGATCATGGTCGGCACAGCTATAGGGGTCGGTATATTAGTTGGAGTAGTAGCATCAACGACAGGTTGATTATTCAAAGCTGCAAGTCGTTGAAAAGAAGCAGTCAGCTCCTGGTGAAATGTCGAAACTTGAGGGATGACCATACCGGTATCTCCCACCCTGTCTGAACGATGAGAAATGGTTTCCACCTGAATCCAGGATGGGATTGGTACGACGAGTGAATTGGCATACGATACACAAGCGATGATGAAAATAGATACTGCCAGGAAACGCCTCAACCATTGGGTAGAAACGAAGAGGTAGAACACCAACCCGGAGCAGAGAAGCGCCAATCCTGACCAGACGATGACAGCTCGGCCCGGCATGACAAGAGCCAAAGCGGACGAATTGCTGATGAGGATCACCCATAAGCCGGTGATGAGTGAAGCCCGACCAAATCGGAAGCAAGTCCGGTTTTTGTCCTTGATCAACAGTAGCCGGCTATTTCGATCCCACTTCCGACCGGCTCGGATCAGAAGCCGGTTAAGGATGAGGCTCAAACCCGGTCCATTCCGCCAGCCTGAAAGCTGCAAGGTGAGAACGAATTCATCCAAAAAGGAATCGATCCCACGTATCGCCTTCAGACTGTTTTCAACACTGGTCCCGCTGCGACGGCGAAGGACAGCCTCCCGGACGCCTCTCTGCACATTGCCCTCCGGCAGTTCCTGGATTACTTTGGCCAAAACCTCAAACAAGTCCTGGTTATCCACAATATGAGCTGCCAACCGGTCGAGGAAGACCATTACCTCCAGAAGCTGCGTCTCTTTCGGGGAAACCCGCAGTTCATCACTCAGCAAAGCCAAAACCGCGAAAATGACCAGAAGCCACTCCTGGATAAATACCTGGACCAACCAAAAGGTGACCAGACCTCCTAACAAAGCCCCTGACATGTAAATCAAAAAATCATGACCTTTTCCAACTTTGCTCCAGGCTTTCAAGGAAAATACCATCCTTCGCTGAAGCCGCCAGGCTTGTACTCTTTGGTAAATCGCCCGCAACTGACTGAGCAGCCAGCAGGCCAGGTACGCAGCAGCAGCCAGGTAAGCCACCAGTGGAAACAGGCGCAGCATCATCACCAGACTCCTGGCACCAGGCGATAGGTAACCTGGCTGGCATAAGCTGGATACCCAGAGATGATGCGCTCTTCCCGTAAGGCACGCAGGATCTGGATCACAGCCAGAGCAATCAGCAAGCCAGCAGAAAGGACCATCTGGGTTGAAGCAGCCACCAGAGCGGCGCGCAATACCAGCTCACCCAGATACATCGGGTGACGCACCCAGCGATACGGTCCCCGCACGATCAACCCACGATCCGCAGGCGCAATTCCGAATCGATCTCCCAAACTTATCAGCGACCAGAAAATCATGGCATACCCAAGAATGCCAGTGATCATTAGAGGGAATGGCATCTCCTCCGGGTAAGCAGTCGCTAAAGGCAGCATGGCAGCCAGGAGTCCCAACCACAAACCGGTGCGATCGTATTTCAGCGCATGTTTTCGTTGGGCGTATAAGGCAGCCAGGATTCCATTATGGAACGCCGCCAGCCATGCCAAAAGCGCCGGATGCTCCCAGGCTGCCAGGGCTGAGACCACAGCCGCAAAGGTGAAGAAAGCCAACCCAATTCGATCCTTCATGGCTTTCAATCGTCCTTATCGTCATGATTGGACCGGCCAGATGAGCCGCCAATATGGAGCAAGGCCAGGATCCAACCCAGGGTGATCCCTACCGCAAAGGTGGACCCGGCAATTGAGAGCGCCTGCACCACCGAAAATTCATAACCGTTCATAACTGCATCCTCACGTAGAACCTATAAGGTATTCAGGATCGGCCACCCGATCAGGATCAAGATCACGGCAATGAAGGGCAGGAAATAAAACAGCACCATCGGAATGACCAGTTCTGCCCCGACACTCTCGGCACGCTGCTCAGCCCCGGCGGTGTATTCGGCGGCGATACGGCTGGCCATCTGAGCCATCAGCTCCTGCTGAGACGTGCCCAGGCGGACGAACTCCAGCTGCACGGACAGGCCGATCAGATCCGGCAGGTTCGATGCCTGGGCCTCCTTCTGCAGCTGGGTGAAGATCACCCGTCCCTGCGACATCTGCAGCACATGCTGCATCCACTTCCCAACCAGGCTGCTAGTCTGAGCTGTACGGCGCAGGGCTTCTTCGAGCGACACTCCCGCTGCCATCTGAGCTGCCACGAGCTGAATGAACTCAGGAAGCTGCGCCTGGAAACGCCGGCGCACCCGGCGGGCCACGCTACCCAGGAGGGTCGCCGGAACCTGCCAGCCTACCAGAGCAGCCAGGATACTGGGGATGAGGTTATCGTAGACCAGCAGCCCCAGGATAAAAGCTCCTAGGGCCAACGCCACTCGTAGGGATGTGAGCTGGACCTCGTCCCAATCCTCCCATTTGCTAACCAGCTGGGCAAAGTACAAGTCGGATTTGGTGCGGCGTAAGAGTGAGCCGGGCATCCAACGCGCCAGGGGCTTAGCCAGCCTGGACAGCCAACCTCGCCAGCCGGGCAGCTTCTTCCCGGCCGGTTGTTCGCTATCAATCAAAAACTGCGCCGCCCTACCCTTCGGCAGGCTCGGAACGAACTCAACCCAGATCAAGACCAACAGGACGGCCGTGGCAATCCCAATCAAATAGACCAGGGTCATACCGCCTCCGAAACGATCGAACGGATCAAGAGATATCCCACAACCATCATGCCGATCCCAGCGGAAATCACCACCTGCACCGGAAGCGCCAGGAGCGACCCCTGGATAAGAGGATCGCGGGTGAGGAACAGAAAGACGACCAGCAGGACGACCGGGATAATTCGCGCCGACAGCAGTGCATCGCTGGCTTTGGCCACGGAGCGGTTGCGAGCCACCAGGATCTGTTGGACGCGTTGAGAAATTTGCAGGAGGACCTCAGTATATTTACCGCCTCCAGCCTCACTGTAACCATCCAGCAGGTAAGCCAGGTTGGAGAGCGAGGTGGAAGGCGAGCGAGCAGCCAGATTGCGAAAGGCCTGCTGGCGATCCTTGCTACGCAGCTCGGCGGCTGTCAGCCAGAGCTCGGGCGTCAAAGGATTTGGCGCTTCCATTTCTAACGATTCGCCGGTCCGTTGAAGCACTTCCGGGATCGAGCCGCCCGCCAGCAGGCCGGCGGTGATACGCCCAACTGCTACCGGCATGAGCCGGTCGATCTCCCGCCCCCGGCTTCGGACCTTCTCGCTCAGCCAGCTGTAGGGGAGAACGCCCGCAATGACTCCCAGGATCAAAGCCGGTATCCCCGGCAGGAACGGCCAGGCGATCACACTGGCAGCAATCCCGGCAGCGATCGTGAGCAAACGGAACGAGACCGGCTGGAGGCGCACCCCTCCTGCCAGAAGCTTATATTCCAGCGACTCGGGCTTCAACTCGCTCAGAGTGCGGGCTGTATCCAGAGAGTACATTTCTGCCAGGCGCTGGCTGGCTTCTCCGTGGCGGACGATAGGCGGTGAGAACAGGACAAAGACCAACAAACTAACTAGAATACCAACTAAAGTAATCATCAAACCAACCTTTCCTATTGAATGGTTTCAGCCTGGTTGCCCAGGTCCAGGTCGTCTACCTGCTCCCAGCGCGGCTTTCTTTCCGGAGACTGTTCATCGAAACGGTAGACCGGATCGAAGGTGATGTCACCATCCTTGAGATCTTTATCGATAAGGGCAATCTCCGTAACCCGGCGCACCTCGTGGCGGATGCCTATCTGTACCAACAAATCCACCGCTTCCGCGATCAAGGGAATTGAATCCGATGGCCGCATCCCGGTATCTGCCCCCAGGACGGTGGTCAAGCGGCGCACTGCTTCGAGGGGACTGTCAGCATGAAAGGTAGAGGCTCCGGAATGCCCTGTCATCATCGCCCGGAACAGACTCAAGCCCGCTTGCCCATCTCTCACCTCGCCCAGGATCAGGTAGTCCGGTGACATGCGCATGGCATCATCAACGCCGTTGGCCAGGGTATAAGATTGGATTTCGGTGCCAATGGCCGCCGGGCGCGCTTCCACCGTCTGCACCGTAGGACGGTCGATCCAGATCTCCTCCGGGTCCTCGATCTTCACGATCCGCCAGGCCGGAGGCAGGAAGTTACACAACGCCGAGAGGAGGGTCGTCTTTCCGGTG
This sequence comes from Chloroflexota bacterium, assembly GCA_023381565.1. Classification (GTDB taxonomy): domain Bacteria; phylum Chloroflexota; class Anaerolineae; order Anaerolineales; family Anaerolineaceae; genus JAMCRR01. Next base: position 117,628 of record JAMCRR010000035.1, read on the forward strand.
CGGGTACCGCCGGTAATCAGGATGCGGTAACCCTCCTCCATAACTAATTCGAGCCAATCCATCATTTCGGTACTCATCATGCCTCGTTCTAGAATCCATTCAGGAAGAACAGGCTTTTGCTCGAACAGGCGGATGTTGATGCTGGGGTTAAGCCCGGGCGGGACTATGACCGGGTGCAGGGCTTTGACCCTTCCTCCGCCGGGATTGTGCTGGGTCACCGGAAGCTTGGCGTTGATCGAAGGATTGGCCTCGTTGAGGCTCTTGTTTTGCGGCCCCAACAGGCGATCCAACACCCGGTTGATCTCACCTGGATCAGGTTTCAAGTCAGGAAGGGTCTCCCAGCGGACACTGTTCTTCTTCATCACCTGCACCAGGCCGCTGGAGTAAATACAGATTTCGGACAGATCGATTCGGGCAGGTGGTAAGAGTAGATCCAAGAAACCCAGACCCATCAAACGCCGGCCCAGCTCAGCCGCCAGGGCAGTATCCGTATGGTAGCTGGAATAGGCGTTGTTGCGCCGGAAAGCAATGCCAACCAGCAGGTTGATCCGTTCCTGGATGCGCTGGCGGTCAGCCTCAGATGGAGAACGCAACACCTCAACCGGGAACTCCCGGTTGACCTGGTCGATGACTTCGTTGACCACCGCATCCTGTAGAGCGTCGTCGTGAGCGCGTCCGGTCGCCTGTGCCGGATCATACAGGCTGGAAAGCCCCTTACCATTGCCAGTCCCATTCGTAAACATCGTTTCCTCTCTATGTGAAGCGGAAATGGGGAATGCGCAGCCGGCTTTTAGAGTTGTGTCCATTGCTGCCGCTTAGATCCGCCATCAATCCGCCGGGGAAGAGGGATTCTGCCAGGTTGTGGATGGCTTTGGCCAGCCCATCAACCCGCGTCACGGCCGGGATCTGCTCATCCTGGGCCTGGCTGATGGCCGGAAGGTAGGGAATCACGGCTGCCACCGGTGGAGCCCAGCCGTAACCGGCTACTAGCTCATCGTGGAAACCACGAGCAGAGATGGGAGAATGATCGTTGACCTGGTTGAGCACCAAATAGATGGCTTCACGTGGAATACGGTGTTCGCCAATCAACCTCTCGAGTAGTAAGACGAGAGAATGGCGGGTGGCGGTCATATCCGCCAGGGTGCAGCGAGTGACAATCACCGCGGTGTTGGCAGCAGTAATCCCTTGCAATCCCCAGGGCTGTTCGCCGGCGGGCAGGTCAAGCAGAACAGCCGCGTAGTTGCGCGTCCAGGAGGCCATCACCAGAGAGTAAATACTTTCTGGCTCAGTCTTATGAGCAGTGGAATACTCCGCTGCTTTCTGGTAATCTACCGAGTTTTCCGGCGCCAGGAGTACGTCCAGGCCTTCGCGACTCTGGATGGCAGCTGCAAATCCATCCCCAGGGCGGGTGAAGTACTCCATCGCGTTGGGGACGTAACGCAGCTTCAGGTGAGGAGCAGCGGCGGGAGGCAGATCGAAGGACATCAGTAATGACCGCACGTTCATGCGTACACTCAGCTCATAAGCCAGGCTTTCCGCAATGGTTGACCGTCCGGTTCCTCCGGTTGCCGAGAGGAATGCCACCACCCGTGTACCGACAATCGCCCCACTCGTGCGGGAAAGGTAAGCCTGCTGGAGCGGCGCGGCTGCAGCGGCACGAGCCCGTTCGGTCATAGCCGCAGCGAAACCGGCCTGGGCTATCTCACCCCAATTCACCGGGGCTATGTAAACGCCGCGCACAACCGCTGCCTTTTCGAAGGTACCGCGTAGATCACGCAGCGCTGCCGGCAGCACCAGGATTGCCACCCCATTCCAGACCTGAATCTCAGCCAGCATCTGGATGAGCGCTTCAGGCCCAGGCGCAATCTCTACCTGCACCACCACCAGATCCGGCCGCATCTGAGTCAGACTTTGCTCGAAGGCGGCCCATTGGGTGGCGTTGGCGCTGATCACGAAGCGAGCATCAGACAGGAAAGGCGGCTGCATCTGGTAAAAGACGGCCTCATGACCAGGACCGGCCAGCATGACAGTGACCTTGGGGTCAGCAATCGGTGGAGTTGCCATTTCTTTACTTGCCTCCGGTGTTTTTGTTCATGGCATCGTACAAATCCGCCAGGTTGAGCGTCAGGATGTTTTGCTCCTGGAAACCTTTGGCCGATTCGAGGGTCAGGTAGAGGCTGCCGTACTTGCTCAGGGCCACGATCAAAGTGGATGGATTGACCTTGAACCCAGGCACCACTTCCACCGGGGTAGAGGGCACATCCAGCACCACCACACTTCCATCCTGGGCGGCTGAAACCGTTCGGGCGCTGGCAAATAACTGATCCTGGGTGGAGCTTGAAGGCAGCTCTTCGTAGCGGAACGACTGCGGTACCATCAGCACCTTCAAGTCGGTGATGGCGATGCGCGCCAAAGGAGCCTCGGGTGGGGTCGGAGTGGGAGTCGGTGTTGGAGTGGAAGCCGGCAGGTTGGAGGGAATCACGGTCGGAGCAACCTGGAAAGGAGAATTCACGGGGATGGCTGGTGCAGCGATGCTGTGCAGCACATCCGGGGATAACATCCCGATCAGGGTCACTTTTTGGCCTTCACGCAGGAGCCCGGCAATGCCCGAGGCCAGGTCCACCTTGACGGCTATTGCCAAATGGTCTGGCTGTAAGCTGGCAGGGATACCAGCCTGAGATGCGTCACCCAACACCGAGGCGGTAATGTAGTCGCCAGGCGCGCGGCCTACCGCCATCACCTTATTCTGCAAATCTTCGACGCGGGTGAAGGCATCCACCGGTTTGGCCTGGGAGGGGATCGTGCGCACCTCCAATAGGTCCGCCGTCAGGGGCGTACCCGGGGCGATGGCCACCTTGGCCACCACGACCGTGGTCGGATTGATTACACCATTGAGGAGTACGATGACCATAACGCCGATAACAACGGCCAAAATGATTGCAACCCAGGGGGAACGTCGTTTTTCCATGATTCACCTCCAATAAGTGACTATTAATTGGGACCTAACTTTTCCAGAATCTCTTGATCGGATGGCTCGCTGCCAGGAACCATCAAGGGGTGCACGAGCACCGGTTCCAGCTCGGCCACGTCCTCGCTGTAGCCCAGCTTGGCAATCGCCATCTGCCGCGGAATACGTGCCAGGTAGCGCTTGTACTCGGTGTTGACCACGCCCTTCTCGCTGCGCCCGATATGCGCCATGATCAGGTCGCGGTCGAGGGGGTATTTGGTTTGAAAGAAAAAGCCATTATTGCAGGAGGAGAGGATCCCAGGCGGAATGGCGCTGACGGTCTGAGCGAGCAGGTGCAGGAAGATCTTGTACTTGCGCCCATCCCGCCAGAAGGTCTGGAAAACCTCGCTGACCTGCTCGTTGTTTCCAGCTGAGGCATTATTATCCGCTGCAGCCCCACTCACCCCATTCAAGACTTTATTCGCTTCTTCGAAGAAAATTTGCATAGGCGGAAACTTCGCTCCTGCCAAACTTTCCCGCCGGCGAACAACGCTGTCGAAATACAGCACGCTTGAAAGCAGTGCCAGAAGAGCCGCCTTGGGGTATTCATCCATCTCCGCCCCACCTTCAACGATCAGCAGACCCCAGGGATCATCCTTTGGCCCAAGCAGCCCCAGATCTTCCACCGGCAGGCTCTCCGGACCGGCGCCGTATTGCCAGGCCATCTGGCCTTCGGCAAACTGCTCTACCCGCAGCAGCACTCCTTCCAGGCTGGCCCGGCTGGCCTGGTCGCCCTTGGGCAGAGCCGCATAAAAATTCTTCAGCCGATCGACCCACATGCGCACGTCCGCCTGCTGGCTGCGGAAGACCGCCAGCGCTTGCAGCTCGCCGGGCTGCAGGTCGATAAGGGCCTGGCCGATTGAAGCGGTTCCGGGTGCATGATTTTGCTCCCGCCACTCCTGAATCACCTCGACCTCCACGCTGTTTTGAAGCCTGCCCCAGGTTTGATGATTGAACACCTCTGGATCGCTGGTCAATATTCCCAGGTTGGTGTACACCTGGGTCAAAGCGCGGCGCAGGAAACCGAGCTGCCGCGGCCCCATCCGCCCGGCGTTGGCGAAGAGCTCACTCACCAGCGTGCGGTAGCGGCCGGGATAGGAGCGCCGGGGGACTTTGAGAATGTTCCAGCGCAGTGGCCTTGGCGCGCCAGGGTAAAGCTGGCGGATGTCCACCCGTCCCTCCAGTCCGGACCAGTTCAGCGCCCGCCGCCAGCCTTGGCCGAAATCCAGCACCACGCTGCGAAAATGCCACTGGCGGGTGGTCTCGTAAGCCAGGCGTTCAGCAGCAACGCTTTTACCAAAACCGGTGTCCCCGCAGAAGGCGGTGTGGAAGTGGCGCTCGAAGGTCAGGCGCAGCGGGGTATGGGTCAACTGCCCGGTCTCGCTGCTCCACTGCCAGCCGAGCACCACATCGCCAGACATATCCGGACGGAACGCAAAATCAGGGGTAGATTCCTGGACCGTTAGTGCAGTGCCTTGCTCGAACATGCCGGGAGCGGTATAGGCTGCCAACTGGAGCATGGTCAGGAGTGTCGAGTCCATGTAACCGCTGAGAACTTCGGGTACGGTCTCTACGCGAGTAGAAGGAGTAAAGGCCTGGGCGTGTTTACCGATGTACTCGCTTTCTGGTTTTGTTAAATCGCGGGTCTGCACGCCGGTGATCACATCTTCCGTCCCATGAAAAGCTTCCGGGATCAGGCCCATTAGGGCCTGTTTTCCCTGCTCGGTGCGAGCCATGGCATAGACGTCGGTGTAGTAGGCTCCCTCCTTGCTGGCCAGGTTGAGCAGGCCTTGCTGCTGGCGCAGGATCTGGGTGACCAGGATAGCCGGGTCGAACTGCCACTGGTAGCTGTTGTGAGCCGAAAGCGAAGGCGCGATCCCGACCGTCAGCCCGGTGGAGGCCGCCTGGCCGATGGCCTGCCCGGTGGAGGTGGAATTCATCTGGCTGTCACCGGTGCTGGAAGTGTTTGCCTGTCCTTTGGTGTCCGCCTGGCTGGTGGTGTCCGCCTGCGAGGTAGTATGGCTGCCAAAGGTTCCTGAAGCTTCCGAGTGCGTGGTAGTCGTCATATTTGTGACGGTCGTGCCCTGGCTGACCGTGTCCGCCTGGCTGTTGGTCACGGCATGGCTGGTGGTGTCTGAATGGCCGGTCATACTGGATTCGGACGCCATACTGGAGGTGGTATCGGCGTTCCCCCAACCGACGTTGCCGCCGATCCCCACCCCACCCGGCTGGATGCCGCCGCGCAGGCCCCAATCGAAGCTGTTCGAATGGCTGCTGCCTGCGCCCTGCGAGGAGACGTGGCCAGAGCTGTCGGTCGAGGCGGTGCCATTGGTAACCGCCTGGCCAACGGTGTGCGCCGTGCCCTGCGAAACGGACTGACCGCTAGAATGCGAGACTGAATCGCCCACCATATGCGACCAGCCGCTGGTATCCGCCGAGCCGGTGGTGTGGGCGCTGCCATCTGTATGCGCCTGGCTGTCGGTGTGGGCTAGCCCGGTGCTGTGGGCCGTGCCTTGACTCTCACCAAACCCCTGGGTGGCGGATTGCGCCAGCAGGCCGGAAAGCAGAGCCGGCAGGCTGACCCCAAAGGTGATCCCGCGCACCCCGTTCTGCCAGGCAGCCCAGGTGGAGGTATTTTCGGCCAGGCCGGCGAGCATTTCGGTGATCGCCCCCAGACTGACAGGGGAAGTCAGCACCAGGAACAGGAACTCCTCCTTCAGATCGCTCATGCCGCGGAACAGGATCTCGTTCTGCTGCAGGGTGTAATTTTGAGCTGTAGGGCCCGCTTCAACCAACGGGTTATGGACGATGCCTCCATTGCCACCGCGAGCATTCTCCCGAGGGTCAGAATGGCCAACGGTGAGCAACACGTGGTTCATGTCGTGGAAGCTCAGGAAGATCCATTCTGCCAGCCGGGCCGTGAGGGGCTGCAGGCGGATCTGACGGTAGGCTCCGCTCATCACCCCTTTGAGCGCTGCCAGGCTACGCCGGGACTGGGCGCAGGCTTCTTCCAGCGTGGACGCAAAGGCCGATACCCCGTAGCATTGGACGATCCCGACCGGCGACTGGCGGTTGTCAAAGATACCCGCTGCCAGATATAAAAAGCTGACCTTCGATCCATATAGCCCGCGCAGCACGGTGCGCATCTTTTGCAGCAGGCCCGGATCAGAACGGGCTTCCAGAGGCAGAAAAGTGAGCTGCAGCAGGCGCACGACGCGGTACCCAGCGTAATCCCGGTTATTCTCGGTTTCACGCAGCCGATACCACAGGTAGTCTAGCTCATCCTTCCCTTCGACAAAGCACACTCCCGATTGCTCCACCTCCAGGTCGGCGGGAATTTCTGGGATATCTATTCGCCTGGGTCTCAGCCAGCCGGCCCAGCCTGGCAGCCAGTCGCCAATGTTGCGGATGGAGGGGAAGAATTTGTTCCTATTCATTGCCTGACCGTCTTTTTTCTGATCATTTCTTGCGTGATCTTGATTTCAGACCCATACATTGCTTTTCCATTTGGTAAGGCTATAAGCTGCATCATCTTTGGTGATATTTCAGGCGCGCCCATGCCGCGCCTGATCGTGTCATCCAGGAAACTTACTCGTGTTCCTGCATGGGAGGTTGGGAAGACCGTTTCCCGGGCAGGATGTTGATCGTGAGCGACGACCGCCGGCTCTCTTCCAAGTGCTGGAAGAAGCGCTCGACGTTTTCCAGGGTCTTCAACGAGGTGAAGATGCCCATGGCCAGCGTCAATACGGCAGCCACGCCCATGATCCCAACCACGACCGGCAAAGCCAGCTTTCCAAGCGTGTAAACGTCCATTCATCCTCCGTGTGTACAACCAGCCAACGTATGGGGATTGGTTTCCAACGTACGGTTTTCCAGCCGACGTTGGTGTCGCTCGCGATGTCCAAAGGACGCGCAGAGCAACACACACCCGGAGGGAAGCGTCTTTCCTTCCCACCCAGGCATGTGGCGCTCTGCCGGAGCAACGGATACCAATCACTTTGAGCCTCGCATTCTCAGGGCGCGCAGCATGTCCTGCGCAGTCGCCAGGGGGTTGACGATCGACATCGGGTTGATAAAGACCTGCTGCACCAGCATCGAGAAATAACCCAGGGGAACCACCAGCCACAACGCCCAAAGCAGGATAGTGGTCACGTTGCCGCGCGTGCTGGCGATCACCGTGGCGGCGCTTTCCGAAGAGCCAATCAGCGCTGCCCACTGCTCCGCCGTCAGATGACTGGTGTAGCCCAGGTAGATGCGGCTGCCGATCACTGCCAGGGCATACATGGCGATGCCGGCCTTGACATACCACAGCAGGGGCTGGCGTTGGACAGCCAGGGTCAGCACTGCCGCTAGCCCGGTTATCCACATGACAGCCCCGATCCAGGGCACCGGCGCGCCCATGTCCCATTGGGCGATCAGCCAGGCGGCAACCACGATCCCGGTCATGATTTGAGCTGTGCGCGGGGTTGGCCCAATGGGGGCGTTCTCCTCGTGGCGGCCAGGCCGGCTGCCAGCCTGAGCCTGGGCCTGGGCATCCGGCAGCAGAGCGATCACCAGAGCGCAGGCCAGGCTGACCAGGGCTGCCGAATGTGCTTCCAGTCCGTACAGGATGACCAGCACACCGTTCGCCAGGTAGACCGGCAGGTCGGTAATGAGAATACCTAACTGGTTCAGGATAGTCATGGCGCGCCTGCCGGGAGTAAGGTCACAAGGGTGACGTAGATCTGGGCTGCATTCTGGGCAGATAGCACCCTGGGCTGAGTGATGGGAATGGTGACGCCCTTCCAGGTGAAGCTCGTGCCGGCAGTGGAAACATACATCCTCAGGTCAAAGGTGCCCGGGTCTGCGAAGGGTACACTGGTAGCCAGAGCTTTGGCCGAGCAAATGTTGTCGCCCCCGCAGCCAATGGTTGCTTGGACTTTACCCGGAACCAGGTTGAACTGCGGGTTGTGGATGTAGGCCTGGTAGTATTTCCCGGCCAGGTCGTTCAGGATCCAGGACTGGCTCTCCGGATTGAGCTGGGCGGTAGCCTGCACCGATGTAATCTTTTCCGGCAGGACTTCGACGTGCTTCACGCAGCGGATCTTCCCATCCACGACCTGGTAGGCCGGGTTACCCTCCATGGACGGATCCCAATGGTTTCCGTACTTGCTCCCCGGACCAGGGCAGCCCCCGCTTTTACCCGCTGAAGTAGTGGAGCAGGTGGGCGGGTCTTGCACCTGCTCGTACCAGGTCAGAACCACCGGCGGGATGCTGACCGAGGCCTGGATATCCGCTCCCCGTCTGGCCGGGTCTTGTCCGACGACTAAGGGGTGATCCGGGGCAATTTTCTGGATGGCCAATGTGGGTGGGTTTTGGGCAATCGTGGCCGCCGGGCAAAGCGAGGGCTTGGGCAGACAGCTCCCATTCGGGCAGTGAGCGAGCAGCCCGGCGCAGCCGCCAGGGATATTGGCGCAGTCAGCCACGCCGTTGAGGTAGAGCAGTAGAGCGTTGACCAGAAAGCCGCTGTCCCACGACATTTTGAACAGCTCACCCAGGAAGTTGAAGTTGATGAAGGACCAGATGTTTTCCTTGCCATCGATGACCGCCTGGAAGAACTGGCGCGGATCAACATAACCAAGGCTGGCTAATTTAGCCTTCTGCTCAGGAGACAGGGAGTTGCCGATTAATAGTGTCAGGATCGATGCTCCATCGCCCAGCATGCTCTGGGCGTTGTTCAGTCCGCTTTCCTGCGGGTGAATGGCCATAAAAAACAGGGTGACCGGGTCGGGCAGGACCAGGATATTCCCGCTTGGCGTCTCGTAGCGGTGAAAGGTGGCGTTCTGGTGCACCACCATTCCCCCCGGCAGGGTCACGTCCATCCAGGTTGCCGGATTGCTGGTGTTGCCCAGGTCGACCAGCTTGCTCCACTGGATGGTGCCGTCCGGGTTGAGGATTTCCGACCAGGGGGAACCCCCGTCTGCCTTAACAGCCGCTACGGGAGCAACCAGGAAGGCAAGGAATGCAATCAGGAAAAGGAAGCGCATTGCCTTCATGGCTGGCCTACCTTCTTCCCCAGGGCATTCGCTTCGTCCTCGGTGAGGAAGCGCTCGAATTTCCAGGCTCCGTTTTCCCGAGCCACCAGGGCCAGGGCTGTGAAGCTGGTATGGGGCTGTTTCTGCATTGGCCAGGGTGCTGAAAGCTGGATGCCCAGTTTCCACACCTGCTGGGGGACGTTGCCCAATGGGTTGACCTGATCGACCTCTTTTCCCTGCGCCGCTACCTTGACCGTAGTGTTTATTTTGGCCGCCTCCAATTGAGGCCACATGGCTGGAACGAAAACGTTCTGATCCATGGCGCAGCCCGTGCTCGTGCTGGCCGCGCACAGCTGGTCGAGCCAGGCCTGCTTCCCCTTTTGGTAATCCACGCTGTAAAAAGCCTGCGCGCCTTCTAAAGCGGCTGCCTGGGCCGGCTGGTCGGCGTCCGGAGTGTTGGATGAGGCAGTGGGAACAGCTTGCTGAGCCGCCTCCTGCCCGGGTAGAAAACGGCGTAAGGCGTAAAAGCCAAAGCCAACCGCAGCTAGCAAGATAATAACCAGGAGCCAGAGGAACAAATGCTTTTTTGAAACCGTGATTTCATTCATGCCAGAACCTCCACGACCAGAGCGAATTAAATACTCGACCAGCGCGCATGCCTTCGAGCAGGCGCATCGTGTGGTGATTGGAATTCCTACGGTAGCCGGTTGGTCCGGTAGACCCTTCCGGCAGAGGCCATCTCGCACGCGGGCAGGATGGCGTCGTATCTCAATTCAAGCGGTGGTACAAACCTCCCTTAAGTCGTTACCCCGGTTTGTACCAGGTGCAAACCCGGTTTGTACCAGGGAGTTCGTACCAGCAGGGAGGGGTTTATACCAGGGGGTTCATACCAGCCTCCCCTATAGAAAAGGAACGGTTTTGCCGGACATCCAGCCAGATTCCGCCATCCGCAGCGCGTTTGCCGGCCTGAAGATCGGCCAGGTTTGTCAAACAGCACTGCCCGGCCTGCCGGCCCAGGCTGAAGTTGATCTCGCTACGAATAGAGCGCATGCATGAGCGGTTGTCGCAGAAGACGTATATCTGCCCGCCGCTAGCCTGGAGAGCGTTGCGCCACTTGGCCTGGCGCTGTTCCTGGTTCTTGTTGGCCTCTACCTCGACCTCGATGAAGAGGGTTTTCCCATTGGCATCGACTGCCACGAGATCAGGCCGGAACAAGCTGCTATCGGGCAGGTGAATGTCGGGCGGGAATGAATTGACCTGGTACTCCGCTTCGCGCAGTAGGGTGGCAGCTTGCAGGTTGAGCAGGGTGTGCTCTGGCGAAACGTGCCTGGCGAGCAGCGCATCGTATTCGTTTTGAACTGGATCGGCGCCTGTCACCAGCCAATAGGCAAGGCGGCCGTACTCGGACAGTCGTACCAGGTCAGGGGTGCGCCCTCCGGCTTTCGCGCCGCTGTTATCCCAGGGGCGGAAAAGCTCGATCAGGTGCAGCCCCTCCAGGCGGTTGAACAGAGCTTGCAAACTTCCACCGGCTTTACGAATACCCAGCCGTTCCGCCGCCTGCAGCTCGACGAGTGGCCGACGCGCTAATCCGGTTTCTCCCAACAGGCGCAGGACAGCAGCGTCACGCTCGAAGGTTTCTGTTTTGCGCCAGGCTGCCATCCACTCCGGTTCAGGAGCGCCGTCTTTTCGGGGCAATTCTTCAGGATGATGCCCGTTCGGAGCAGGTTTTGGTGATTGGACTACAGAAACCTGCCGGAGTGCGGCGAGCTGATTGTTCAACCCGTCACGTTCGTCTCGCAAGGCTTGCGTTTCAGCAGCCAGGCGGCGGTTTTCTGCTCTTAGTCGATCCATCTCGCCCTGGACGGTCAGGAGTTGGTTCTTTATCGCCTGCATGTTCTCGCCATTCCCGGCCTTTACGTCCTGAGATTTTCGCAAGCGGAAATTGATCTGCTGGTTGATGAGCTGGCTCAACTCGTCGACTTTCAGACTGTCCAGGGGTTGGCCGCTTTTCAGGCGCCGGTCGACCTCTTCGGGAGCGAAAGACTCCAGCAAGGACAACAGCGCCCGCTGCGCCTGCTGCCAGCGGTTTTCGGCCTGCTGGCGCAACTCAGCCTGCACACCCAGCAATTGGCGGAGCTGATCCACGGTTATTTCTTCGCCAGCCATTTGCTTTCCTCCAGGGTTTTCAACTGCTGCCGGGCCTGCACAAGCCCATTTTCGGCTGCCGTCCGGTTTGCCTCCTGCGGCAAGCTGACCCAGCGCAGTGCCAATCGGGCCGCTTCAAGATAGGCAGAGGCCGTGCCGGCAGCAGCTCCCCGCAGCCCGTCCAGGGCCGGTGGGGCCGACTGCACGTCGATCTCCTGGGCGATACGCAGGGCATGTTCGAAAGCAGTCTGCGCTTGCCTGGATTGGGTGAAGAGATCCGAGTTTTGTCCTGCCAGGAGAGCGGCAATCTCCCCATCCAGCAACTGCATATTGGTCGTAGCGTTGCTCATGGATAGCCGGTAGTTCTCCAACGCTTTGACATCGGGTAGGAGCAGGAAAGGCTGCCCCAGAGCGTCACGCGGCGAGGACAATGCTCCCACTATCGTTAGGATTAACGCCAACGGAAGTAAAAGGCAGGTCAAGGAAATGTGCAGGGTGCGGTCATCCATCGGTTGTTCCTTCCTTGGAAACCACATCCTCCGGAATGGCAACGCTCAAGTCATCCAGCAGCGCGGGGTCATCAACAACTGTGTCGGCCATTCTTCCACCTTCCCGGTCTCTGCCTTTGTGTGAAGCGCGCAAAACACCTCGTTCCACCAGGTCCTGACGGACGCGGGCGCCAGCTTCCCATTCGATATTGCGCAGGAATTCGACCTCCTCGGCTACAACCTCGAAAACCTGAGTGCCCTTGCGCGTCTTGCGTTGCTGGATGTGGCCAATCACTCCCAACCGGCTACCCTTGCGTACGTGCCCGTAGACCAGCTCAGCCAGCGGCCCATACACGCACACGCGCACCCCATTCACCGATGCAGCCCCGACCACACCTTTGATCATCAGGTACAGGCGTAGATATTGGACATCCTTCGAGTCCAGATGAAAGTTGTCGTAATAAATGTCGCCGGTAATGTCGCCTTTGATCCAGGCCAGGTTATTCCTTGCCACGCCGTGCAACTCCTTGCTGGGGTAAGGTCGTGTAGTTCGTGTATGTTGATTTTATGAAAAATGGGATGTAAAAGCGATGGACAGGTGTCCCGTGAGGATGAGGGCATGTGTCCCGTGGAAGTAGGGACAAATGTCCCGTTAATCTTGCTATTACTGGTTTTGGATTCTTATCGGACCAATATGAAATCGACGATTAGGGCGATATAAGCTTTTATGGGTTCTGACTAAGCGTATTTGGTTAGGTGGATGCAACTTTTTGCTCGCTATCGCCTAAGTCCTCTTTGACGAGTGTAATTCCTTCTACATGCGACCCTGCACTTCTAATTGATACGGTTCCTAATACCCCCGGATTAATATCAATCAATTTCCTGAGGAAAGCGTCATCATACTCTTTATTTACAGTTGACCGTATTCTATTAAAACTCGCTCTATTCCCATCCATTTTATTAAGCCTGACTATAATATGACGGACTGCCCGCCTTTGCTTCTCTTCTGGCGGATCAACCAATTTCATAATCAAAATACCGATGATATAAAACAAAATGAAAACAATAAAGGCGGTGGTCTTTAAAGAATTTTCTACAGCTAAGGAATTTAGAGTAATTAACCAGGGCGCAAATAGAATTGGTACCAAGATTAAAGATATGATAATTAAATCTATTACATATATTTCATGGATCAGGTCACGAACTGTGCGGGCATCCTTTAAGTCCATTACCACTCCTTCCACCTCAACCTATTTGGCTAGTATTTCTGGATGTGCTTTTAGATATTTAAAAACCCAAGGTTGAATATTGAAGTCTGTGTACATCCCATCGTCAACCCTAGGATACCTTTCAAAAAAACTGATATTGGTGGGCAAATATACGATCCCGGCGTTCATTAATTCGCCTACTGTCCCATCTCTGTAATCCAGACTCCTAGTTCTAGTTTCATTTTCAATGAAAGATCGGAGGATTTCCTTTTGTGATGGGGTCAGGTGAGTAAACCACTCTTTATATCGTTTTTCTTTTTGGTATTGATCGAATCTCCTCTTTAACCAGTTATATATCCACTTAAATACTTCTGCGGCAGGAAAAGAAAAAAACAATGCTCCAAAGAATAAGAACCCTAGACCAAAATAGGAGCGAAATTGTGTCTGTATTGTATCAAGACCAAGGGTTTTAAAAAAGTCGCTTCCACCAAATAGGAAAGCACCACATATAATAGTTAATGCTAACAAGATTCTTGGGGAGAACTTAGACCAATCAGTTAAATTACTAAGGAATTTTTCCACGGGGCCACCCTTATGACTTAATTATATCTCTAGTTCTAAAGCTACACTTCTTTTTTGGTTTCTAACCTTTGAAGTAATTCGAGATCCGAGTCAGCATTTTCAAGATCCAGAATTTCATCAATTATTTCTTCGACTTGTACTATCCGGTCAGCTTTCTCTAATAAGAAAACTTGCAACTGTTCAATCATGCCCACGAATGACAGCAAGTCCTTGCTCAACTGCTTGACTTCGGAAATAGTCACAAGTGAATCTGTCCCGTCATCTGTATAGGAAGAAACAAATACTGTTCGTTCTATCCGTTCTTTAATCGTAAATAGCCTCGAAACTATTTCTAACTCTAACATGTTGGAATATTTTGAAAGCAGTTCGTCAATCTTGTCGATATACTTGCGTAAAATATCTAATACATCCTTCTTGTGGCGAAATACCTTATACATTATCTTTTCAGATAATTCGGTAGACTCTTGGTCGTACTTTTCGTTCGTTATGAATAAAGGAGATCCGCTTAAATCTCCAAAATAAAAAATATGTCCACATATCTTCATGTATTCATGTGGCAAGATAGCGTAAATTAGATTTCCAGTAACAAGGACAACTTTAGTATATGCAAAATTTTTAGCAACTTTCCACTTTCTATCTTCTCGCCATTTCAACAATCTGTCTACTAAAAACACAGTAAGTAAAATTCCCACAACTTCTGACAATAAATTAAGGTATAGATCATGCCAATTTAGAGCAAACCAAGCGAATATTTGTGTGTAATTGGTTATTACAAAAAAGCTATCACAATGAAAACGACAATAGCAGCAATTATTTTCCAATGATCTTTTATGAATTTCATCATGATTATCCTTGGAGAGTGGATACCTTGATTGTACTCAGATCTCCATTTCTTCTAAAAGTCAAACTGGATATAATGTAAATAATAGCTTTTGGAGGGAAACCCATGGCAAGAAAACCCAAACGCAAAACGATAAAAAGATTTCCGACTTACGATCAATTACTTCCCATTGATCCAGATGAATTTAATACCGCCTTGAATTGGGTGCAAAATGTAGCAACCCAAAAAGCCCAAGTCACAAATCCCACTGATATGGGTCTCAATCTAGACTTTGGTGATGGCCGTGTAGATCATATTACTTTTACCGACATCCCCATGAATAGGATGATGATTGCTCTCAAAGAGCGTTATGAAGATGATCCCGACAAAATGTATAGTATCTCCATGAGGATATTTGCACTTTTTAAAATAATGCATGATCCTACTGTAGCTGATAAATGGATGAGGAAGGGTGAGGAAGAAGGTGTTACTGAAGTCCACCCAGGGGTAACAGATGCGGCGGCAACGGTTAGGTTGAACGAGGAAGGCTATTTCCCGCTTGATGAATTTCTAGCCAGGGTAAAAGAACTAGCCGATACTAAGTATAAAGATGAAGAACAGAAATAAGGTGAAAAGTGGGAACTAGGGATATTCTAGATATTGTTCTGGCTATTGTTGCAGTAGCAAGTGTGATAGTCACGATTCTTACATATCGTGCCAGTAGAAAAGACAAACAACCTTCGATCAGGACAACGATAGGTCACGGTTGGCTTGGATATGATGGGGGAACTCGTCTTGCTAACTTCTCATTATTATTCTCTATTGCAAATTCTGGTGACAAGCCAATAAGGGTGGTAGAAGCCACCATTCTTGTTAAGAAATTACATGTTTTGATTCCTAGAGGTATACCGGGGACGCACAATCTACCTTTTGACCTGAGTCCTAGCGAAAAAGCCACGTTTTGGCTTGGCCTAAAAGAATTTAGTAGAGACCTTTACGACAAAGGGTGTCGGGGTAAACAAACTGTAAAAGCGTACTTTGCAGATACAGTTGGGAATGAATATATAAGTAAATCCTTTAAAATAGATGTCGATGAGTGGGCAAAAGGGAAGAGTTAATTAGACTTCTATAAAGCTTATTTTCTTTAAACGTAGGGTCTTGTACCTGATGTTGGTCTAGCCGGAATAGTAACTTGGGCGGTGTTGGTGACAGATATTGTCACACATTTTGCCTGGCCACATCATCTAACCAGCGTACAAGCTCCAACCAGGTATATTGCTTCTTCCAATCATTCTCTAACAAGTATCCACGATTCTTTGTCCATTCATCGGGGATTTCTAAAATCATTGATCTCCTCCCCGACTGTTCAAGCCAGCTTCCTGCCTTATTGAGTATCGCAGGAAATAATCCTAGGCAATCTTTTGCAATAATAGGCTGAATCAACACGCCTTTTTGCTGCCGATCCTGGAACCCTGCGCACAAAAAACCGATCGTTTTGCCTGATACTTCCATTGCTTTAATCCATCTGGAATATCTGGCAAATCGCCCATACATTCTTTGCCATCCAGAAAGAAAATACTGGGTTTCAACGCTGCCTTTGATTCTCAGGACGGAGCCAGGAATGGTCTTGTCCTCGATTTCTTTGAATAATGCCCTATCTGAACGATTGATTTCTCGGACCGAAATCGAAGACAAGCTTGAATCATTGATTTCAGGTAAAGGTAAGGCATGTTCATAAACCGAATACTGATTGAACACTTCAAAATTTTGCTTGCTCAAATTTTGGAGCGATGCCGTATTTGTCTCCAGCACCTGCGCCATGGCAAATGGGAAACCGCGCTCAGTCATGCGTTCAAGACGGCGGACAAGCAGCGCCTGCCCGATGCCCTGTCGCCGGTATTCGGGATCAACCATTAAATTGGTGATCGACATCCGGTTATTGCGACCAATGTACATTCCACCACCGACCACTTTTCCATCTTTCTCAGCGACAAACCCTTCCCATTTGATACCGATCAACGCGGTCAACAACCGGTAAGGTATCATTTTCCATCGGAATATCCTTCGGGTTTCCTGTTCGAAGTCCTCAGGAGTAATACCCGATGCCAATGTTTCCTCAGCGAAGGATAATTTCGAGATACGGATGAATTCATCGACATCTGTGTATTTAAAATTCCTGATTTTCAAGTCGTTCATTTGGGCTCTCGTATTGAATTGAGGCGAGCTTGCCTTATTTATATTGATTCTGCAATCTTCAATTTTACGGAAACGGTCGTCCCATTTCCAGGCTCAGAGGTAATGTTCAATTTGGCTCCGATCATTGTGGCTCTTTCATTCATATTTAAGAATCCAAAGTGTACTCCATCGACCTGCCCCTGGCCTTTGCTCGAAATCCCAATGCCATCATCTTCAATCGTGAGCTCCAGGAAACCCTCGTCCTTTCGTGCGGTCACGATCACCTGGTCCGCCTGTGAATGTTTCAGAACGTTGAACAGGGATTCTTGAACGATCCTGTAAACGGAAGTTGCCTGTTCATCGGGCAACTTGATCTCACCGCTCAAGCTATTTCGCCAATGGAATAGGAGTCTATCACCGGATA
Organism: Chloroflexota bacterium; assembly: GCA_023381565.1. Classification (GTDB taxonomy): domain Bacteria; phylum Chloroflexota; class Anaerolineae; order Anaerolineales; family Anaerolineaceae; genus JAMCRR01. Next base: position 134,491 of record JAMCRR010000035.1, read on the forward strand.
ATTCCTTCATATCATTGACCAAATCGTTGAGTGCTATTATCAGACCTTGATCCAACAAGCTGGGACGCTGTGCTTTGATAGTCTGTCTTAGCATCGTGATCGCGCGATCCACAAGAGCAGAAACCTCGGGGTCAGATTGCGTCAAACGCTGCTTTACAAAGAAGAGATTTTGCAACACCGAGTCATGTAAATCACGAGCAACCTTTTTTCGTTGTTCTTCATCTGAACGGACCAACTGTTGGGTTAAGCCCCTGAGTGCCTCAACAAGAATAATATTCGCTATGGATAATGCCGCCTGCTGTCCCACCGTGCTAACAATTTGGAGATCCTGGGTTGAATAAATATCTCCCACAGTACGGTCTCCCAAAATAAGAATGCCGTATAAAGTATCGTGATAAAAGATGGGTACAAAGATCTGAGCCCAATGAAATGGCTCCCAGCGTTCACTAGTTTCTGAGCCGACCTGATTCCAAATATATTGGGCGCGAACAGGCCTTTGGTCGGCTGATAATATTTGACATATCTCATCTGAAAGGGTAATGGAAAAAGCAATTTCTCCAGCCTCTTGAAGTTCGAGTTCATTATCTGCCAATAGTAAAAGGGCGCACTTCTCAACTTTCATTTCTGTGGGAAGGTCATGCAGCAGCAATTTTATAAATGCTGGGCGATCTATGGTCTGAGCCAGGCGGTTGGATATTCCAGAAGTAACTGAAGTGTAGTCGTAATAACTCCCATACAAAATACGATCTACCTGCATTTGTAACTTTTTCTGAACGGTAGCGGATGGAAGAGTAATAAGCACACACAAAAAGCTGCCCACGACAGCAACCTGCGAAGGCAGATTGAACGGGATCGAAATCAAACTCAAAATGATCATCGATGTGAACAAGATGCCCAGTGTCATCAAGAAAAGGACAATGGCCCGATTGATAATGAAATCGATTTTTAACAGCTTACGTTGATAGATGACGTACCCATACGAAATCGGGACCAATATCATGAAAAGGATGCTGATATTACTTGGGATAAGGATGAATGGGCTATTTCGACCAAATAGCAAGTTTGGAAGTTCGCTGACCAGAAAAAAGGGTAGAAAGCCTATCAGGGTTCCCAGAAATATAATGCCGGTCTGTCTCTTAATTTCTTTGTCCTTAATGAAGAAGCGGTTTTTCAATAACAAACCAATACTGAAGAGACAGGACAGATAAAATGGGATATTTATTGCCTCAGCAGTTATAGTGGTGCGGGGATATTGTTGATGAATCGCCATAAATATTTGCTGGGCTAGATACGAAATTGCTAGAATCAAGGATAATCCAAACAATATCCAGACTATGGAATTACGGGTTCTATTCGAAAATGATGGAACGGGAAAATAAAGGTGAGCAGCTGTGGTGATGAAAATTGAAGCAGAGAAAGTTAGCATCGTCCATTCTGGCGCTAACCATGCGGCACTGGTGTAGCCTGGTCCCGTGGTCGTGATTGCAACGCCGGCCAATACCCAAACGATGGCCACCAAACGTGCTCGAACATCAACTGGACGAGAAAAGAATAGGATGATCAATCCAAGACTGTAAATCAATAGGGAGAGAAGTTCTACGGGAATAATATCGACCAGGTAGCCGAGATGATCTGAATAACTACCGACTTGAAGGGGGATCGTCAGGGTCTGTTGGCCTCGCCGGACAACATAAACTTCAATATCCCCAGGCCTCTTCGGTTGATGAATTGGGATATTCAAGTTCTTTATTTCACGTCCGTCTATTGTTTTTACGATATCCCCCACCCGAAGTCCCGCCTTTTCACCTGGCCCACCAGGATTGAGTTTGGCGATAACAGCAGTATTCAGACTTTGATCGTCAAAATCCAACCAAACCCCCGTCACTGGCACAAAAACATAATAGCTAATGTTATAAAAAAGGATCAAGAGAAGCGTCAGAAACGTGAAGCCAACTTGAAAACCTGTACTTTTGACAAATGTAAAGATTCTCGGGTACCTCGGATCAGATGTTGTTTTCATCAATCACCTCATTGGCAATTGAGGGGATTCGCTCAAGGAATAGAGATGGAATCCTTTCCAGGATACGTTTTTCCCTGGATTGGGGAAGGGAACTTAGACTTTCTAAAGCACGGGTTTTCCATTGCAATAAGAGTTCTGATATCGCCTGGATCACCCCTGCATCCTGAAGTGAATTGCTCCACTCGGCTCGCGAACTTACGTTAGGGAAAACAATATCCTCTACTCCGACGGTCATTAAATACAGGAGTAGGGGCAATGAAATCTCCCATTTGATTGCCTCTGAAGATTGGTTAAATGCATCTCGACAATCATCTATGAGCTGCAAGAGCACCCCAAGGGAAGTACCATAATCCCCCAAGGCCTCTGAAATCATTTTGTTAGCGCCAGCTGCAACAGCGCCGCCTTGCGTGGCGGCCCGGAATACGCTGCCTGATTTCAATATGATATTTTCCCAATAATTATTTAAGCACAATTCGACCGGTACTCGTTCTTGCATTAAGTCCCGATGTTGTCCATAGGCAGCATCAAAGCCACAGCTAGAAAGAATTCTTACAATTTGATTTGCTTTATTAGCGTCATGAATTGAAGTCAGTAAATGAAAGGAGGAGAAAATCAGGTTTGTGGCTAAATTTGATGCCACTTCAGGAGATGTCAAGAACTGATCGGATGTCAATTCATTATCTTCGACATTGTCCAGAATTTCAGAAGCAAGATTAAGAGAGGCCCAGGCAGACGCCAGAATAACACCATCGTCTACTGAACCACCCGCTGCCAGGCAGGCAATGACAGGTAGCACGATCTGCCAGGTCGGTATGGTCTGGATGCGTGAAACAAGGAAATGAGTGAAATCCGAGAATGCCGACGACATCTCATCGGACTGGATTTTTTCAATGACGAGTAAAGCATATTCTTGGAATAACGGATCCCATTCTGAAATTCTCATATGATTTCCCGTCTTAAAAAGCAAGAGGCATGATTGCCTCTTGCCTTTTTACCTTCAATCGCACCTTAAGAACAAATGAAATTCAAACAATCAGGTCTCTTGCTTTCAACCAGATTGATTGAAATCATAACTTCCCGCCAGGCTCAATGATCCGCATTTCCGCTTAGTTAGCAACAAACCAGCCGCATTTGTCTGGAGTAACCGAGACTGCGTTTATTACAGTGAGGGAAATAAGCATGATTGTAGGCGATGCGAGAGTACGCATCAATGGTTTGTCTTGCGCCAACTTCTTACATGAGAGACTGAATGACCTGGCCAAATCTGTTACTTTTTTCTTATCCATATTTCCTCCAGATATTGGTAGATTTTTCTGACAGTAAGACCTCTTGTTCCGGTTATCCTATATTGTAGATGCTTTTTGTGAAACAAAGAAGGGACACCTGTCCCGTCCGGTGCGGGACACCTGTCCCGTGTGCCACCTAAATCCTTATTTACGTCTCTTTAGGAATCAATCCCATTTCACGCGCCTTCTTTACGGCGGCAACGCGAAGAGAAATTCCTTCAGTCCTCTCCACTGCCAGTTTGTCACAGATGATGACAAGAACGTTTCTAACTCTTTTGTCAGAAACCCCCAGGTTATGAGCAATAGCGTCAGTAGCCAATCCCTGGGATAATAAATTGATAATAGAAAATTCCTGGGGTGTTAGTTTATCCAAATCATTTTCGATAAGTTTATCGGCTATGGCCGGAGAGAAAAATTTTCCTCCCTGGGCTAATGCCCGTACTGCCTGCGGTATGCTCAGCGAAAAATCATCGGACTTGAGCATATATCCGCTCGCTCCCGCCTTCACAAGCTCACGCGCCCAAAGGCCATCATCATAACCTGTCAAGATCAACACTTTCACGTTTGGATATCGCTCATGAAGGGTTCTGACAGAAGATATCGGATCGAATTTGTCCCCCGTCATTCCTATATCAACGATGGCAACGTCGGGACTGTGGTCTTTGACCAAATTCAACAACTGTGACCCCTGGTTGGATGTAGCTACCAATTGGATATCTGAATATTCTTTCAGCAAATCTGAAAGAGCTTTTAGTATTAGATGATGATCGTCAACGGCAATTACCCGAATAGTCATTCATCCCCCAGTTGTGCTGTAGGGTCATATGGGTAAACCAAAGTTATTATATTTTACCTATATTATCATATTTCAGGCAATTGGCAATGACCAACAATTGCTCTTGTAGGTCAAGGTTTGCAGAAACTAGAATGGTTTAGCTAATCAAAGTGCCGATTAAGCCATAAGAATCCTGACTCACAATAACATGCCACTTATATTTCCTTATCGAATCCAGCATCAGCAGAGGTTAATGAGGCACACTTCCATATTTTGATATGAGTATCAGCCTTAGGCCATGCTTTATTGCCATAAGAACTGGTCCTGACATGATCCGTGGGTGGAAATTATGAATTACCCTGAAGTGCTCAAAAGGCCAGACTAAAGCCTTTGGCTGCCCCTTAAGCGATACCTCCTACAATTGGTGCTCTATTTCCCGGATTTGCATCATGAATACCCATTCCCTCATCAACCCTCGTTCATGCAACAGCAATTAGCTGATAAGGTATTGTATCGCTCATCGATGTAAAGCAATCCTCGCTCAATTTTCCGGGGTGCAACCGAAGTAACGCCTCATCAGGTTTACCGCTATAGAAAGGAAATTCCTTGCAGATTTTTTAATCGGACATTATTAGCGATTGGATCCATTCGATTTCGTTTTTTCTCTTCCCTATGGGTAGCAGATTATTTTCTTCGTTATTTTAGTCCCCTTTAGCTACGATTGCCAATTAAGGTACCTTAATTTCATTTCTGTCAGGTAATTTGCATAACTATAAAAGTCAGAAATGATATAGAATAGATTAGGATTTGCTTATGTAATTATGTCAGTATGATGACATTGCTTACCAAGTTTGGCTGGTTGCCAAGAGTTTTTTTCTAAACTTCACTTCAACCTGCCTAAAAGGATCCCCCAAAATGTCTAGAAAAGAGATCCGCATCAAAATCAATGAACTGCTGGAAAAAAGGGATATGAGCACAGCAGAATTTGTCAAGAAAACTGGTGTCGCTTATAACACAGCCTTAGGATTACGCCGCGGGGTTGTCACTCGGATCGATCTAGATGTAATGGCCAGGGTGTGTGAAGTGTTGGGTGTTCAACCTGGGGATTTATTCGAGCTGGTCGAAGTTACGATTAAGTAGCATTATGATCAATCAAAACCATAAAACAGCCTCACCTGTTGATTTATCCAAATTAGAAAGCCACATCTGGGAAGCTGCCAACATTCTCCGTGGACCTGTGGATGCCGCAGATTTCAAGACTTATATCTTTCCGTTGCTTTTCTTCAAAAGAATCTGTGATGTATACGACGAGGAAATCGAAAACGCGCTCAAAGATTCAGCGGGCGACGCAGATTTTGCAGGATTTCCTGAAAATCACCGCTTTCAAATTCCGCATGGCTGTCATTGGAATGATATTCGCGAACGTCAAGCAGATATCGGCAAGGCCCTAATGCTTTCTTTCAATGGAATTGGGACCGCAAATCCGGCCACCTTAATGGGAATCTTCGGCGATGCAGCCTGGACCAACAAAGAACGTCTACCGGATTCACTTTTACGCGATCTCATTGACCATTTTTCGCGGTTGCGCATTCGAAACGTAGATGTCGATTCGGATGTTATGGGCCAAGCCTACGAATACCTGATTAAAAAATTTGCCGATGCAACCAATAAAAAAGCTGGTGAATTTTATACCCCGCGCAGCGTGGTGCGTCTTATGGTAGATATTCTCGATCCACAGCCAGGCGAGACCATTTATGACCCAGCTTGTGGCACCGGGGGTATGCTGCTGGGAGCCGTTCAACATGTCATGGAAAAGCATGGCAGTATCAAGCGACTATTCGGTAGGCTGTATGGACAAGAGAAGAACCTGACCACTTCAAGCATTGCCCGGATGAACCTGTTTTTACATGGCGTTGACGATTTCCAAATCCTGCGCGGCGATACTCTCCGTCAACCCTTGTTTTTTGATGGTGATCACCTGATGACATTTGATTGCGTGATCGCCAATCCTCCCTTCTCACTTGAGAAGTGGGGCGAAGAGATCTGGCGGAATGATCCCTATGGGCGCTGCTTTGCTGGATTGCCCCCAAGCGGCAGCGGCGATTATGCCTGGGTCCAGCATATGCTAAAATCGCTAAGACCTCGCTCCGGGCGGATGGCAGTTGTTCTGCCGCATGGCACGCTCTTCCGTGGCGGCGCGGAAGGTAAGATCCGTCAAACTATCCTGGAAATGGACCTCTTGGAAGCTGTGATAGGTCTGGCGCCTAATCTATTTTATGGGGCAACTCTGGCGGCTGCCATTCTGGTCTTCCGCAAGCAAAAAAGCCCCGAACGACGCCAGAAAGTGCTCATGATTGACGGATCGAAGCTTTTCCATAAAGGCCGCAATCAAAATACTCTGGACGCTGAACATGCGGGCCAAATTTTGCAAAGAGTGCAGGCCTATCAAGATGTCCCCGGGTTTGCGCGGGTTGTTTCTCTGGAAGAGATTTCCCAGAATGATTACAACCTGAATATTCCGCGTTATATCGAACCATCGATAGAAGAAGCTGATGTCATTGTGGAAGAAGTTCTACAGGGATTGAAATCGGCCCTTAATGAAGCCAATGCTGCCGAGGATCATTTATTATCTCTTTTAAAAAATGCTGGTTTGATAAGGGAGGTATAGACCGTGCAAATCGATCTGTTTCCTACCCTTCCATCTCCAATCTCCCTAGTTGAGCTCGAGGCTTACCTGTGGGGCGCGGCCACGTTGCTGCGCGGTTTGATCGACGCAGGTGATTATAAGCAGTTTATCTTTCCATTATTGTTCTATAAACGCGTCTGTGACGTCTACGATGAAGAGTACCAAAAAGCCCTGGCTGAATCTGGCGGAGACCAGGATTATGCCGGCGTAGTCGAGCACCGCTTCAAAGTGCCCACTGGAGCCCATTGGCGCGACGTGCGCGCCCAAACCAATGAAGTAGGAAAGGTAATCCTGCACGCCATGCGCCAGATCGAACAGGCTAACCCGGATACTCTCTTTGGAATTTTTGGCGATGCGCCCTGGACAAATACCAACCGGCTTTCCGACCGCATCCTACGTGATCTGATCGAGCATTTCTCTAAGTACACGCTCTCGATTGCCAATGTACCTGAGGATGAACTGGGCATCGGCTACGAATACCTGATCAAGAAATTTGCCGATGACAGCGGTCACACGGCAGCCGAATTCTACACCAACCGGACCGTGGTGCGACTGATGACCGAGCTGCTTGAGCCGGTTGAAGGGGAGTCAATTTATGACCCTACCTGCGGGTCAGGCGGTATGCTGCTTTCCTGTTCGGTGCGGTTGAAAGAACAGGGCAAGGAATACCGTACGCTCAAACTGTTCGGCCAGGAGCGCAATCTGATCACCTCGTCCATCGCCCGCATGAACCTGTTCCTGCACGGGTTTGAAGATTTTCACATCGAGCGCGGGGACACCCTGGCCGATCCTAAATTCATCGAGGGCGACCATCTGCGCCGCTTTGACCTTGTGCTGGCAAACCCGCCCTATTCGATCAAGCAGTGGAACCGGTCTGCCTGGGAAAGTGACCGTTTTGGGCGCAATTTTCTGGGGGTGCCGCCGCAAGGTCGGGCTGATTATGCCTTCTTCCAGCACATTCTCAAAAGCCTCAAGCCCGGCAGCGGGCGCTGCGCCATTCTTTTCCCGCATGGGGTACTTTTCCGCGATGAAGAGCAAGACATGCGCAAAAAGTTAATCGAACAAGACCTGGTGGATTGTGTGATTGGCCTGGGCCCTAACCTGTTTTATAACTCGCCGATGGAAGCGTGCATCGTCATTTGCCGGACGCACAAGTTGCCTGTGCGACGCGACAAGGTGCTTCTGATAAATGCTGTCGATGAAGTCACTCGCGAACGTGCGCAGAGTTTCTTGGAGGAAGAACATATCCGTAAGATTGTGGCTGTTTTTGAGCAATCTGCAGAACTTGAAGGTTTTTCAAAATTAGTTTCCCGCGCATCCATTCAGGATAATGGCTACAACTTGAATATTCCTTTATACGTGCGGATGAAAAATGGGAATGGCGGAGCAAGTTCACAAGAAAAGAATGGGTTAATAGATGCAATCAGCCAATGGCGAACCAGTTCAAAGGAACTGCGTGCCGAAATGGAAAAACTCATTACCGAACTTACTAACATGCTAGAGGAATCGAAAAAATGAGTTATGAATCTAGATCAATGACGGTCTTTGAGCTTGTCACCCACATTGGTGATTACTATTTACCTGCTATTCAAAGAGAATTTGTTTGGCCTTCTGCAAGAATCGAATCGTTATTTGATTCGTTGCTGCGTGGTTACCCAATTGGCACTTTATTATTATGGGATGTGCAGCCCCCAGCTATTTTTGATTTTCCATTTTATGAACTCATTCGTGATTTTGACATTCGCAAAGCCCACAATATCAAAGCGAATTTAAATGCGCGCACCAACTGTTTTGGAATACTCGACGGACAACAAAGAATCACTTCTTTATATATTGGCCTGTGTGGAAGCTATACCGAAAAGCTTCCCCGTTTATGGGTCACCAACCCAGATGCATACCCTTTAAAAAAGCTCTATATGAATTTGTTATATGTGCCTAAACCGGAGGATGACGGCGCGGCATTATTCCAGGTAAAGTTCTTGCCACCCTCCAAGGCGAAAAACACGGACCAGTCTTTTTGGTTTTTACTCACGGATATTTTGAAATACAAAACTCGGAATGAATTGCGCGATTTCCGCCGGAGTACGCCATATAAAGGTAATGATGTCTTTGAAAACAATTTGGATGCATTATGGACTGCCATCCATGAGGTAAAACATGTCCATTACTTCCTGGAACCCAGCCAGGAATTGGAAAGGGTATTAAAAATATTTCACCGGTTAAACACTGGCGGCACTCCTCTTGAACACTCCGACCTATTATTATCGTTAGCTACCGCCACGTGGAAACGGCACGATGCGCGTGAACAAATTTACCATTTGGTGGATTATTTAAATAAATACTGTGGTTCAACTTTCTACTTCAGCAAAAACTTTATATTAAAAACCCTGTTGGTATGCAGTGAAAAAGATGTTCGCTTCCGGGCCGAAAATGTCAGTCATAAAATTCCCCTGGAAGATATCTGGTTGGATGTCAAGAAAAGCCTTGAGATCACGATAAAGCTTTTAGCTCAATTTGGGGTCAATTTCCAGACGCTTACCGCGCCCAATGCGGCGGTTTGTATTGCCTATTACATTTTTAAGCGAAAGCTTGGAGAATCCTATTTAACTGATAAATCCAAAGAGAAAGATCGCGATCAAATCCGAATCTGGTTACTCAAAAGCCAATTGGCGCGTATCTTTGGCGGGCAGACCGATCGGGTTTTGACAATTATCCGGGGAGCCATCAAAACCAGTCTGGAGCAAGGAATCCTGGATTACCCGGCCGATGCAATCGAAAAAGCCCTGCAAATTGCCCGCCCATTCAGTTTCTCGGCAGAATATATTCAATCCCTGGTGGCCAACACGCGTTATGGGCAGGCGGACACTTTTTCGATCCTGGGGTTGTTATTCCCCTATCTAAAATTTACACAACAGCAATATAGTATTGACCATCTCCACCCGCAGGCGCAGTTCGACCGCAAGGCGCTCGAAAAACTGGGTCTGACCAAAGCAATGATCGATTTTATGTTGAATAACCAGGATGGCCTGGCAAACTTGCAGCTGCTCCCTGGCTCAATCAATTCCAGCAAAAATAAAAGACCACTCATGGAGTGGCTAAAACCAGATGATACCGAGCCTGAAGCTGTGAAGGCAATTTATCGAAGCTGGTGTCTGATTCCTGATGTGGATCTGAGCATTACGAATTTCAAAGAATTTTACACACTCCGTCAGGCAAAGATCGTGGAGGCCTTGAAAGCAACCCTTGGTTACGCCGTCCCGATTGAGGAAAAAGTTGAAGCTGTGGATGAAGATATGATGGTCACCGAAGAGGAAGACGTCTTAACCACATTGGCTGTAAATGAAGGTGCGGTAAGCTAAAATGGCATTAACTTCACCTTTTCTCAAATCCTCCTGGCGCAAAGTCAATTTTGGAGACGTTGTCCGAAATGTTAACGAAACAGTTCAGGACGCGCAGACCTGCGGTCTTGAACGTTTCGTTGGCCTGGAGCACATGGATCCAGAATCACTGCATATCCAGCGCTGGGGATTAATCGCCGATGGCACCAGTTTTACCCGGCGGTTTCGCAAGGGACAGGTGCTCTTCGGTAAGCGCCGCGCCTACCAACGAAAGGTAGCTGCGGCGGAATTTGATGGTCTTTGCTCCAGTGATATCCTGGTATTTGAGCCCAAGGGCGAACAACTGTTGCCAGACCTGCTTCCGTTCATTTGCCAGACGGAAGGATTCTTCGAACACGCATTAGATACATCTGCCGGATCACTTTCACCTCGCACAAAATTCAAAGAACTCTCTCGGTATGAATTCCCTCTCCCCGCCCTGGAAGAGCAACGACGAATCGCGGAAATCCTTTGGGCGGCAGATGATTTAACAAATAGGTATTTGAAAGTTTTAGAAGCCCTAATTAGTTTGAGATACTCATATGAAGATAGCATATTTTTTGATGACGCCAATGAAAATTTTCAAGTCCACCTTTCTGATATTGTCCAAATCAATCCTTCAATAAAACCAAAACTCAACGATACCGATATAGTCTCATTTATAACCATGGCCGACGTCACAGAAGACGGCGAAATTATTAATTTTCAAGAAAGATCATTTGGAGAGGTAAAAAAAGGGTACACCGTTTTCCAAGAAGGCGACGTACTATTCGCAAAAATCACGCCTTGTATGGAGAATGGAAAAGGGGCTGTTGCTCTCAATTTAATAAACGGGGTTGGTTGTGGAAGCACTGAATTTCATATTTTACGGCCCAAAAATCCTAAAGATCAGATGTTTATTTATTTCCTTTCGATGAATAAGAAGTTTCGACAAACTGCACGCAGATTTATGCGCGGTACAGCAGGGCAATTGAGGGTGCCAAAGGATTTCTTGGAAGATTATTTCATCCATTCTCTGCCTACTCTTGAAAAACGCGAGGAAATAGGGGAAAAATTGACAGATATAAATCGAGGTATCCAAGCACAGAAAAAGTGTATTGAGAGAGCCAAAGAAGTCAAGAATGAACTATTGCGAAAATTTTTAAGAGAATAAATAATGTTCAATGAATCCAATGCTGTCGAATTCTTTATCCGCGATCTATTGTGCGGCAAACCCGGCAAACAGATTAACGAGCAGCCGGTTTTATATGACGGAGCCCTCTCGCAGCTCGCTAAAGGATTGGGTTGGGTCTACAAATCCGCCGACAAACTCCACCGCGCCGCCACGGACGTACTGATGGAGGACGAGCTGAGGGCAGCATTGGTTCGCCTGAATCCGGAGATCGCCGAGCGACTCGAGCGGGCGGACGAAGTACTTTACCGGCTGCGCGCCATTCTGCTCTCGGTCAAAAGCGATGGCCTGGTGCGCGCCAACGAGGAGTTCACCGCCTGGCTGCGCGGGGAACGCTCGATGCCCTTTGGTAAGGATAACGAGTTTGCCACCGTCCAGCTGATTGATTTTGAGCATCTCCACAATAACCATTTTTTACTCACTAACCAGCTTAACTTTCAGGCCGGGGCGCAAACCCGGCGCTTCGACCTGGTGCTGTTCGTCAACGGCATCCCGCTGGTGATTGGGGAGGCCAAGACGGCGACCCGTCCGGCCATCACCTGGGTAGATGGCGCGGTGCAGGTGCAGGACGACTACGAGGCTAACGTCCCGGCCATGTTCGCGGCTAATGTGTTTTCTTTTGCGACGGAAGGCAAAACCTACCGCTATGGCGCCATTCGTCAGCCGCTTGAACAATGGGCCCCCTGGCGCGAAGAGGACGAACAGCACTACGGCGGATTGACCGAACTGCAAACCGCGGTGGTCGGCATGCTGCGCCCGCCCGTGATCCTGGATATTCTCCAAAACTTCACCCTCTTCGCCACCGACAAGAAACACCGCAAGACAAAGCTGATCTGCCGTTACCAGCAGTACCATGCCGCGAATCAGATCGTGGATCGCGTAATATCGGGCAAGGTGCGAAAGGGGCTAATCTGGCATTTCCAGGGTTCGGGGAAATCGCTGTTGATGGTCTTTGCCGCTCAAAAATTGCGCATGAATCCTGTGCTCAAGAACCCGACGGTGTTGATAGTGGTTGATCGCATTGACCTGGATACCCAGATTACCGCCACGTTCAACGCTGCGGATGTGCCTAACCTGGTTTCCACCGACAGCCGCGATGAATTGCAAACCCTGTTGGCTCAAGACGTGCGCAAGGTGATCATCACCACCATTCACAAATTTGGCGAAGCGGATGGGGTGCTGAATCAGCGTGAGAACATCATCGCCCTGGTGGATGAGGCTCACCGCACCCAGGAGGGCGACCTGGGACGCAAGATGCGCACTGCCCTCCCCAACGCGTTTCTTTTTGGGCTGACCGGCACGCCGATCAACCAGCGTGACCGCAACACTTTCCTTGCCTTTGGGTCAGAAGATGATGAAAAAGGCTACCTCAGTCGCTACTCTTTTGAAGAATCAATTCGCGACCAGGCCACCCTGCCGCTGCGTTTCGAATCGCGCCTGGTGGAATTGCGGGTGGATCGGCAGGCCATTGATGAAGCCTATGCCAACCTCACCGGACATTTAACCGAGCAGGATCAGGCCAACCTGGCCAGGCAGGCGGCACGTATGGCCGTGCTGGTCAAATCACCCGACCGCGTGCGGCGAATTGTGTCTGATATTGTTGAGCATTTTCAAGAAAAGGTCGAGCCAAACGGGTTCAAGGCCATGATCGTCACCTTCGATCGTGAAGCCTGCGTGCTTTATAAGAAGGCGATGGACGAGATCCTGCGCCCCGAAGCCAGTGCAATTGTGATGAGCGTTTTCCACAACGAGGTGGATTACCAGCCCTACGAGCGGAGCAAGGAGGAGGAAGAGAAGCTGCTCGACCGCTTCCGTGACCTGGCCGATACGCTGCAATTTCTGATTGTTACCTCCCGGCTGCTGACCGGTTTCGATGCACCTATCTTGCAGGTGATGTACCTAGATAAACCGATGAAGGAACACAACCTGCTCCAGGGCATCTGCCGGGTGAACCGTCCCTTCCCAGGCAAGGATTTTGGATTGATCGTGGACTATATCGGTGTCTTCGATGATGTGGCCAGGACGCTGACCTTCGACGAAGCCAACATGCAGCAGGTCATCACCAACCTCAAAGCTTTACATGCCCAGTTGCCGCTTGCGATGCAGACTTGCCTGGATTATTTCCCCAATGTAGACCGCACCCTCAGTGGTTGGGAAGGATTGGTGGCTGCTCAAGGCTGTCTGCCGGATAACGAGACTCGCGATAAATTCGCCGGAGATTTCTCCGTTGTGGCTCAGTTATGGGAAGCGATCTCCCCAGACCCTGTTTTATCCGATTTCGAAGACGATTATCGCTGGCTGGGGCAGGTATACGAATCGGTCAAGCCACCCAGCGGCAGTGGAAAGCTCCTCTGGCATGCCTTAGGAGCCAAAACATTGGAGTTGATCCACGAAAATGTGCATGTTGAGCGCGTGCGCGATGATCTGGATACCCTGATCATGGATGCGGATTTCATCGACGAATTGATAGGTGAGAAAGATCCGGAAAAGATCCGTGAGATGGAGATCAAGGTTATCGCTCGCATCCGCAAACATGGCAATAATCCCCAGTTTATAGCATTAGGGAAGCAACTCGAAGATCTAAAAAACCGGATGGAACAAGGCCTGATCACCAGCCTGGAATACCTCAAGCAGCTCCTCGAAATCGCTCGAAAAGTCTTGCAGGCTGAAAAGGAAGTTGATCCCGAGGAAGAACGCCAGAGCGCTAAGGCTGCCCTCACCGATCTATTCAACGAAACCCGAACCGCCCAGACCCCCGTGATTGTCGAAAGAATTGTGGGCGATATCGATGAAATCGTGCGCAATGTCCGTTTCGATGGCTGGCAACAGACTATTGCCGGCGAGCGCGAAGTCAAGCAGGCTCTACGGCGTGTACTACTGAAGTATCAATTACATAGAGAGCAGGAATTGTTTGACAAGGCGTATGAGTATATCAAAGAATATTATTAATTTTCGGAATTGTTGAGCTTCAGATCTGGCGCTTGCAATCGTAATGTTCAACACAAAGGGGAAGGTGAATGAATGGCAATTGAAATCCTACCAAAACATGTGCAAGAAACGTTGGTCGCTATGTATTTACGGTTGAATGGCTTCTTTACATCAGGGCATATCATTCACTCCACCCCGGAAAATGCCGGTATACGAGAAAGGGGCGATATCGATGTTTTTGCTGTTCGATTACCTTTTAGCCGCGAACCAGAAACAGGTGTCCCGCCATCACAATACCTGGGCATTAGAAATGGAACTTTCGAAATTATCATCGGTGAAGTTAAAAGCGGAAGAGAGCCGGTTCAATTCAACCAAAGTCTTCAAGATCCATCAAATCTGCTTCGAGTTCTGCGGCGCGCTGGTTTTACCGCTGATGAGGCTATTTTACTGAATATAGCCAATTTGTTATCAAACAGCATGATCCCTCAAGAGGTGAATCATCCTGAAAATCAAATTGAAACACTTTTGGCTCCGGACGGCGATATTCGTTATCCTACCCGCATAAGGCCGATACTTTTCCATTTAGGTCGACGCCACCCAAATCGTACCCAGGCGTGGTTCGTAGGATACGAAGAAATCATGGGGGATATCTGGAATCGACTACGCCCTGAATTACAACCTGACACATGTCAACGAGTCTACGATTATTATCTTTGGGGACCAATATTTGATTCAATCGCCACATACATAAAGGATAGATCCAGAAATGATCCGTGTACGCCGGCCGATCTCGTGCGAGCACTTACAAGGTAGAAAACAAGAGGCTATCCTAAACCCAATAGGATAGCCTTCTTGATTCATTGGTTCGAAATAAGATTTTTCGATACCATGTCCGCACCCTCTATACTTGTTTCTAGTTGGCTGAAATGTTGATCAATTCATCCACATTCGGAATTCTGCATTTCTTTTTTTCAGTGAAAAATTGAAATCATTCTTTTCATAGAGGACAAAGATATGTATTCAAATTTTGATCCATATTTTCATAAGAATCAAAACTGCCTGTTAAAAAATCTCCTCTGAATGTCAATATAGAATTAGAAGGTGCTCGCGATAGGAGGAAAATGACCACAGATCCAGAGCCTTTACCCTCAATAATAAGCAGCCAAACGATCTCTTCCCGAGAATTTATAAGCCAGGAAGTGGAGAAGAGATACTCAGATTTGAGAGTCGGTGTTCAGGTGATGGTTGCGCGATCCAGCTTTGTAGAAGGCCAGGCTCAAATAATCGATGTCGCTGATGAACTTCTTAACGACACAATTGAAACTGGGTTGCGCTCCGCCAATAAATTCGACTCTGCTCGATCGGTCTATTCCTGGTTGATGGGGATTGCAGTCAACAAACTGAGAGAATTGCGCAGAGATGCTAAATACGAAAAGAAACGTGTGAGCGTTTTTGACGATCTAGCTCCCGAGGGGGACGATTCTGTTGAGCAAAGCGGGAAAGAGGAAATAGAGGATGCCACTGTCGAAGAGCGAATTGACGCAGCGCTTTATCGTTCTACGAATCGCAGCACATTGGAAGATCAGGCTTCTAGTCTCGATGAGATGCTCGCGCTCGTGAAGGAGGGCGAACGGGAAATCCTTAGACTTGCAATTGTCGAGGGATTGAGCGGAGCCGATCTTGCCGCAGCGTTCGGAATTCGGGAAGGCGCCGCTTATATGAGGCTGGCCCGGGCACAAGAGCACCTTCGAGAGAAATATCTCTCCATCCAGGCAAGAAAGGATTAATAAAAATGAACCAGCCAGATGTGAAAAAGATGCGTGAGAAAACAATTTCCCGATACGTCAAAGCTTTGGATTCCAGCGATCTTGATGAGATCGCTGCGGTGTTGCAGATTTCTGAAACTGATGGCGAATTGGATCGCATTATCAGCGAAATCAATGTTGCCTATGCAGAAGAATTGGGGCTTTCGCCGATCTCCCTGGCTGCTGAGCAGGTCCGCGATCTGCTCCAGCAGCATTTCCCTTCTGCATTTGGAGAGCCCCAAGAAATTCCCGCGATTACCGTGAGCGAAGTGGCCGCCCACCTCGTGGCCAACAGGATGGTAGCGCCGGCGGACAAAGAAACTAATCTGAAGTTACTACGCGTTCACATCCCCCTGCCTGCCTGGCTCAGTCTCCCGGAGATTCGCATGCTCGGCCAGCAGTTCGGCTTCAACCTAAGCGAGCGTTTTCTCAAAGTGTTCCGTGATGCCGCAATTCAGATGAGCATGGGACGCGGACAGGCGCAAATGACGGCCGCGCGGCGCAAGACTTCCCGCCGCCGGGCAGGTGGCGATAACTCTGACAAGGAGAACAATGCCTAAAAGTAGCAGCCCTTTTGACCCTCGAATAAGCCAGGCGGTGGAATCGGTCTGGGTAGATGGCGGTATCGACGGTCCAAATACCGGCATCATCCCTCTGTACGATCTAGTTGCGAGCTATCCTATCTGGGTATCCGAAGTTGATAACCTGTCGATTGAACGCGCTGGAGACTTCCTCGCCGAACGGACCGGTCAAAAACCAGAGTTAGGACTCGAAAGCTTTGGGCCTATTTCTGGATTTTTCTATGCTTACCAGTACCGGGGCGGTTTTGTTGGTTGCATCCTGGTCGAAAAGCGGGATCCAGTTGTGCGCCGCAGGTTCTCGGTCGCCCACGAGCTAGGTCATTACAAGCTACATTTTGAGCCGTGGCTGACTCAGCTTTCACCGGAACAGTTGAAAGAAGGGATACTTCTCACGGACGCGATGGTCTATCCCAAGCAATCTGATAACCCCGATACCCTTACTGCCGGCACTGGCAATGCGCTCCCTTTGTACATGGGCGAAATTATCCATCAACCGGCGATGATCATGAGCGATGAGCAGGAAACCGAAGCTAATCAGTTCGCCGCCAGCCTGCTGATGCCCGAAGACACCGTAAGGGAGATAGTAACTCAATTCCATCCGCCTGCCGGCCAACCTCGCGGATACCTGGCCTCGCGCCTCGCGAGTGAATTTCTCGTTAGCAAAGAAGCAATGGCTTATCGTTTGGCCACTTTGGGCCTGTAGGAGGTGATATGGGGCTGGATTTCGTCAAGAACTATGGAGGTATTCGCCTGGAAGGCGGTTCTCCCCTCCCCGACCAATTCAACGCTCCCTCAAATGATGAGGAAGAAGGACGACAGATCCAGCTCGATATCGAGCGAGGACTGGCTCATTGGTCTGCGATCGATATCACCAATGTGAGTGGCTGGCGAGCGGGCGAATGGCAATACTCTCCCATCCGCTTTATCGATGGAAAAGATATCGGGCAAATCATCGCCTGGATCCGGTCACCTGAAGGCTACCCGGTTCCTATTCGCCTGGCACAGGTTGGCGGTGTCGCGATGCGAATCATTGACGGAAACATTCGCCGGGAATTCTTCCAAACCGAAAAGGTCGTTGCAATGCCTGCCGATCTTTTCCCGGCGGACGAGGTAGAGAGCTTCGCATTGGCGTTGCAGGAGAATGGTTTCCGCCTGCTGCCTGCCGCCCAGCCCAAGAATGGGTACCAGGAGATCTTGATGAACTACGAAGGGCTGCGCGGTCTGGCGGATCAACGCACCCGGTTCGAAATGCTGAACTTGGAAGAGGCCGCGATCGCTCAGGACGCTGGTACCCCATCCATTGTCGATGGAGCATTGGACATGCATGCGGGCGGTTTCGATAAGGACACCTGCCCCGTTTTTGGCGTGATCAAGCGGCACTATCGCAACTATCTTCATACAACCGGCCAGCTTTTGTTATACGATTTACTCGCCGGCGAGAGGACGCCCGCCTTTGTGATTGCCCGTACGGCTCGCCCAGCGCTGTTGTCCTGGTATCTCAAAATCAACAACGATGCCGGTATCACTCCTGACTCGGGATATGTGCGCGTTGAGGTCGCTTACGACTGGTTCATGAACCAGCACATGGATTGGGACTTCGCCGACCGGCTGTCGAAAGTGCTTTTTGAATACCGCTGCCGGCAAAAATCGTACAGCCGGGCAGCTGTGTCGCTGCATCCAATTGTTCGTGCGGAGGAAAGCCTCGGATCGGTGTTCCATCCCGAATCGAGCCTGTACCAACGGTTTTATCGCGTGACGGATATCTAGCTGGAGGAATATATGGATCTCACTCGTATAAATGATCATGACCTTGAAGAACAGGGCATACCCGTAATCGGACGCGTCGCATCGCCCTCCGGCAAAGAGGCAACTGCTGACCAATTCTATTTCTGGGTGGACCGCGAACAGATGGTAGAAAACACCCAAATAATTCGGACTGCTAGCCAGATCGGGGGAACCACTTACACGTTTTATGCTGTGGTTGAACAGGTATATCGCATCAGCCGACAGAGAGATATGGGTGAGGCTGTCGATGTGAATGATGGCGATGCCAACAGCGAGCCTCCGTTCAACTCGGACGGAATCACCTATGCTCTGGCACGCATCCTCCGCACCGAACCAGAAGTCTTTACACCTCCTATGGACCGCAGCCGGGTGTATTTGTGTAACGAGACCGAGACCGAGAAGTCATATGGTGCTGACGAGAATCCGAACCCACTCTCGGTAGGCCAAATCAAGAACGGCGGTGCAGCTACCGCCGGCGCCGGGAAGATCGACCTGGACTATCTGTTGGGAGCGTATGGCGGTCACATGAACGTCAACGGTGTGGCCGGAGGTGGAACAAAATCGTCCTTCCTGCTGTTCACAATCTGCATGCTTTTGCATAAAGCTGAACAGCAGCTCATGGCAGCTCCATCTGATCCAAATCGGCTGCGGGTGGTCCCAATCATCCTTAACGTAAAGGGCTTTGATCTCTTCACGATCGATCAAACCAGCCGAAGGTATATCCCTGGCGACCATCTGGCGGCCTGGAACGCTCTGGGCGTTGTCAATCCGCAGCCTTTCCATGATGTGAAGTATTTCGCCCCACAGGCGCCAGGAGGAACAATTGCCATCTCGACCCCGGCCGTTGGCACGGTCAATCCCTACTCCTGGAGTCTCAAGGATATAATCCGCCAGAACCTGCTGCTTTATCTCTTCTCAGAAGAAGACGCGGATGATACCAATTTCAGCGCGCTGGTGCTGGATATCGACGCCTGGCTTACCGATGAGCAGGTTCATGACGATGGCACAACCACCCGAAGCTTGAAGCCTGCGAACTGGGCTCCAGCTCCCGCCAACAACCACAACGTTGGAGACGGTGAAGAAAATAGCAACCTCTCCACGGATGGCTACGATTACCACCGCATCCCGCAAACTTTTGAGGATCTGCTGAACTGGGTGAAATGGATGGCGCGCAACAAGATTCCTGGCGAATGGAAGAGCCATTCCGTGGGCACCTGGCGCAAGTTGTCTCGCCGACTGGGAAAATTGCTCGCCGAAGGCAAGGGTATTTTGCGGCACACTAATTTGGATGGCAACCCGTTGAATGTCGCCTCGCCTGACACCACCAACCCCATTGTTGTCGACCTGAACGGACTTGCAGGCAGCCCCAGCTTGCAGCGCTTTGTGGTGGCCACTATCCTTCGACAGGTCATCGAAGAGCGCACCGGCACGAATGCAATCCGAGGATTGGTATACCTGATTGCGTTGGATGAGCTGAACCGATTCGCTCCTAAGGGCAGCAAGGACTCGATCACCCAGCTGATCGAATTGGTCGCGGCGGAAATGCGCAGCCAGGGCATCATCCTGCTGGGCGCGCAGCAGCAGGCCTCAAAGATCTCTGACCGGGTGTTCGAAAACGCAGCCATCAAGGTGGTCGGGCGCAGTGGCAGCCTGGAGATGGGACAAACCATCTGGCGGTTTATGTCTGAGGCATCGCGGAAACGGGCGGCCAATCTGCAAAAGGATGAGAAGTTGATCATCCAGGATACTTTCCGGGAGCCAATGCTCGTTTCCGTGCCGATGCCGCCCTGGGCCATGCGGCCTGCGGAAGTGCTTACGGCGACTTCGAACAGCATCGCTCTCGACAGCAATGGCGACCCCGAGATTGTTCTTTAGGGAGGAACAATGAAAATACTTCATACGAGCGATTGGCATTTGAACGAACGGCAGGGCCATGTGGACCGCCAGCCTGATATTGTGAGGCGACTGGTGGAGATTGCCGGATTCCTCGATCAGCACAAGGTTGACGTAATGTTGGTTTCTGGCGACTTGTTTTCCAATACCGTCCGACTAGACCAGGCGCGCAGTGCTTTTGCGGATGTATCCCGGATCTTCCGCCCCTTCCTGATCCGCGGTGGAACCATGATCGTTATAGGCGGCAATCATGACAGCGAAGATCTGTTCAATATGTGCCGCACGGCAATGGACCTGGCAGCTCCGCAGGAGGCTTCCGCGGATAAACCCAAACTTCCCGGCCGGCTCTATTTATTTGATCGCAGCGGTTATATGACCCTGGCCAACCGTTCGGCCGGACTGGTGCAATTTGTTCTTCTCCCTTACCCTTTCCCATCCCGGTATCTGCGCCCTGATCAGATGAACTTCAAGACTGTCGATGAGCGCAACAGCATTGTTCACCAGGAGCTCAAAAACCAGCTGGAGCGAATCAAGGCGCAGCTTGTAAAGCCAGAATACCCTACGGTGCTGGTCAGTCACCTGCATGTACGAGGCAATCGTGTCCACAGCCTTTATCACATCAGCGAATCCCAGGATGTGATTTTTGACCCGACCGACTTGCCGATGGAATGGGCATACTCGGCTTTTGGGCATATTCACTTGCCTCAATTTATCCGTGGGAGCAACCGGGCGCAGTACGCTGGATCTATCGACCGGTTTGACTTTTCCGAGGCCGCCGATATTAAAAGCGTGGTGCTGTTTGAGATTGACCAGAGCGGCATGAAGGGAGAGCCCACTCTGCTCCCTCTCAACGCCACTCCGCTTCGGAAAATCGAGGTGCACAGTCAGGCTGAAGTCGATGCTCTAACCACACAATACCCCGAGCCTCAGCAGGATATCGTCGAGATGAAGATCATCTATAAGCCTGGCGAGGATAATCCTGATGCCATGCGTGATGCCGTAGAAAAGATTTTTCCACGTTGGATCGAACGCAAAATTGAACCGGAAGGCGGCGATTTCGAGACGGTTAGTGTCGAAGGAGTCTCTGCGCCCGAAGACGTTCCGGGATCAGTTCGCTCTTATCTAAAGACCCAGTTGCAAAACCATGCGGATCGTGATGATCTGCTTGCTCTGGCAGAAGAAATGTTGACGCAATTGTAGGAGGTGCGATGATACCGCTGAAACTTACTCTATCTGGCTTTATGTCTTATCATGATCCACAGACGTTGGATTTCCAGGGTGATTCCCTGTGGGTTTTGGTTGGAAAAAACGCCTCCGGAAAATCTTCGATCTTCGACGCAATTGTCTTCGCCTTGTTTAGCGTATCCCGTATCGGGAAAACTCACCACGATGAGTTGATCAATCACAATTCCGACACCGCAGAAATCATTTTTGACTTCGCGGTTGGGCCTAAAAAGTATCGTGTGAAACGCACCATTACCAAGAAAGGGACAACCTACCAGGCGTCGATACTATTACCGCAGTCGGATGGGTCACTTACACCTCACCCTCTACCGGGCACTCACAAGAAGGATGGCTTTGATAAGTGGATTGAAGCAGACCTTGGCTTGAATTATGAAATCTTTGTCACTTCTGTTCTTCTGCAACAGGGAAATGCTGAAGTATTCCTGAATGCGGAGACGAGCAAACGCTATGATGTGCTCTCGAAGTTAATCGACTTGTCGAAATATATCGCCCTCGAGGAGAAGGCCCGTGAACAAAAGAAGTTTTGGGAATCCCAGGCTTCTTTTCACCGAAATGCACTGAACCAGATCTCCCCGGTGATAGAACAGGATCTCGTGGACGCACAAACCCTCATTGAACGTGAGAGCAGCGCCACAGAATCAGTAGCGCAACGGGCTGGGTATCTGCAAACTCTTTATGGACAGGCCAGCCGCTGGGAGCACTTGAATTCGGATTTGCTGTCCACTAAAGGGAAGCTTTCAACGACCCGAGCTCTGCTAGATCGCTCTAAGGAGATCGAAATTGGCTATCGCCGGTTGGTCAATTTGCGGGGAGTTTATCCGGCATTGAAAGCAGCTTTTGACCTGGCTCAAACAATCAGAGCCGCTGAAACTGAGATTGAAAGACTCTCTGGTGAGCAGATTACAGACGATGGGCTCATCAAGGCAGACGAAGAAAAGGTCGGCAATCTGGAAGCGGCACGCAATCAGAAATCCGTGCGGTTTCAGGAAATCAACACCCGGTCGATGAGAATTTTCCGCCGGCTGAGCGAACTGGCGCCAGTGATGAGCACCATCGCTCAAATAGGGCAACTGGAGCAAGCCCTGGAGACCCGCCGTAACGCGCTGGGCCAATATCCAGATGACCTGGATACCCGTCTCAAAGAAAGTGAAGCCGGGCGGGATCAGCTTCTTGAGGTCGAACGTGTTCTCCCCGGGCTAAGGCGTCTTCTGGGCGAGCGGTCAAAGCTATCTAGCGCAGAGCAGCGGCGCCTTGTTCTTGACGGCCAGCTTACGCAAAAACAAAACGCCCGTCAGGGTGTAGCGAAGGCGCAAGAAGATGCACAGGCTAAATACTCAGAGATCGAAGCTTATGAAAAGGGATTGCGCACTGCTCACACCAAAGTGAACACGCTTCTTGGCGAAGCTCGCCGGCATTTGAATAACTTCAATCTGGTCGCCGGCGCTGCAAAATGCCAGTATTGCGGAAGCGAACTGAGCGAGGAACATAAGGCTGAAGAACGTTCGCGATTATCGAAGGATCTCGCCGAGAAAGAGCAGCTTGAAAAAACAGCTCAGGATAATCTGGCTAATGCCATAAAGGATCTAGAGCGGGCTGCGGAGCTTCTTCGCTCGACTACTGCTGATCTTTCTAGACTCGATGGGGAGATTAGCTCAATTTCCCAGGGTATCAGGAGCCTTGATCAAGAAATTCAGGGACAGCTTTTAGCTCTCAGTATGAGCTTCGACGCTCTCCCGACTTTATACCAGATGCAGATATCGCAGGAGAAACCCATCTCGCCGGCTGAATGGGCTAATACCGTTTATCCCCAGGTCGGCGATTTGGCGAAGATGGAGAAAGCTGTAATAATGCTACCGCAACGCCGATCCGAGGCTTCAGATTTCGCAAGACAGGTCAGTGAACGAGACCAGGCCCTCATCCGCTGGTCAGAAGCAAGCGGCAACCTCGCGAATACCCGAAAAACTCTGCCCGCCGATTGGGAGACTTTGCGTTCAGAGCACGGACAGCTATCCGCGTCGAAGGGAGGGATAGATGCCGAACTCGAGGCTGCCAGACAGGCTCAGGCGTTGGCGAGCAGCACTTACGAAAAAGCCAAGGCAGAACTCCAACAAATTCGTGATCGCCAATCTCGACGGACCGGCACATTGACCGCCCTCCGGGAATCAAAGGAAAGGGATCTGCGCAATATGAACGCCCAGATCACCCAGCTCCCTGAGAATTGGCGTGCAGAAGCGGACGCAATGACGGAGAGCCAGCTTTCAGATTTGTTCCATGAAAAGAGTGGCCTGGAAGTCTATGAAGAACAGCACCAGCAGCTTGCCGCTGCCGAACAAACCATGAAGGACCTTTGCACTCACCAAGAAGAGGTGCAAGGATATATTAACGCTCTGCCGGCGGAAGCGCGCCGCTCAGCGGATCAAGTTAACAGGGAGTTGTCAGGCGCACTCGAGGAGAGCCGCCAGGCCCAGGGTCGTTTGACCGCAGCGCAAACCCGGCGGACCCAACTTCTGGCTCGAAGAATTCAATATCTGGAAACGGAGAGCAGCTTGAAAGCCGCTGAACGCAAATCCCATTTATACGGGATCTTGAGTGAGCAGTTTGGCGAAAGAGGCATCCAGAAGGCCATCATTAACAAGGCGGAAGTAGCAATTGTTCATCTGTCTAACCAGGTGCTCGACAGCCTTTCAGGAGGCCGCAGTAAGCTCAGGCTACGTGAGGCTGGCGGCAATAAGAAAGCTTTGGATCTGGAGGTCTGGGATTCCCAAACAGGTGGGGACAAACCTATTTTGACCAGTTTAGCGTCTGGCTCTCAGCGTTTCCGCATTGCAATTTCGGTCGCCCTTGGAATCGGGCAGTATATCGGTCGCGAATCGAACCGCATTGAGTCTGTAATAATCGACGAGGGGTTCGGTAGTCTTGATCGTGAAGGGCGTGAAAGCATTATCCAGGAGTTATACAACTTGCGTCAACACCTGAAGCGTATCATCCTTGTTTCCCACCAGGAAGAATTCGCAAGAGGATTTTCTACAGGGTATGAAATCCACCTGGTGGACGGTGCCTCGCAAGTACAACCGCTTATAAGGTAAAGTGAACTCCTAATCATGGATTTGAACTAGATCGGCCGATCGCTTCTATAATTATCGGGAAAATCTAGGGCAGGTGGCGAGTGAATTGTCCTACAGATTTTAGCGTAAGCTAATCAGTAATCTGGTCATGTGCCTTAGTAACATAACAGAAAGTCTGAGGTGAAATTGTAGATGACTGAAAGAGTAGAAGCAACCCTTGGGGAGTTATTGGAGAATTTTGGGGACAAATTTTCGTTGAGTTTGAGCCCCGAAGAATCTTGGCAATATTGTCTTTGGAATTGTGATGATGGTTTGATGAAAACAAACTTGCCATTGACTCCGCAGAGTTGGCAAGACTTAGTGAAAAAGGCGAATAGTATTACTTTAGATAGGATCCCTCATTATCTACAAACAAATCCAAATCTTTATTACTTTTTATTTTAGTTTATCCTCACCGACTTATTCACGACGGGGTGAAATATCTCGATGACGTTTCTAAACCCTGACCAAGTTTTATTACTTTTTTTGCAATCTTTTGTTATATACCTATCAAGAGGCTACTCGAAGAATGATAATAAAACTGCAAAAACTCTCTGAGTTAATTCAAGAAAAGAACCAAATTGACAACGAGATCGCTGAAATAATTCAGAGGCCAGCACAAATCGGCCATGTTGGTGAGTTTATTGCCTCAATCATCTTTGATGTTCAACTCATGGAATCTGCTTCCTATAAAGCCATCGATGGAATTTTCCGCAGTGGACTTCAAGGCGGAAAAAGCGTGAATATTAAATGGTATGGAAAACAAGAAGGAATTTTGGATATCACCCCCAATGCTTTGCCGGATTTTTATCTGATTATGACCGGCCCAAGATCTAATCAGCCAACTTCCCGAAGTGGAACGCGCCCGTGGTCTATCGAATTTGTGTATATATTTCTGACCTCGGACCTGGTAAGCAAGCTGACAAGCAGAGGTAGTAAGATCGGAATAGCTGCAAGCATTCCGAAAAGCCTATGGGACCAAGCGGAGATATATCCGAATGACTGTTCGCCAATGCTGCCGCTACTCTCTGAGCAAAAGCATCTTCTGAGCTTATTTCATGGCGGCAAATAATAGGTATCCTGATGGCCGGAAAATATGATCCATTTGGGAGATACTTGCTGTCAATTCCTTCTCAAACGTTGGATGTTACACTTTCTTTTCTAGATATTCAGGAAGTCCTAAAGTTTTCCCTGCCTGCCTCAGCTTTACAGTACCAGACCTGGTGGACTTATGAGGTTCATCCTAAACAGTCCCAAAAATTGTGCTGGCAGAATACAGGTTGGCGAGTAGAAGAAGTCAATTTTTCTCGACGCCAAGTACGTTTCCACCGATTTTCACCTCCAAACTTCCAGGACAAAGCCGAACCAATCGTTTCTCCAATCTCAGAAACGGGTTCACTTCCTAATCTAGTTTCCCCACTTCCTGTAAGGTCTATTCCAGATTTATCTTTGACCGTTCACAATCCTGCCTGGACTCCAGTATTTGCGATACCTCAGAGTACTATTCTTCTTAAAGGCAGGCATGGTTTGTATCCTCAAATAATACAGGCGGCAGCTGCGGTTAATAACCGATATGGCTGTTATTCATGGGGGAGCCAATCTGAAGTCTACTATTGTGGTTCATTCGCACAAGATTATATCCTTGGTGGTTTTAAATCTAATCTTCATGCACGAGTCCACAATTATCTCCAAAACCACCGGATCAATGAGACAGGGCAAAAGAACACTAATTTGATGGTATTCGAGAAAATCAATGAAGCTTTGGTGAAAGAAGACATCATCCTCAGTGTTTTTTCCTTTGAAGGAATCAATTTTACTAACGGTACTTATAACTTTTCTCAATACTGCGAAGATCCAGATTTGGTTCATACAGTAGAACAGTTACTCATTTCCTGGTATCGAAAGCAAGGACAATGCCAATGGAACCGAACTTAACGGACATAGCGATCGGTCCTCAATATCCTAAAGATAATCCGTTCACTGCCCGGATGCGCTTTCACCAGAGCTGGTATCGGGCAAATGTGCTAAACGTTCCCTTTGGTAAAGGTCCAAGGCGGAACAGCCCGTCTTTTTATGGCAATATGCTCACCCGGGAAAACGGCGAACAAGGTTTCAATTTCTTCACACCTCAGCTTGGACAGCGTATTTTCTCTGTAGTCAAACGAAGGCTCACAGAAAAAAAGGGCGCTGTCGAACCCTACCGCCTCCTTTGCAATATGCTTTCCAGTCAACCAATGTGTTTCAATTTGTTTGCACCCTTGGTAGATAAACTTGAACTGGCTACCACCTTATTGAAACCTTTTTACCCTGATGAGATTCTTAAAGTAACACAGGTCAAGATAGAATTCGCACCGGAGCCAGCTAGTGAGTATTTAAACGATCACACTGCGTTCGATGCTTATGTCGAATTTACCGCGCAAGACGGAGAGAAAGGATTTGTTGGAATAGAGACAAAATTGGTGGAGCCTTTCACATTGGCCGAACATGAGCACGAAGAATATTGGAAATGGACTCATGCTAAGATGTCGCCTTGGAACGAAACCTCGATCCAGACTTTAAGAGACGTAAAGGTCAACCAACTCTGGCGGGATCACTTATTAGGGTTGGCCATTCAGCATCATCCAAAATCCACCTACAAACATGGCCATTTTTTGGTCATCTACCATTCGGGCGATGATGCTTGTAGCCAGTCAATAAATTTATATCGATCTTTGCTAAAGTCATGCGATAAATCATTTAAGGCCATAACCCTAAATAAATTGATCAGCTGTTGGCAAACAAACGCAATCGATTTAGCAGATAAATCATGGCTTCTAGAATTTTCAACCCGATATCTTAATCTATCAACGAGTGAGATTGATTGGATGACAATGTCGAATTCAAAAGGTGAAATTTATGACAAATGAAGCCGGTGGACTTAATGAAACAGAGTTATCACTAGAGTTGACACATAATAAAGGCTTTCCAAAGCTTGTACGGTATGACTATTTTGACGAAGATGGTTCTAAAAGTGTTTTGATGATCGCTCCCAAGAGCCCGGTTGATAAATCATGATTGCCACGTCAGAAGATATATTTTTTAAAGGATATGGAGAACTATGGAAGTAAAAATTTTCTATTCTTGGCAGTCTGATTTACCGAATGCCACGAATCGGGGCTTCATTCAAAATGCATTGGAAAAAGTAGCCCAAGAGATTCGTAAGGATAACACGATAAATATTGAACCAGTTATTGATCGGGACACGGTAGGGGTGCCAGGATCACCAGATATCGCAAGCACTATCTTTTCCAAAATAGAAACCTCCCAGATTTTTGTATGCGATATCTCAATAATCAACCAATCTGATTCCTCACGCAAGACCCCAAATCCTAATGTCTTAATTGAATTAGGATTTGCACTAAAAATGCTTGGAGACAAGCGTGTAATATTGGTACTGAATTCGGCTTATGGCAGCCCTGAACTTCTTCCCTTTGACCTCCGAATGAGGCGGATAATTACATATAATGTAAGTTTTGGTACGGAAGAGAAAATACCTGAGAGAAAAAAGCTCGAAGGAAAGATAGATGATGCTTTTCGAGCCATTATTATTGAATTTGAAAGTAGAAAGCCTAACGTGGTAAACAAAGGAGGAAAATATCTGATCGGAAGAAGATTGAAATACATACGCACTGAACTTGAGTTACAAAGTAGTGAATTCATTGAGCTTGCTGGGGTTGAAAGCGAACAAACTTACCTTAAGAAGGAAGCTGATCTTGAAGAGTGCAGCGAACGGGAAATCAATCTAATTTGTAGAGCTTTTGGCATACAGCCTGAATTCATAAAACACGGTCATCTTCCAATTATCCAAACGGAGATTTTGAATTGGCCTCAAGAACCGCTCAAAGCTGCTCAAAATATCCTCAACTTGTCTCCAAAGGCTTTGTTTCTTACAGTAACCGCATCAACTTTGCTCACTGATCTTCCAATAATCCAACAAGGAAAGAATTTATATTATGGTATTAGAGGATCCTACCTGAGAACCGGGTTATTAGTTCAAACAGAGCGAAAAAAGTATAAAGTTATTGATCTGAACATTGAACTGAGCTATTGGGATGACCAGCAAAATACCAAATACCTTCTTGAATTTTATATGTTCCTATCTGCGCTTTCCGAAGATTTTATGGATTTTCGATTTTTACAAATCCCAAGTTTTAAAGATACAGAAGATTTGTTTTCTGGGAACATTCTTCCTGAAAGATTTGTTCGGAAATATTATAAATATTATGGCTTTGTTCACCAATTGCTTGATTATAAAAGTCAAAATTTCAATGTAATGAAAAATGAACGGCGTTATGGAAAATGGTTAAAAAAACTACATGAGGCATTTCAAAGGAATATTAATTAGATTTACCTGAAACTAAGATAATTTATTTTGTTTTTCTGTTTAATTCTAGGATTTTTGGTCCGCTAAGCAAAAAACAGTGAAATTGCCAAGAATTGCCACTAAAAATATTAATCCCCATAACTGGGTCCTCAATTGAATATGCAGGATCAATTCGAATTTTCATAAGCGATAAAATATCACTATGGCTAGGCCCAATTTTTCCAGGATGGGAATGCCACTCACCTAAATACTCCCAATTTCCCGAAG
>JAMCRR010000155.1 GCA_023381565.1 Chloroflexota bacterium
TTTTTCATCCTGCTGGCAGCGCTATTGCTCTTTTTGGGGCTGGTGTTCCGGGAATACCTGCTCGCCAATATCGTCATGCCCCTGGCGACGGTCGTCTGGTTACTTTTAAGGATTTTCGTTCTGAGCATCGATCAGCAAGTTTATTGGTGGGGACTGATCGCGCTCACCGCCACCCTGGCGCTGATCCGCCTTTTTCGCAGCGCTTCAAAAGTCGAAGACGAACAGCCGCGCGATCCAAACCCGGCGCTCAAGCGGGTAACCTATTGGCGCACCTTCATCCAGCTAAATACGCACGAGCCCAAAGAAAAAGACTCTTTCAGGCGCGAGCTGATGTGGCTTCTGACCTCGATGTACTCCTCCCGGCAGCCAGGCCATGCCAATTATGAAATCCAGGAAGCCTTCAAAGAACGCCAGATCCCCCTCCCCGAAGCGGTCTACAATTTCCTCTTTGCCGGCTCTCCTGCAGCGCCCAGGCAGTCTTTCTGGCGAGATCCCCTAGGATATTCCCGCCAGCTGCTTCAGGCGCTGCACCAAACCTACCGTAAATGGATGCGCAGATGGACCCGACGCGAAGCCGCGGAATATTACCAGGCCATCCATGAAGTATTGACGATGATGGAAAGTTCTCTGGAGATAAGTTATGACGACAAACCAGCCGATCACCATGACGATTGAAGAAACCGCAGAGCTTTGCGAGCAGGTTATCCAGGAAGTTGAAAAAGCAGTCGTCGGAAAGCGCTCCGTGCTCAGCCTGATGATGGCGGCTTTCCTGGCTTCGGGCGGTCACATCATCCTCGAGGACTATCCGGGGCTGGCTAAAACGTTAATCGCCAACAGTTTTGCCAGGGCATTGGGCATGGATTTCAAACGCATCCAGTTCACCCCAGACCTCCTGCCGGGAGATATCACCGGCGGCTACGTCTTCAACAGCAACCAGAATCAGTTCACCCTGCGCAAAGGGCCGATCTTCACGAACATATTGCTGGCCGACGAGATCAACCGAGCATCCCCGAAAACTCAATCGGCCCTGCTCGAAGCCATGCAGGAATACCAGGTGACGCTCGAAGGAGAAACCCAGGCGCTGCCCATGCCGTTTATCGTCATTGCCACCCAGAATCCCATCGAATATGAGGGGACCTTCCCCCTTCCCGAAGCTCAGCTCGACCGTTTTATGGTCAAGCTATCCGTCGGCTACCCCAAACCCGAAGAGGAAGACGAGATACTCAAGCGGCGCGCCGAGCGCAAGCGGGATGAGCTCGCCCTGCGGGCGGTAACCAACCCGGAAGTATTTCTCGCCATGCGCAGGGCGGTCGAGGAGATCTACGTAGACCCCGATGTGCGCCGCTACATGGTCGATCTGGTGGCGAAGACCAGGCTGCACCGCCAGGTAGTGGTAGGCGCCAGCCCGCGCGGCTCGCTCGCCCTGCTCAAACTGGCTAGGGCCTGGGCAGGCATCGCCGGAAGAAACTACGTGCTCCCGGATGATATCAAAGCGTTCGCCCAGCCGGTTCTGGCGCACCGCATCATTCTGGACCCGGCCTTGTGGGACGTGAAAACCACCGACCGGTCCGTGGTAGATGAAGTCATCCGGTCTGTGCCGGTGCCGGTCCTACCTGAAGAAAAATGACCGATAAATTCCTCACCATCGGAGCGATCGTCCTCAGCCTGCTGCTGGCATCTCTCATCACGCGTGACGGCGCGCTGGCTCTAACGGCGCTGCCGTTCCTGGCTTACCTGGGGGCAGGCTTTCTGGAATCGCCGGGTCTGGAGCATATCCGCTTGAGCGCAAGGCGCTCCCTACGCACAACTCAGGAAAACGGCGCCTCCGAAATCGAGGTCCGCGTGATCGTTCTCAATGAGGGACCGGGGATCAACTTGGTCCGTATTTCAGACCCGCTCCAGCAAAATATGAAGATCACGCAAGGAGACCTCGAGCAGTGGACCGCATTGGGGGCCGGTCAAGAAGCGCAGCTCAGCTATACCTTTCAAGCCGGGCGAGGCAGTTATGCCTGGGATACTGTGGAAGCAAGGGTGAGCGACCCGCTCAATTTGATTGAGAGCCGCCTCGAGCTACCCGCCCCCGCTGAGGTCCAGGTGCGTCCCAGGATCAAGAAGTTCCGCCCGTTCCCGCTCAAGCCCGAGAGCACCCTGCATTCGCCGGGCCTGGTTCCTGCGCACACCGGCGGCAGCGGGACGGATTTTTTGGGGGTACGCGAGTATCACCCCGGCGACCCGCTGCGGCGGATGGATTGGCGCCGCACTGCCCGGCACCCGCACCAGTTCTTCTCCAAAGAGTTCGAGCAGGAGGAAGTCGTCGATATCGGGCTGATCCTGGATGGGCGCCGGCGCGCAGACCTGCACGTGGGCGGCGACAACCTGTTCGAGCACACTCTCAGCGCCACCGCATCGCTGGCGGAGGTGCTGCTGGAGCGGGGAAACCGGGTGAGCCTGCTCGTTCTGGGAGACCGCCTCACAAGCGTGTATCCCGGGTTCAGTAAAGCCCAGCTCAACCGCATCCTGCGCATTCTGGCAAAGGTGGAGCCGGGGTCGAATGCCTCTCCGATCAGCCTGGAATACGTGCCCCTGCGCATGTTCTCCAGTCGCGCCCTGATCGTGATCCTCAGCCCGCTGTCGCCCGAAGACTACCCGATATTCCCGCGCCTGCGGGCGCGCGGCAACCAGGGGTTGCTCATTTCGCCCGATATCGTCGCATTTGCGCGGGCGACTTTCCCCAACGATCCGCCCAGCCAGCTTGCCTTGCGCGTCACCCGCCTGGAACGGCGCATGGAACTGCGCAAAATTGCCCAACTGGGTGTCCGGGTGATCGACTGGCAGGTCGACCAGCCCCTACCGCCTTTGATCCGCAATATCCTGCGGCCGGCTCGGGGCCAAAAACGTTGACCTAGAGTGACACCCATGTCATTCAGAAAAGCCCTCTTCCTGTTTTCTCTGATCGCAGCAGCTGCCTGTCCGGCAGCCGGTTATTCGCTCGCGGGAAGCTGGATCGGGGCAGGCCTTGCCATCCTGTTGCCTCTGGTCCTGCTATTCCCAAGGGGGTTTTCGGCGATTTGGCTACCCACATTCTTCCTGGGAGGCGAGGTTTTTTTGGCCGCCGCCGGGCTGTTGGAAGGAGCTCCCGATCTCTTGATGATTCTGGGCGCGGCTGCTGCGCTGGCCGCCTGGGACCTGGCGCACCTGGATCGCCTGTTGCGAAAGAGTGTCTCCTCCCCCGCCGCCGGCCACATGGAACGCGCCCACCTTCGCTGCATGCTTCTCGCCCTCGACCAGACAATCGTGGCCAC
>JAMCRR010000080.1:0-334 GCA_023381565.1 Chloroflexota bacterium
ACCCGCCGAACCAGAGATATACAATGGCAATTGACCATTGCAGCAGGCGGGTGCCGTAACCCGACATAAAACCAACCAGCCGGCGATCCAGCTGGTTGAGCCATGCATAAAAATGCAGGGTAGGGCGGCGGAGCGACATTGACTCTAGTCAGACTCGCGATGCAAGGGATGTGAAATTTTCTCTGTTTGTGATTCGATGCGCTGCACGATCTGGCCCGCCTGCTGGCGGGTGTTCGATAGGACTGAGTTCACCTGATCCCGGGTGCTTTCGATGGTATGCATCGTCTTATCCCGCACCTGCTCGCCTTTCGCCTGCAACATCCGGCGGGTTTCA
>JAMCRR010000080.1:344-3257 GCA_023381565.1 Chloroflexota bacterium
TGGCGGTGAGGCCGCCAATCAACAGGCCTTTCATAAAACTGCCCAGGGTAGATTTTTGCCGTTCCATAGGTTCACCTCCTGAGAGACTTATAAATTTGAATCCAATATACGTTAGTAATGAAGTGGTTTCAATGGGGAATCGTCCTGTCGAGCAAGTATGGAATACCCTACCTGTAGAATAGGGATATCCCTGATTGATAGATGCAAGGCCTTCAACTATCCTGTTACTATCGTACAGTACTGCTACCAGAGTTTTTACAAGGAGATAAAGACTATGGATAATTATC
Organism: Chloroflexota bacterium; assembly: GCA_023381565.1. Classification (GTDB taxonomy): domain Bacteria; phylum Chloroflexota; class Anaerolineae; order Anaerolineales; family Anaerolineaceae; genus JAMCRR01. Next base: position 632 of record JAMCRR010000080.1, read on the forward strand.
AACTGATGGAACTCGTCGAACGGGTAACAGAAGCCCTGTTAAGGGATCCGCGCACCAGAAATTCGGTGATCGAGGTTGCCAACGATCGTGGCATTGTTACCTTAAAAGGCTCAGTGGAAAAGGAAGCCATCAGCCAGGCAGCCGAAGAGATTACGCGTGAGCAAGAGGGGGTCATCACCGTGATTAATGAGATCAAAGTATCCTGAGCAAACCGCCTCAAGTTAATTGAGGCAATCGAGAATCTGAATGGCTGTTTGCTCCGTGATTGGCCGGCTGACCCTCAAATTTTGGAAAATTACTTGCGGCCGATCACATAGAGCGGCAAGACAATAAAGCCTGGATCCCGAGAACGATCATCGACAATCAGGGATCCAGGCTGCTTTAAGGTGTATTGCGTATTCTAACGCTATGACATACACTTGAATTATACTCATTCAGTAAAAAATCCATAAAATTGGATAAATATAGTTATAATATGATTGTCGATTGCCAATTCTAGCCTGGGAGATAATCAGGGTTGTCGCGTGATGATAGCACTTGAGGATCACTGGTTCGAAGAATTCTTTGATGCGATTTACCAATATACCTGGATAATGGATACGCGGGGTAAGGTGATTAAAGTAAACCCGGCCGCGCAGAAATTAACTCAGTTCAGCCAGGAGACTGTGATCGGTATGCCGTTGTGGTTAGTGCCCTGGCCCGGCCTTTCCAGAGAAAGCAGAGGCGCCCTCAAATGGGCCGTAAATCAGGCCATGAGCGGGAGGCCGGCCAGCCATGAGCTCGAAATCCACCGCCGGGGGGAGCCTGGAAGGGTTATCAATCTCGCGCTCAAGCCAATTCTGTTCGAAGAGGGGGGACTCAAATTCATCATTGCCGAGGGCCGCGACATCACCGCTTATAAACGTACATCAGAGGCCCTGAATCAGAGTGAGGCGCGCTTCAAAACGATCTTCGAACAAGCCGGGATTAGTATTTTGATCAAGGATGTAAATGGAAAGATGCTCGACTGCAACCCGGCCTTTCAAGCGATGCTGGGATACTCAGCCGGGGAGTTAATACAGCTTGATTACCTTGATATAACGCATCCCCTGGATAAAAAAATCAGCCGGAAATTATTCAATGAGCTGGTAAATGGCAAACGTAAGAGTTATTTCCTCGAAAAACGTTACCTTCGCAAAGATAGACAACTAATCTGGGCGCGCATCACGGCCTCTCTGGTGCTCGAGCCAGACCGCCAGGCGCAGTTCGTCATTGTGATGGCTGAAAATATAACCACCCAGAAAGAAATTGAATCCGAGCTGTTCGAATTACAACAGCGCTTGATGCATGGCCGCGAGATGGAACGCCCAGATTAGTTGTCTATCTTTGCAGGTAGCCCGAGATTTGCACGATGGACCCCTGCAAGAGATTATCGGGGTAACCTACCAGCTCCAGGCGCTGGAAGACACACAAGCGGATGAATACGACCGAGACCAGCTTAAGACCATCCAAAAGGCTCTCAACCAGCTCGCCAAGTCTGTGCGAACGATTTGTGGAGAGTTGAGACCTCCTACCCTGGCTCCCTTTGGTCTGGAAAAAACGATCCGGTCTCACGCCGAACAATTCCAGGCAGCCCACCCGGAGCTCACGATCAATCTGGACCTGGCCCAGGATGGCCAAACACTTTCCGAACAAGTCCGGATTGTCTTGTTCCGCATATACCAGGAAGCCCTCAATAACATCTTGCGCCACGCGCAGGCCCATGTAGTGCGCATCCGCTTTCGGTTGAGAGAGGGACAGGCGATCTTGAAGATCCAGGACAATGGAAAGGGATTTGAGCTGCCTAACCGCTGGATAAACCTGGCCCGTCAAGGTCACTTAGGCATCGTTGGGGCGATGGAGCGGGCTAAAGAAGTGGGCGGGAATCTGGAGGTGACTACCAGACCCGGCAAGGGCACCATCATCCGAGCCGTCGTGCCATTCAACGAAGAATTGATCCGGTTTTCAAGCCAGGAGGATAAACCATGAGCCCAATCCGTGTATTACTGGTCGATGACCATCCGATAGTCCGCAGTGGAATACGCGGGCTGCTGGATCGGGCTGTGGACATTGAAATAGCGGGCGAAGCCTCAAATGGTGAGGATGCTCTGCAGATGGTCGAAGAGACCAAGCCCGATGTACTGCTGCTCGATATGGAGCTGCCTGATATTCAAGGTACACAGGTAGCGCAACAGGTTCAAAAACTCTATCCGAAGGTGAGGATACTGGCGCTCAGCGCTCACGACGATTTAACCTACGTGCGAGAACTTCTCAAATTAGGGGCAGCCGGTTACCTGATGAAAGAGGAAGCTCCGGAGGCAATCGTCGAGGCTGTCAGAGGCGTGGCCCATGGAGAGCAAGGCTGGGTCAGCCGGCACATTACCGCCCAGATTGCTTCTTGGATGCAGACCGGTGAACAAGGGGAGATGAAATTGACTGTGCGGGAACAAGAGGTCCTCCGCCTTGTCGTGCAGGGAAAAACTAACCAGGCGATCGCACACGAGCTGGCTATCAGCGAAAAGACGGTTGAGAAATACATCCGGGCAATTTTCACCAAACTGAATGTGGCTTCCCGGGTCGAAGCTGCCGTATATGCCGTGCAAGAAGG
>JAMCRR010000161.1:0-5681 GCA_023381565.1 Chloroflexota bacterium
GCGAAGCTGCAGGCCCACTGGTGCATGGCGCCGCCGGAGGGTTTACCCCAGCCGTCCAGGTATTCCAGGTCCAGGGCGGCGGCACGCCCTTCGCCGAGCAGCTCCACCAGGCGCCCGGCCTGCAGGCGGGCATCTTTGCGGTAATCGGCGAAGAAGTAGGGACCGTTAGGCAAGCCGAGTGCTTCGCAGCCCTGTTTGTGGACGGCGTACAACGGGTCGAGCGAGGTATCCAGTCCCTGGCAAAGCCTGATCCAGGCGCCGCCAATCCCCGCCGCTTTCATGCGGGTGTAGTTGACCTTGCGGTTGTATTTGGAAAGATCGGTCAGTTCGATCATCGAGCCTCCTTTTTCAATTTGAGTGTTTTTGCGAGACGTGGGTGCTCTTCCCCGTTTGTGGCAATCTCCCGGCCGTTAGAACCACGGGTGGAGGCTGGTGAGCAATCTTCCCCCGGAGGGTCATTGATCGCTTACGGGGAGATTGCTGCGATTCGCTCGCAACGACACGGGTTTGGGGAGCGGCCCCGTCATCATCCTGCAGGACCGCTCCCGGCTGCCGCCGCAGGTCCCGGCGCATCAAGCGCGCAGCGTGTAGTTCACCCGGGCGTCTTTCTGCTTGTAGGCCGCCGTCGCAGGCGCCACCACGGTCAGCTCGATGAACAGGATGTCGTCATCGTCCAGCCACACCGGAGAGCTGAGCGTCAGGGTCATTTTGTGGTTTTTCTGGGTGACCCGTTTGGCGGCTGTATCGTGGTCGCTGTCGTAGGTGAAGGCGAGACTGGTTGGCGCTGCCGGCGCCACATCGTACAGCGGGGCGGTGAGCTTCTGGATGACCGGCGTCAGCGAGGTCAGGTCGGCCGTGCCGTTGCTCCACCAGATATCGATGCTCTTCACCAGGCTGCCTTTATAAGGCGAGCCGTTCTGCGGAGCGGTCACCGGCACGCGAATGATGGATGTTTCTGCCGCTGGGGCTTTGTTTTTGGACCACTGGTTGACGGCGGCTACCTCCGTCCAGGCGCCGGTGACGAATGTCATCGTTGAGAAGGGAATGATCTGGCTCATCCCGGTATCGTGTACGTATCCCATGGTTTGATCCTTTCCTGATCTGAATAATTCCTGCCCATCGCTGCTTTGGCTAGACATTTTCCTTATACAGCGGCCGGTAATCGGCTACGAAGATGGAGACGAAGTGCCGGACCTTCAGCCGGACCTCGTCGTTGGCGAACATGGCCGGGCTGAGCGGATCTCCGGCGATGAAGATCTCGGGCTTGATGCCGAAGCGCTCGCCAATGTAGATGGCCGGCGCCAGCAGCGGGTCGCAAACCGCCGCCCAGTGGTCGCTCTCGGTAAACTCGGGGACCACCACCACGTCGCCCAGGGCGCCTTTCTGCATGTTCTCGGTGAAGAACGTGGCCGCCCGCTCCCAATTGGGGTAGAGCAGCTGCATAGCCGTCAGGCGCAGGTCGCGCGGCACCAGGCAGTAGCGCGGGTCCAGGCCGAGCCTCGGAGCGGTTTGCCCGGCGGAAACCAGCATCTCCTGGTTGAAGATAGCCTTGCCGACCACCTCCCACTCGGCGCTGGAAAGCGCCGTGCTGCCCAGGTTCTTGTGGCCGGCGGCTTCGAATACGTTCAGCCCGTCTGCCATCACCGGTCCCACCCCACCGTTTGCCAGGAACACATCCGCCACCAGCCCAGAGATGCGCCGCAGGGCAGCGTTGGCCAGCTTGACCGGGTAGGCTTTGAGCTTGGCCAGGTTATCCCGGTCGATCAGCTCCAGGGTCAGCGGCAGGTAGCCGCCGTATTTCTTCCAATCCCCCGTCTCGGGGACGTCTGCGATGGGCAGCTCGGTGTATTCGGCGCCTTCCAAGACCTGCGGCAGCAAACCCACCTCGCCCACCAGCACCCCGGTGATCTGGTTCAGGTTGTCGAAATGCTCCACCCTGACAATCTTCTCCCACCAGCGGTACCCGGCCCGGCCAAGCTCTTCCCACTGCCGGGTGATGATCTTATTCAGAGCGTTCTTCACCAATCCCGTCATCGTGGCGGTGGTGGCCAGGCGCACGTGCTCGGGGTGGTAGCCGCCGCGCAGGTCCACATCTCCGGTGAGCAGGGTGTATGCCTCGCGGATGCCGTGCAGCCGCTCGACCGGCTTGCCTTCCATGCCGGGGTCGCGGGGGGCTTCGAGCAGGTCGTCCATGGCAGCCTGCAGGCGGTCTTCGCTCGTGACCATCTCCGAGATCCTCCCCGGACCCTGGATGACCGCCCCGCCCTGCAGCTCGGCGACGAGCTTGCGGGCAGCTTCAATCTGCGACTGCAGCTCTTCTGGCTTGAAAGCCTTCCCGGCATACTGGGCGCGGACCGATGCAGCCATGGGCGCCGGGAGCCTGGCCCCTTCGAGCTGCGCCTGGAGTAACGCCTCGCTCAGCTTGAGCTCCATTTCTGTGGGTTCTTCCATGTTGAATGCCTCCTTTTGTTGGTTGAGGGCGCGCACGAAAGCGCCGCCGCGCGCCGGGTTGAAAACCAGATCCAGGCTCAAGACCCGGAGAATCTGCTTCACCTCCCGCCCCTGAGCGGTGAAGATCACATCGGCTGAAAAGCCCAGGCGCGGCCGGGGTTCGGGCGAAGCCAGCCATTCGCGCGCCAGGCTGTCGATCAGCGTGCCGCTCGGCCCCGCCGTTTGCAGGGTGACGCGGATGCCTTTCCGCTGCGCGTCGTAGATTGCCTCCCGGCAGATGCCTCCCAGGTCGCGCACAGACCGGCTGCTGCTCAGCCATCCGGCGTGGTCGACGAACGTTTCCACGCCCTCCCACAGCCCCAGGCTAGCCTGCAAAGCTGGCTCGCCGAACTTCCAGCCGTTGCCCTCCCCGGCCGTGATCGCCAGGATCTCGAACTTCCCCGGCTTCCCGTCCACCGGTCCTGCCAAACTGAATTGACCGCGCTGTTCTCTTTCTTCTAATTCCATCGATCCTCCTTTTTTGAACTGAATATCATGACAAATATCTTCACAACTCGCCTGCGTAGAGACTGCACCTCACATACTTGGGGGCTGCCACAGCGGGAAGAACACCCGCCTCGCAGCGACATATCAAAGAGATATAAATATGAAATGCTCGATACTGAAACCGAATACCATTCACCTACTGTTCACTGTTTACTGACGACCGCCCACCGTCCACTACCCACTGCATACTGCCTTTAGAATTTCTCCCGATCCATCTCCGCCAGCGGGTCGCCGCGCCTCACCACGGCCGCCCCGCCGGGCGCAGCCCATTCGAGCTCGTCCAGCCGGGCGCACAACGCGGCGCTGACCAGCAGGTCGTCGTGCAGCAGCTCGCCGCTGGCTGCGTCTCGCCTCCCGTCGGGCACGCCCCACTTCATGCGCCGCTCCGGCCCGGGGAGAATTTCGCTCTCGCAGGCCTCCACCTGGCGCCAGAACCCGGCGCTCAGCCGGTCGCCCTCCTCGGACGCGTACTCCTTGAAGCGCCCCGTTTCGCAGATGGCGATAAAGTCCCAACCGAGCCTGGATTTCGAGGCGCTGGAGAAAACAAAAGGGATCACCCGGTTGGGATAAGTCCTTTCGAGGAAGGAAGCCAGACCGGCGCCCACACCCGTGGCATCCACGACCATCGTATAGGGGTGCCAGGTTGCCACCAGGGAGGTGAGCTTGCCAAAGATGACCGTCTGACTGGCTCCCACCCAGGTCCTGCGTTCCATCACCTCGTAGGTCGGCCCATTGATGCCCTCGCGGCGCAGAGTGGACAGGTTCACGCGCACGATGGTGAGGGCGGTGGCGTCGCGGCCGGGGTTCTTCATCTCGCTCAGGTTTCCGGTGTTCGCTTCGTCCTCACCGGCTACGTCCAGCAAGAAGGCGTAGATGCAGCCCCGCTCGGGCGCCTGCTGCCGGCGGTGCTCGCCCTGCATCCGCGCCCGCCGGCCGGGCGGGAACATGCTGCACTCGGCGTCGATCTCTTCGCTGAAATACTGGCTCTTCACCAGCGGGTTGTTCCGGCCCAGCTTCGCCACCTGCTCGGCCACGTAACGCCCGTAAGCCGGGACTTCGGCGGCCACCTGCTCGGCGCTGGCGATGAATACCCGCTGGATGCCGTCCTCCATTTGCTTCTGCCGGGCGGCGGCCAGCTCGCGGGCCAGGAGCGTGCCGCGCGTCCAGGCCGTGCCCCAGAAGACGCGCGTCACGTTCGTGCTGGCGCCCATCGGGCCGATCTCCTTGTCGAATTTCTCGATCAGCACGTCCTGGGCTTCGTCCACTTCCAGCAGGAGCGAGGCGGTGGCGCCCACGATGTTCGCCCCCGGTTCCCCCGAAAGGAAGAAGATGCGCGCCGAGCCGATGCGGTAGATCGCGCCCTGCTCCTTCTTCCAGTCGCGGTGGGTGAGCAGGTTGCGCTGCAGGACGCGCTGCAGGCGGCGCATGGACGTATACGACTGCGGCTTGAAGGTTGGCGAGACCTTCACGATCTCTACGTCGCGCTGCGAGTACAGCCTGAGCAGGTAGGTTTCGATCTGCGCCTGGAGCTCGTTCTTGCCGCTCTGCCGGGGGAACATGACCACGAAGGTCAGCCCCTGCTTTTTCACCACCGAGCCCGCCACCGCCCGGGCGATTGGCGCCTGGTAACGCCTGAGTTTGATCCCGCCGGCATGCTCGCTGAATAAGAGCACGTCTCCCATGAGCTTCTTGAAGGCTTCGACGGGCGGTGTGATTTCGGATGTTTTCTCACGTTTCGGTGTAGATCGGTCCATCAGGTACTCCGGGATTAAGGGGGCTTTCAGCCTCCGAGGAAGGCTTTGAGCATGGCGACGATGGACATCAGCCCGGCGCCGCCGTTAGCCAAGCCGGCCCACAGCTTGAACTGGGTCACACCGTCGGTGGCCGTGCGCAGGCGGTTTTCGTGGTCGAGGCGCGCCGCTTCCAGCTCGCTCAGGCGCAGGTTGGTCAGGTCGCGGTAGTGCCCCATCTCGGCCCGCAGCGCTTCCATCTCGGCTTTGACCAGCGAGTTGGCGTGGCGGAGCTGTTCGGCGATGAGCTGCGCCTGGGTTTCATCCATGGCGAATACCCTCATGTGAAACGAGTGTTTTTGCGAGCTTGCTTTGCGTGGCAACCGCTAAGTTGATCTTTCTTTTCATGCTTCCATCCCTTCCAGCACCTGCGATAGAGCGTGGCTGAGGGCGTCGGTAACCTCTTTGTCGTGTTTATCCAGGTGGTTCTGCGTGCGCAGCAGGGTTGCCAGGCGCGAGGCCGCCGCGCCCAGAGTCTCGAGCGCCTGGCTCCAGGTCTCCAGGTCGGCGGCCTCGTCGTTCGCCTGGTCGAAGACTCGCCGGATGACCACGCGCATCATCTGGATTTCGTCCGCCAGCCTCACCGGCCCGGTCAGGTCCAGGTCGTCCATCTCCCCGCGGCGGAAGCGCCGTGCATAGAAGCCGTGCTTGAGGGTGCTGGTCTGGTTTGGCGTTGGGGTGCGCTTGCGCCGGGTGGGCTTGGGTCGGGTTTCCATGGGGATTCACTCCAGAAGGGAAGTCCTGAGGTCTCGGTAATTCATAGAACTTACGTTCTACTTATATTATGTTTAACAGATTTGGGGGGAAAATTCAATTGCCAATAATGGCATTATGATTGGAAATGCGATGACAAAAGTGGCAACCCTGTTTAAAAAAAAACCGGCCACAAGGGGC
>JAMCRR010000161.1:5691-15925 GCA_023381565.1 Chloroflexota bacterium
AAGTTGGTCCCTCTACAAGTTAACCAAATAGGGACTTCATCGGTTCCGATATTTTTCCATACGGGAACCAAATCTTCTCCTGCATTTATATCCTTTACGAAACTCTTGATTGTTTTAAAACATTTGGGCGCAAACCGGCGAAAGAAGATAATAATGCCGCAGTTTGCGCCCCTGAAGATTGGAGGTGTAATCCGATATTTGGTGATGATCGCCCTGCAAAAAAGCCCAAAATCTCGCGCAAACACGCCAAGACTGCAAGGAATTATTCACAAAGTTGTTGCTTTGCACCTCTGGCTTGCTTTGCGGCTTTGCGATAAATCTTTTTGCATAACGCTCTTTAGTGGAAGATGGCTGGTAAAAACACCGGGTTCTTCACGCTGGACACTTTCAGCGCGTACAGGTCGGGCAGCGTGACATTCAGCTTCCCGGCAAAGGCATAATGGTACCTGGTCCCATTGCCATCGGTGTAATTTCCCAGCCACATGGCCAGACCAAAGTGGTTGGGGTAATCGTAGCGCTCCAGCGTGGCTGGGTTGTAATCGCCGAACGCCGCGTAGGTTTCTGCCAGGGTCTTTCCCTGGAAAAGGGAGTCGATGAAAGACGGGAAAGCCTCGGGCCGCCAGTTGGCGAAATAACCGGCTGCCCCCAGGTCGATGAAAGGCGCGGAATATTCGGCCACGCGGCGCTGCGCTTCGCTGCTCTCCAGGTCGAGCTCTGTGCCGCCCGAACCGGCGGAGTAGCAGGCGTAGATCATGACGATGGCGTTGGGCGCCAGGCGCAGGTCCTGGCGCAGGTCGTCGCTGGAATACAGGATCATCGAGTTGGGGATCGGCCCGCTCAAAGCAATCCCGCCCACGGTGGGGTGCGGCCCGCCGGTCCAGGCGATGCCGTGGCCGCGGTAGAGGAAGAACTGCGCCCCGTTGGCAGCGGCTTTAATCTGCTCCCAATCGTTATCCGGGGTATAGAAGCGGTAAACCGTCACGCCGTAGGCGCTCAGGCGCTCTGCGGCGATTTCCATGTTGGCGATTTCGTCCCTCGTCCAAACGCCCTGTTCGCCGTCGATGGGTCCAACCACCAGCACCGCTTTGAGCTGTGGGAGGACGATATCCTGGCCCCAGGCGGGGGTACTCTGAGCGGAAAGGCCGAGCTCGGGCGCCGGCAGAGGCCAATCCGCGACGGGCGGTCCTCCTAATTGGGGAGGGGGAGGCGTGGCTGCCTGCACCGGTAATGGGCTCCCCGCGAAAAGTATGGTCACCAAACCAAGGATAAGGAACAACCGCCCCGACTTCATCAAACCTCCCTGAGGGCATCTTTTGCCCGGCCGCTTCCTGTTGTTTTCCAGGAGATGCAAATTCCTTTGTATTATGACCGATTTCAGGGAGGTTTTACTTTACAGGTTGTTTACAGGATAGGGTTCGGTTTGAGATGTGTAATAAATAAGGCGCGCGATACTTTCTCTCCCTGCTGCAAATCAGGGAGAGGGTGGGGGTGAGAGTCGCTGGAGTTCTGCGCCTCAAGATTGTGAGGTTTGTCGCCAATGAGCGGGCGGGACTCCACCGCCAGCAACCCTCACCTGACCTCTCCCTGACGATCGCAGGGAGAGGGATATACGACAATCCCCTGGCAAGCCCTCTTCGATTCGCTTCGGGAACGCGGCGCAGTCCCTGACGATCGCAGGAAGAGGAATCAAAGCCGTAGGTTCGAGCCGGCGTCCAGAAATCCAACGTTAATCAACCCTCATATCCATAAAACTCACGGAAAAATCCGCGAATACGATTTGAAACTTTCTCGATCTCACCGCAGAAGGACCTCATCGCCCCGGGGCGCCTCCGGCCATTCATCCACCCTGGGTCCCCAAAACTCGTGCGGCGCGCCCGGATACCTGCCGATCACATGCACGTGAAGGTGCGGCGCCCCATCTCCGATGACAAAGGCATAAATGTGCTCCACGCCTTCGGTGCGCATCAGCGCCTGGCTCAACCGGCTGGTGTACAGGCCGGTGGCTTGCGCCTCTTCTGCGGTGAGATCGGCGAGTTCGGCCACGTGGCGCCTGGTTTCGACAAACAGGTGCCCTAAATAGTGATCTTTCTCGTCTCCCTGCAGCAGGGCGTGAAAGATATAGATCAGATCATCCTGGTAGATAGCACCCCCCGGCACCGGGATCTCTCCGCGCTGCTTACGGCAGATAAAGCAATCGACGGGCATTGATTCATTCATCTCGCATCATCCCTACGAGCCTTCCATTCTTTTTCCAGGATGGCGTAGATCACGTCGTCCACCCACGCTCCCTTGAACCACAGGCCCTCCCGGAAATGCGCTTCGCGGCGCATGCCCACTCGCTCCAGCAGGGCAAGCGAAGCCCGGTTCTGCGGGTCCACCGAGCCAAACACGCGGTGCTTGCCCAGGGTGAAGAAGAGATAGTCGAAGATTCCCTCCAGCGCCTCAGCAGCGTACCCCTGCCCCCGGTACGCCGAGGCCAGGGTGATCCCGATCTCCGCCTGACGCTCGTCCTCCGCCGGGAAGCGCATCCCGCAGTCGCCGATCAGGGCGCCCGTCTCTTCCAGGCAGATGCCCACCTGGAACCAGGTCCCCGGTGTATCCGGCTCGATCTGGGTGAGGCTCTCGATGAAATCTTGCACCTGCTTCAGGCTTTCCGTCCCCCAGGCCTGAAAGCGGGCGGTCTCGGGGTCCGAGCGGTAGGCGAAAATTTCGGCGGCATCTTCGGCGCACAGGCGGCGGATCAGCAAGCGGGGGGTCGTCAGCGGAGGAAAAGTGTTCATAGGTGCTCGTCCATCCAGAAAATTTGCCATCCTTTTCAGGATTAATGGGAAATATCCTTTTAATTTTATCAGACCTGTACCATCCATAAGCCGTAGAGGCGGATCCGCCATCCGCCCCTACGGTACGAACTCTAACGCTCAGTGTCGATATAGAGATCCCAACGTTTCCCCCATCTTTTCCTTATTTCTCTGCGCTCTTCGCCTCTCTGCGGTGAAATAAGATTTTCGATGTAAAGCTGGAAACCTGCTCAGCCCCCGATCATTTTCACTGAGGCCACGATGGCATCTGCATTCGCCTCTATCCCTGCCGTCAGTGCGGATGGGTCGGTATACAGCCCGCGGTAATCCAGGTCTATCGTGAACTCCAGGTTGCCTCGCTGGATCTTGCCGTCCTGCCGGTACATCACGGTATAGTCTTTGCCCTGCGCCACCAATACGTACCGGATCACTTCCTGACCCAGGAACATTACCGTGCCGTTCTGGACCAAATCTCCCGAGCCAACCCCCGTGCGCCCCAGGGTGATGGTTTCGCTGCTGCGTTTGAAGGCAATCTGCAGCAGGATGTTGCTGCCATTATCCGGGGTCAGCCAGACGGCATGCCCGGCAAGGGTGAAGCTGGGGTCTTCCAGGTCTTCGACTTTCCATTCAGGGGGGTACTGGAACGAGAACCCATAGGCCTCATTCGTGTAGACCGACCATCCTTTCCAACCCTCTGCAGGGCTCACGATTACGGTCTGCGTTGCCTGAGGCGCGGCAGATGTGGGTTGAGGCGCCTCCACCACAACAGTCATCGTGAAGGTCTTCAACGGCGCCACTCCCTTCTCGAAGGAGCGCTCGTAGGCCAGCGCCAGGTCCTGCTGCCCGTGGGCTGTGGCTCTGAATACCAGGCTGATCATTCCTGAAGAGCCCAGCAAGGCGGTATTGGCGGAGAAGACCGGCTCGCCGACCTGCTCGAGCACCGCATTCTCGGTTTCTACGGCATACCAGTTGTAGCCCGTCGTCGGGTTTCCTTCCAGAGTCACCACCAGGGTCTGCCCAACCGCCAGCGAAACCGTCTTGCCGGCATCCTGACCGGTTGCATAGACATCCCCGGCAGGCGTAGGCTGTGGGGTAGGAACCTCGGGGGGTTGGGTCGGGGCTGCCGGCGCCTGGGTGGGAGGCACGGTGGGGGTGGGCTGCGCGGCGAGAGAGGCGTTTGTGCACGCGGAAATGAGGAGTGCCCCGACGAGCACCCCAAAGATCGAGAGCAAGGCTGTGTTGAGTTTCATATTCCTCCTTATCAAGAATAGCGATCGTAATGAAAGTCTCTCTGATAAGGAGAATAGCTTAACTGGTGATGAGGTGTCATCCCCTAAGTTAAGGAGGGGATTAGATGATTATTAAACTAACCTCCCGCGGGCACTCCTTCTCGCCCGTGTTCCGGGCAGAAGCGGCCTTTCAGCACCTGGCCGCATTCCGGGCAGACCAGCACGGCCGGCTGAGGCGCAGGGTCTGGCGCGGGCGCGGTGGCCGGGGCCGTTGATTCCGGTACAGGTGGTGGCGCGTAAGCAGCCGGCGCTGGGGCGGAGGCGGGTTGATTTTCCGAGGGGGGTTGCTCCGCCTGGATCTGGCGCAGGTTCTGGTTGAGCTGGGCAACCTGCTCGTTGATCCTGCCGATCTCGGCGCAGATTTGCTGCAGGGGTTCTTCAGCCAGGCTGCCCTGTGAGTACAATCCTAACGCTGTGTCACCCAGGGCCATTTTCTGTGATTTCACCTGGTTCTCCAGGTCGCGGATATTGTTCTGCACGCGCATCACACGCATTTGTTGGTCAGCCTTCCACTTTGCCGTGGCTGCGGCTGACCCGAGTTTATCCATGAATCCCATAATGAACCTCCTGTGAAATGGAAATGCGTCTATAGAGAATATCATGAAAAACGGTTTTTGGCTATTAGAGCGGTAAAATCGAGTAAACAATGTCCATTCGTCACCGCTCTGTATGATTTTTGTCATTTGACACCCACGCTGCTTGATAGTACCCTAAGCCCTGATTACGAACCTATTCGGATTTTACTCAGGAGAGATTTCCTATGGCAATGAAAATTCTAGACGAATGTATCGCGTGCGGCGCCTGCTTGCCCGATTGCCCCACCGAATCCATCACCGAGGGCGACCCTTACGTGATCAACGCCGAAACCTGCGTTGAATGCGAAGGGCATTACGACTCACCGCAGTGCGTTTCGGTGTGCCCCGTCGAGTGCATCGTCAAAGCAGAGTAGTTCTTCTACCAGTATAATATCTGAAAGAAGCCCCGCGGATGGTGGGGCTATTAGATTTACATTCCAGAGAGTGCGTTCCTGTTCGACGCACTCATTTTTTGTTTCTAGTAGCCTTTGGATCCTATCCTGGTTGTGCCGTGCCGGGCGTTTTCCAAAGCTCGCGCTGGTCGGCGTAAATCCGCCTCCCATTGGTTTTCCCCGGCTATTTCTGATTGGCGTGAACTAAATACTCCACGACGACCACGTCGCGCCAGGTCCCATCCAGCCGGGCGTGCTTTTCGTAGGTACCCACCCGGCGGAATCCCAGCGACTCCAGCAGGCGCAGGCTGGCCGTGTTGCTGGGGAAGACGCGCGAGACCAGCTTCCAGAAGCCCGCATCTTCCGCCGCCTGGATGAGCGCCTGCATCGCCAGGCGCCCTGCACCGCGGCCGCGGCTCTTCTCCTCCACATAGACGGAGAATTCGGCGATCCCGGAATAGCATTCGCGCGGGCGGTAGGTGGAGGTGGAGGCAAAGCCGATCACGCGGCCGCCTTCTTCGACGACCACGATGGGATGCCGGTCGTCGAACCAGCCGCGCACATCTGCCTCGCGGCGCGGGCGCGTCTCGAAGGTGGCGTTCCGGGAGGCGATGCCCTGGTTGTAAATCTCAGCGATGGCCGCCGCGTCTTCGGGTGTGGCAGGGCGAGTATGCATAGGGATAATAGGCTTTATAGAGATGCAATTAGCGATTGAAGGAATGGTCCGGCCCATTCACTGAAGTCCTCTGCGCTGACCTCGGTGCGGCTGCCGGCGAGTGAACGCACGAGGAGCTTCCCGGAAAGTAGGCTTGTTGGCCGGGGTTGCGTGGGAACGTAACACCCCAGCAGGGCAAAACCCGGTCGCATCCGAATCGGTTTGATCGTCATGGGCATCTCCGCAGGCTCGAAATCCATGATCCGTCTCACGACCGAGGCGAAGTCCTTCTCGACAACCCACTTCCCATCCATCTGATTTCATTCTATCACTACCCGGTAACGGTAGCCTCCAGATTTTGGATCAAGGCGCTAACGGAAAACCATTCACCGCTAAACATCGAATCGGCGCTAAAATTGAGCGATCTGCGCGATCAGTGTAAAAATACACCGAAATTACCGATTATTTTAAAATCGCTGGCGCCACTGTACGCCAGGGAAAATAAAAGCCTGGGGATTGCTTCGACCCTAAAAGAGCATCGGGTCTCCTGATGACATTCTTGATTTAGATATTACTCGGAGATTGCTTCGACCTGGGAAAAGCAACCAGGTCTCGCAAAGACACGAAATGTCATGTGGGAAAGAAGAGCGCTGGCGTAGTGGAAAAACTCGCAATGACAAACGCATCCTATAGGAGCAGTGTGATGACTGACCACGTTTTTGAGGATTCCGTCGTAATCGTTACCGGCGCCTCGCTGGGTATTGGTCGGGAAGTGGCCCTGCAGCTGGCGGGTCGGGGGGCGCGGCTGGTGCTGGCGGCTCGCCAGGTCGATAAGCTCGAGGAAGCCGCCCAGGAATGCCGCCAGCGTGGCGGGCAAGCCCTGGTGGTACCCACGGACGTGAGCCTGCAGGCAGACTGCCGCCTCCTGGTGGAGCGGTCTGTTCAGGAGTATGGGCGGATCGATATGCTTGTTAACAACGCCGGACGCACCATGTGGGCACTTATCGATGAGATCCAGGACCCCTGCATCTTTGAAGAAATCATGCGCATCAACTATTTCGGATGCATGTACTGCACCTATTACGCGCTGCCGCACCTCAAGCAGACCCGCGGCCGGATCGTCGGGGTTTCCAGCGTGGCGGGCAAATCGGGGGTGCCCACCCGCACCGGCTACGCCGCCAGCAAGCACGCCATGGTGGGTTTCCTGGATTCGCTGCGCATCGAGCTGCAGGGCAGCGGGGTCAGCGTGACCATCGCCTACCCGGATTTCGTCGCCACAGGCATGCAGAGCCGCGGCTTTGGCACGGACGGCCAGGCGCTGGGTTACAATCCGGTCAAGGTAGAGAAGGTGATGACCACCGAAGAGTGCGCCCGCCGCATCCTTTCGGCTGCCGCCAGGCGCAAGCGCGAAGAGATTATGACCCTGCGGGCGAAATTAGGCGTGTGGCTCAAGCTGATCGCCCCGGAGATGGTGGATCGAATCGCCAGGAAGGCGATCAAGCAGGGGAGGTGAAGCCTCGGGTCAGAAATTTGGTGGGTTTGCGGGCGTACGCCCGCAAAACCACCAAATTTCCGTTTTTCTCCCCGCTCCTTGAAGGGGCGGGGTCGGGGGTGGGGTCGATGACCACGGTAAATTGCCGAGCTACCTGATTGGGTGCCGCGATAGAAAATCCAGGACGATCCGATTCACTTTCTGGCGAAACTCGATAAAGAACATGTGCCGGCCTTTGCTGATAATGTAAAGCTCTGCTCCCGGAATTCGTTCTGCCAGCAAATTTGCATTCTGACTCGGGCATACAGGATCGTCGCTTCCCTGGAGCACGAGCGTGGGCGTGACAATGCCAGGAAGCAGGTCCCAGGCATCATGTTGCTCGCTGGCTTGTCTGTGCAGCTTTTCGGCATAGGCGGGCATCGGGTATTGTTTGGTCGCTCCCATGCTGGAGAAAAACTTCAACTGGTTGCGACCGATAGGCTTTGAAAACAACAGGCTTAATCCCCGAAAGCTATTTTTCTCAGACATGATCGTTTTCGTAGTGGAGGAAGCAGGGATTCCATGGGAACGTCCTGCCGTGGAGCAAGCCAGCACGAGCGTTTGGCATCGATCTGGATCATCGATGCCCAGCCATTGGCAGATCGCCCCGCCCATCGAAACCCCATAGACATGCGCGCGGTTAATCTGGAGATGGTCGAGGATCGAAACTGCATCGCGCGCGAAGATGCGCGTAGAATAGGGAGGTGTCTCCGGCTTGTCGCTCTGGCCTGTGCCGCGCTGGTCATAGACGATCACCTGGTAATGTTGTGCAAAATCCTGGCGAACGACATTCCAGAGGGTATGGTCGCTGTTTCTTCCGGCGACGAGCAAAAGGGGTTCGCCAGCTCCCACCGATTCAAAGTAAAGGCGCGTCCCATCTGGCGAAGAGGCAAATGGCATTGACCGGTTCCTCAGCCTATCCGCATTGACCCCCACTAGAGACTACTCTGGATGACGATTTTCTTCCCATGGATAGGGCGTTACTTCTTTCTTTAGCCTCTCACCAACGGCATCTTTGGCAATTTCCAGGTCATACAGCGCCTGCAGGCTCAGCCAAAACTCCGGGGTAGTGTGAGTGACCATCCCCAGGCGTAGAGCGGTGTCTCCGGTCATCCCACGCCGGCCGCGTATAATCTCATTCAACCGAGACACAGGTATCCCCATGTGTTGCGCCAGGCGGTTCTGGCTTATCCCCCAGGGGTTTAAGAATTCCTCAAGAAGGGTTTTTCCAGGATGGACTGGTGAAATAGTTGGTTTCATCATTCACCTCATATAGGATAATCGACAAGCTCTACCAGATAAGCTTCGTTCTCGCGCCACTCAAATTAGATTCTCCACCGATCATCGGCGCGAATCGAATACTGTTTGACCCCTGTCGGGTAAAGATCTTGGGGGTTTCCTCATCACGGAAAGACCTGATCATATCAAAATGATATCCTGTTTCCCGGAATACAGTCAATGATCCAAATAAGGGAGATATCAAATGACGATTCAACCAGGATCATTTTGAATAGTTGGTATAGAATAAAGGAGCGCCTCCGGCAAGCTCATCCGAGGCCCATTCGAGATCCCCAAGGAGTGACTTATGGCATCTATAAAAACGGATGGTTTGAGCGGCGAGGAGGTCGTCGATCTGAACCGCAAGCATGTGTTCTTTTCCTGGTCGGTGCAGAAGGACGTCCACCCCATCCCGGTGGAGAGCGGCAAGGGCATCTACTTCTGGGATAAAGACGGCCGGCGCTATATGGACTTCTCCTCGCAGCTGATGAGCCTGAACATCGGCTACCAGGACCCGCGCGTGGTGGCTGCCATCCAGGAGCAGGCCGCCAGGCTGTGCGCCGCCCACCCCAGCATGGCCACCGAGCCGAAAGCCCGGCTGGGCAAGGAGATTGCCGAGATTGCTCCCGGAAACCTCAACAAGGTCTTCTTCACCCTGGGCGGGGCGGAGGCCAACGAGAACGCCATCAAGTTCTCTCGCCAGTACACCAAAAAGAGCAAGATCCTGGCCCGCTACATCTCCTACCACGGCGCCACCTACGGCGCCATCACCCTCTCGGGCGATTACCGCCGGCCCCCGGTCGAACCGGGCATCCCCGGCGTGGTGCACGTCTTCGACCCCTACTGCTACCGCTGCCCCTTTGGCCACACCCTCGAAACCTGCCACCGCGAGTGCATCACCTCCATCGAGAAGGTGATCCAGTACGAGAACCCCGACACGGTGGCGGCGCTCTTTATGGAAGGCGTCACCGGTTCGAACGGCATCCTGGTGCCGCCGGATGACTACTGGCCCCGACTGCGCGAGATCACCCAGAAGTACGGCGTGTTGCTCGTCTCCGACGAGGTAATGAGCGGCTTCGGGCGCACCGGCGAGTGGTTCGCCGTGGACAACTGGGGTGTGGTGCCCGACCTGATCACCTTCGCCAAGGGCGTCACCTCCGGCTACCTGCCCCTGGGCGGGGTGATCGTCTCTGACCCCATCGCCGATTATTTCGAGGACAAATACCTGTATATGGGCCTGACCTATTTCGGCCACCCCATGTCCTGCGCGGCGGGTATCGCCACCATCCAGGTGTACCGGGAAGACCACCTGCTGCAGAACGCCAAAACCATGGGCAAAGAGCTGGCCGGGGAGCTGGAAGGCCTCAAAGAGAAACATCCCTCAGTAGGCGATGTGCGCTACATCGGCCTG
Organism: Chloroflexota bacterium; assembly: GCA_023381565.1. Lineage (GTDB taxonomy): Bacteria > Chloroflexota > Anaerolineae > Anaerolineales > Anaerolineaceae > JAMCRR01. The sequence goes on from JAMCRR010000161.1 coordinate 15,621, forward strand.
TTCTCGGTCATCGAGCTGGTCAAAGACCGGGGCAGCAAAGAGCCGATGGATGCCGCGGTGATGAATGCCATCCGCAGCCGGCTCATCGAGGAGGGTCTCTCGACCTTCGTCAGCAAGAACATGGTCTTCGTCGTCCCACCGATCATCATTAATCCGCAGGAGCTGAAAGACGGCCTGGCGATCGTCGACCGCGCCCTGGCCCTCGCCGACCAGGCGATTTAAAAATTCTAAAATCTAACCGCGGAGACGCAGAGTACGCAGAGTTTAGATATTAGATCGCAGAGAAAAACTAATAAAAAACTCAG
>JAMCRR010000003.1 GCA_023381565.1 Chloroflexota bacterium
GGGCGGTCGCGCTAATCTGCGAACAGGTGCTCGCCCATACCCAGCTTGTCCGTCCCTTTCATGAAGCGTGCCGGGATTATTTGATCGGTGTCGATGTTATCGACCAGCAACGGCGCCACCCGAGACGTCAATTTTGTAAATGGTTCCATAAACTTGCTCTCAATCTGAAAAAAATCGGAAGTGGACGAGCGCGGATTTGCGCGGAAATAACCTGTTTCCGATGCTCTGCGGCGCATCCTGAATGGGGACAGTCCTGGGGGGCGCTCCAACGGACACAGAAAATGAGCAATTGTTCTTTAGGTCAACGGATTTGAGACGGATCGACGGATTTCCTACGCACAAGACTGATCTGTTTATCCGTTGCAGATCCATTGCCCCCCAAAACATATTTTCTCTATCTTTCATCAACCAATCCGGGTTCTCAGCGCTCGTCCGCGTCCGATGGGTTTTCATAACAGCGTCCTCACATCTGTAACGACGCCGGTGATGGCAGCCGCGGCGGCGGTCAGCGGGCTGGCTAAAAAGGTTCGCCCGCCTTTTCCTTGGCGGCCTTCAAAGTTGCGATTATTGGTGCTCACCGCATACTGGCCAGGAGCAAGCGTGTCGCCATTCATGCCAATACACATGGAGCAGCCCGGGTCGCGCCATTCTGCCCCAGCTTCCTTGAAGATGCAGTCCAATCCTTCCGCCACAGCCTGCTGCAGCACCTGCTGCGAGCCAGGCACCACAAGCACGCGTACCCCGTGAGCTACTTTGCGACCCTTGAACAGCCCGGCGGCAAGACGCAGGTCGGAGATGCGCGAATTGGTGCAGCTTCCGATGAAGACCACATCCACTGGATGGCCCAACAAGGGTTTCCCCGGCTGCAGCCCCATGTAAGCCAGCGCTTTTTCCAGCGCGGCCTTCTCCTGGTTCTCTGCAATGCTTTCGGGCGCCGGGATGCGCCCAGTCACCGGCATACCCATGCCGGGGTTCGTGCCGAAGGTGATCATTGGTTCCAATGCATTCACATCCAGCTCGACGGTCTTATCGTAAACAGCGCCGTCGTCCGTCGGCAGCCGTCGCCAATCTGCCAGAGCCTTATCCCAGGCTTCGCCCTTCGGGGCAACCTCGCGTCCCGCCAGATACTCGAAAGTGGCGTCATCTGGCGCAACCATGCCGGCGCGCGCCCCAGCTTCGATCGACATATTGCAGATCGTCATGCGCTGTTCCATATTCATCGCCCGGATGGCAGAGCCGGTATATTCCAGGACATGCCCCGTGCCGCCGCCGATGCCGATCCTGGCGATCAAAGCCAGGATGACATCCTTAGACGATACTCCCGGGGATAATTTACCTTCCAGGCGCACCTCGCAGGTCTTAGGCCGGCGCTGCAGGAGGCATTGGGTCGCCAGGACGTGCTCCACCTCGCTGGTGCCGATGCCGAACGCCAGGGCGCCAAATGCTCCATGGGTAGCCGTGTGGCTATCGCCGCACACAATAGTCATACCCGGTTGGGTAAGCCCCAGCTCAGGGCCGATGACGTGGACGATTCCCTGATATGGATTATCCAGCCCATACAGGGTGACGCCGAATTCTGCACAGTTCTCTTCCAGGGTATGGATTTGCTTGCGCGCCAGCTCGTCGGCAAACGCCAGCCGCCCTTGCGGATCGCCCGCCGGTGCAGGCAAGGTGGGTACGGCATGATCAATCGTTGCAACCGTTTTCTCGGGTCGCCGTACACGCAGCCTGCGCTGCCTGAGCCCATTGAAGGCCTGCGGCGAGGTGACCTCATGGACCAGATGCAGATCGATGTACAGAATTGCCGGCGAGTCTGGCTCTTGAGCGACCACGTGTCGCTGCCAGATCTTCTCAAAAAGGGTCTGCCCGGTGCTCATAGAACAGGTTCTTCAGGCACCCCGGCGTTAATGTCCAGGTTAATTTCAAGGTTGAGCTCATCTTCCTCCCTGGCGACCATCTGGGGATTATACAAAGCCATCAATTCTGACATATCCCAGCCTTCAGGCATGGTCTTTGGCTCAGGGAACGGCTCGAAATGCGCTTCAGGGGCATGTTCTACAGGGTGAATCGGTTTGATGCTCATCTTCAACTCCTTTACTTTTTCGTGTCATTGCGAAAGCGTTCTGTGCCGGCGCAATCTCCCTGCAAGCTTAGGGAGTGCCACGTCGTAATGAACACTCCTCGCAGCGACATAGATGATTAAGAAGCAACCGTCTGCACGGCCGCAGTTTCAATAGATCCATACAATCCAGTTGCTACGAGCAGCTTATTCAACGCAGCCAGATATGCTTTCACGCTGGCAACGATGATATCTGTGTCGGCGCCGTAGCCTCCGAAGGTGCGGGGCTGGTCGGTTTCTTTCTGAGCGTCGAGAGTTCCCTGACCATCGCGGGCTTCGATGCGCACGGTGACCTCCCCGAGAGCGTCGATACCCTCGGTGACGGCGTGGATCGAAAATTCAAGCAAAGTGTTTTGCGCCTGGACGATAGCATCGACGGCTTTATAAGCCGCGTCGACCGGCCCGGTGCCGACGGCTGCCTGCACTTGCAAGCCCTCAGGGCCGCGCAGCCGGACGGTGGCGGTGGGCATGCCCATTGTCCCGCAAGCCACCTGCAACCCATCCAGGATATATACCTCGCATGGCTGGTACAGCTCAGTCGAGACCAGGGCTTCCAGGTCGGCGTCAGCGATGGTCTTCTTTTTGTCCGCCAGCGCCTTGAAGCGCTCGAAGACCAGGTCCAAAGCAGCTTCGTCCAGCGATAAGCCCATCTCCTGCAAGCGGGTCTTCAGGGCATGGCGGCCGGAGTGCTTGCCCAGCACCAGGCGGCTCTGGCTAACGCCCACCGTCGCCGGGAGCATGATCTCATAGGTCTGCTGGTGCTTCAACATCCCATCCTGATGGATGCCTGCCTCGTGGGCGAAGGCATTCGCTCCGACGATGGCTTTATTCGGCTGGACGACGATCCCGGTATAGTTGCTCACCAGGCGGCTCAGGCGCATGATCTGGGTTGTATCGATGCCGGTGGCGAGATCGAATTTGGGCCGGCGAGTATGCAGGGCCATCACTACCTCCTCCAGGGAGGTGTTGCCGGCCCTTTCGCCGATGCCGTTGATCGTCACTTCCGCCTGCCGCGCCCCGGCATGGATGCCTGCCAGCGTATTGGCGGTCGCCAGGCCCAGATCGTCATGGCAGTGCACCGAGATGGTGCAGTTCTCGATGCCCGGTGTGTTCCGGCGGATGCCCGCAATCAGCTCGCCAAACTCTTCCGGAGTGGTATACCCGACCGTATCCGGGATATTAAGGGTGGTGGCGCCTGCCCGGATAGCCTCCTCCAAAACCGTATAGAGGAATTGGGGATCGCTCCGCCCGGCATCTTCGGGGCTGAACTCCACCTCCGGGCACAGGCTGCGGGCGTAGCCCACCATCTCGACAACTTTTTCCACCACCTGTTGGCGGGTCATCTTCAGCTTGTACTGCAGGTGGATATCGGAGGTGGCGATGAAGGTATGGATGCGCGGCCGGGAAGCCGGTCGAACCCCCTCCCAGGCTTTCTCAATATCCCCGCGCGAGCAGCGTGCCAGCCCGCAGATGATGGGAGGACGAGCGCCATCGCCAGGGTTGCCCACCTCAGCGGCAATACGCCGGACGGCTTCCAGATCGTCGGGCGAAGCAGCCGGGAAACCCGCCTCGATCACATCCACCCCCATGCGGGCCAGCGCTCGGGCTACCTCCAGCTTTTCGGCGGAGGTCATCGTGGCGCCCGGCGATTGCTCGCCGTCTCGCAGGGTTGTATCGAAGATACGGACGTAGTTATCCATGCTTTCTAGCCTGCTTTTTGCCAGTTTTCAGGGCGCAGGGAACGCACGGCGGCGCCTGCCTGCCACATTTCCGAACTGCGCATTGCCTCCAGCTCGACCTCGAGCTTTTCCTTATAGTCCGTAGCTCCATTAGCCTGCAAAACGATGCGCGTCTCTTCTCCATCCACCACGCTCTGGTAAAGCCGGTCGAAAACCGGCGCCACTGCCTTGCGGAACTCCTGCCCCCAATCCAGGGCGCCGCGCTGGGCGGTGGTGCTGGTGTTGGCGTACATCCAATCCATGCCGTTCTGGCTCACCAGCCGGATCAGGCTCTGGGTGAGCTCCTCAACGGTTTCGTTGAAGGCTTCGCTGGGGGTGTGCCCATGCTTGCGCAAGACGGCGTACTGGGCTTCCATCACACCGGCCAGGGCGCCCATCAGGATGCCTCTCTCGCCGGTCAGATCGCTGTAGACCTCATTTTGGAAGGTGGTCGGGAAAAGGTATCCCGAGCCGATGGCAATCCCGGCAGCCAGCGTTCGCTCTTTGGCGCGGCCGGTGTAATCCTGGTGGACGGCATAGCTGCTGTTGATCCCGCTACCGTTCAGAAAATTCGCCCGCACGCTGGCGCCTGATCCTTTTGGCGCCACGAGGATGACATCGATGAAATCGGGAGCAATGACTTTCGTCTGGTCGCGATAGACGATCGAAAAACCATGCGAGAAATACAGCGCATCGCCAGCTTTCAAACAGCTCTTGATCTTGGGCCACATGGCAACCTGCCCAGCGTCTGAGATCAGATATTGGATGAGAGTTCCGCGCTCGGCTGCTTCTTCCAGGGAAAAAAGCGTTTTTCCCGGTTCCCAGCCGTCCTTGAGGGCTTTCTCCCATGAACGGCTGCCCGATTTCTGCCCCACGATGACGCGGATGCCGTTATCGCGCAGGTTCAGCGCCTGAGCCGGACCCTGCACGCCGTATCCCAGCACTGCTACGGTTTCATTTTCCAGCACCTGGCGCGCTTTCTCCAGAGGGAACTCTTCTCGGGTGACGACTTCTTCTTCAACTCCACCAAAATTAATCTTTGCCATTTTTCCTCCTTCGATTTCAGTTCGTTTGTAGCCGCGGCCCCTGTGACCGCCATCTCCTGCCGCCCACAAGGAACGGGACTACAAAAAACGGATGAACAACGAAAATGCTCATACCAGGTCCACCAAAGTTGCCAGCTCCTTTACCGCCACACTGCCGTTTCCATTCGAGGGCAGGTTCGGGTAAGGGTCCGAGCCGCGCGCCATGGCTACGATGCCGGTGCGAACCATCTCGATGATGCCGAATGGGCGCAGAACATCCACAAATCCATCAATTTTCTCTTCCACACCAGTGATTTCTACAATCAGCGACTCGCTGCCCACATCGACAATACGGGCGCGAAAGACGTCGACGAGCTGGATGAGCTCACCGCGATTAGCCACGTTGGCGGAGACTTTGATGATTGCCAGGTCGCGGCTCACTGAAGGCATTTCGGCCAGGTCATCCACTTGGATCACATTGATCAGCTTGTACAGGTTAGCGGTCACGCGTTCGGCGTTGGTCTGGGTGCTGTCGATGACGATGGTCATGCGGGAGATTCCGGGGGTATGCGTGTGTCCAACCGTGAGCGATTCGATGTTGAAAGCCCTGCGGCGAAAGAGCGATGCCACCCGGTTTAGCACCCCCGGTTTATCTTCAACTAAGGCGACTAGTGTATGTTTCATAATTCTCTCAATTCATGAATGACTGGTTTCCACACTCAATTACTTTTTTCAGTATCTTTCTCTGCAGTGAACGATGATGACAGTCTGTTTACTCGATTGTCAAATGGCTGGGCAGCGGGCGGCGGATCATGGCGTCCAGTGCTGCGCCGGTCGGCACCATCGGGTACACGCTTTCCTCAGCTTCCACTCGGAACTCAACCACTACGGTGCCTTCCGTTTCCTCCGCCTGCCGGATGGCGCTCTCGACCTCGTCTCGCCGGGTCACACGCAGTCCGGTCAGGCCGTGGGCTTCGGCGATCTTAAGGAAATCGGGGCTGTGCAGTGGCGTGGAGGAGTACCTCCGATCGTAGAAGAATTCCTGCCACTGCCGGACCATGCCCAGATAGCCGTTATTTAAGATGGCCACGTTGACTTTGATCCCCTCCTGGGCTGCCGTAGAAAGCTCTGCCTGGGTCATTTGAAAGCCGCCGTCGCCTGCCACCGCCCACACCTGCGCCTCCGGGCGAGCAAACTTCGCTCCAATAGCGGCGGGCAGCGCAAACCCCATGGTGCCCAGGCCGCCGGAGGTGATCAAGTGGTAAGGCTTTTCGTGTTTGTAATACTGCGCCGTCCACATCTGGTTTTGGCCAACGTCAGTCACCACAAGGGATTCGCCATGGGTATATTTCCACAGGTCGTGCACCACATGCGGCGCATACAGCCTGCCGTAATCGGGCATATTCTGGATATCACGCTGGCTGCTCTCGCTCTTCATCTCGTCGATATGCTCGTTCCATTCGCCGTGATCGCAGGCTTCGACGTGCGGCAGAATCTGGTCGAGGGTCTCGGCCAGGTCACCGATGAGAGCCAGGTCGACAGATACATTCTTGTTGATTTCCGAAGGGTCGATATCGATCTGGATTTTCCGGGCTTCAGGCGCAAAGTCCTGCAGATTTCCTGTCACCCGGTCGTCGAAGCGCATTCCGAAAGCCAGCAGCAGGTCGGCTTCCTGAATAGCGTAATTCACCCAGGCTTCGCCGTGCATGCCCATCATGCCCAGGTAGAGGGGATGGCTGGCCGGCAGCGCGCCGATCCCCAAAAGGGTCACCGCAACGGGAGTGCGTGTTTTCTCGGCAAACTCGCGCAGCTGGTTCACCCCACCGCTCACCAGCACGCCGTGACCTGCCAGGATTACCGGACGCCTGGCCGCATGGATCAAGTTGAGGGCCAGTTCCAGGTCGGCGGAGAGGGGTTCTTGAGGCGGACGATAGCCCGGAAGCTGGATCGGAGAAACGTCCGGCTCCCATTCCATAGACGCCTGCTGGGCGTCTTTCGCTATATCGATCAAGACGGGTCCCGGCCGCCCGGTGCGGGCAATGTAAAACGCTTCGCGGATCACCCGGCCGAGGTCTTTCACGTCAGTGACCAGGTAGTTGTGCTTGGTGATCGGCAGGGTGATGCCGGTCACGTCGGTTTCCTGGAACGCATCGTAGCCAATAAATGGACTGGAGACCTGCCCCGTGATGCACACGATCGGCGAAGAATCCATCATCGCCGTGGCAATACCGGTTACCATGTTCGTTGCTCCCGGCCCGGAGGTGGCCAGCGCCACCCCCACCCGGCCGCTGGCTCGGGCGTATCCATCCGCCATGTGAGTCGCCCCCTGCTCGTGACGCACCAGCACGTGATGGATCGGATATTCGAGCAGTGCGTCGTAGATCGGTAGGACTGCCCCGCCAGGGAAGCCGAATACGGTGTCGACCCCTTCTCGTACCAGACTTTCCCAAAGAATTTGTGCCCCAGTACCTTTCATTCCTTCTCCTCAATAATCTAAAATTCCAGCACTGCACCCTGGTCTGCGCTGGTAACAAAATGCGCGTAGCGTCGCAGCCAGCGGCTTTGAGTGCGAGGCTCGAATGCAGGCAGCGCAGCCAGCCTGCTCTGGATCTCTTCTTCGGTCAGGCATACGTCCAGTGTGCGCTCCTGTAGATCGATGACGATCACATCGCCCGGATGCAGGGCGGCAATTGGGCCGCCGGAGGCCGCTTCGGGAGAAACATGCCCGATGCACGCTCCGCGCGTCCCACCTGAGAAGCGTCCGTCAGTGATGAGCGCCACCTTGTCGCCCAAGCCCATGCCCATCAACGCGCTGGTCGGCCCAAGCATCTCCTGCATTCCGGGCCCACCTTTCGGCCCCTCGTAGCGGATGACGACCACATCTCCGGCCTGGACTTCGCCCGCCAGAATGCCCCGCATTGCATCTTCTTCAGAGGCAAAAATGCGCGCCGGCCCACTGAATTTCTGCATCCCGGCATCGACACCGCCGGTCTTTACCACTGCCCCATGCGGCGCCAGGCTGCCGAACAGCACAGCGACACCCCCACGCCGCGAATGCGGGTTGTCGAAGCGGCGGATCACCTGGTCGTCACGAATGCAAGCGCCCGAGATGGATTCCCCCAGCGATGACAGGTTCACAGTCTGCCGCTCCAGGTGCAGCGCCACCTGGTGTTGAGCCAGCTCGATCAGTATGGCTGGCACCCCGCCTGCCCGGTGGACGTCTTCCATGTGCCAGGTTCCCGCCGGGCTGACCTTGCAGAGATAAGGCACCTGGTCGGCGATGGAATTGATGCGCTCGAGGGGATAATCGATCCCGGCTTCGTTCGCAAAAGCCAGGGTGTGCAGCACGGTATTCGTCGAACCGCCCATAGCCATATCCAGGGCGAAGGCGTCGTCCAGCGCTTCAGGGGTAACGATCTGGCGCGGGGTAATTCCTTTTTCAACCAGCCGAATGATCAGCTCGCCTGCTCGCCGGGCCAGGGCTTCGCGTTCGGCCGATAAAGCCAGGGCAGAGCCATTGTATGGCAAAGCCAGCCCCAAGACCTCCAGCAAGCAGTTCATACTGTTTGCCGTGAACATTCCAGAGCAGGAACCGCAGCTCGGGCAAGCCGTATCTTCCAGCAGCTTCAGGCGGTCGCTATCGATAGTCCCAGAACGGAATGCACCCACCCCTTCGAAGACCGAAATCAGATCCACGGCTTTTCCATCCGGCAGCCGTCCGGCAGCCATCGGCCCACCGGAAACGAAAATGGCCGGGATATTGACTCTCAGCGCGCCCATCAACATGCCGGGGACGATCTTGTCGCAGTTTGGTATGCAAACCATCCCATCGAACTGGTGGCCTTCGATCATTGTCTCGACCGAGTCGGCAATCAGCTCACGGGAAGGCAGCGAATATTTCATCCCGGCATGGCCCATGGCGATGCCGTCATCCACGCCAATCGTATTGAATTCGAACGGCACACCCCCGGCAGCTCTGACTGCGTCTTTGACCAGTTTGCCAAACTCCTGCAGGTGGGCGTGCCCGGGGATGATGTCGATGTAAGAATTGACGATGGCGATAAAGGGCTTGTGCATGTCCGCATCCCGGACGCCAACTGCTTTCAGCAGAGCGCGGTGGGGTGCTCTTTCAAAGCCCTTCTTGATCTGGTCTGAACGCATCCTTCTTCTCCAATCCGGTGCAAAATAAAAATAAAAGAGCCGCCCATTGGTTGGGCGGCTCCGAGAACACTTTTTGGGTAATCTTATCGGTAAATTCTCTACTGCTTTGACTTGATCATCGCCAGCGCTCGCCCAACCGGAAGAAGGTTCTCAATAAAGAGAACCATAATAAGGGCGAGGCTAATAATTGCGATAGAGATGAAAGTCATTCGTGTCCCTTTGGGGTAATTAGTAACATTATACGAAGTTTTTTTCGAAAGTCAATAAGCAATATCCAATCAATTACCGTAATAAGTCTGTGTATAATGGTTTTATGACATTGCGCCGGGTTACCCTTCTCTTGCTTGCTGCCTATGCCGGGTTGACTCTCTACATCCTGTTGCGCATGGCTCTTGGGTTATCCTCCCTGGCTTTCACGATTCCATTCTTAAGCCTCCTGGCCTTCACTTTTGCCTTGCTGCACGCCGGACAGCGATTTGGCTGGAGCCGGACACTGCTCTTGCTCGGCCTGACCTTCGGTGTTTCTCTGCTATTCGAGAGCGTGGGCGTGGCTACCGGGCTGGTCTACGGACCGTACCATTACACTGACCGTTTAGGGCCAAAATTCCTGGGTCTTGTGCCCTATTTAATCCCCGTAGCCTGGTTTATGATGATGTATCCCTCTTTCTTGATGGCGCAGCGCCTGGCACCGCCGCGCCTGCACGGCATCGGATGGGCAGTGACGGTTGCCGGCGTAGGCGGCCTGATCATGACTGCCTGGGATTTGATAATGGATCCGCTGATGGTAGCTTCGGGGCATTGGGTCTGGGAGGTCAAGGGAGCTTACTTCGGCGTCCCCTTGCAGAACTACGCCGGCTGGTGGCTGACCACCTTCGTCACTTTCCTGCTGTTTATCTTACTATCACGCCAGAGGATAGAGTCGCGGATTTCGCCTGAAGCAGAAGGAATGAGCTTCGATCGCCTGGCGCTCTTCAGCTACCTGACGACGGCAGCCGGCAATGGCTTTACCGCCCTGGAGGCCGGTCTGGGTGGCCCGGCCTTAGTGGGGTTGTTCGCCATGCTTCCCTGGGTGCTGCTAACCTGGTGGCGTACCGCACCCGAACCGGCGAAATCACTGAAGAACTATTGGTTTTAAGGCGCATTCTTCGGGCCTAATAGATCGGCAAGATGTTGTACCTGGGAGGTCTGCAAGACGGCCAGGATCTCATCGGCCGGCTGCAGCACGACATCTGCTTGCGGAATAATGAGCTGATCTTTCCTCAAAATAGCTGCAAAGACACAACCGGCCGGCAGGTTAAGCTCACCCACTGACTTGCCAACTACCAGGGCATTTGGAGCCACCTTTTCCTCTACCAAAGAAAATTGCCCTCTACGCAGTTTGAGCAGGGTCATCATATCACCTAACGACATTTCCTCGGCAATCATGTGCCCCATCAGATCGGCCTGGTTGAGTGCAACGTCTACTCCCATGTCAGCGGTGAACATCCAGGCATTCTTGGGATTATTCACACGAGCAATGGTCCGACGGACATTAAATTCAAAGCGCGCCAGACTGGTAATAACCAGGTTAATCTCATCTGCTCCGGTCACTGCTGCCACTACATTCATTCTTCGAATGCCCGCCAGTTCTAGAACTTCAGGGTCGGAACCACTGCCCAAAACGATTTCGACCCTTTGATCGAGGTCACGGTGCAGCTGCTCGACCTGTTCCCGGCGGACCTCGATCACTTTCACTCGATGGCCTCCTGCCAGCAGGAATGAGGCCAGATACGACCCAACTTTTCCTCCACCAGCGATCAACACATCCATCTTTCCACCTCGCTTTACGTGAGCATTTCTCTGATGCGATCAAGTGATGTGGCCTGGATCGCCAGATGAATCAGGTCGCCCTCCTGAAAAATCGTCGTGGGAGCGGGTAAGAAGGTACGGTCTGCCCGAGTGATGGTCACCACCATGGCTTCCCCAGGGATTGCCAGACTGTTCACCGTCCGGCCCACCAGGATAGGAAGCACCTCAACCTCAACGATATCCACTTCGCCGGTCCCCAGGCTGGATTCTATCGAAAAATTAGAAAAGGAAATCAACTCAGTCATGCGGGAGACCCCCAATGTAATGGGAGAAATGGTCTGAAGGCCGAAGCGGTGATAAATTTCGGCCTTACGCGGGTCGTAAACGCGGGCGACAACCTGCGGTACACGAAAGACCTGCTTGGCAAGCCTGGCGGTCACCACATTGGCTTCATCGCTGACCATAGTAGCTGCCAGAGCATCAGCCCGCTGGATACCTGCTTGAACCAGCACATCGCGATCAAACCCGACGCCAGTGATGGTTTTCCCTTTGAATGAGGGGCCCAGGTGTTCAAAAGCCGCCGGATCATTGTCGATAACGGTAATCGCATGGTTCCGTATGGTGAGGGCTTTAGCCAAACCTGAACCGAACCTTCCACAGCCAACAATGATGATATTCATGGCCTATCCTTTCTGCGCAGAAAAGCTTTTCTCACCTCATCCGCCAATAAAAGCGCGGGCGTCCAGGCAAACAGGAACAACCAGCTCTCCAGTCCGATAGCCGCCGTGCCAAAGATATCCTGAAAGAAAGGGGTGTAAATCAACAAACAGACCAGCGCCAATTCGGTAGCGATGCCTGCCCAAATTAGCGGGTTTTTGAACAGTTTCGTGCGGAAGAACGAAACGCGTTCCGTGCGTTGGGCAAACAAGTTACCGATTTGCGTCGTTACCACAACACCCAACGCCATGGCTGTCGCGGAATGATAGAGCGTCCCGCTGGCCGGTAGATCCAGGAACTGACCCCAATATCCATGGGTCCAGTATTGAAAATAGAAAGCAGCCATCGCTGCAATCCCCTGGATGGTTCCCAGGAAGACGAGCGATCGCAAGATCAAAGAGCGAGTAAGCACATGCTCCTTCAAGCTGCGCGGAGGCTTATCCATTATTCCTGGCTCTGGCAATTCAGCACCCAACGCCAGGGCAGGCACCATGTCCGTGCCCAGGTCGATGGAAAGGACTTCCATCACGGTCAGACCCAGGGGAATACGTGCCCGGCTTAATGCGAAGAAGATAAAAGGCCAGGCCTCAGGAGCATTGCTTGTAAATATATAAGCGAAAAATTTCTTGATATTGGAATAAACTGCCCGCCCTTCTTCTACCGCGTTGACAATCGAGGCGAAATTATCATCCGTCAGGATCATATCAGCGGCTTCCTTAGCCACATCTGTGCCGGATAAACCCATGGCCACTCCGATGTTGGCTTTTTTGAGCGCCGGAGCGTCATTCACGCCATCCCCGGTGACTGCCACGACATGCCCAATGGACTGAAATGCAGTGACCACGCGTAGTTTGTGCTCAGGGGTAACGCGGGCAAAGATCAATTCGTCTCGCATGGCCTCCTGGAGGGCATCCTCGCTCATGGCATCCAATTCGAAGCCGGTCACAATCCGCGGCTGGGCCTTACGGATGATGCCAATCTTCCGGGCTATACTCTCAGCAGTCAGGCCATAGTCGCCCGTGATCATGACGACTCGAATTCCCGCCCGGCGACATTTCTCGACTGCCTCAGTCACCTCAGGCCGCGGGGGATCCATCATGGCGATCAGTCCCAGGAAGACCAGGTCGACCTCGACTGTCCCAGCGGTAAAGGCAGGCAGGTCAGGTGGCAATTGGCGTTCGGCGACTGCCAGGACACGCAGACCGTTACGCGCTAACTCATCATTGGCAGCCATGATCGCTTTGCGCCAATCCTGGTCGATAGGCTGCACCTGCCCTTCAATGGATAGTTGATTACAGAGTTCAAGGACTTCTTTGGGCGCTCCCTTGGTATAAGCAACCATTTGATGGTCCATCGAATGAATGGTGCTCATGCGCTTACGGCGCGAATCAAAGGGAATTTCTCGCAGGCGAGGAGTACGGTTTTCCTCATTAGTAAGATCCATACCGCCTTTGAGTGCGGCAACACGCATAGCAGCTTCGGTAGGGTCGCCCAGGATCGACCACTTTCCTGCGGGTTCCTCTGTCTGTCCTTGCCCTTCTTCGGGTGGTAACAGGCGCGAATTATTGCACAACGACCCTGCCCGCAACAGGCGATATAACCCCGGTTCGCTAGAGATAGTCAGTTTCTCATCACCTGCCAGAATGGCTCCCGCCGGGTTGTAGCCGATGCCTGTTACAGATAACATCCTGCCAATGGGTCCATCAGAGCAAGGCAGCCAAAGGTTACGCACGGTCATCTCATTTTGCGTCAGGGTACCGGTTTTATCCGTACAGATTACGCTCGTGCAGCCCAGGGTTTCCACCGCTGATAATTTCTTGATTAACGCGTTGCGTTGGGCCATGCGTTGGGTGCCCATCGCCAGGGATAACGTCACCAATGGCAACATCCCCTCCGGAACAAAGGCAACCACCATCCCCAGGGCAAAAATAAAACTATCTGCAAGGGTGACTCCCGCGAAAAGAATTGCCAATAGAAAGAAAGCTGCCCCAATACTGGTCGCAAGAACCGTCACAATCTTAGTGGCCAGGACCATTTCCTGTTGAAGGGGGCTAAGTTCTTCTTCAACCGATTGGGTCAGATCGGCAATTTTGCCGAATTCCGTTTTCATTCCCGTAGCTACGACGACCGCTTTACCGGTGCCAACAGCCACGCTCGTTCCGGCGAAGATCAGGTTGGGAATTTCTGAGCGGGTCACCCCCTCTTGGCGAAATAGATCACTAATTTTAGCCACCGGACGCGACTCTCCGGTAAGCGTGGATTGATCTACGCGCAGTTCGGCTGCCTGCACCAACCGGCAATCCACAGAGATGCTGTCGCCTTCAGCCACAAGGATTAAATCGCCGGGCACTAAATTCTCGGACAGGATTTGTGCTTCTTTTCCATCTCGCAGCACGCGGCCATAAGAGGGAAGTAACTTGCGTAAGGCCTCCATAGCCTTTTCGGCTCGAAATTCTTGCCAAAACGAAACTCTGGCTCAATTGAAATTGACCATCCACACCGCAACCCCGAGCTGTGGCATTTGGGCAATGAAACCTACCAGTCCACCAACCCATAAAAGGATTGCCATGAGATGGGTAAAGTTGGATAAAAACCTCAGATATAATGGTTTACCCTTTTTCTGTCTCAGGATATTGGGGCCGACCTGCTTCAGACGGTTTTCAGCTTCCGATGTCGAGAGGCCTGATGGAGAGGTTCCCATCAATTCGTAAACCTCATCGGCAGTTATTCGATGGATCTGCCCAATATCAAATTTGACGGTAGTCGAGGTCGAAGATGATGAAACCACAAGTATGAGCCGATTCCCCAGAGCTCAGATTTTTTCTGAACACGTCGCCGTGTCTGCTTCAAATTATAATAACTTTTACCCACAAAAGACAGGAATCATCGAAGCATTTCTGGTGGTAGGTAAACTAACAACTTGACCATCGATAAACACAGATGGCACGCGTGGAGAAAAACGAGTCTATTGTCCATTTCCTGCGCAGTTAAATAAGACCCTATCCGAGAGACGCAAAGAACGCAGACTACCCGGTCAATTATTTCTCGGTACTCTGCGTCTTTGCAGTGCAATGATCTGCGTGATTTATGGATTAACTCTTGTGATTAAACTCTGCTAATGCGGCGATCACCTCGTCGATATCGGCTGGGGATACCATCGGAGACATGTGCCCAATACGGAACACCTTATCCTTTAAGGCGCCCAACCCGCCGGCGATCTTGATCTGGTGGGTTTCAGCGAGATAATTGACGATCTCTCCGGTTGGCACACCCGCCGGGCCGTAAGCCGTGGTGAGCACCGGCGCCATGAGCTCGTCAGGTGTAAAGGGCGGCATCCCTACCCGGCGCAGACCGGCTCGCAAGCGCAGCGCCAGATCGCAGTAGCGCTTCAGTCGCTGTTGGATACCCTCCGCCAGCAGCGTGTCCAGGCTGGCGCGCAGCGCCATCACGTTGTTGGTTGCCATGGTCACCGGGAAGGGGTGCCAGTCCCCCCAATCCACGGCATAGTGCCGCCAGACGCGCAGATCCGAATACCAGCCGTGGGCTTTATCAGGGTTCCGGTCGATGGCCTCCCACCCGGCTTTACTGACGGCTACCGGCGAGAGACCGGGAGGCGCCCCCAGGCACTTCTGTGTAGCCGAGGCTACCAGGTCAATGCCCCAATCGTCCATGCGCATCTCTAACCCGCCCAGCGACGATACCGCATCAACAAAGAAGATGGTGCCATGCCGGCGAGAGACTTGCCCAATCGCCTCCACCGGATTCACGATCGCAGTGGAGGTCTCCAAATGCACCGCGGCGATGGCCTTTGCGTCCGGATGGTGCGCCAGAGCCGCTTCGAAATCGGCAGCCTGAAGAGGTTGACCCCAAGGAGCATCGACCGGGACAACCTTCAGTCCATAACCTTCTGCCACGCTCATCAGCCGGTCGCCGAAGAAACCATTCCGCCCTACCAGGATTTTTTCCCCCGTTGAAAGCGCGCTTCCGATGCACGCGTCGATCCCTACTGTGCCCGAGCCGACCATCAAAAATACGTCCCCCGACGTGCCAAACACTTGCTTCAATTGAGCCAGAGTTTCGTTGTAGAACTTCGTCCAGGCTGGACCGTAATGCGCCTGGACCGGGCTCCCCATGGCTTCCAGGACATCGTCTGCCACCTCAACCGGCCCCGGAATCATCAGCTTTTGTGAAGCAAATTTCATGACCGTCTCCTTTTTTAATTACCCCTGTGCGGGGCTTGATCAAAAAAAAACAGGTGCTTGAGTTTTTCAATAATCTTTCTCAAACACCTGGATCAGACTTTAGGGTCCCTGGCTCACCTTCACCCTTACGATATAACGGTTAAGG
>JAMCRR010000068.1 GCA_023381565.1 Chloroflexota bacterium
CAGGGAGACCGGGAGGAGTGCCTGCAGGCCGGCATGGATGATTACATCAGCAAGCCCATCCGCATCGAGGAGCTGGCTGCCGGGCTGGAGAGGGCAGCGATTAAGAATTAAAGATGTGAATCGGCGCGGGCTGGTGTAACCCGCCCCTTTAATTGCGGCTTCGTCGAAGCATAACATCGCAAGAATCCGGGCTCGCAGTGGGTGATTCTGGTCAAGTTCAGTACGACCGATACGAGTGAATAACTAACCGCTCGAGTTGGCGCCGAGTTTTGCTCTGACAGGGCGGAAAATCTAATGGGAGATTGGAGTGCGATGAAGACGCTGGTCATCTATGATTCGGTATTCGGCAACACGGAGAAGATTGCCCAAGCCATCGCAGAAAGCCTGGGCTCGCGTGGGTCTGTTGAGATCCTCAAGGTCGGCCAGGTGGCTCCCGAGCAGCTGGCGGGATATGACCTTGTGGTCGTGGGGTCGCCTACGCGCGGGTTTCGCCCGACGGAGGCCGTTGCCGGACTGTTGAAGCGCGTCCGATCCATGACACTGAAAGGGATGCGGGTGGCTGCATTCGACACCCGTTTAAAAGCCGACGAGCTCGATAAAGCCTGGTTTCGCTTTCTTGTGAAGACCGGGGGCTATGCTGCAAAACGGATTGCCGATCAGCTGAAGAAGGCGGGTGGGAACCTGATCGTGCCGCCTGAGGGTTTCTACGTGGAAGACACCGAAGGACCCCTGAAGGCGGGCGAGCTTGAACGCGCCGCGAGCTGGGCGGCGAGCATCCCGGTTTCCGGCTGAGCATCGATTCTGGCTGAATGGAGTAGATCCCGCTCAACGTCAGGATCGGGGTATGAGGTGATGCGATAAAAGTTACCCATTCAAGCCAGAGGGCCATGGGCACGGTGGCCTTACGGGCAATCAAATCCGCGTAGCCCGCCGGCGCCTAGGAAATATTCGCGCCGATCGTTGATTGCCTTAAGACGGCGAGTTCAAAATCTCCTTCAGCCTCGGGTGCCCGGCGTAGTAGCCGTGATACTTCTCTGGCAGCAGCGCGGCGATGCGGCACATGATCTCGTCGGTGTTGCGCTGCAGCGAGCCTTCACGATCCTCGCGCTCGATAGGCGGCAGGATGAGCGGTTTGCCGAAACACACCCTGAACCTGGGCCTCGCCAGTCGCAGCAGGTGGAGCATGCCGATCTCCGTCCCCGAGATGGCCACCGGAATGACCGGAACGCCGGCTTTATCCGCCAGCATGGCGGTGCCGGTTTTGGCCTGCAATAGCGCCCCCACCCGGCTGCGCGTCCCTTCGGGGGCAATGCCCAGCATACCGCCCTTACGCAGGTGCTCCAGTCCCAGGCGCACGGCGCTGAAATCGGCTTTGGCGCGGTCGATCCAGATCGAGCCGCTGGTCTTGACCAAAAAGTAGAAGAGAGGGTTCGTGCGGTAGCTGTCGGCCACCAGGGCGATCACCGGGCGTGGAGAGACCACAAAGAGCAGGGGGACGTCCAGGCGGCTCATGTGGTTGGTCGCCAGGATGCACGCCCCCTGCATCGGCACGTTCTCTGCCCCGATGATTTCTGTTCGAGTCAGCTTTTGGATCAGAAATCCAAGAATGACGCGAAGTGTTTCAGGTTTCACAGCTTTTTCGCACTTCCAGAAGGTTATCCGGCCTCAATCGAGGGCTTTTTCCTGCGGGCGCGCAGGAACTCGAGGAAGGCCGGGATGGTCGAGATAACCACGATGGCGATGATGACCAGGGAAAAATTATGGCGGATAAAGCTGATATTGCCAAAGAAATAGCCGGCGAACAAAAACAATCCGGTCCAGGTGATGCCGCCAAGAATATTATAGCCGATGAACTTGCCGTAGGTCATGCTTCCGACCCCGGCCACGAATGGCGCGAAGGTGCGGATGATGGGGATGAAACGGGCCAGGAAGATGGTCAAACCCCCATGTTTCTCATAGAACCGGTGCGTGCGGTCCAGGTATTCTCTCTTAAGGAAGCGCACGTTCTCGTGAAAGACGCGCGGGCCGATGGCGTGCCCGATCCAATAGTTGGCGGTGTCGCCCAGGATGGCTGCCAGGGCCATGACGATGAATAATGTTCCCACGTTGAGCGGGCCGCTGCCCAGCGCAGCCAGCGTGCCGGCGGCGAAGAGCAGCGAATCGCCAGGTAAGAACGGTGTGATGACAAATCCTGTCTCCATAAAAAGGACGAAGAAGATCAAGACGTAGGTGGCATAACCAAATTGCACCATCAATGCGCTCAAGTGCACATCCAGGTGTAGAAACAAATCGATTATGTAAGTAATGAACTGCATTGCATCCCCTATCTCATAAATTATTATGTGTTGGATTCTTCCGGCCTGGCCTGCTCCGGTTCGGCGGGCAGATTTTCTGGATTTGCCGTTGCTGCTTCCCGGCGCAGGAGGTGGTTAAATACCAGTAAGACGACGAACAAGACTGCGAACAAGACTCCCAGGGCGGCCGGCGCTACCCAGGCTTGCTGCAAGAACTGCAAGGATGGACTGGGAAGCTGGCCTACTACCGGGAGAGTGCCCATCACAAGCGAGATCACATTCCACGTGCCGTGGATCAAAACCACGGCCAGATACGTCAGGCCCAGGCGCAGGTAGCGGCGCTGCTGCCAGGCAGACGCCAGCGCCCAACCCATCAGCCCGGTATTGACCATATGCACCAGGTCGGTGCCTGCCCGGCCGATGACCAGGCTCGTCCAGGATCCGTCGCTGACGCCGGTTAAAGTGCCCAGGCTTTCGAAGAGGGCGAAACCGGCGCCACTCAACAGGCCTGCGGCGAAACCCTGGGCCGGAGAAAGGCCTCGTCCAGCCAGAAGCCAGACCGGCAGCGTTTTGAGCAGCTCTTCGATCAGCGGGACGATACCGGAAAACACGGCCAGACCCAGGAAGATCACCCAGGGCTGCTTCAGATAAGGCGCCAGGATGCGCCCGGTAAGCTCGGGGTTGAGCTGGGCATTCATCAGGCGCTGGCCCAGGGCAGTCAGCTCTTCAGAGAGCTGCGGCTGAGAGGCGACGACGATCAGGCCGATGATGACCAGGAGGACCATCACCAGCAGCTCCACCACCAGCACCAGAGCGGAGCTGCCCAGCAAACCCAGGTCGAATAGGCCCCAATCGCGCTGGGGCGAGCCCACCGGCAGGCCGCGCCGGCCGATGGCCAGGTATAACCCAACCGGCAGACCAACCGCCAGGGGGTACAACACCGGTAAGATCCACTCGCTGGCCCCTTTCTGAGCTGCGACCCAGGTGCTGAGCCCGACTACGGCTGCCCAGGCGATGAATAGCAAGGTGGGCAGCAGCCAGCCTGGAGCCGCTCGCCCAGAACTCAGAACCTGCCTTCCCGCCAGGCGCAGGAAAGCGAAAACCAGGGAGGGCAGCACGAGCAGGCCCATCAGTGCCACCCCCGCCGCCTGCGTCAGGACTGTGGAAGTGTCTTGCGCGGGGAGCGTGCTGCCCAGCCAGCCGGCAAGCGCCGAACCGGTGAGCAGGGCGGCCAGCCCAAAAAGGATCAAGGCGGCCATGACGCCCAAGGCAAGCTGCCCGATAGAGGGCCAGTGGATGGTCGAGCGTGGCTGCACTACTTCTCCTCGATGCTTACACTCAACAGCTTATCGCCCGCGGGCAACTCCCCAGTTTGGGAGGGATCACGCGGGGTGAGCTTCTGGACGGCGTCTAATCCCTGGATGACCTGCCCAAAGATGGTGTACTTGCCTTCCAGGTTGGGGGAGGCCGCCAAAGTGATGAAGAACTGGCTGCCGTTCGAGCCGGGGCCTGCATTGGCCATTCCGACCACGCCGGCTTTATCAAAGTGCAGGTCGGGGCTGATCTCGTCCTTGAAGGCGTATCCGGGGGTTCCGTATCCGGTTCCGGTCGGGTCGCCCGTCTGGGCAACGAAACCCGTCAGGACACGGTGAAAGATGTTGTTGTCGAACCAGCCCTTGCGGGCCAGGAAGACGAAACTGTTGACCGTCAGCGGAGCTTTATCGGGATAGAGCTGGAGCACAATGTCGCCCTTATCGGTCTTTAAGGTGGCCAGGTATTGCTTCTGAGGGTCGATCGTCATCGGCGGGCAGGTCGTAAACTGCCGCTTTGAGAGCTGGATCAGCTTGACGATAGCCGTCAGGCTGCCATAATCTTGCGGGCCAGAATACGCCTTGCCGTTGATCAACAGGTACGGCGTGCCGGGGATGCCGATGCGCGTTCCCTCGTCGCGAGCCTGCTTGATTTTATCGACGATGGCGGTAGAGGTCAGGTCGGTCATAAATTTCGTCACGTCTAACCCCAGGGTGCCTGCCTGGGTCTTGAGCCAATCCGGCAACTGGTCTGTCGTCAGAGCAGCCCAATTAGCCTGTTCTTTAAAGAGTAAATCGTGCATCTGCCAAAACTTGCCCTGTAAACCGGCGGCTTCCGCAGCCTGGGCAGCCAACGCGGCTTCTACGTGCTGGCTGAGGGGAAAATGACGGTAAACGACGCGCACGTCCTCGGGGAAATCGGTATGGAGTTGCGCCAACACGGGCGCAAGCTGGGCGCAGTACGGTCATTGGAAGTCGCTGTATTCCAGAAAGGTAATGCTGGCAGTTGCGGGTCCCTCGATCCAATCGGCCTCCGTGGGCGCCGGGAAGAGGGCGGCTTCCGTAGGCCCCGGGGTGGGGATGAGGCTGGCGGATACGGTGCAGCCGGGCCCCTCGACGACGGACGTGGCTGTCCCCGCCGCCGCAGGAAGGGTTGCCGATGGCTGGCCCGTTGAAGATGCGGCCAGAGTGGCTGTAGGTCGAACTGCCGGTGAGGATGGGGAGGCCGTTGGCGCCGGGATTGGGGTAGCGATCCCCTGGGCGCAGGCGGTAATCCCCAACAGTGCGACGGCGATGAAGGCGCTGATGCGCAATGGTTTAGGCATGATTTCTCCGTAAAGGGGTCGGGTTGAGTGTATTTTCGAGGCGAGCCAGAATGGTGCGCTGCAAGTCGGCCTGCACCAGATCGCCAGATCGCCCTGCGTCGATCACCACCCAGCGCTGCGGCTCTTCTTTCGCCAGAGCCAGATATCCCTGGCGCACGCGTTGGTGATAAGCCAGCTCGTTGGCATCCAGGCGGTTCCATTCGCCGCCGCAGTCTTTGCGCCGCTGCAGGCCAACCTCGACGTCGATATCCAGCAGGAGCGTCAGGTCGGGCTTCAGGCTGCCGGTGGCGAAATCCAACATCAACCTGAGCGTTTGCAAATCAGCGCCAAGCCCGTAGCCCTGGTACGCCAGGGTTGAATCGGCGTAGCGGTCGCACAGGACGAGGCCGCCCTGGCTCAGGTGCGGGCGGATGACCTGCTCGACGAGCTGGGCGCGAGCCGCCAGGAAGAGCAGGATCTCCGTGTGGGGCTGCATCTCGGCGTTCTTCAGGTCCATCAAGATGCGGCGGATCTGGTCACCGATCGGTGTGCCGCCGGGCTCGCGTGTGGCCAATACCGAATAACCCTTCTGGCGCAAAAACTCGGCCAGGGGGCCAATCTGGGTAGATTTGCCGCTGCCATCGGGACCTTCGAGGGTGATCAGCATAGGGGTCAGTCGCGGAAGATGCGCACTCTCCGGTTCGGGTCTTTTCCGTAAGAATGTGAGACGAGCTGCGCCTGGCGGGCCATCTCATGCTGCAGGCGCCGGACATAGGAGGAGGCGGGGGGTAGGTCGACCCAGCGCTCGCCGTTCAACACGGCCTGGATCGCAGCCTGGGTCTGGCTGGCGTAATCCTCCGGGTTTGCCGGTCCGCCGGATTCGGCCGGCAGGTTGAACAGGTCGGCCAGGAACTGCTCCATCTGGTTGACCGTGTTGGCGCGCAAGACGTAAATGGGCATCCCGCGGCTTTCGGCGTCCTGGATGGTGCGTTGGTGGTTGCGATAATAAGCGCGCAGGGTGACCAGCGCTTCGGCTTCTTCGATTTCGTGCACGACCAGCGCCGGAACCCCCAGGCGTTTGGACGCCTGCACCAGACGGTTACGGGCTACGCCGTAAGGGTAGATGCGCACCGTCTGCAGGGATGCGTTTTGCCCGTTTTGGGGCACCGGCTCGGGAGGTAGAATCTCGGAAGCAGATTGGCGCACCGGTGTGGCGGGAGTCCGGGGGTAACCTCCCGGCTCTCCGTTTGTGCCCTGGCCGCGGCGCGGCCCCTGGGCTTTTTGCCGGGGAGCGACCGGAGCGGAGGCCGCCTGGATGTGGATTTCGCCCTGAGCGTCGCGTGAGCGGATCTCCGGGTGGGGCGGGTACCCGCGCACCAGGGTGTCGACGGCCGCAGCTACGTCTGGATGGACAGAGACGCTGTCGCGCTCCTGAATTTCGATCAGCACGTCGAACGTCGGGGGGGCGCGGCGCTCGAGCACGGTTTTTTGCGTGCCCCGCCGGCGGGCCTCCTCGTCTGAGAGCGTGACGGATTCGATGCCGCCTATCAGATCTGAGAGGGTGGGGTTGAGCAGCAGGTTCTCGAGGGTTTTGCCGTGGGCAGTGCCGATGAGCTGTACGCCGCGTTCGGCGATGGTGCGGGCGGCGGCGGCTTCGAGCTCGCGGCCAATCTCATCGATGACGATCACTTCGGGATTGTGGTTTTCTACTGCCTCGATCATCACCTCGTGCTGCAGCGAGGGCGTGGCCACCTGCATGCGGCGGGCGCGCCCGACGGCGGGATGGGGTACATCTCCATCACCGCCGATCTCGTTAGAGGTATCCACGATCACCACGCGCTTGGTTTCAGCCAGGATGCGCGCGGCCTCCCTCAGCATGGTGGTCTTGCCGATGCCGGGGCGCCCCAAGATCAGGATGCTCTTTCCCGATTCGACCAGGTCCTGGATGATGTCGATCGTGCCGTAAACGGCGCGCCCTACCCGGCAGGTGAGGCCCACGATCGTTCCCCTGCGGTTGCGGATAGCGGAGATGCGGTGCAGGGTGCGCTCGAGCCCGGCGCGGTTATCGGCGTCAAAATCGCCAATCCGCTCCACTACGCTATCGATATCCTGGCGGGTAATTTCCTGGGTGCTGAGATCCAGCTCGCCATCGACAAAACGGGCTTTCGGGATGCGGCCCAGGTCCAGGATGATTTCGATCAGGTTATCTGAATTATTTGCCTGGGTGACCGCCTCGACAATGTGCGGGGGCAGTACGCCCAGGAGTGCGTGTAAGTCGTCTGTTATCCTGCGTTGACTCATTTAGAAAAAGATCTTCTCCAAATAGTTTCTACCAGGGGGAAGCATTGGGGCTTCACCCTTATGATTCTTTTCTGCCGATGTTGACCACCGGCGAAGTATGTTCGGCGGCGCGCCCATTTTCAAGAACCGGGTGCCGCACCATCTCAACCGCCTTCCGGGTTATCGCCAGGTGTTTGACCATGAGCGCTTGCTGCGGCCCGGGCTCTACCTGCTGGTCTTGCAAGATCGATTCCAACCAGCCCTGGTAGGAGCGGATGCACAGGTAGATGGGCCTATGCCCGGCGTGCGGGAAATTGTTGAGCAAGCCAGACATCAGGTCGGGCACTTCTTCAGCAGCCGGGTGGACGATGGGCTGCACCCAGATGCCTTTGGGTCCGGGGATGATGTCGGCATAAGCCAGGAGCTCGTTTTTCCGGTAATAGACCAGCCCACGCGAACGCTGGTCTGGCGGGGGTTCCATGGGCAGGACGAGCGACGGCACCAGCGATTGGTACAGGTTTCGCATGGCGATCAGATCTGCCTTGCGTGCCGGTTTCCACTCGCTGCCTGCGCCTGGGTTTGCGGATGGCGCCGAGGGGTTTTGGCCGTCCTTCTCATTGTTGTCTTCCTTCGTTGCGCAGCGCCAGAAGCGCTGCCTGGAGTAGACGGCAAAGCCGGCCCGGCGCAGGGCTTCGAACACCGTGGAATGCTCTTCGACCTCGACGAGGAAATGGAATGCGCCACATTGACCCGCGGCGTAGGCTAGATATTCGAGCAGGCTGGGCAGCACCATCGAATCGAGAGCGTCGTTCGGGAGGAGGAAGATCAGGCGCGCCGATTGCGCGCCGGATCGGTAACGCATCTGCCCGATGACGGGCTTCCCGCGCCCTGCTTTGCCGTAGGCAGAGTGTGTCTCTTCGCCGGAATAGAGCAGCTCGATGAGCCCAAAAGGTCCCGAGGGGATACCGCGCGTCAAGAGCTGCATGCTATCCAGACAGAGGATTTGCTTGCGGTACTTATGGATGATGGGCAGGTCGTACCAACCCAACGAACGGATGCTTATTTTGCCATCTCCACAAACAAACGATGAAAACGGTCGTCCTGGGTTAGCTCCGGGTGGAACGAGGTAGCCAGCAGGCGTCCCTGCTGAGCGGCGACGATCCTACCGTCCGGAAGCCTGGCCAGAACCTGGGTAGTGCCTGAAACGGATTCGATCAGCGGCGCACGGATAAACACGGCGTGAAAGGGGCGGTCCTGGGGGTCCACCTTGCATAAAGCGGGCACATCCAGGTCGGTCTCGAAGCTGGAAACCTGCCGGCCGAAAGCGTTGCGTTCCACGATAATATCCATCAATCCTAACAGCGGCTGCCTGCGGTGGGCGTCTTTCGAGAGGAAGATCGCCCCAGCACAGGTACCCCAAATGGCGTGCCTCTCCGCGAAGCGGCGCAGCGGCTCCATCAAACCGTAAGCCGTTGCCAGCTTGCCGATGGTAGTCGATTCTCCGCCAGGGATGATCAATCCCTGCAATCCCTCGAGCTGCTCGGGGAGCCGCACCGTCGAGGCTTGCACGCCGATGCGCTCCAGGGCCGCCAGGTGTTCGGCGAAATCTCCTTGTAATGCGAGGACACCTATCTTCATGTTAAGATGCAAATACCCCTCGACCTTTTACCAGCCCCGCCCGGCAATCAGCTCCGCTTCGGGGATGGCTGAAATCTGCCGCCCAACCATCGGCTCGCCCAGGTTGCGGCTGACTTCGGCCAGGATCTTGGGGTCGTTGAAATGGGTGGTGGCTTTGACGATGGCAGCCGCTCGTTTCGCAGGATCGCCAGATTTAAAGATCCCCGAGCCGACGAAAACGCCGTCGACGCCGAGCTGCATCATCAGGGCAGCATCGGCGGGAGTGGCGATGCCGCCGGCGGCGAAGTTAACCACGGGCATGCGCCCCTGATTGCGGGTCTCTAAGACCAGTTCGTAAGGCGCGCCGAGGTCCTTGGCAAAGGCCATCAGCTCATCCTCGGGCATGTTTTGCAGGCGGCGGATGTCGTCCATGACGGAGCGCGCGTGGCGCACGGCTTCGACCACATCGCCGGTGCCGGCCTCGCCCTTGGTGCGGATCATGGCCGCGCCTTCGCCGATGCGACGCAGGGCTTCGCCCAGGTTGCGGCAGCCGCATACGAAGGGAACCTTAAAGGCATGTTTGTAGATGTGGTGCGCCTCATCGGCGGGTGTCAGGACCTCAGACTCGTCGATGTAATCGACGCCGATGGCCTCCAATATTTGCGCTTCCACGAAATGTCCGATGCGGCACTTAGCCATCACCGGGATAGAGACCGCTTCCATAATCTTGAGGATTAGCTCAGGGTCGCTCATCCGAGCCACGCCCCCCTGAGCGCGTATATCGGCGGGGACACGTTCGAGAGCCATAACCGCTGCCGCGCCGGCATCTTCTGCAATTCGGGCATGCTCAGGGGTCACCACATCCATGATCACACCCCCTTTAAGCATCTGCGCCAGACCTTTTTTGACAGCAAATGTTGCGACTTGCTGCTCCATGCAAACCTCCTAAAAATTGACATTACTTCCCTAATAATTGATTCTACCACGCCCAGGGGTTAGCGACAATAAACGTTCTGCCAGTTATGCGTATATGAATGGAGGTCGATGTTCGTTTTGCGGAGGGCAATCGTTGCCACTTGCTTCCAATGTACCCTACGTCTGGTCGTCACTTTGCGTTACAATCACCCTATGAGCTGGGATATCCTCGGCCACGATGCGGCCGCCCAAATTCTCCAACAGCAGGCAGCCGATGGCCGCCAGAGCCACGCCTATCTCTTCGCCGGACCGCCCGGAGTTGGGCGGCGTACGCTGGCGCTGCGCTTCGCCCAGTCGCTCAACTGCCCCAACCCAACCGCCCCCGGCGAGCCGTGCCGCACCTGCCGCACCTGCCGGCAGATCGAGCGCATGCAGCACCCCGATCTGTTTGTAGTGCGGGTCGAGCCGGGCAGCCGGGATATTAAGATCGACCAGGTGCGAGCGCTTGAGCACAGCCTGTCGCTGGCGCCCTACGAAGCCCGCTATCGCGTGGCGCTTCTGCTCGATTTCCAGCAGGCCACGCCCGGCGCGGCAAATGCCCTGCTCAAAACCCTCGAGGAAGCTCCCTCAAAAGTGATCTTGCTGCTCACAGCCGACGCCACCGAGAACCTGCTGCCAACCATCGTCTCCCGCTGCGAGGTGCTCAGACTGCGACCGATGCCTCTGGCAGACCTGGATGTGGCTCTCCAATCTCGCGCGGGAGTGGATACGCACCAGGCGAGCCTTCTGGCGCATCTTTCCGGTGGGCGCTACGGCTATGCCCTCGCTTTGAAGGAGACTCCCAACGCACTGGAACAGCGCCTCAAACGGCTGGATCGCGTGCGCGAGCTGCTCTCCGCCTCGCGCCGCGAGCGCTTCGAGTACGCCTGGCAGATCACCGATTTTCGGAACAAGGGCAGGGAGGAGGCCGACCGGGGAAAAGAAGCTCTACGCCTGGAGCTGCTGACCTGGCTGTCTTTCTGGCGTGACGCCCTGCTTTGCAAATTACAGGCCGAGACGCCCCTGGTCAACGTCGACAGGCAGGTTGAGCTGTCTGGGCCTGGCAGATTGTATTGAAGCAAGCAAATTGCGCAGGATCATCTCGGACCTGGAGCGTGGACTCGAACGCCTGGAAGCCAATGTTAACGCGCGTTTATTGATCGAGGTCTTGCTGCTGGGCTGGCCTCAAGTCGACCTCGTGTAGCTCATTATTTAATTTATACAGCATGCTACCATTTGGATTATCGATAAGGCCCGATCTTTGACTCCCTTCCCCGAACCCTATGGAAAAAGTCAGCTTTTAAACGGCGTCTGGGAAGGAGGTCAATTCCCCAAATGTTTCACCTCATCGATACACTGCGCGGGCGCATGGAAACGTTTATCAGGATCGGGGCAAGAATCAACCCGCCAAGGATAATCCAGTAGATTAGAAGAATCCCCGAAACAGCGAGAAGCCCCACCAGTGAGCCTGAATTACCATCGAGAACCGGCCACCACCAGATTAATCCTCCCAAAAGTATTGCCCCCAAGAGCGCTACGACCTTGTTCAGCGGGTCGACCAGTCGCAGGTATAGCAGGGCGCCCAGCCAGGCGATCACACTGGGTAGGAGGACCTGGAGGTTGAAGACAGGGCTCTCTTCTAAGTCGTTCCCGGCGAGCAGAATAAAAGTGCATCCGTAGAAAGCATACGAAAGCAGGGTCCAGTCCTGGCGAATATTCGTAAAAAACGGACGCAGGAAACGCAGGTAGCGGCTGGCGATAATGAGCTACACGAGGTCGAGCAGAACAATCCACCCTATAAAGTCGTTGCTGATCTGGAAGAGTCTCTGGTCGATCAGGTAGATGATCCCAAAAGGCAAAAGGATGAGGATATAGAGACTGTAAAGATAAGACCAGCGGGGGAACTGCTTCAAGAGACCAATGAGGAAACCCAGGGCGAGCAGGCTCACGGTGATGGGAACACGGGCAGCCGCTATAAAGGGCAGCTTATTGGGATCCCACCAGGGATTGTAGCTGAGTATCGGGGCTAATGGTCCGACCAGGATGAAGGGTACCAGGCTAAGGATGGCAATGGACCACGGCGTTTGTCCGGGCGTATTTGGGAAAAATCGACGAATGGACATTTTCGATCCCCTTTCGAACAGGACGTTGAACATATCCAGGATGAAGGAGAGGAAATTTGGGCTTTTTCTTGCCTGGGCATGAGCTGCTACTACTCCCGAAGGGAGGGTCAAAGCTTCTTTGCAGGCAAAGCCAAGTAAAGCGCTCCTGCTTCTATTGATGGCATCTTCGAGACCCAGGCGAAAGATCACCTGCATCTCCTCAGCATACTCATTGCGGAAGGAGGCGGGATAAAGTCGTAACGCCAGGCTGTACAGCCACACCAGAGCTGGCCACTGCCTATCAGAACGGGGTGCTTTCATGCGTGCTCCTCACCCAAACGCTGTTGGTAGGATGCCAGCATAACCTGCATACGCATCGCTTCCGCATTTAAAATCCTGCGGCCGCGCTCATTAAGGCGGTAGACTTTCCGGGGCAACCCAGGTCCGGATCCATTTTGCCCGGCATCGCTCCGCTCGATGAAACCCTGGTTGAGGAGACGGTTCAAGGCTGTGTAAAGAGTGCTTGTGCTCAGATTGACTTTTCCTTGGCTGAGTTCTTCCGTATCCTTCAATACGGCATACCCGTGCTTGGGACCGGATGCCAGGCTGAGAAGGATGAAGAAAGTCGGCTCATTAATGATGATTTCGGGTTTGTTTGTACCTGGGGTCATAACTGTTTACTCTAAACTCATTATATGATATATCAATGTATGATATATATTTTATAACAATTGCCGTACTTTGTCAACAGTCTCTCGTTATACATGCGCTTTATGATATTCGTGGGAAAAATGCTGTTGGGATCACTTAGCTAAAAATCGCCTTAATTTACCCTTCACCTATAGCTGCACGCAAGAGGCGTGCCAGCTCGCCGAAGTGTGGGGTGTAGCGCATCTCATCCTGGCGCGGACGGGGCAGGTCCACCGGTAGATCCAGGTTGACGCGGCCCGGGCGAGAAGTGAGCACGAGCACGCGATCGGAGAGGAACAGCGCCTCGGAGATCGAGTGCGTGACCATGATGACCGTCTTGCGTCGTGCCTGCCAGATGCGCATCAGCTCGGCGCCCATGCGCTCACGCGTCAAGGCATCCAGCGAGCCGAAAGGCTCATCCAGCAGCAGCAGGTCGGGATCCTGGATCAGCGAGCGGGCGATAGCTACTCGCTGGGCCATGCCTCCGGAGAGGTCGCGCGGCCGGGAATCCTCGAAACCCTGCAGTCCCACCAGGTCGATCAGCTCGCGAGCGCTTTGGCGGGCTTGCCCCTTGGGCACGCCCCACAGCTCCATCGGCAGGGTGATATTCTCCAGGACGGTGCGCCAGGGCATCAGGTTGGCTTGCTGGAAAACGACGCCGATGCGCGGCTGCCCGCCGGCAAAGCTCACATCGCCCTGAGTTGGGTTCTGCAACCCCGCCAGCACACGCAGCAGGGTGGTCTTGCCGCTACCCGAGGGTCCCAGCACGCAAACGAACTCCTGAGGGTAGACCTTGAAGTTCACGTCCTGCAGGGCATGCAGTCCGCCGTTCCCGTTTGCGAAGGTGACGCCCAGGCTGCGGACGATCAAAAATGATTCGGATTCCATAAGGCTAAGGTACGAACTGGTTTGTATACACCTGACTCAAGTTCAGGGGCGCTTTCAGCAGCTCCATTCCCAACAACACCTGCTGCATATTTTCCCAGGCTTTGGGATCAGAATAACCCAGCCGGCTGGCTTTCCACATACCGATCGAAGTGGTCAAGATCTCCATCTGAGTTGCCTGATCTGCCGAGGCGAGACCCTGCACGTGTTTCTCGCTGATCTTATAAGCTGCCTGCGGATCGGCGATCGTGTCGGCGATGCCTTTCAGGGTGGCGGTGACCATCTTCTGCACCAGGTCGGGGTGTCCTTTCAAAGTCGTCTCGTTGGTGATCAACCCGTTGGAGACCATTTTCAGGTAATCGGCGACCGGAATCACGTTGATGGCGTAGCCTTCGGCGCGGAGCTCAATCGGCTCATTCGTCACATAGACCACGATGGCTTGCTCCCGTTTGGACGCCAGGGCTTCGACCTGGTTGAACCCGATCACGTCCAGGGTAACGTTTGAGTCGGTCAGCCCGCCCGCTTTGAGCAGCGCCTCCAGCCCGATGTAGCTGGCGCCGGAGAGCACAGGGATGCCGATGCGCTTGCCTTTCAAATCCTGGGGCTTGGTGATATTCTCAGAAGCCAGCGAGGCGACCCCCACAGGGTACTGCTGGTACCAGGCCATGGTGTAAACGATGGGCAGCCCCTGCGCCCGCCCGAGCAGTACCTGTTCCCCGGAGACAATAGCGAACTGCAGCTGGTTGGCGCCAACCAGCGACACGGCGTCGATCTCCTGGCTGTAATCCAGCTGGACGTCCAACCCCTCCTGGCGGTAGTAGCCCTTGTCGATGGCAACGTACAGGGGTGCAAACTGGATGTTGGGCACGTAACCGACGGGCAGGCTCACGTGGACCAGGGCCGGAGAGGTGGCCGTGACAGGCGCAGTAGTAGCGGTAGGTGCGGCGCCGGGTGCGCAGGCGGTCAGGACCTGGGAAAGGACGAGCAGGAGGGGGAGAAGGGTTCTTCTTAGCATAATTATCCGTGTCGTTGCGAATATTTCACAGTGGACGCACTCTTCCTTCAGACAGAAACCTGTTCAAAGTACAATTCTCTAGCTTTCCTTTTCTCGCCAGGCGAGCAAGCGAGACTCGATGGCAGCCACAGCCCCATACAGCGCCAGGGCCAGTGCTACCAGGGTAAAAATGGCTACGAATACCAGGGCGGTGTCGTAGCGGCCGCGGGCGACATTGATCAAGAAACCCAGGCCGCTGTCGGCGCCGACAAACTCGCCCACCACGGCTCCGATCACCGAGAGCGTGGCCCCGATGCGCAGCCCGCCCAGGAAAACCGGCAGCGCACCCGGCACCTCCAGATAGGTCAGGATTTGCCAGCGGGTGGCCCGCATGGAATGCAACAGGTCGCGCAGGTTTTCCGGCACGGCACGCAGCCCGACCACCGTGTTTACCAGCACCGGGAAGAAGACGATCAGGGCGCAGATCAGGACTTTCGAGAACATACCCGATCCGAACCAGATGACCAGCAGGGGGGCGATGGCCACCACCGGGATGGCCTGGCTGGCGACTAAATAAGGCGCCAGCAGGCGCTCTGCCACCGGCGATTTCGCCAGGAGGTAGCCCAGCACAGTGGCCAGGATAGAGCCAAGCAAAAGGCCTGATAGCACCTCTTCCAGTGTGACCCAGGTGTTGCCGAGCAGGCTGCCGTCTGCCAGGGACTGGAGAAAGCTCTGCCACACCAGAACGGGCCCCGGCAGAATGAACGCCGGCAGGTTTGCCCACAGAATGACCAGCTCCCAGAGGCCCAGAGCGGCCAGGATGGAAGCCAGTACGAGGATTGTCCTGCGGCGGATCATCCAACGCGTGACGTTGCGTGTCCCTTTGCGGTATATCGTCAGATCCATACATGAACCTCTAAATAAAAAAACCCGAAAACACAGGTTTTCGGGGCAAGAAGCCGCGCGCAAAACGCAGCAGAATAGTTCCAGCAATATGCCTTCTTTCTTCCGGACTGTACCGTCGGCCCCGGAGTTTCACCGGATCATGCGTTCGAAAACGCTCGTGGGCTGTACCACCGATCGGGAATTGGGATGATTGCCATCCCTCACCCTGCCCCGAAGGTTATGTGATTTGTATTGAGTATATCCATGCGGGTGTGGAATGTCAAGTAAATCGCTCTGAGAATGTCAGCCAAAGATGAAAAGTGAACCGATAGCGGTTCAAAAGTGAACTCTTTCCAGTTGAAAAGTGAACCGCCCAAAACTTCAAAAGTGAACCATCCCAACTTGAAAAGTGAACTGGGTCTGTGGTA
>JAMCRR010000061.1 GCA_023381565.1 Chloroflexota bacterium
GCTCACCTTCACCCTAACGATATAACGGTTAAGGGCGCCAAAACGATATTTGTACTCTTCATTTCCGCGCATCAGGTCAAACTCCTTGCGCTGGTTGGCATTCGCCCACTGGAGCATATACGCCAGCATCACCCAACCCGGGGAATACTCCTCAAAGCCATGGTGGATCCCCGAGTTGTAGGCCCAGATGCGCCCCAGGTAATCGAAATTCAGGGCGCCGGCTGCTTTCTGCCCGTCGAGCTCCAGAAATCCGAGCTGCAGATAACCCTTCTCAAATGCGCAATAAATGGTCTTCAGCATCTGCTCGCGCATTTTAGGAGTTAAGAAGGCGGCTTTGTCAGGGTCCTGAGCCATCAAATCCAGGAAAGCATGGCTCTCGCTTTCTAGATTGGCGCCGTCTTCGACGAAATACCAGCGCGCCGGCACTGCCGTTGAGGCTGCCCGGCGCAATTTCCGGCGGATTTCGTGCCGTTGTTTTTTATCCACTGAAGCCAGGTAGGTCTCCCAATCTCCCGGCAGCGGGATGTAGGGGGTAGGGTGCACGCGTTCGGTACTGTACGCCCAACCCCGGCTGCGCGCGGCCTTCTCTAATGCCGGCAAGGTTGGCGATTCTTCCTGCAGGTTGTACCAATCCAATACTCGCCACTCTGGAGATTCCTGTTCATCCAGGAACGAGAGCAGCCCCCCCATGAAATCTTGCAGGTCTTCCGGGCGGGCAATCACGTCTAAATAATCTGAAATCTCAATGCTGCCCAGCAGCAGCAAGGCAGGTTCGCCTTCCTTGTTCGCGCTGGAGAACATCGGAGCGATCCCTACCAGCCGGTCCCCTTCATGTGCGGTGACGACGGCAAGGTCGGCTTTGCTCCATTCACCCCCACCCAGTGTATCCCACCAGATGCGCAAGTATTCGTGGCGTAAAAATGGTACATGACTTGCACTCTTTGCTAATAAATCGTTCCATTCCCCCTCCAACCGGTCAAAATCGCCCGGCGATTGTACCCATGTAAAATTCATATCCTTCCCTATCACAATGGAATATCCTTATCCAAGGCGATTATACATGGAAAGCAGCGAATCTGCGAATCTGAGAAACCCGAGTATAATCAGTTTATCCTCTCGGCAATATCATTGGATCATCCGTGTTTGATCTAAACTTACTCCCAATCAACCGCATCGACAGCCGTGATCAGAGCAGCCTGCCCGGGCTGGTTGGCTCAACGCCACCCCGCCGCACCGCCAGGGGCCGTTCGGACGACCAGCTGATCATCCTGCTGGCGCTGACAGGCAACGCCCCCCTCGCGCCCGAAGGGTTGAAACAACTTCTCGATACCCTGACAAAGACCTACTACCAGACATCCGGCTCGGTAACCTCCGCGCTGCGAGCTGTCGCCGAGAAATTGAACCAATATTTGCTGGATCGCAACCTGCGCAACACCAGCACCGGGCGGCAGGCGACCGCTCTGATCAACCTCGCAGTGGTGCATGGCGGGTTGCTGTACCTGGCTCACGGGGGCGCCGCACACAGCTTCATTCTCTCGGTCTCCGGCGTTCAGCATCTCTACGACCCGCAAACCGTCGGGCGCGGCCTGGGTTTGGGCAGCAGCCTGGTTCTGCGCTATTATCAGGTACAGGTTCAGCCCGGCGAGTACCTGATCCTCTCTCCCGAACCACCCGCCACCTGGACTACCAACCTGCTGGATGGGAGTACGGCGCTTCCGATCGAGATGATCAGCCGCAGGCTGCTCAACCAAGCGCCCCCCAATCTGAGCGCAGTCCTGGTCCAATTCCAATCTGGATCAGGGAAGATTAATTTCGTGCGCCCGGTCACCGGGCTGCCTGAAATGGCTCCCCCTGCGCTCGAGAAAATGCCTGCTCCTTCCCCTGCACCAGAGCCCCTTCTGCCTCAAGAAACCGCACTTCCTGCAGCAGCGCCATTCGAGGAACCCGTTCAGGCCGAGAATACTTACGAGGAGTTTCCGGCGGTCAAAAGCACCGTCCCCGATCTGACCACGCCTCCACGAGAGACTACCCCCACCCCAGCCGTCGAGCCGGCGCCCGCAGCGCCGCAGCAGACGGCAGCCGCTTCCCTTTCCAATCAAACGGCGCCCGAGCCCGCACCCACAGCAGCCACCTTGCGCCGGCCGGTACCCGAACGCCGATCTCGTCCGGCGGTCCCGCCCGCAGCACCTGCCCTACGTTCCACTGCAAGCCAGGCCAAGCCACCCGCAGCTCAAAAGCAGCCCTTCCTGATGGGCTTCGCAAAATTCTGGCAGAAGGGAGCGCACGCGCAGGCTAAAGTGGACCGGACTGCGCAATCCTGGTTCTCACGCCTGCTCCCCGGAGCCGCCGGCCAACCGGGAAGCCTCTCCACCGGCTCGATGCTCTTTATTTCGCTGGCTGTGCCGCTCATCGTGGTCACATTGGCAGCCATGGTGTATTTTCAGCGCGGGAGGGAGAGCGAGTTCAATGAGCTGTTTGCCCAAGCGCAGGTTGCCGCCAGCCAGACTCAAAACCAGAGCGATCCAGCCGCGCAACGCAGCGCCTGGGAGAAAACGATCTACTGGCTGGATAAAGCCGAAAATTACCAGACAACAACCGCATCGCAATCCTTGCGCCAGCAGGCGCAGCAATCGCTGGACCGCCTGGACAGCGTTTACCGGTTGAATTTCCAACCTGCCATCATCGGCGGCCTGGCCTCATCCGTCCAGGTCAGCCAGATGGTGGCGACCCCCACCGATCTTTACATGCTGGATGCCACCGACGGCAAGGTCATCCGGGCCCAACTCACCTCCCACGGCTACGAAGTCGACCCGGCTTTTACATGCCAGCCGGGCGTTTCAGGCAGCGTTACGATCAACCCGCTGGTAGACATCGCTCCGATGCCCAAAGGGAATGAATTCAAAGCCACAATATTGGGGGTGGATGGCGCCGGCATCCTGGTATTTTGCATCCCAGGCGAAGAGCCTCTCTCGGCGCCTCTGGCAAAGGCTTCAGACAGCAGCTGGGGAAAAATCACAGCCATCACTTATGATTCGAACAACCTCTACGTGATGGACTCGGCAAACAACGAGGTTTGGATTTACGCCGGCGGTACCGCAGCCTTTAGAGATGCCCCGTACAGCTTCTTCGACGAACAGATCCCCTCCATTGCAGACGCGGTAGACCTGGCCGTCAACAGCAGCGACCTGTACCTGCTCCACGCCGATGGGCACCTGACCCTCTGCACCCTGAGTTACATGCAGGGCTCGCCCACCCGCTGCACAGACCCTGCGGTCTACAGCGACTTGCGGCCCGGTCGCCAGAATGGAGTCGCGACCCTTCCCAACACAAAGTTCACCCAGATGTTGTTTACCCCACCACCTGACCCGTCCATCTACCTGCTGGACCAGGCAGAGAGGTCGGTTTACCATTTCAGTATGCGCCTGAATTTGCAGCGGCTGCTCCTCCCGGCCAATCCAGCAGATGAAGGCATTCCAGACACACCGGTCACTGCCTTTACCATCAGTTCCACTCGAACGATTTTCCTTGCTTTTGGGAATAAAGTCTTCTACGCCATGATGCCATAGGGGGGTATGGACGCCGACTTGCAGAATGCCCTCGCCATTGCCATCCTCGGCCTTAGCCTGACCGCTGCCGCCGGCCTCTTCTTGTGGGGTTTGATGGCTCTGTTGCTGGAATACAGCGGGGATGCCAAGAAAGTAGCCGAGAGCCAGCGCCAGAGATCTGAGCTGCAGATGGCTGCGGAGGAGGCAGGAAGCGAAGGCCTGCCTTCCACCGCTGCCGGCGAGCACCGGGCTGCCGGGCTGCCCCGCGCCCAACTCGTTCTGGCGCCCGCCTCTGGCGTGATCCTTTCGGTGGCAGTCAGCCCGGACGATGAAGTTGCTTTTGGCCAGGAGCTGTGCATCCTGGAAATAGCCAAAGTGAAAAACGCTGTGCGCGCCGCGCGCATCGGGCGGATTGGCAGCGTGAAAGTTGCACCCGGTGATGCCGTCAAGCAGGGCCAGGTGCTGATGGAATATTCAGGCTGATAGGATATCTCTCGCATGGACCTGTCTCCCTTCTTGATCGCCCTCTTAACCAACCTGGCTTCTTTTACTTTCGGCAATGCGGTAATGCTGGCAATCGGGGCAGCTATGCTGGCTCTGGGGGTCGCCAGGCGGCGGGAAACGAGCCTGCTGCTGGTACCGGCCGGGTTCGGCTGCATCCTGGTAAACAGCGGTTTCGCCGACGCGAGCGGCTTATTCAAGCTGGTCAACGACGTCGGGGTCCAGACCGGCCTGCTCCCCTTATTGATGCTCGTCGGCGCCGGCGCACTGGTCGATTTTGGCCCCTTATTGGCTTACCCCCGCCTGGCGATCTATGGCGCAGCCGTTCAATTGGGGATTTTTGGCATCCTGGTGTTGGCCGTGGTCTGGGGCTTCCATCCATCGGATGCGGCTTCGATCGGGACGATCGGCGCCTTAAGCGGTCCGGCGGCTATCTTCGTAACCTCCAGGCTGGCGCCAGGCTTGCTCGCCCCGGTTACGGTTGCCGCATTCGCATTCATGAGCCTGCTGCCTGCCGTCCGCTCCGCCATCGTGCGCCTGTCGACCACCCCCGACGAGCGTGGCCGCCATCTTGGGAACACCCCTCCGCCGGTCTCCCGGGTGGTCCGGCTGGCCTTCCCGGTACTCGTTGCCCTGTTCGTCAGCCTGATCGCTCCGCAGGCAGCGCCGCTGGTCGCAGCGCTGCTGCTCGGGAACCTGCTGCGGGAGAGCCAGGTCGTGAACCTGCTCTCCCCACCAACCCGCTACGCGCTCATCGCTCTGGCGGCAATCCTCCTCGGGCTGGCCATCGGCATGTTGATGGAGGCGGCGAGCTTCCTGAGCCTGGCAACTCTGAAGATCTTCTTACTCGGGCTGCTAGGGTTGGCGCTCAACCTAACCCTGGGCTTCCTGGTTGGCAAGCTGCTCTCCAGGCTGAGCAAAAGCAGGGTGAATCCGTTTATCAGCGCTTCCATCGGAATATCAGCCACATTGGCGGCAGGCGATACGCCTCCTGCTGGGGGAAACACGAAACCAACCGCTGGAATCCCTATCGACGCGATTGGGGCGAACGCCGCCAGCCTCCTGCTGGGGGTCATCGCTGCTGGACTCTTGCTCGAATTGACCTCGATCGCCCACTAGGAAACTGCCTAGCTCACTTCCGGTCAGGTAGCAGGGCTGCCGGTTTTACATCTCCATCACCTGGAGGGATGATTTTTCCCACGATCTTTACTTGGAAATTACTTCTTCTGGAATATTCCAAAAAAATAGAGATGCAGCAGCTTCTCGAACGATTGTGGATCGGCGAGCACCGGTTGAAGATCCATCACTTTTCCTTTGAAGCCGGCCTGAATGATTTCCGCATACAGATTGAGCAGCTCGAAGGATAAACCGGCATCGATGTATCCTTCTTGGATACCTTCCTGGTAGACGCGGAAAAGGATCTCGCGGATTCGATTTTGGAGGATTCCAGGACCGCCCCCATCATTTTGATCATCTTTTTCCAACAACTCTATAAGCCCGCGGCTGTCGGCCAATTTGGGTGCATTTGCTTCAGCCAGCATGATAATTTTTAGCTTCTCGACGATATTGTGGTTGTCCTCAAGCGCTTTTTCAATTTCTTCAAGGATTTCGTCTGTATACAACCGGATTACTTCCCTGCGTAGCCCAGCTTTGCTGTGGAAGTACTTATAGATCGTTACTTTAGACACGTCTGCCCTGGCTGCAATCTCATCCATGCTCACCTTCTCTACCCCGAAGGATTTATACAGCTCCAGAGCTACTTTTTTGATTCGCTCGCTGATGCGTTGTCTGCGCCGGTCATGACCGTTCATAGGCGTATATACACGTCTGATTAGCAAGATATTGAACTCTCTGCTTAATTATAGTTCATAATGATTGACAGGTAAAGAAATTGGAATTAAAATGTACTCAATTAAAACATATAGTACATAAAAAACTCAAGGAAATTTACTATGGCTGAACAAGGTGTTGGAAATACGGCGCTGGGTGCAGCAATCTGCCGGATGATCGAGCAGTACCAGCCTGAAAAAATCCGGCTCTTCGACGATCCCATTGCCAAAGAGCTGGTTGGCGGGACAATTCGGGTGCTCATGCAAGTCAGCGGCATGCGCAACTATACGCTAAAACAGACCGACGGCATCCTGCCGGGCATTTACGGGGTGCAAATTTGCCGCACACGCTATATCGACGATGTTGTCGAAACATCTATGTCTCAAGGAATCGACCAGGTGGTTATCCTGGGCGCCGGCCTCGACACGCGCCCCTATCGCTTACCTGGGATCGAGCGCGTGAAGGCCTTTGAGGTCGATCTACCCTCCGTCCAAGAAACAAAAAAGAAGAAGGTCGAAAAATATCTCGGCCGGTTGCCCCAGCAGGTCACCTATATCCCGCTTGATTTCGATAAACAGACCCTGGAAACGGCTTTTGCCGGAACAGACTTCGATCCTTCCAGTCCTGCGGTGTTTGTCTGGGAAGGGGTTACCCAATATCTTTCGGAGGACTCCGTTTGTCAAACCCTGGCTTTTATCGGAAGATCGGCCCCCAAAAGCGTGCTCGTTTTCACCTACGTTTTAAAAAGCATCGTCGAGCGCCGCTCGAATATCCCAGGTGCTGAGAAAATGCTGGATACAGTCGCCAAGAATGGAGCCCCCTGGATTTTTGGACTGGAACCATCCGAAATGCAAAACTTCTTAGCGCCCTTCCATCTTGCTCTGGTGGAAGACGTCGGGAATGCAGATTACCAGGGGAGGTATTTACAGCCAATCGGGCGAAACCTGGTTGTGGCTGAGATCGAGAGGATCGTGCAGGCGAAAATTAATTAACCCCTCAACAGAGGGGCCTTAGTTCTGGGCAAACTGTATTATCTGTGGATTTCTTAAGATCTTACACGTCCAGCCGGTAGCCTACCCCGCGGATGGTCTTGAGGAAGCGCGGCTGGCGGGGATTGGGTTCGATCGCCTCCCGAAGCCAGCTGATGTGCACGTCCAGCGTGCGCGTATCGCCTGTGTACTCGGTTTCCCAGACGGATTTGAAGAGCGTCTTGCGCTCGATGGCCTCTCCAGGGTGTTCCATCAGGGTCTTTAGCAGGAGAACCTCTTTCGGCGTCAGCCTGGCTTTTTTGGACAGGCAGCGCACGCGTCTCTGCTCGATATCCATGCGGATCGGTCCGACATGCAGGATGTTCTTCTCTTCCGCCGGTAGGTATGGCTTCATCCGGTTAATCAGTTTCTGGACGGTGAAGGGCAGGCTGAGAACTACATCGGCTTCCACTTTGGTCGAAACATCCTTATTCACGTCTACGATCAAAACAATCGGAAGGCCATCCAGCTCTTCCCTGAGCGCCAGGCAAATCCTCCGCCCGCTGGTGCGCAGCGAGGCTGCATCGACAATCACCAGGTCTGGGTCTACGCTCTCGAGCCGGGCAATTGCCGCGCTGCCGTTAGCGGCAGACTCGACCTGGAAACCCTTACGCCGCAAGCCAGGACCAAAAGATGGGTGGTCGGCTCTTTTTCCTTCGATGAGCAGGATTGTAGATTTCATCCGCTTACCTGATCAGAAGAAAGGAAGAAGGGTGGGAATGACCACTCATTCGAGGGCATCCCCCCGATTAAATGCAGATTCGATTTGCACCATGAACCAATGATCGTTAATAGTTCAATTTCGCCGTGGAATATATTAACAATGTTATTATACCTTAAAAAAGGCGTGGATGGCAGTAAATACCCACATAAAAATCAGGTTGCATCCTGTTAACCGACGTGTTAAAATAAACGAGATTGGACTCCACCAGCATTCCTGGTGAGGGAGGTATGTATGTCGCGAATGATCGAAGTGGTTATTGATAGCGTGCGGGTAAGTCTGACAAATCAACAGCGGATTGTCGTCTTGCGAGAAACCGATTCCGACCGGTATCTGCCGATCTGGATTGGTCCCTACGAGGCCGAGTCGATAACGATTGCCCTGCAGGAAGTAGAGGTCGCGCGCCCGCAAACCCACGATCTCCTCAAGAATGTTTTCGCTGCGCTGAATGCTCGTATCTTACGGATTGAAGTGGTTTCCCTGAAAGATGAAGTATTTTATGGCAACATTGTGGCCGAAGTCGATGGCCGTGTGCTGGAGATCGACTCCCGTCCCTCCGACGCGCTGGCTCTGGCTGTGCGCGCCCACGTCCCCATCCTGGTCAGCCGCGACATTCTCGAAACGGCCGGCATCCTTCCCGAGCAAGACATCCAGCAAACCCAAGAGCCCCCATCGGCTGCGCCATCGCCCAGAGGCTCCGAGCCGGCTCCGGAAGCCAGCGAAGAACGCCTCTCTGTCTTCGAAGATTTCTTGCAAAATTTAGATTTAGACAACCTGTCTGACAAGCCAGAAGACGACGAGACCGATGACGACGAAGATAAGCCAGATAAACCAAAGGGCAAAAAACGCTGAACGGTAAAAGACAAATGTAACCCGGGCATATCCCGACAACCGAACTCTGCGTCCATCAGGATCCTGCATTACCCACCCAGGTTTTCAACAAGAACATCCTATGAGCGAACTCCCACCGCAAGATCTTCAGGCGGCAGAACCCGTAGTTGTGCCACAAAGCCGTGAGGCTGAAGAAGCTGTTCTCGGGTCGATATTAATCAACCCCGAAGCCTACTACGACGTCGCCCAATTTTTACAGGCGGAAGATTTTTACATCCACCGCAACCAATGGATCTGGGAAACGTTTACCCGGCTTCATGAGCGCCGCGCCCCCATCGATTATTTAACCGTTTCTGAAGAGCTGGACCAGCAAGGCCAGCTCGCCGAAATAGGCGGCCCAGCCTACCTGACCGCGCTCATCCAGCAGGTGCCTACTTCATTGCACGCCGAGGCTTACGGGCATTTGATCGAAGTGAGCGCCATCCGCCGCAGGATGCTGGCGGCTGCCAACCAGGTCGCCAAGCTGGCCCTGGACGAGCATGCCCCCATCGAAACGGCGATCGACGAAGCCGAAAAATCCATTTTTGGCATCAGCGAGCGCCGTGCCCGCCACGACCTGCAGCCTATCCAGGCGGTGCTGAGCGAATATTACGACCGCATCGACCAGCTCTCCCAGCGTGGGGCCGATATCTACGGCGTGCCCACCGGTCTGATCGACCTGGATCACCTGCTGGGAGGGTTGCAGAAATCTGACCTGCTGATCATCGCCGGGCGCCCCGGCATGGGAAAAACCGGCTTTCTGCTTTCTATCGCCAAAAATGCAGCTCTCAAGCATAAAAAACATGTCGCCATTTTTTCTCTGGAGATGTCCAACGAACAGCTTGTGCAGCGCCTGATCTCCCAGGAGACCGGAATCGACACGCAGCGTCTGCGCTCCGGGCAGCTTAACGAGGATGAATGGCCTCTCTTTACCCAGGCGGTCGAAGTGCTGAGCGATACCAAGATCTTCCTGGACGACACTCCGGCGATCACACCACTGCAGATCCGCACCAAATGCCGCCGGCTGCACCTGGAATACCAGCTCGACCTGGTGCTGGTGGATTACCTGCAGTTGATGTCCAGCGACATGCGCACCGAGAACCGCGTCCAGGAGGTTTCGTTTATCTCCCGGAACATGAAGGTTCTGGCGCGCGAGCTGAACGTGCCCGTGCTGGCGGCAGCCCAGCTCTCGCGCGCTGTGGAGCAGCGCGCCGATAAGCGCCCGATGCTCTCCGATCTGCGTGAATCGGGCAGCCTGGAGCAGGACGCCGATATCGTTATGTTCATTCACCGGCCCGATGCGCTGGATAAAGACACCGTCAAGCAGAATATCGCCGAGATCATCGTCGCCAAGCACCGCAATGGCCCTACCCACCCGGGAATCGAGCTGGTCTTCTTGAGCAACCTGGCGCGCTTTGAAAATGCCGCCACCCCCAGGCAAAGATGAAAAAAGATCCGGATTCATCCCGCGTAGCGAACCTTCCACCTTTATCCTTTAGAGGCTTCCCTACCGGGAAAGTACGCCTTACCCCGATCCCTGCTCCGTTTTTCTCCGAGCTGCTGCCCGCCATCGATCACCTCGGTGAGCTCAAAGTCATACTTTACGCCCTGTGGTTCCTGAACCGGAAAGAGGGCGTCTTCCGTTTCATCCGCCCGCAGGATTTCCTCGCCGACGACACCTTCCTGAAGGGCCTGGGCAGCACACCCACCGATGCAGCTGCCGCCCTGGAAGATAGCCTGCAGCGCGCCGTTACCCGGGGAAGCCTCCTCAAAGCGGAGGTGCAAAGCGAGGCGAGCAGCCAGGTCTATTATTTCCTGAATTCGCCACGCGGCCGGGCGGCTGTCGAAGGCTTGAAGAAAGGCGCCTGGCAGCCCGACTTAACCCCCGTGGCAAACGTAACCCTGGATATCGAGCGCCCGAATATTTTTCGATTATACGAGGAACATATCGGACCGCTTACACCGATGATCGCCGAGTCCCTGCAGGAGGCCGAAAAAACCTACCCTGCAGCCTGGATCGAAGATGCCCTGCGCATTGCTGTGGAAAACAACGTGCGCAGGTGGCGCTACGTCGAAGCAATCCTGCACTCCTGGCAGGAGGAAGGACGCGATGAGCAAAATCGAGGAGACTCTCAAAAAGATCGCCGCCGCTACGTCGAAGGAAAATACGCCGACTTCATCGAGCACTGAACCTCAACCCCGATCCCTTCCCGGCGACCCGAACTGCCCGATCTGCGGCGGGATCGGCTATTTGCGCCAGGACGTACCCGTGGGGCACCCCGATTTCGGCAAAGTGACGATCTGCTCCTGCCGCCAGGCCGCTGTCACCCAATCCATCCAGGCGCGCCTGTTCCGTTTCAGCAACCTGGAGGCCTTGAAGCACCTGACCTTCGACACCTTCCAAGCGCGCGGCCGGATTGGATTGGGCGAATACCAGGTGGTGTCCCTGGAATCCGCCTATAACCACGCCCGCCAATTCTCAAAGAACCTCCAGGGGTGGATCTTATTCCTGGGTGATTACGGCGCCGGGAAAACCCACCTGGCGGCAGCCATCGCGAACTTTACCGTCAGTATGGGAGTGCCCACCCTTTTCATCACCGTGCCCGACCTGCTGGATTGGCTGCGATTTGCTTACGACAGCACGGAGACCTCTTTCGAAGAGCGGTTCGAAGAGATCCGCAACATCCAGCTCCTTGTGTTGGACGATTTCGGCACGCAGAACGCCACCCCCTGGGCGCAGGAGAAGCTCTTCCAGATCCTGAATTACCGCTACATCAGCCGGCTGCCGGTGGTCGTCACCAGCAACCAGGCGCTGGAGGAGATCGAGCCTCGCATTCGCTCGCGCTTGCAGGACCCAGAGCTGGTCACTACCTGCCACATCCTCGCTCCAGATTACCGCAACCCCACCGATGACATCGGTCACCACGAGCTTTCCTCGCTGAGCCTGCACAACAAACAGACTTTCAGCAACTTCAGCCTGCGCCGGGATGAGGACATCTCTGCCGAAGACCTGCAGAGCCTGGAGAAAGCCTTCAAGGCGGCGCAAGTGTTCGGCGAAAACCCCCACGGCTGGCTGGTGCTGACCGGGAAATTCGGCTGTGGCAAGACGCACCTGGCGGCAGCCGTCGGGAATTTTCGCGCCAGTTTGGGGTACCCGCCCGTGTTTGTCACCGCTCCCGATTTGCTCGACCACCTGAGAGCCACCTTCAACCCGAACAGCAACGTCAGCTACGACCGTCGTTTCGACGAGATTCGCACCACCCCCCTGCTTATCCTGGATGACCTGGGGACACAGTCCGCTACGGCCTGGGCGAAAGAGAAACTGTACCAGATCTTCAACTACCGGTACAACGCCGAGCTGCCCACGCTGATCACGACCTCCGACACGCTCGATGATATCGATGAGCGACTGCGCAGCCGCATGCTGGACCGGCGCATCTGCCAGGTCAACGGGATCACGGTGCCTTTCTACCACGGCGCGGACCATCCGCGCAAAAGCAAGCCCGGCCGGCGCACGCGCAGGCAGGAGTAAAAATCCCAACACAATATTTAAGGAGAGATGATGTCTTCTAACGCTGACCTGATATTGGTGAACGGCCGTATTCACACACAAAATCCCGCCCAACCGTTTGTCTCTGCTCTGGCCGTCCGAGATGGCAAGATCGTTTATACCGGCAACGATCCCGGGGCGAAAAGCTGGCTGCCAAACGGCGGAAGCGAAAAATTGATCGACCTCAAAGGCGCCTGCGTGATCCCCGGCCTGACCGACGCCCACATCCATTTCTCCATGTATTCCACCGGTTTGCAGAGGGTGAATGCTGAGACCCCTACCCTGGAAGAAGCACTGGCACGCGTGGCGCGCCATGCTGAGCGCACGCCATCTGGAGGCTGGGTAACCGGTTTTGGTTGGAACCACAACGTGTGGGGAGGCAATTTCCCATCCGCAGCGCAGCTTGACCCGGTTTCGTCTGACCACCCGGTCTGCCTGTGGGCAAAGAGCGGCCACGCCTGCTGGGTGAACACGCGCGCCCTGCGCCTGGCGGGTATCAACGGGAAGACGCCAGACCCAGCCGGTGGTCAAATCGTGCGCAATGCTACGGGTGAGCCTACTGGAATCTTGCTGGAAGAGGCTCAGAACCTTGTCGGGTCATTAATCCCCGAGCCTACTTTGGACGAGATGGTCGACGCCATCCGCCAGGGGCAAGGCGAAGCCAACCGCGCCGGGCTGACCGGCATCCACGATATGGATGGGCCGCTGGCCTTCCAGGCTTATCAGGCCCTTCACCAGCGCGGCGAGCTCTCTTTACGCGT
This sequence comes from Chloroflexota bacterium, assembly GCA_023381565.1. GTDB lineage: Bacteria > Chloroflexota > Anaerolineae > Anaerolineales > Anaerolineaceae > JAMCRR01. The sequence goes on from JAMCRR010000061.1 coordinate 12,807, forward strand.
GACCAAAAGCATCCCCCTGGAGCATCTGGATGATGCGATCGGCGTTGGTCTGCGCAGCGGCTTTGGAGACAATTGGCTGCGCATCGGCTCGGTAAAAATGTTTGCCGACGGTGCCCTGGGTCCGCGCACGGCCTGGATGCTGGAGGGATACGAGACGGCGCCTTCCGATACCGGCATTGCGGTGATCGAGATGAATGCCCTGTTCCAGGCGGTCCGCAAAGCCAACTCCGCAGGCCTGAGCGCCGCCATCCACGCCATTGGCGACCGGGCAAACCGCGAGGTCCTGGATATCTATGCCGAGGTAGCCGCTCACGAGCCCAGCGGGCTGCGCAACCGCATCGAGCACGTCCAGCTTCTGCATCCGGCAGACGCCGGCCGGCTTGGCCAGCTGGGCGTGATCGCTTCCATGCAGCCGATCCATGCCACTTCGGATATGCTCATCGCCGACCGCCATTGGGGCAAACGCAGCCAGGGCGGTTACGCCCTGAAAACCCAACTCAAGAACGGCGCTGTCCTGGCCTTGGGCTCAGACTGCCCGGTGGAGACGCTCGATCCCCTGGTGGGCATCCACGCCGCAGTAACCCGCCGCCGGTCAGACGGCAGTCCGGGTCCTGAGGGTTGGTATCCCGAACAGCGCCTCAGTGTGGAAGAGGCGGTATGCGGCTTTACTGCAGGCCCGGCCTATGCCGCCGGAGATGAAAAGCGCCTGGGATCGCTGGCGCCGGGGAAGCTGGCCGATATGACCCTCCTTAATCAAGATATATTCTCCATCGACCCGATGGAGATCTTGAACGTATCGGTGCTCGGCACGATCGTTGGGGGAAAATTCGCCTGGCGCGACGCAAGAGTGTAAGGACGAAGGGACGCAGGCGCGCGGTGAAAAAGACGAGTTTTTATAGATATTATTGACAAATATCACCTTTATCATATAATTACGGTGTCGGGATCGTAGTTATATGAGATCATTTTGCATACTTGTTTTCAATTCATTGCATCTAGACGAGAGGGATTATCGGTAATGCTACCCAGCATCCTTCTGTCGCTGCGTGAAGGTATGGAAGCCGCATTGATGATCGGCATCATCTTGAGCGCCCTCCACAAAACCCAGCGCGACGACCTGCGCCCTTCTGTCGGTGCTGGCGCAGTCGCCGCATTCATTTTCAGCGCTCTCGCTGCCGTGGGCCTGGACCTGTTGGGTGCAGAGCTCGAAGGCCAGAGCGAGCTGATTTTCGAGGGGCTGAGCATGCTCCTGGCAGCCGCCTTGCTGACCTGGATGATTTTCTGGATGGGAAATCAATCCCGCGCCCTCAAAACCGCTCTTGAAAATCGAGTGCAGAATGCCCTGAGGAATGCCGGAGGACCGGCGCTCTTTCTGCTGGTTTTCGTGACCGTTGTTCGTGAAGGGATTGAGCTGGCCGTCTACCTGTACGCCACGAGGCTGACCTCTGGCGCAGCCCTGACCCTGTCCGGCGCGGCGGTGGGCTTGATCTCAGCGGGCTTGCTCGGTTGGCTGGTGTTCAGCTCCGCTCGCCGCCTGAACCTGCGCCAGTTCTTCCAGGTGACAAACCTCCTGCTCATGTTCTTTGGCGCCGGGCTGGTAGCCCAGGGGGTAGGGGCATTGAGCACGGCCGGGTGGATCCCGGCGATGATTGCCCACCTGTGGAACACCAATTCCCTGCTCAGCGATCAATCCCTTCCCGGTCAGGTGATGAAGACCCTCTTTGGCTACGACGGCAGCCCTTCTCTGATTGAGGCGATTTCTTACGTCGTATATTTCGCGAGCCTGGGTCTGGTATTCCGCATCCTGCGGCTGCGGGGCTCTTCGCAAACCGAGACTGCCTGAGCCTCCCTTTTGTGATAATTACACGAAAAATCGTGAAGGACCGGCTAGGAGGGGGATGATTGCGGAAATTCGCAGGTGAATCAAGAGTAGTTCTCGCGTTGATCCGTGCTGGTCCGCGCCTGGTTTTTTGGTTTTGTTTCCCCGATCGAACCATTTTCACGCAACCCGATCAACAAATCTGCGTATATTAATTGAAAGGGATTATCGAAAATGAACACAACCGTTGTGAATACACGCCAAAACCCGGGCTGCCTGCTCCAGATCCTTTGGTTCGCCTTCATCGGGTGGTGGCTGGGCCAGCTCTGGATCGTTATCGCCTGGATCTTGATGGTTTCCATCGTCGGCATCCCACTGGGGGTGATGATGCTAAATGTTCTGCCGCGTGTGATCGCCCTGCGCGGAGAGACGCGCCAGGTGTCCGTCACAACCCGGCCAGATGGCACAATCGTCCAGCGCGAGCTACCGGAGACGCAGGTAAATATTCTGGTGCGCGCCATCTACTTTATCTTCGTTGGCTGGTGGCTGAGCGCCATCTGGATGGAAGCCGCCTACGCTCTGTGCCTGACGATCATCGGCCTGCCGATTGGCTTTCTGATGTTCGACCTGGTTCCGGCAGTTGTGTCGTTGAAGAGGACCTAATATTTAGTTTTCAAATTCGGGATTATGCATCGGTGCGTTGGAAGCAACCTCGAGATCCCTCGGGAGGTCTCCTCTCGCAAAGAGGCTTGAGAAAGTTACCAACAGCACCCTTGCCTTACGCGCCTCACAGGGGATCATCTGCACCAGATGATGGTTAAGTGTATAATTTGGTTGGGGGAATATCCATGCATCTGGTATCATCCACACCGATCGGGGCTAAAATATTGCAGAAGATCCTTGCTGCCCTGCTGATTCCCACCCTCCTCTCATTGGGAAGCTGCGTCTACCCTGGAGGATTGCCTGCCGGACCTACGCCCAGCACAGCGCCACCCGCACAGGCTGCCACCAACCCCACCCCTCAGCTTCCAGTCACCGGAGCAGTCACCCAAATCACCCCACCGCCCTATACCTCCGGCACCCATCCCCCGCCCACCCCACCCTGCTCCGGTACCG
>JAMCRR010000185.1 GCA_023381565.1 Chloroflexota bacterium
GTAAATTATCGAGCGTTTGGAGACCCGGCGTAGCGCCATCACGGAAGTGGAATCGTTTACGCCCAGTAGCGTAGGCGGGAACTCGAACTCATCACGGTCTTGATTGTAGCCGTAGAGGGCCACCGAGTCGCAGCTCATCACCTTACGGACGGCTGCCACAATGGCCTTCAGCGAGGCTTCGTAAGACTCTTCGGTCAGCTTCCTGGCAACCTGGTCCACTTCGTCGCGAGCATTGGCCACCTCTTTGTAGAGCCTGTTCTTTTCCATCCCGACCACCAACAGGCTGCCCAGCGCTCGAAAGGCATCCTTGATGGCGTCGTCGAAAGCATAAGGGATATAGCTTTGGATCGAGATCACCCCCAGCACCTCGTCGCCTTTTTTTAAGGGTAGATAGAAACAGGACTGGCATGGAGTCCCAACCTGAAGGGGTTGGATATGCTGTTGCTGGCAGATGCGTGCTCCCTCTTCGTAGGTGGACCAGTACATTTCTTCGCCGGTCTTGGCCACCAGGCCACTGACGCCCCATTCGTGGCGTTGGTTGCCCAGGAAACGGTCTTCCAGGTGGCCCGGCTCGCCCCGGTCGTACACCATTTCATAATGGATGCTGTCCGTCTTGGGGTCGTACAGGCCGATAAAGAAGGTGGATATCTTGAGCTGCGTGGAAGCATATTTCCATGCCAGATCGAATTGTTCCTCGTCCGTTTGCGCCTGGGTCAGCGCCTGGCTGGTGGCGATCAGGCTGGTCATGTAATTGCTTTGGGACCGAGTCCGGGCAAAATGGCGAAGATTGGTGATGGCCTGGCCCGCGAGCTGCGCGGGAGCGTTCAACAGGGGGATGAGACCTTGCCTTTCAAAATCTCTGGGTGTGCGATAAAAGGCATACAGCACCCCCACCCTTTGATTGTTGAAATTTGCCGGTACTGCTGCAAAGGAGCGTATCCCGGTGGCGGCGAAGCGGTCGTCCACGCGTGGATCCAACTGCGCATCTGGTACGGCCACCACATTGCCTGTACGTAAGATGTCTCGGCAGAGATCCACTCCTTTGAAGATGCGCTTGCAGTGTACCTGCCCTGGGTGAGAAGCCGGATAACGGTGCAGCCGATCTGACTCGGGCTCTTTGATCATGAGGCAGGCTTCGTCTGCCTCGACCAAAGCCGCAGCGGTATCCAGAATACCGTCTAGAACCTTGTTGAAGTTGGTTTCAGAAAGGATAGCTCGCATGATCCGGCGTTGGCGGGAATGTATGGCCGCCACGCGGAGGTTCATCAACAGGTCTTCCGGGCGGATGGGATCTTCAAAGGTGCGGAATACGCCGAGTTTTAGGGCTTGCCGGCGTAGCTCACCCCCTCTTTCGATCAGCAGGATGCACTCAAAGTCGGGCCAGTCTTTATGCAGGCATTGAGCCAGCTCGACCCCGGCCTCTTCCAATGGCCGGGCATCGATCAGGACCACATCGTATAACTCTTTTGAAGTCGTGAGCAGATGCAAGGCCCGCTCATTGCTGCCGGCCAGGTCGATGCGGAAATTGCTATTTTTTTCGAGAGATTCAACCAGTTCGGAGAAATGAAGATCTCGATAATTTACCCATAAGACGGTTAAACAGGGCTTTCCCATACCTTTCTCTCCTGCTGCGCTGATGGACGGCTGTTGGGCGATCAGGCAATTGATCTCATATCTCTATTGTAAGCAAATCCCGCGAAGGTCGGCTGACAAAAGTATAGCAATTTCATGACAAAGGTCAAGGGAGAAAGGGTGACGATAAATGCCAGGCAGCCGTGTAAACGCTGCCTGGCAGATGCCCCCTTAACCAAGAAAGAATACGATCAGTACCTCCCCCGCAACTGGTGCGCCTCGGGTCGGAAAAGCTCCGCTTCCGTCGCGGGCGCGACCCGTACGGCGGCGGCCTTGAATTCCGGAATCTTGGCTTGCGGATCGAGCTGGTCGAGGGTCAGCTCGTTGGCGGCGGATTCGGCAAAGTGGAAGGGGATGAAGACCACCCCCAGGGTGGTCTTTTGCGTGACTTTTGCGCGCAGCACGATCGAGCCGCGCCGCGAAGTGACGCGCACCGGCTGTTGGTCCTCGATCTTTAAACGCGCTGCATCGGCCGGATGAATCTCGACCAAAGCCTCCGGGTAGAGATCGTCCAGTTGGGAGTGGCGGGTGAGGGTGCCGCCGTGCCAATGCTCCAGCACGCGCCCGGTGTTTAAAATGAGCGGGTAATCGTCGTCTGGGAATTCGACGTTCGGGCGGTAATCCAGTGGGTGGAATTTTCCCCTCCCGCGCGGAAATTTTTCCGCGAACAGGTAAGGGGTACCGGGGTGGGTATCGTCTAAAACCGGGGTCTGCAAGCCTTGCTTCTCGATGCGAGCGTACTTGACCCCGGCGTATTCCGGCACCACGCGTGCCATTTCTTCCAGCACCTCGGAAGGATGCGCATAGTCCCAATAGGCGGAGTTCTGACGGCCAAGGCGTTGCTCCACGCGCCTGGCCAGGTCGCACAGGATCTGCCAATCCGGACGAGCCTGGTTGCGAGGCTCAATGGCCTTGCGCACGCGCTGTACGCGCCGGTCGGTGTTGGTGAAGGTGCCGTCTTTTTCCGCCCAGGAGGCCGAGGGCAAGAACACGTCGGCGTAAGCCCCGGATTCGTTGATGAACAGATCCTGCGCGGCGATGAACTCCAGCTCTTCTATTTCCTTGCGAGTATTGTTGAGGTTGGGCTCAGACATCATTGGGTTCTCGCCCATGATGTACAGGCTGTGCACCCCGCCCGGGCCAACCGAGCTGAGGATTTCCGTGGTGGTCAGGCCCAGCTTGCGGTTCAGCCCACCCGGCTCGATGTTCCAGGCTTTTTCGAACTTCTGGGCGGCGTTTTCGTCATCCACGCGCTGATAGCCGGGATAATGCCAGGGCATCACGCCCGCGTCCGAAGCGCCCTGCACGTTGTTCTGGCCGCGCAGCGGGTTCAAGCCGGTGCCTTTGCGCCCGATGTGGCCGGTCATCAGCGCCAGGTTGATCAGGCTCAAGGCGTTATCCGTGCCGTGGGTGCTTTGAGAAATCCCCAGGGCCCAGTAGATGGCGCCGTTCCTGGCCGTGGCATACATTCGCGCGGCTTCTACGATCAGGTTACGCTCCACGCCAGAAATCTGCTC
>JAMCRR010000077.1 GCA_023381565.1 Chloroflexota bacterium
TGGCTTTGGCGCAGACATCGGTATGGAGAAATTCCTGGATATTAAATGCCGCTATTCGGGGTTGGTTCCCGATGTGGTTGTGATGGTGGCTCGTAATCTACACCATCGGCGCCGTAGATCTGGCGGGCAATGATCTCGATCTTCTCTTTGATCGAGATATCGAGCGGGTACAAGAAATGAAAGTCGGAGGGTTTGCTGGTGGCTTTGATGACTGCCTTGCCGAGCTCGAGCGCTCCCAGACCACCCTCTTCCCAGTGGTTGCAGATCACCGCGTCATCGGCGCCGGCCTCGATCGCTGCCTTGCGCACCAGCTCCATCTCGACGGGCGTATCGGTCGAAAAGCGGTTCACAGCTACAATGACGGGGATGCCGAAACGCTGTACGTTCTGTACATGGCGCACCAGGTTGGGGATGCCTTTGGACAGCAGGTCCAGGTTCTCATCGGTGTACGCCAGGTCGAGAGGCTTGCCGGCCACCACTTTCGGCCCGCCGCCGTGCATCTTCAGAGCACGGATTGTCGCCACCATCACAACCACATCGGGAACCAACCCCGAATAGCGGCATTTAATATCCAGGAATTTCTCCATACCGATGTCTGCGCCAAAGCCAGATTCGGTCACCACGTAATCAGCCAGCTTCAGGGCGATCTTATCGGCCAGGATGGAACTGTTGCCGTGGGCGATGTTGGCGAAGGGACCGGCGTGGATGAAGGCCGGGGTGCCTTCCAGGGTTTGCATCAGGTTGGGCTTGATGGCGTCCTTCATCAACACGGTCAACGCGCCACCAACGCCCAGGTCGTCTGCGGTGACAGCTTCTCCGGAGCGGCTTAGGCCGATCACCATATTGCCCAATCGCTCGCGCATGTCGGACAGACTGGTGGTTAGCCCAAGGATGGCCATGATTTCACTGGCCACCGTAATATCGAACCCGGTCTCTCGGGTAAAGCCTTTTTCTTCAGGACCCTGGCCGATGGTGATGCCGCGCAGCATGCGATCATTTATATCCATCACGCGCCGCCAGGTGATCGTCTCAGGGTCGATATCCAGGCGGGCAAAACGGGCGCGCTGCTCAGTGGTAAGCTGCTCGGGGTCGTCGGTGGTAATGCCCAGTTTCTTCAAGCGGCCGGCCATTGCGCGGCCAAAATGTCGCTTGCCTTTCTTGTCCTTGGGGCACAGGCGGTCGAAGAGGGTTTCATCTGAAACGCCATTCTCGTGAAACATGCGCGTATCGATGGCAGCCGCCAGCAGGTTATTCGCCGCGGTAATGGCGTGGATGTCGCCGGTCAGGTGCAGGTTGAAATCTTCCATGGGAATAATCTGGCTGTACCCGCCGCCGGCTGCGCCGCCTTTGATGCCGAAGGTTGGCCCCTGGCTGGGCTGGCGCATGCAGGTGAAGACGCGCTTGCCCAGGTGGGCCCCCAGAGCCTGGCTCAGGCCTACCGTCGTCGTGCTTTTTCCTTCACCCAATGGCGTTGGCGTAATGGCAGTCACGTCTACGTATTTCCCGTTAGGGACGTCCTTCAAGCGTTCCAAGATCTCCAGCTTTACCTTAGCCTTGTAGGGCCCGTACATTTCCAACTCTTCCGGAAGGATTCCCAACTCTTCCGCTAACTGCAAGGCCGTCTTAAGCTTCGCTTCCTGTGCAATTTCAATATCAGAAGGCACGGGGGAGCGCCTTTTCAACGGGGTGGCCTCAAAAGGACGCAAACCGGGCATAGACTTTACTGCACACATGTTAATTGAAACTCCTTTCAGAATTTTTGCCTGCCAGCTCACTGGTTTAGGAGATTCTCTCGAACCGGAGATGAATCTGGAAAGCCTGGTGTTCGGCTTGACTTGCAGAAGCTTGGATCTATTGTTAGATCGATAGGGCGGGTGGGGGTCGAACCCACAAGGCCTTGCGGCCGGTGGATTTTAAGTCCACTGCGTCTGCCAATTCCGCCACCGCCCCTCAGGATGAATTTAACCCTAAAGCCCACAATCCGTCAAGAATTTTTGAGAGTAGATTTTAGATTGCTGTTGGATGATTTGCGCATCTGCTTCCACACCCGCGAGAAAAACGACCCGAAATGCACCCAGGCCGGCGAGATGCGCCCCTCGATCCGGGCGGCAGCCAGCGCCTCGATCAGGCTGCTCGCATCGTTGAATTCCGGCAGGATCAGCACCGCCCGCCCAACCTCGTAGGGAAGGTGCGCATCCGAGCCGGCTGTTCCCAGCAGGCGGTGCTGCCCGGCGAATTCCTGTGCCTGGCGGTTGGGCTCTTCGTCCAGGCAGCGCGAGTTGTAGACCTCGATCGCATCCACGTGCGGGGCGATCTCCAGCAGGTCGTCCTTCGCCCAGGCGCCGTTGCGCCTCAGGTCAAACGGATGCGAAACGCTGATAAACGCCCCCCTGCTCGCGCAGCATGGCAATCGCTTCCTCAGGCGCCAGCCCGGCCGGCACCAGCTCCTTGACGTAAGCCGCCAGCAGCTCGCCTTTGCGGGTCATGATCTCCTCTCCCACGATCACCCGGTTGGGATCCAGCGCCTGAGCTTGCAACGCCCCTTCGATGGCATTGTGGTCCGTGATCACCACACGGTCGATGCCTTTGCTCCGGCAGGTCGCCAGAAGACTTGCCGGTTGGGTGAGGCAGTCTTTCGAAAAGACGGTATGGCAGTGAAATTCAACTTTTAGCATCCAATGCGCTTTCTTCTACACGGAACAGGTCCTTCGAAAATGCCCATACCAGCAATCCCAGGCCGACCCCAAACCAGAGTGTCGCCAGGCGGATCAGCAGGGTTGCTGCGCTGGCCAGGTCGGCAGGCAACCCCGCCAGCACCACGAGCATCCCGGCGATCGAGACCTCCACAGCGCCCAACCCGCCCGGCAAGGTGGAGGCGGCGCCGATAACGGTCGAGAACGCCAGAACAAAGACGGCGGTCGCCAGCAGTTTAGTCCCCGGCGCCAATCCCAACCCGAGCAGGATCAGGTAAAAACCGATGCCTTCGCCCAACCACGAGATTGTGCCTAACCCCACACCCACCAGAGTCGAGCGCGGCCGAAATAAGGCGAAGCTGCCCTCGTAAAATTCGCGCAACCCATGGGCAAACCGGCGCACCACCGGAAGGCGCTCACCGATCCCCAGGAACCACAACGCCAGCGGGCGGACCTGCGAGACCACCACCACCCCGGCCAACACCGCTGCCGCAGCCAAAAATGCGGGCCAATAGCGCGGGTAAGCAACCACCCCCAGGCCCGAAAGCACGATCATGGCCAGGCCGTCGCTGACGCGTTCGGCGACGACGACAGAAATACACTTTCCCACCTGCACCCCACTCGCCCGGTTGACCCACACACCCTTGAAAACCTCGCCGACTTTTCCCGGGGTGACAGCCAGTGGGAAGCCGGCCACGAATAACCTCAGGCTCTGAGCCTGTGAGAGACCGGTGACGCCGATTTGGCCTAAATAGTAATAAAACTTATAAAACCGCAGGAGGTAGTTGAACAGGGTCAGACCCAGGGCCAGGGGGAAAAGAACCCAGTGAAAATCAATGAGCAGGGTGCTTACCTGGCGCAGGTCTCCGGCAAACGCCAGCGCAATCAGGATGACAAAGCCAAACACTACTCCCGGAATCAATCGTCGCAGCCATGTTGAGGAGGAGGAGATGTGCATGCAGGCAATTATACATTTGTACGGTATCTTTACCCTATACGATCTCTCGTAAATTTACGCTCGCCTCCGGCAGGGTGAACCCGGATACCCCCAACTGGCTGGATCTCGGTCACCCGGTAGCCGTAGGTATTGATCACCCGCGTGCGCCCCAACGCCTCTTCGATGGGCGCATTCGAGCTGTACAGGTGCGTGTGCCCATGGAAATGGAACGCCGGATGGAAAGTCTGGTCCAACCAGCGGAAGGCATTCACCCCCCGGTGCGCCTGGTCTGACCCATCGTGGACCTTCCATGGAGGGGCGTGGCTGATGAAGACGTCCAGAAAGCGCCCATAGCGAATGCGGTTGAAAAGCAAACGCGGGACTAACTTAAAGACCCACATCCACATCTCTCCCTGGGTATACTGGCAGGGACCATAGTTGTACAGCAGAGAGCCTTCCACGCCGGCTACGAGCAGCCCCAGGTGGTTGACCCCGCGGGCGTGCAGATTGATGCCACCCCAGGGAGCCAGGCGCGAGCCTGTCACCGCATACTCTTCCTGATTGTGATGGTTCCCGCGAATGAAGTAGAGTGGCACATCCAGCATACTGATAATATATTCCAGATAATAGTTGGAAAGGTCTCCGCAGCTCAGCACCAGATCGACATCGGCAAAACGGTCGGCGATCACCGGACTGTAAATAAAGTCAATCTCGATATCGCTTACCGTCAATACTTTCACGTCAATCCGGCCCTATTCCCAACGCCACGACTACGGCCACGGCGTGGGTCGCCGTGTGGCTGATGCTGACCGACCAGATGGATAATCCCTGCTCGTGGGCCAGGCGGGCCGCGCTGCCATGCAGCGCCAGACACGGTTCTCCCGCCGGTCCATTCAAGGTTTCGATGTCTTGCCAGCGCACGAGGCCGATCCCGCAGCCCAGCGCTTTGGCGGCTGCCTCCTTGACGGCATACTTTCCCGCCAGAGTCTCCGGTCTGCCGGCTGCTTCCGCCAGTTCCGCCGGTGTGAAGACCCGCCGGTCAAAGTGCAGGCGGATATGCGGGTCGATGCGCTCCAGGCGGGCGATTTCTACCAGGTCGATGCCGGTCCGCAAGAGCGTTCCCACGGCACTTACGAGGACTGCGGTCCCGCGCTGGCAATCGCCAGCCGCTCTGGATCAAGGTAGCGCCGGGCAACCTCAAGCACTTCTTCCGGGGTCACGGAGCGCACCAGCCCAACGTAACGGCGGTAGTAATCCAGCCCCAGGTCAAAGCGCTCCAGATTTAGGATAGCGTTGGCCATCCCGTTGTTCGATTCCAGCGATAGCGGAAGCCGCCCGATGAAATTCGCCTGGCTGTCGGCCAGCTCTTGTTCGGTGACAGGCTCGCGCACGAAACGACCGATCTCCATGCGGATCAAATCGATCGTCTTCTGCAAGTTGGCCGGGTTGACCCCAGCCGAGACCTCCCACGAGCCGGGTCCTTGCCCGGCGTTCAGGCTGGTATACGCGTAATATGCCAGGCCTGACTGCTCGCGCACCACGTCTCCGATGCGTCCCATCATGCCAAACTGGCCCAGGATGTTATTGCCCAGAGAGGCAGCCATAAAATCGGGGGAACGCCGGCTGGGGCCTACCACGCCCATGACCAGGTCCGCCTGGCTCTTGCCGGGGATATCCAGCTGATCTGTGATTGTCCGTTCCATCGGGTTTAATTGCGGTAGAACAGGCAGGTCAAGCTGAGCCGGATTCCGCCAAGCCCCGAAAGCGCGCTGCACCTGAGCAACCGCTTCTAGCGGCTGAACCGCTCCAACGACAACAATGACCATGCCGCGCGGCCCGTAGGCTTGCCGGTGGTATTCGACGAGGTCCTCTTGCCTGATCGCCTGGATTGTTTCGGTATAGCCATCCTCCGGGCGTGAATAAGGATGCCCGGCAAAAACCAACCGGTCGAAAGCCAACGAGGCCATATCGCCGGTATCCTGGGCGCGGATAGCCAGCCCGGTAAGCAACTGGTCGCGCAGCCGTTCGATCTGGTCGGGGGGAAACGCCGGCTCGCGGGCTGTTTCTGAGAGCAGGTCCAGCAGGAGGGGCAGGTCTTCGGCTAAAGCCCTCCCGGAGAATGAGGTGGTGTGCTGTCCGGCTCCGAATCCCAGGCTGGCGCCCACCGACTCGAGGGCATCGTAGATTTGCTGGAATTTGCGCCCGGTGGTGCCGCGCATCAACCCCAGGGCAGAAAAGTGTGCCAGCCCGAGCTTTTCGTCGGGGTCAAGCAGCGCTCCGTTGGCCAGGAAGCCGCTGATCACAACCGATTCGCTGTTGAAATTGGGCCGCGCTAATACGATAATCCCGTTATCAAGCTTGACTCGCGTGATGTCGTCAGGGCCGGGCAGGGTATTGGACTTAGGCGTTGGGGCCGTCTGCATGGCTCGCCTCCGTCGATTTATCAGGTAGGTAGGTGCCGATGATGCGGCTGATTGGCTTGAGGTAATTTTGGGCGATTCGCTGCACGTCCTCCGGGCGCACCCTGGCGAGCTGCTCGATATAGCGCACAAACCAATCGTAAGTGGCGAACATTTCCGAATAACCCATCCAGAACGCCTGGTTGGTAATGTTCTCGCTGCCGTAAGCAAACATGGCTCTGGCCTGTTTGGTGGCGCGCTTCACCTCATCCTCTGTAACCTTCTCGGTTTGCAGCTTTTCAATCTCCCGATCGACTGCTGAGATCACTTCATCCGTAGAGCTCCTGGGGTGAACGGTGATGGTGATATCGTACAGGAATGGGTCGATGGTTGCCTGCAGACCTCCCGAGACGCTGATGGCCAGCTCTCGTTCAACCAGTGCCCGGTATAAACGGGAGGTTTTATTCGAAACTCCGCCGCCGCCGAACATGTTCAGCCCGGTCGGGCCGGTCAGCAGGCTGTCGAGGACAGTGAAGGGGAAGAAATCCTCCGCCGAGGCCGCGGGAGCGCGGTAGGCGAACTGCAAGTAGGTGGTCTCCCCTGGGCCGTTTACGACGAGGCGCTTCTCCTTATCCTGGAGCGGCTCAACGGGCATCTGTGTGTGAATCAGGTTGCCCGGCTGCAGCCCTTCATAAAGCTCCCTCACCCGTCTCAGCATAGCTTCTTTGTCGAAATCTCCGGCGATAGCCTGCACGGCGTTGTTGGGCACATAGTGGCGGCGATAGTGCTGGTAGAGGTCATCGCGTTGCATACTACGCAGGTCGGCCATCTCACCGATAATTTCGTGCCGGTAAGGGTGCTGAGAGAATGCCTCCGCCTGAACCACCTCACCCAGCCGGAAAAGGGGTTCGTTTTCGTTTCCTTCCCTCTCCGAAATGATTACCGTGCGCTCTGAGCTAACTTCATTGGGATTGAACTGGCTGCCCACCATACGGTCGGCTTCCAAGCGCAGCGCCAGGTCGATCTTATCAGCCGGCATGGTCTCGAAAAAGGTCGTCCAATCCAGATAGGTAAAGGCATTCCAGGTGCCGCCTTCGCGGCTGATGGCTTTATCCAGCACCCCGGCGGGAAACTGTTTCGTGCCTTTAAATTGCATGTGCTCCACCCAATGGGAAGCCCCCGTGATACCCGGTTGCTCGTTTCGCGAGCCTACCCTGTACCAAATCCAATGGCTTACGATCGGCGCAGTGTGGATCTCTTTGAGTAGCACAGTCAATCCGTTCGATAATTGTACTTTTGTGATCGAGTTATTCATAGAAATGAATATAGCATATCCTTTCATTTTTGAGTAATTATTTCGAGGTATAATTTTCATTGATCCAGGCTCAACAGGAGTGTAGATTGGGCAGGTTCAAAGAAACCTTCGCATTATGTTGACAAAATCAAATTCCTGGAGGTTGCTGTGGCAGTTGATGATCATCAAGCTACACGTCTGGTCGCGGTAGTTGGGGCAGGTCCGGCAGGGTTATTCGCAGCCAGAGAGCTCGCCAACGAGGGGGTTTACGTCGTCCTTTTCAACCGGGATATTAAGCCGGGCGGCCTAGCAGAATATGGTATCTATCCTGACAAGCACAAGATGAAGGAAGGCTTGCGCGCCCAATTCCGCCAGATACTCGACCATCCGCGGATCGATTACTGTGGCAACGTCACGATCGGTCAAAATGGCGACTTTACCCTGGATGAGCTTTGCCAGATGGGCTTTCAAGCGGTGCTGGTGACTGCCGGCGCTCAGGGCACCAAGTGGCTGGGGCTGCCGGGAGAGGATTTATCCGGCGTATACCACGCCAAAGACCTGGTTTATCACTATAACCGCCTGCCGCCTTTCAGCGAGCAGGAGTTCGCCATCGGCCGGCTTGTGGCCGTGGTGGGTGTGGGCAACGTAATGATGGATATCACCCACTTCTTGATTGACAGGAAAAAGGTCGACGAAGTGATCGCCGTGGCACGTCGCGGGCCGGCTGAGGCGAAATACGACCGCAAAGAGCTGGAGACCGTGGCGGCGCACATCGATCTGGCCGCTTTGCAGGCTGAAATCGACCGCTGCGCCCCTCTGATGCGCTCGCTCGGCCAGGACCCGGCTCAGCCGGTAGCCCTGGTTCAATCTGCCCTGCAGAAAGCTGAGCGCCTGAATTCGCCTTCCCGTTTCACCATGCAGTTCCTGTCATCGCCCACGCGCATTTTGGGCGATGAGCACGGGAAGGTGGTTGGGCTGGAGGTGGAAGACAATACCCTCGTCCTGAACCAGAACGGTGAGACGAAGGCGCGCGGGCTGGGCACCCACCGCATCCTGGATGTCGACACGGTCATCTTCGCCATCGGCGACCGCGTGGATGAAGCCTTTGGCCTCCCTCTGAAGGGCAATGAATTTTACAAAGACCCCGAACCACGCTTTCCAATAGAAGGCAACTCGTATGAGGTCTATGATCCCAAGGTCGGCTGCCGCATGGAAACGATCTTCCTGGCAGGCTGGTCGCGGCAGGCGAGCACCGGGTTGGTGGGAATTGCGCGCAAAGACGGCACGAACGGCGCTCACGCCGTGCACAATTATCTGCAGACCCTGCCCGCTCCAGAAAAAATCGACCTGACTCCTCTCCGTTGGCGTTTGGAAAAGCTCGGCAAACCCGTGATCAAGCGCAGCGATTTGATCCGCCTGGAGGAAATCGAACAGAAGCGCGCAAAAGAGGTCGGACTGGTTGAGTTTAAATTCGCCTCCAACAAAGAAATGCTGGAAGCGATTCAGGCAGATCTGGAAAAAGCCGGCGATTAAGATTTTCTAATCGGGTTTCGTCCCGAATACGATATCCCAAAGGGGTGAACTGACCCCGAACCTCTGGTTCGGGGTTTTGTAATGATGCAGCATGTGGTAGCGTTTCAAGAAGCGCAAACCAGGCGCGCGCATGCGGAAATGGTGCGTGGCATAATGGGTCAGATCGTAGGTCAGGTAGCCCGAGCCAAATCCGGCAAAAAGCGCATCCACCCAGGCCGATAGCCCCAGGGCTTTGCCCAAAATCAGGCGAAAAGCCCCGTAAAACAAGGTTGCCAGGGGGATGCTAACCACCGGAGGCATCACCAGGCGGGTTTTGCATTTGGGTTGTGCGTGGTGCACCCCATGGAACAGAAAGACGATACGTTCCTGGCGCGGCGTGCGCGCCCGGTAGTGGAAGACAAAACGGTGCAGGGTATATTCGGCAAGCGTCCAAATAAACATTCCCGAGAAAAAGCCCACGGGGATGCGCAGGCGCGGCGAGATCCGCGTCGGAAAAGTCAATGCCCTCCATAGAAATGCGAGGATCACCGGTACCCAGATGATCACAATTACTGCAGGATGGATATGAGTAAAAAATTCCAGGAGGTCGGATTTAAATAATCGGATGGGTTCGGGATCGTTATTGATCTGAATGTGTTCCATATGCACTGCTATCCCTTTGCCTTTGAAAATATTAAATTCTCACCACCGAGACAGAGAATTTTCGATTTTTTTCTCTGTGTCTTGTATAATTTCTCTGCGCTTACTACACACCATCGGATAGAAGAATTTTTCAATACATCTATGATACACTAGATTTCAGGATGAATCCTGCTCCAGGCGAAGCGATCTTACAGACAAAAATTCAAATTCCCCGCGTGCGCTTCAGGCGGGTTGCGCGCCGTTCGCTCCTCGACCGGCTCGGGCAAGTCGAAGCCAGCCGGCTCACGCTCGTCGCCGCCCCCGCCGGCTTTGGCAAGACCACCCTGCTGGCAGCCTGGGCCAATGAAGCCCCTCACCCCGTCGCCTGGCTGACCCTCGACGAAGCGGATAACGTCCTCGATCGGTTCCTCACTTACCTGGCGGCTGCCCTGTCCAGGGTGGCGCCCGGGGTTGGCGTCGAAGCCCTGGCCCTGATCCATTCGCCCAGGCCTCTCGCGTCAGAAGAGTTCCTCACCTGTCTGGTAAACGACCTGATCGACCGGCCATATCCCCTGGTTCTGGTGCTGGATGATTACCATGTGCTCGAATCTGCACCGGTGCAGGCTGCTGTCGAATACCTTCTCGATCACCTCCCCGACACCCTGCGCCTGGTGATCGCCAGCCGCGCCGATCCCATCTTACCCCTGGCCCGGTTGCGCGCCCGAGGAGAGCTGCTGGAACTGCGCGGTGCGGACCTGCGCTTTTCTGCGCACGAAGCGGAAGAATTCCTCAATCAGATAATGGACCTGAACCTGCCTGCCGGGCAGGTGGAGGCAATAGAAGAACGCACCGAGGGCTGGGCTGCCGGGCTACAACTGGCTGCCCTCTCACTGCGTGACCGCAAGAACCCGGACCACTTTATCAAGGTATTCACCGGCACCCACCATTTCATCCTGGATTACCTCGCCGAAGAGGTTTTGCGCCGGCAGCCTAAGCACATCCAGGATTTCCTGTTACAGACATCAATCCTGGAGTGGCTTACCGCCTCGCTGTGCGATGCAATTTTAAGGGATGAAGGATGGAGAATAAAGGATGAATCCGGCACGGATCTATTCATCCCTCATCCATCATCCTTCGTCGTTTCAGATTCCCCTTCATTGCTCATCCTTGACTATCTAGAACGCCTCAACCTGTTCGTCACAGCGCTGGATGAAACCCGCACTGCTTACCGCTACCATAACCTGTTTGCCGACCTTCTGCGCTACCGCCTGGAACAAACCTACCCCGACCGGATCCCTACCCTGCACACCCGGGCTGCCAGGTGGTTCGAGGACAACGGATTTGTCCCCGAAGCGGTCAGCCACCTGCTCGCCGCCAAAGATATGAAAAAGGCGGCAACCCTGGTCGAGAAAGCTGGGGAACACCTGCTCGGGGAGGGTCAGGCTAACCAGCTCCTTGGCTGGCTGGACATCCTGCCGGCCAGTGTATTCGAAATCAACCCCCGGCTGGACCTGCAATATTGCTTTGCTCTATTCACCATCGGCCAGACTCATCGCGTCGAGCCTCACCTGCGGGTTGTGGAAACACGCCTGGCCTCGCGTCTGCCAGAAGAAATTATCAATAATGGGATAAGCGTGAGAGAAACCCTTGCCGAAGCGACTGCCTCACGGGCTCTCCTGGCCTCTTTGCAGGGCAATCTGGGAGAGGTCATCCGGCTTTCTAACCTCGCCTTGCAGGACCTGACCCCGGGTCACCCCATGCGCAGCAGCCTCTTGATCGGACTGAGCACAGCTTACCGCATGAGCGGGGATTCGCGGCAGGCCGTGCAGGCATTGGCAGAGGCAGCGGCATTCGCTCAGAAAGTCGGACAAAACACGATCGCTGTCGCCGCCTTATGCAACCAGGGTGAGTACCTCAGAGAGAACGGCGAGCTCCAGTATGCCGCTGAGGTTTTTCGCCAGGCTGTAGCGCTGGCTATTCCCGAGAAAGGCGTCGTCATTCCCACCGCGAGCACCGCAGCTGCTGGCCTTGCCGACATCGCTTTCGAATGGGGCAATCTTCCGGCGGCGAGAAGCTACCTGCACCAGGCGTTGGAGCTCGACCAGGCGTGGCAAAACCAGGACAGCCACATCGCAACCCTGATCTGTCAGGCACACCTTGCAATGGCGGAGGGCGAGTTGAACGCTGGCTGGGAGCTGATGGCACAGGTAAAAGACCTGGCTGGCGGCATTCACCTGACCCCCATGGTTTCCGGGTTGTTCGAAAATGGCATCGTGTTGCTCGAGCTTCACTATGGGGATTCCACAAAGGTCAGGCAGTGGTTGGAAGATCATCCCGCCGGGTCCCTGGAAAGGCTGGATTTTTTTAAGGAACAGGAAGCTCAAATACGGGTGGAAGCCCAGGTGCTGCTTGGGATCGCCGATAGCGACCCGATTTTGCTCCGCGCGGCTCTGGATCAGCTCGACCAGATCCTGCCTTTTCTCGAGGCCAGCGGGCGAAATGGGCGCCTGCTGGAAGCCCTGGCTTTGCAGGCTCTGGCGCTCTCCGCTCTGGGTCTCGAAGCCGAAGCCCAGGCAGCTCTGGAACGTTCGCTCGAGCTGGCCGCCCCCCAGGGATATCTGCGCATGTTTCTCGACAAGGGCCCGGCGATGCAGGTCTTACTCCAAAAAATTAAAACCCAGGGATCATTTTCCCCTCAGGCTTACCTCGACCGGCTCCTGGCAGTTTTTGCAAAAGAACAGCCAGAGGCGCCATACCTGAAGCAGGCGCAAGAACCCGGCCCGTCCTTAACTGCCAGCCGCCAGATTCCCCAGGGTCGCCCTTCTCTCGGGGGGTTCGCGGGTGGTCCCACCTTATCCGCTCGCGAGCTCGAAGTCCTGCGCCTGGTGGCTGCCGGGTTATCGAACCAACAGGTCGCCACGCGCTTGGTGCTCGCTCCGGGCACGGTCAAGCGCCACCTGCACAACATTTTCGAGGAGCTCGAGGTGACCTCGCGTTCACAAGCCATCGC
The DNA here is from genome assembly GCA_023381565.1 of Chloroflexota bacterium. Classification (GTDB taxonomy): domain Bacteria; phylum Chloroflexota; class Anaerolineae; order Anaerolineales; family Anaerolineaceae; genus JAMCRR01. Next base: position 12,488 of record JAMCRR010000077.1, read on the forward strand.
TCGCGCTCACGAGCTGGGACTCCTCAGATGATCGACCTGGACCAGCTTGCCGACGATGTGGTCAAGCAGCTTTCCCGTTCCGTTCCGCTCAACGACGTGATTTACGAGGTCTGCCAGGCAGCGGGCATGGAGTGGAATGATGGTCGCGAGTTCGTGAGGCAGGCTGTCGCCGGGCACCGCCAGCAGATCAACCGGCGGCGTTTCGTGATCTTGCTGAGCCTGTCCATCGCGATTGGTTTGGGGGGGACTGCCGTGCTGCTCCACGGCGCTTTCCAGGCTCACGAATATGCGTTAGTCCTCCCACCGGAGAAGGCCCTGGATACACCGTTGACTCTATTCGCTTACATTGTCCAGAATGAGTATCTGATCACTGAGATTCCCCTTGGCGTGGCAATGCTCGTCGGTGGTTCCCTGGGCATCCGCAGCGCCTTCAATCTCATCCAGGAGTAGCCTGCCGGTCGATTTTGACCGCACCATTAGGATGGGTGGAGAGGCATAAGTTAATTGGATGGTAATGGTGTTTCAAACTCTCCGAAACACACCCATCCAATCGTAGAGAATTGAGACTTTAGCCATGGAATATGATCATTCAGTTCTCCCTGAGGAGCTTAACTGTGAAGACGTGACCGACGAGGTCATCTCCTCATATTTAAAAATCGGATATCGGCTGACTTTTGCCGAAGAGGTCATGCATTTTGACCTGTCCCGGCCGATTCCCCAGGTTGTTGTCCAATGTGAGGTTTCTTATCTTGGGTGGACACCTGAACGATCACACGATTTTTTTACGGTCTATGCCTCCTCATTTCGGGAGCGACCGGGCTACCCCGGCTGGAGTGAAGCAGAATGGGTGAGCTGGACCTCGGACGACCCGGCTTTTCGGCCTGACCTGTCTGTTCTCGCAGTGGTCCAGGGCCAGCCGGTGGGATTTGTCACCAACGCTGATTATGAAGAGGCACACGGCCAGCAAGGATACCTGATTCAACTGGGGGTTCATCCCAGTTGGCGGGGGAAAGGGCTGGGCGCCGCCTTGACCATCCATTCACTGCAGCAGTGGCGGGAGGCGGGCAAAGCGGCAGTGATTCTCCACGTGAATATCAATAATCCTGGGGCCATTCGTCTATATCAACAGGTTGGATTTGTGATTGTGCGGCGCCGAGGAAAATTTTCTCGATCGTAGACAGAAAGGTGGGTGAATGGGGTGGATCAGTACCTGTTTTAGGGACGCCTTTCGTTGCACCCCCAGAAGATCCATCTTACTATTTACCGGGTGCGGTCAATCCCACGGCACACCCTACCCAAATATCAACCCCCCAAATGTATCTTCCGCTACATGACAATGTATCCCCGACTCAGGTATATTCAGGCTGCAAGAATGAAGTCTATCGACGTTGAATCACACCCGGAGGAATAGTTAAATGAACGATATCGTCATAGAAGTCAAGAATTTCCGCAAAACCTACGGCGGCTTTGTCGCCGTAGATGGGATCAGCTTTGAGGTGCAGCGCGGCGAGATCTTTGGCCTGCTGGGACCTAACGGCGCCGGCAAGACCAGCACGCTGGAGACGCTGGAAGGCCTCCGCCAGCCCAACGGCGGCAAGCTCAGCATCCTGGGAGTCGACCCCTCGCGCCAGCCCCACCGCCTGCGCAACCTGATTGGTGTGCAGCTGCAATCCTCGGGCTTGCCGGGGAACATGACCCCCCAGGAAGCCATGCAGATCTTCTGCACCTACCACGGCGTGGCCCCGCGCTTGGACTTGCTCGACCGCCTGGGTCTGGCCGAGAAACGCCATACCCAATTCCACGGCCTCTCCATGGGGCAGCAGCGCCGTCTGGCGCTGGCGCTGGCCATCGCCCACCACCCGCCGGTCATTTTTCTCGACGAGCCTACCGCCGGGCTGGACGTTCCTTCCCGCATCGAGCTTCACGAGCTGATGTCTGAGCTGCAAACATCCGGTACCACCCTCATCCTGGCCACGCACGACATGGCCGAAGCCGAGAAGATGGCCAACCGGGTTGCCATCCTGCTCAAAGGCAAGATCGCCGCTACCGGAACGCCCGCCCAGCTCACCGCCGCCGGCTCCGGGCTGACCAAAGTCTCGGTTTTATCGGAGAACACCTGCCTGAGCCAGAACAGCGTGGCCTTTCCAGCCGTTGCCCAACGCCTGTTCAAAGACAATTACGCCATTTTCTACAGCAGCAACCCCGGGCAGACTGTCACGGCGTTGATCGCTTACCTGGAAACCCAGCGCGACGCCCTCATCGACCTGCGCGTGGAACGGCCTTCGCTTGAAGAACGCTTCCTGGAAATCACCAACATACACCCCACGAACGGAGTACTGTCATGACCGCCTTTGCTTACCACCTTGCCTACGACTTCCGCACCGGCCTGCGGGACAAATCACTGATGCTGATGAATTACCTCTTCCCGCTCGGGTTTTACCTTATGGTTGGCCTGCTGATGACCGGCATCAACCCGGTCTTTCGCGAAACGATGATCCCGGCAATCATCCTGGTGGCCATGATGGCCGGTACGGTGCTGGGGCTGCCCAACCCGGTCGTCGCCGCCCGCGCTGCGGGTATCTACCGCAGCTACAAGATCAACGGTATCCCAGCCCTGTCTATTGTAACCATCCCGGTATTGGGCACGGTTGCTCACATGGTACTGGTTTCGGCGATCATCACGCTGACGGCTGAGCCTATTTTTCACGCTGTGCTGCCGGTGAACTGGGGCGCTTTCGTCCTGGTCGGGATTCTCGCAGCCTTCTCCCTGGCCGCTACCGGCATGTTGATCGGGGTCGTCGCCTCCAACGAGCGCGCCACTGTCTTACTCGGCCAGCTCATTTTCTTACCCGCCATGATGCTGGGCGGGTTGATGGTGCCGGCGAACCTGCTCCCCGCAGGCCTGTACCGCTTCTCGCTCTTGCTGCCGCCCAGCCAGGCGATGAATGCCTTCCGCGGTCTGGCTTACGGGGCTGCCTCCAGCGTTGACCCCATCCTTTCAGTCCTGGCCCTGGTAGCCGGCGGCTTGCTCTCCTTCGGGCTCGCCATCTACTTATTCGAGTGGGATAGCAGCAGCAAGCGCCGCCGCTCGCCTTTCCTGGCTCTCCTGGCTCTCTTGCCCTACGCCCTTAGCGCCCTTCTCCTGGCTTGAAAGCCCCTTACCGCCGAGACGCAGAGTCCACATAGAAAAATTTAATAAAA
>JAMCRR010000137.1 GCA_023381565.1 Chloroflexota bacterium
TCTTGACGATTTCGGCGTCGCTCAGTCGTGCGGCAGCCAGGCGGCGAGCATTGACTTTCTCGATCTCGCTCGCATTGCTGCTGTTCCGCGCCAGGGTGATCAAGCGCTCGGCATCACCGCGGATGGCTTCAGCCTTTGCCCGAGTGGTCTTGATCCGTTCGTGCTCAAACAACTGCTTGATTAACGTCCGTCGTAAGGCTCTTCGTTGATCCGTACTCCGGCTTAGTTTGTGTCCTGCTACTCCATGTCGCATGGTGCTTACTCCGCTTGTTTCTCGTCGTGCATGTAACCCTTCTCGGCCATCTTTTCGCGCAGCTCATCCAGGCTCTTTTCGCCAAAATTGCGGATCGACATCACGGCCTCATCCCCCTTATCGAGCAGATCGAGGACATCTCCGACGGTCGTGATCCCCGTCCGCTTGAGAGAGTTAAACACACGCACCGACAAATCCAGGTTTTCAATGGGGGTCTCGGCGGCTTCGCTGGTCAGGCGGCTTCCGGGAGTATCTTTTTCGATCTCGATCATGAGCGTTTCTTCGCTTACACCCGCCATAAAGCGCAGGTGATCGATCAGGATCTTAGACGCAGTTCCCAGAGCATCTTCCGGGGTAATCGTCCCATCCGACCAGATCTCCAGGATCAACCGGTCATAGGCCGTGCTTTGCCCAACACGAGCCGAGCCCACATTCCAATTAACCCGTTTGACCGGACTGTAGATCGCGTCTACAGGCAGTTCGCCAATGGGCAGGTGCCCGCTGCGCTCGGTCGCGGGTGAATAGCCGCGTCCCCGCTCCACGGTCATGTCGATCTCCAGCTTGGTTTTGCTGTCGTCGACGGTAAAAAGGTAGAGCTCAGGGTTGATGATCTCCACTTCGGAAGGCACAGCGATATCGGCTGCCGTCACAACACCTTCCCCACGCACGTCCAGATGCAGCTGAGTGCTGTCCACATCGTGCAGCACCAGGCGGAGCTGTTTAATTTGCAGCATCACCTGGATCACGTCTTCCCGCACGCCGGGGATATCGCTGAACTCGTGCAGCACCTCGGAAACGCGTACAGAAGTAACTGCAGCGCCATCCAAAGACGACAGAAGCACCCGGCGAAGTGCATTGCCCAGGGTTACTCCATACCCTCTTTCCAGAGGGCTAATTACAAATTTGCCATAATTGCGAGCTTCGGCAACCCGCTCGACTTTTGGCGTCACCATATTACTCAGACCAGTCACGGTTCACCCCTTGCTGATGCACCCTGTAGTACCGCGCACCAGACTTGTTGGCATTAGCGCGAATAATATTCGACGATAAGCTGTTCGTTCAGATTTCCGTCGATTTCGGCGCGTTCAGGGAGACGCAATACTTTTCCGGACAAATTACCCGGATCGCGTTCCAGCCAGGCAGGCTGGTTGCGCTGTTCGGCTTCTTCCGGTAGACCTTTGAAGTAGGTCGCATCGCGCGAACCGCCACGCACTGCTACTTCATCGCCCTGCTTGAGAAGCATCGAGGGGATGTCAGTTCGGCGGCCGTTGACCAGGAAATGGCCGTGGGTCACCAGCAGACGGGCTGTCGCCCGGTTGGGAGCGTACCCCATGCGAAAGATCACATTATCCAGCCGCATCTCGAGAGTCTGCAGCAGGTTCAAACCCGTCAGGCCGCGGCGGCGTAAAGCCACACTGTAGTAGCGGCGGAACTGGCGCTCGAAAATTCCATACACTCGGCGTGCCTTCTGTTTGGCACGCAACTGCCTGCCAAAGTCCGATTGGCGTTCAGTACGTCCCTGCGTGCTGCGCCCATGGGGACCCGGGGCGAAATCGCGGCGCTCGAAGGCACACTTCGGCGTAAAACAACGCTCGCCCTTCAAAAATAACTTTTCACCTTCTCGCCGGCACAACTTGCATACCGGTCCCAGATACTTTGCCATAGATTATTCCTCTCCTAATCGATCAGACGCGGCGTTTTTTCGGAGGCCGGCATCCATTGTGGGGTACCGGAGTGATGTCGGAAATCGACCTGACTTTCATGCCTAAGGCCTGCACAGCACGGATCGCAGATTCGCGTCCCGGACCGGGTCCTTTAACAAACAGGTCAACCTCTTGAATCCCCATAGCGATTGCGGCTTTGAGAGCCTGTTCTGCTGCCAGGCGGGCAGCAAAGGGGGTGCTTTTGCGCGAGCCTTTAAACCCTGCTGAACCAGAGCTTCCCCAGCACACCGTATTTCCTTGGACATCAGTCACTGTAACGATGGTGTTATTGAATGACGCATAGATATGCACCTGTCCGGAAGACAATGTGCGCTTGACTTTCCTTGCAGCAGATGCGCGTCGCGCAGAGCGTACATTTTGAGCCATAGAACCTCGCTAAATCCTCGTTTTCTTTCTAACAGGCGATTGCTTGAGTAGCAACCTCCTCATCACTATACCCGTCAGGCAGCCGCGGGAAGGAGGATCCCTCCTGGCAGGCACAGTTTCTGGACTATTTCTTGGTGGCGCCGCGCCGCCGTCCGCGACCGGCAACCGTCTTCTTTGGGCCTTTACGCGTACGTGAGTTGGTGCGGGTGCGCTGGCCTCGTACCGGCAAATTCCGGCGGTGACGCAAGCCGCGATAGCAGCCGATTTCGATCAGCCGCTTGATATTCATCTGCACTTCACGCCGCAGGTCGCCCTCGACTTTATAAGACTTGGCAATGTAATCTCTCAATGCGGCAACTTCTGTTTCCGTCAGGTCTTTCACCCGTGTATCGGGGCTGACCCTGGTCGCCGCGATGATCTGCCCGGCACGCGTCGGGCCGATTCCGAAGATGTATTGCAGTCCAATTTCCACCCGTTTGTTACGGGGAAGATCAATGCCTTCAATTCTTGCCATAGTCTCTTATCCCTGTCGCTGTTTATGCTTTGGGTTCTCGCAGATCACGTACAGCCTGCGGTGGCGCTTGACGATTTTGCATTTCGCGCAGCGCTTTCGAATGGATGGTGATACTTTCATGATAAAACACTCCTTTTGGACCAGATCGCGGCGGTATTGAGAGCCAAACGAAAAATTATACTCTGCAAATCCGGTTCCGTCCAGTTTTCATCCAAGATTCATTGTACCTTCTAAAGTGCCGTCAAAATGAGCGGATCTCCATCAGTGATAGCGATGGAATGTTCGAAATGAGCGGTGAGCGACCCATCCCACGAAACTACCGTCCACTGGTCATCGAGGACGCGCGTCGCGGCTGTGCCAACCAGCACCATCGGCTCCAGCGCGAGGGTCATCCCCGGTCGAAGCTGCAGTCCGCGGCCTGGGATGCCGTAATTGGGGACCTGCGGGCCTTCGTGCATCTGGCGGCCAACCCCATGACCGGTATACTCGCGGGTGACGTAAAACCCGCGGCTCTCCACATAGCTCTCGATGGCCGCAGAGATATCCCCGAGATGACCGCCCGAATGGGCTTTAGATATACCTTCGTAAAGCGCTCCCTCGGTGATTTCCAACAGCTTGGCAGCCACCGCCGAAACCTCGCCTACGCCGGCCGTGAAAGCCGCATCGCCAACGAAACCCTCATACACCGCGCCGCAATCCATGGTGACAATATCACCTTCTTTCAGCTTGCGTTTGCCCGGTATACCGTGCACCAGCTCTTGATTAACGCTGACGCAAGTGCTGGCCGGATAGGGGTAAGGTCCCGGATAGTTTTTGAAGGGAGAATACACACCGTATTTCTTCAATACCTCCTCGGCAGCCGCGTTCATATCTCCAGTGGTGACACCGGGGTGAATGATCGCTTTCGCCGCAGCCAGGGCTTCTGCGGTAATACGCCCTGCTTTGCGCATGATCTCGATTTCCTGCGGGCTCTTAATGACTACCTGGCGATCCCATGCCATCATAAATTCAGTCCTTTTTTACAACCTTCAACAGCTGCTCGGTCACCTGCTCGATAGGCAGGGTCCCGTCGATTTCGGCCAGTAAATTACGCTGCCGGTAAAATGCGATGAGCGGTGTAGTTTGCTCCATATAGACCTGGATGCGGCGGGTCACCGTCTCGGGCTTCTCATCCTCGCGCTGGTAAAGCTCAGAACCATCGATATCGCATTTCCCCGGTTTTTTAGGGGGGTTATAGATGGCGTGATACACATGGCCTTCTGCCCGGCAGGTCCATCTCCCGCTGATGCGCTCAATCAGCACATTGGGTGGGGCGGAGATATAGGGTACAGCTAGAATCTTGCCACCCCATTCATCCAGGATTTTTTCCAGCGCCAGGGCCTGAGCCGGTGTGCGCGGAAATCCATCCAGGATGGCTCCTTTGGAAGCATCGGGCTGCTCAAGACGATCCTGGATCATGGCAATCGTCAGATCGTCCGGCACCAGCTCGCCCCGGTTCATGAATGCCTGTGCTTTCTTGCCCAGCTCCGTCTGGTTTTGCAAATTGGTGCGGAAAATATCTCCCGAGGAGACGTGCGGCAGTCCCAGGTCGTTCGAGAGAGCTTCTGCCTGGGTGCCTTTTCCCACGCCCGGAGGACCGAGCAAGACGACATATACAGGAACCATCGATCTATCCTTTGACCAGTTTCTCTTCGTACCCGTGCAACTTCAGCTCGGTATCGATGATGGTGAAGGTATCGCGTACAACGCCGACCACGATGAGCAATCCTGCCGAGGAGAGCAGCAGCGAAGTGCTGGCCTGAGCCCCGGTGGGAAGAGCCGCCCCAACCAGGTACGGCAGAACCGCCACAACACCCAGGAACAGAGCTCCCGGTAAGGTGATACGCCTTTGGACCTTAGTCAAATATTTCTGGGTTGGCGCGCCTCGCACCACTCCAGGTATTTGGGCGCCCTGCTTTTTCAGGTTATCGCCGTAGTTCTGCTGCGTAAAGAGCACGTCGGTGTAGAAGAAAGTGAAAATGACCACCGCTAAGAAATAGATCAAGAAGTAGCCAACATTGTTGCCGCCAAAAGTCTGATAGATTCCTGTGGCAAAGGCTTTCACCCAAGAAATCGAGGAGCTGACGAAATAGCTGGCTACGATTGCAGGAAATGTGAGGATGGATTGGGCGAAGATCAAGGGGATCATGCCAGCCATATTGACCATCAAGGGCAGGTTGCTGCGTACAGGCATCGACATGCGGTTGCCCATGCGCCGGCCGGGGAACATCACCGGCACGTTCCTGCGCCCCTGCTGGACGTAGACGATCACGAAAACGGTTAGCGCCAGGATGGCTAGAACCACCAGCAGAAGCCAGCGATATTGCTGGTCGCTGACCATCGAGAAGATGCTGGCCGGTATGCGGGCGACAATGCCGGCAAAGATAATCAGCGAAAGCCCCTGGTTGCGTATGCCGTACTCGCTGATCAGCTGACCCAACCAGACTCCGAACATTGTCCCGGCGATCATGCTCAACAAAGTCGATATCGTGGGGATCAAATTCGCACCGGTAAACCCATAATTGGTCAAAATCGGTTGCCCACCGGCTAGCTGGGTAAAAATATTGATCTGGCCGATTGCCGAAAGCAGAGCCATGGGCACCGTCAAGATGACCGTCCATTTTTCCATCCAGGTTTGTGCTTCGCGGGGATTTTCCTTCATTCTCCGCTCCAGAGCCGGGATGATCGGGACCAACAGCTGGAGGATGATTTGAGCCGTGATGTAGGGATACACTCCCATCGCCAGGATGGAGAAGTGAGAAATCGTCCCACCGGAGAGCAAGTCCAGCAGGTTGAAGAGGTTACCGGCTGCACCCCCAGCGGTAGAAAGCGACTTGAGCACTGCCTGGTTAATCCCCGGAACAGGGATATTGGCAGCCAGGCGGAAGATCACCAATAACATAAAGGTGATCAACAGCTTTCGCCGGATATCTTCAGATTTCCATAAAAATCGCCAAGCCGACCGCTTCATAAGGGGGTCTCCTTTACTAAATAGTCGCCTGCCATTCAGGAAGTCTCAACGGTACCGCCGGCGGCTTCAATCTTTGCCTGGGCGCTCTTCGTGACGCGTTGGAGATGCACTTTCAATGCGACCTTCACGTCACCGCGTCCGAGTAAGGCAACCGGGTTTTTCGGTTTGCGCAACAACGCAGCTTCTGCGAGTACTTCTGGGGTGATCTCGCTTCCGGCAGGGAAGATCTGGAGCTGGTCCAGATTGATTTCGTTATAAATGACCTGGTGGGGAGGCGTAAAGCCTTCACCACGCATAAATGGCAGGCGGCGGAAGAACGGCAGGTTTCCACCCTGAAGATAAGGGCGTACCGGTTTGCCGGCTCGCGAGCTTTGTCCTTTGGTACCCCGACCGGCAGTTTTCCCCTGGCCTGCTCCGAGACCATGCCCTACCCGTTTGCGAGGTTTCTTGGAGCCTTCATTCGGCTTAAGATCGTTAATCTTCATTTTCTTCTTACCTACTCTTCAATCTCCACCAGGTGGTTGACTTTATACAACATCCCACGCAGCGTGGGGCTGTCGATATGTTCAACCGTCTGGTGTAAGCGGTGGAAACCGAGGGCACGTATGGTGGCTTTGTGCTCTTTGGAATAACCAATCGCGCTTTTAACCAAGGTAATGCGCAGAGTCTTTTTCTTCGCAGTGCGTTTTTCAGGCATTTTTCCTCCGTTCCCAGAACGGGAGTAAGTCCTTCACCTGTTTGCCGCGCCGGATTGCTTCTTCCTGTGGAGATTTCAACTGCTCTAATGCCAGCAAGGTAGCCTGGACAACATTGAGCACGTTGGAGCTGCCCAGAGATTTGGTTAGGATATCGTGAATGCCCGCTGCTTCCAATACGGCGCGCACGCCACCGGCTGCAATTACCCCGGTACCCGGAGATGCAGGCTTGAGCAAAACGCGTGAGCCGGCCACTTTGCCAAGCACTTCGTGAGGGATCGTCGTCCCCGACAAATATACCTGGCTCATGTTCTTCCGGCCGCGCTCGGTAGCCTTGCGCATGGCTTCGGGGACGGCGTTTGCTTTGCCCACGCCGATGCCGATCTTTCCGCGGTTGTCACCCACCACGACCGTCACTCGGAAGGAGAACCGCCGGCCACCTTTGACCACTTTTGCTACACGGGCGATTTCGACGACACGTTCGTCGAATTGGTTTTCTAGAGTAGGATATTCCGTCATTTCCATATATTCAAGCCCTCAATTTCGCCTTTAGAATTCCAGGCCGCCTTTTCGGGCGCCATCTGCCAGTGCTTTGACTCGTCCCATGTAGCGGAAACCGCCGCGGTCAAAAACGACCTCCGAAATGCCCTTTTTCTTGGCGCGCTCTGCCAATATCTCGCCGACCATCTGTGCCTGTTCGGTTTTTGTTTTGCCATTGGTTTGCGCCCGGATTTCGGCGTCAAGGGTAGAGGCAGATACCATCGTGTTCCCGGCGAGGTCATCGATCACCTGAGCGTATATCTCAGCAAGGCTGCGGTAAACGTTCAAGCGTGGCCGATCTGGTGTGCCATGGATATTGATTCGAACCCGGCGGTGCCGGTGAGTACGAGCATCATTGCGTGATTTAGCAACCATAAGCCTTCACCTACTTCTTCGCTTTGCCGGCTTTTCCAGCCTTGCGTCTAATCTTTTCGCCCAGGTAATGAATCCCCTTGCCCTTATAAGGCTCTGGGGGGCGGATTTCACGGATATTGGCAGCTACCTGGCCAATCTGCTCTTTGTTGTAACCCATCACCCTGATCTGGCGAGTCCTCGTATCGACCTCAAAGGAGATTCCCTCCGGAGGTTCCACGGTAACAGGGTGCGAATACCCAACGTAGAGCACCAGGTTATTTCCGGCTAGCTCTGCCCGGTATCCAACGCCATCGATTTCGAGAGTCTTGACGAAACCGCTGCTCACACCCGTCACCATATTGGAGATCATGGCGCGGGTTGTGCCATGCAGTGCGCGTTCGGTAGGTGCATTGGACCCGCGCTGGACAAGGATAGTCCCGTCCTCCTGTGTAATAGAGATCAACGGCGAAAAACCTCTTTCCATCTCACCCCTTGGGCCTTTTACTTTAACGTACGTGCCCTTGATCTCAACGTTAACGCCCTGTGGTACAACCACTGGCATGCGACCAATTCGAGACACAGTCAAACCTCCTCACCCTGTAAGGGGTTACCAGACCTTACAGATGATTTCGCCACCGACACCAAGCTGGCGAGCTCGCTGTCCCGTCATGACGCCTTTCGGCGTCGAAAGGATAGCAATTCCAACCCCCGAAAGAACCCAGGGGATATTTTGCTTGTGGGTATAGATGCGGCGGCCGGGCCGGCTGATGCGCTCCAGGCCGCTGATCACCGGGCGGCGCTGGCGACGCTCGCCGAGATACTTTAAGTGAACCCTCAAAGTGGTATGGGTAGGGTGCTTCTCGTCACCATCTACCACCTCGAAGTTCTCAATATAACCCTCTTCTTTGAGGATTTTCGCAATCTCAGCTTTAATGCTGGAGCCGGGCATAGCGACGACAGTCTGCCCAACCAACACGCCATTCCGGATGCGGGTCAACATATCGGCAATTGGATCGGTAACACTCATTCTAAACACCTCCGGCTTGGCTCACCAGGATGACTTCACAACGCCGGGAATTTTACCTTCCAGGGCTAATTCACGGAAGCAAATCCGGCATAGACCAAAACGGCGAATATAGCCTCGCGGCCGGCCGCATTTTTGGCAGCGATTCCGCACCTGAACGGGATATTTCCGCCGCATTTCTCGATACATCATGCACTTTTTAGCCATGTTTATGATCCCTTCCTGAAGGGCATCCCCATCATTTGCAATAAAACGCGTGCCTCGTCGTCTGAAGGAGCGTTAGTCACGATGGTGATCTCCATACCTCTGAGCTTATCAATCTTATCGTATTCGATTTCCGGGAAGATCAATTGCTCCCTCAAGCCCAGAGTGTAATTACCGCGACCGTCGAAAGATTCGGCCGACACCCCGCGAAAATCGCGCACCCGGGGGAGGACGATGTTGACTAGCCGGTCGAGGAAAGCCCACATGCGCTCACCGCGCAGGGTCACTTTGACGCCAATCGAGCGCCCTTCACGGAGCTTGAAATTGGCAATGCTCTTGCGGGCTTTCGTAATGACCGGTTTTTGCCCCGTAATCTGAGAAATATCCGAGACAGTCGCGTCTAGCGCCTTGGGGTTATCCATGGCCTCGCCCACGCCAACATTCACAACCACTTTCTTGACCGCCGGCACCTGCATAATATTTTCCAGCGCAAGGGTCTTCATCAGCGCGGGAACCATTTCATTCTGGTATTGTTCTTTCAGCCTGTTCATCTATATACTCCGAGGTTCCCTACTGGTCAATCAGTGCCTGGCATTTCTTGCAGACGCGTGTAACGGAGCCGTCATCTCCGCGCTGCACCGCCACACGGGTTGGTTTGTTGCACTTAGGGCAGACCAGCATTACATTAGAAATTGGGACAGGACCTTCAAACTTGACTTTACCCGGGGAGATCGTCCGCCCTTGGGATTGAACCTGCCGCTGGTGTTTGGTGAGGATGTTGATTCCCTGCACCACTACCCGTTTTTCATTTGGGAGAACCTTGATCACCTCGCCGCGCTCGCCTTTCTCTTCCAGGCGGCCGCTGATCAGCTCAACCGTATCACCTTTGCGAATTTTGACCTTCATTCTCTCGCTCCTGAACTCGTCGCCCATTAAATCACTTCGGGGGCCAGCGAGATGATTTTCATAAATCCCTTTTCACGCAGCTCGCGTGCCACCGGTCCAAAAATGCGCGTGCCGCGCGGGTTTTGGCCATCCGTATCCAGGATAACGGCTGCATTGTCGTCGAAGCGAATTGAGGACCCATCTTCGCGGCGCCATTCTTTCGCGCAGCGCACGATAACGGCTTTGACGACCTCGCTTTTTTTAACTGCGCCTTGGGGTGTTGCCGATTTAACCGTGGCAACCACCACATCGCCTACACGTCCATAGTGTCGGGTCGAACCGCCCAAAACATGGATCACCAGAAGCTCGCGCGCGCCGGTGTTATCGGCGACTTTTAAGCGGGATTCGTGCTGTATCATCGCCTACTCTCCCACGCCGGCATCTTCAGTGCGCCGTTCGCGCTTGATGACCGTCTCGACAACCCAAGCTTTTTCGCGTGAGATTGGCTGGCTTTCCACAATTTGCACGACGTCGCCAATCTGGCAATTCAGTTCGTCGTGAGCCTTCACGCGGTTGCTGGCATGCACCACTTTGCGGTAGAGAGGATGGCGATAGGTTCGCTTAATCTCTACGACGACAGTCTTCATCATTTTATTGCTGGTCACCACGCCTGTCAGTCGGCGGCGCTTGTTCATGCTTCACCTTCCCTGGTTTCTTCCCGCAGCCGCTCGGTTAAGACCGTTTCCATGCGGGCAATATTCCGGCGCGTGATCCGCAGACGGCTGGTATCTGTTAATTGTCCGGTCACGACCTGAAAACGCAAGTTCATCATTTCATTCCTGGCATCCGAAAGCCTGGTTTGGAGCTCTCCTATTGAGAGAACCCGGATTTCTGAGGTTTTCATGCCATTTCTCCTGTGCTTTCATGCCGGGCAACAACTTTCGTCCGGATTGAAAACTTATACATAGCCTGGTGCAGGGCTTCTTCGGCGATCTCGGCGGGTAAACCACCCACCTCGAACATGATCCGCCCAGGACGAACGACGGCAACCCAATACTCCACGTTGCCTTTCCCTTTTCCCATGCGGGTCTCGGGGGGTTTCTGGGTGTAAGGTTTATCCGGGAAAATCCGGATCCACACTTTACCACGGCGTTTCATGGCATGGACAATCGTCCGCCGGGCGGCTTCAATTTGGCGGGCAGAAACCCAACCTGGCTCGAGAGCTTGCAAGCCAAACTCGCCGAAACTGATCTCCGCGCCGCGCAACGCTTTGCCACGCATTCGGCCGCGCATCTGTTTGCGGTATTTAACCCGCTTTGGCATCAACATAGGAAACACCTCTTCTTACCCGCCCAGGCTGACCCCGGACGGAAATTCGCTACTCGCTGACGTAAACACCCTCAGTAGATTCCGCTTTTTCCTCAACCTGAGGCAAGACTTCGCCCTTGTAGACCCAGACTTTGACGCCGATGCGTCCGTAAGTCGTCAGAGCCTCAGCGCGGGCAAAATCGATGTCGGCACGTAAGGTCTGCAGAGGAACCCGACCGTCGCGCATCCAGACGCTGCGGGCCATCTCTGCACCGCTCAAACGTCCTGCGACCTCCACTTTGATGCCCTGGGCGCCTTGCCGCATGGCCTGCTGCAACGCCCGTTTCATGGCTCGCCGGTAGCTGACCCGGCGCTCTAGCTGCCCCGAGATATTTGTGGCTACCAGGTATGCGTCGATATCGGGAGATTTGATCTCTTTGATCTCCAGGTCGATCTTTTTACCGGTGAGCTGTTCCAAACCCTGGCGCATTCTCTTGACGCTCTCGCCTTTACGGCCGATCAAGATGCCCGGTTTCGCGGTATGCACGACCACCTTAACCTTACCCGGGAAGCGCTCAACCTCGATTCTGGAAACGCCGGCTTTATCGGTGGTGCCATAGACAAGGTTGCGGATGGCGAAGTCTTGCTGAAGCTGAGCGGTATATTCGCGACCCTCAGCATACCAGCGTCCTAACCAGGGCTGGTTGATATTCAGACGAAACCCAATCGGATGAACTTTACGACCCATAATCTCTCCTGGTAATTCTTCCTGCCGGATGAGGCATCTGCCTCACCGCAGCCCGGATCTAATCGGTCACTCTCGCTCTCGTAAAATCACCGTAATATGAGAGGAGCGGCGCAAGATAGGCTTAAACCGCCCGCGTGCCCCAAACCGGCGCCATTTACGGGTAGGCGCTTCATCGGCGAAAATGCGATACACCAAAAGGTCATCCCGGCTGACGCCGAAATTTTCTTCCGCATTCGACATGGCAGAGATCAGCACTTTGGAAAGGGGGCGGGCCGCGCCGTTGGTGAGGAATTTCAGGGTATTCAGCGCTGATACCGCGGGTTTACCTCTCACCATATCCATGACAAGGCGCATCTTCTGAGCCGACACCGAAACGAATTTACCTTCCGCACGAATATCGGTAGCCATGGCTTACTTCCCTTTCACAGCCGAAGACCGTTCCGCCAGGTGACCGCGGAAATGTCGCGTGGGAGCAAACTCGCCCAAACGGTGCCCGACCATGTTCTCGGTGATATAAATCGGGACGTGCCGTCGCCCGTCATGAACGGCGATAGTGTGACCCACCATCTGAGGGAAAATCGTGCTGTCCCGGCTCCAGGTGCGAATCACTTTCTTTTCGCCGCGGGTGTTCATGGCTTCGACTTTTTTCAAAAGTTTTGGGGCAATAAAAGGCCCCTTTTTAAGCGATCGTGACATAGCTGTGTCCTTCTTTCTCGCCTGTTAAACCGGCCTGCCCTCTACCGGCTGCTCTTGCTGCGGTGCCGCACGATATACTGGTCAGTCTTCTTGTTGCGGCGAGTTTTGTAACCGCGGGTGGGTTTGCCCCAGGGGCTTTTCGGCCCGGGCATACCAGTCGGTTGGCGGCCTTCTCCACCGCCGTGCGGGTGATCGCGCGGCGACATAGCTGTGCCGCGCACGGTGGGCCGAATGCCTAAATGGCGTTTGCGCCCGGCTTTTCCCAGCTTGACATTGCTGTGATCGACATTGCCGACCTGGCCAATCGTGGCGTAGCAGGTCTGCCTTACCAGGCGTACTTCACCAGAGGGCAGACGGATCTGTGCAAAATCGCCTTCTTTCGCCAGCACCTGAGCCGAGCTACCTGCCGTGCGAACGAGCTGCCCACCCTTGCCTTCCTTTAGCTCGATGTTGTGCACCATCGTGCCGACGGGAATGTTCGCCAGGGGCAGGCTGTTGCCCGGGCGAATTTCTGACTGGGGTCCAGCCATGATGACGTCATTGACTTTCAGCCCAATGGGAGAGACGATGTACCGTTTTTCTCCATCTGCATAAGTCAACAGAGCCAGGCGGGCGGTGCGGTTCGGGTCATACTCGATTGCCACCACGTGTGCGGGGATGTTGAGTTTATCTCGCTTGAAATCCACCACACGAATAAAACGGCGGTTTCCGCCTCCGCGGTGTCGCACAGTAACCCGCCCGTAGACGTTGCGGCCGCCCTGCTTGCGCAGAGGCACAATCAGGGAGCGTTCCGGCCGAGATTTGGTAATTTCTTCGAATGTGTACCCGGTCATCCCCCGCATTCCGGGTGTTACCGGTTTATATATCTTGACGGCCATTACTCTACCCCTTCAAAGATCGGAATTCGGTCTTCAGGCACCAGGGTGACGATAGCTTTTTTGAACCCGCTGTTGCGGACCAAAAGGCGGCGGCTGCGCGCCCGGCGGGTGCGCTTGGCCGGTGCATTAATCACATTTACCCGGACGACCTTTACGTCAAAAATAATCTCTATCGCATCTTTGATCTGTGTTTTTGTCGCCTCACGCGCCACTGAAAACACGTACTGCCTCAGTTTATTGACCTGATAATTGGATTTTTCGGTCACCAACGGGCTGCGGAGCACATCATAAATGGTTAGCATTTTACCTACCTCCTACCTAGCCCAGGTTGGCGCTGATGACATCCAGCGCGGCCAGCGGCAGGACCAGCTTGTCGAAGCCCAGCAGGTCACGAATATTGAGATAACCCGCCATCAAGGTTTTTGCATCGGGAATGTTGTTCGACGACCGGATGACATCATCATACCCTGCATTCTTCTCGGGGATCAAGATCAATGCGCTGGCGCTGCCGACCAGGCTATCTAAAGCCTTGGCCATCAGGCGAGTCTTTGGCTCGACGACGCTTAACTGATCGAGCACGATAATCCCCGCCTCAGCCGCCTTAGCCGAAAGAGCCGATCTCAACGCGGCGCGGCGCATATTCCGGGGCATTGCCTGGGTGTACTCGCGGGGGTGCGGGGTATGCACCCTTCCGCCGCCTTTCCAGATTGGCGAACGGGTGGACCCTTGCCGGGCGCGGCCTGTTCCCTTCTGTCGCCACGGTTTTCGACCCCCACCGGAGACATCACTGCGGGTCTTGGTTTCGTGCGTTCCCAGGCGGGCGTTGGCCATCTGCCTTACGTATGCCTGGTGCATCAAATCTACGTTAATCGGGGCTTCGAAGATCTCCGGCGGCAGCTCCACCGTGCGAACTTTTTCGCCCTCCATGTTGTAAACATCTACTTCCATAGTCATTCTGCTCCCATGTGCCCGAAAACGGTCTATCGCCGGGTGTTTATTGCTTCCGTGTTTCCTTGATCACCACCAGGCTGCCCTTACCGCCGGGGACTGCGCCGCGAACGCCCAACAAATTGCGCTCTGCATCTACCAGCACGACCTTCAGGTTTTGCGCTGTCACCCGATCATCGCCCATGTGCCCTGGTCCGCGTGCACCTTTATATACGCGGCCCGGGGTAGTTCCTGAGCTGCGTGAGCCTGGACCACGCTCCCGGTCTGACTGACCGTGCGTTTTCGGCCCCCCACGAAAATGGTAGCGTTTCACACCACCCTGGAAGCCTTTCCCTTTGCTCACTCCGACCACATCGACCCGCTCGCCCGTGGAAAATACATCGACCTTCACCTGGTCGCCTTCGGAGACTTCAGGCTGCTTGGAACGGAATTCACGCAAGTACTTCAGGGGAGGCAGATTGTTGCGTTTTAGATGCCCCAGTTCGCCGCCGGCCAGACGCTTGGGCTTTACTTCCTGGAAGCCCATCTGCACTGCCGAGTACCCATCTTTTTCTAGCGTGCGTACCTGGGTAACATAGCAAGGCCCAGCTTCGATGATCGTTACCGGAATGGCAACACCGCCTTCATCGAAAATCTGGGTCATGCCGATTTTCTTCCCAATGAGCCCCTTTAACATTCCATATTCTCCTTTGTGATCACTCTTGACGAGACTGTCAGCCTGGGCTGGGCTGCATCATCTCCGAACGCAGGGCAGTCAGTCAGCTTGTCGCAACAAAAGAGTAGTCTCGGGTTGCGTGCAATACTGCTCTTGCCTTGCCTCTAATCAGAGCCAGAGCCTGCAGGGAGGTGCTCCCTTTCGGGACCCTGCATTGCCCGGGCAAAGATTATCGATTGGTAAACTTCCTGAAGCCAAAACCGGTCTATTATACCGCTTTACCTGGTAAAACACCAGGGAATTCGTTCGGCAATTTGCTGCTTATTTTGCCGACACGCCGATTCGAGTGGGATCTAAATCTTGATTTCGATATCGACACCGGCCGGTAAATTGAGCCGCATAAGCATGTCGATCGTCTTCGAATCTGGATCCAATACGTCAATTAACCGGTTATGTGTGCGGATTTCAAAGTGCTCGTGGCTGTCTTTATCGATGAAGGTCGAGCGGCGTACGGTATAACGCTCGATTTTCGTCGGTAATGGGACCGGCCCTACCACCTGCGCTCCACTCCGTTCGGCCGTCTCCACGATCCGCTTAGCGGATTGATCCAGGACACGGTGATCATATGCCTTGAGTCGAATTCGTATTTTTTGTTTAGCCATAATACACCTAGTCCAGAATCTTGGTGATCACGCCGGCGCCCACCG
>JAMCRR010000087.1 GCA_023381565.1 Chloroflexota bacterium
GGGCACGTCACCGGCCTGGATATCCTTCCCGAATTGCTCGGCTACGGCGAGAAGCTGGCAGAGAAAGCCGGCCTTTCCGAGAGGATCACTTTCCAGGAAGGGGATATTTTTGCACATCTGCCATTTGCCGAGAAGACCTTCGATTGGGCCTGGAGCATGGACTGCATCGGCTACCCCGCCGGGGATCTGGCGCCGGTGCTGCAGGAGCTGATGCGGGTGGTCAAGCCAGGGGGGAGCATATTCCTCCTCGCCTGGACCTCGCAGCAGATCCTCCCCGGGTACCCCCTCCTGGAAGCCCGGCTGAATGCCACTTGCTCGAGCTACCTTCCCTTCCTGAAAGGCAAAAGCCCGGACCAGCATTTTCTCCGGGGGCTGCGCCGGTTCGAAGAGGCGGGGCTGATCGAAGCCAGGGCGCGCACGTTCGCCGGCGAGGCGCAGGCGCCGCTCGGCGAGGGCGAAAGGAGGTCGCTCGCCTCGCTGTTCGAGATGCTGTGGGGGCAGCCCCAGCCGGAGGTCTCGCCCGAGGACCGGCAAGAGTACCGGCGGTTGTGCACGCCGGGGTCGGCGGATTTTATCCTGGACCAACCGGGTTACTACGCCTTTTTCACCTATACGATGTTCCAGGGGAAAATCCCAGACAGCTCAGAATCAGCGATCGGAAAAGAAATTCACCACAGGAAACGCTAGAGAGGACAGTGTCTGGTTTTAAAGAATCTCTTTATGCTTTGTGTTCTTTGTGGTTAATCATTACTCCAGCAAATGCTTGAACTCGGACACAAACCCGGCGTGCATTTGCTGCTTCTCCGCCTCGGGCAGCAGGGTGGCGTCAACGCCGTTCAGCACCAGCTTCTGGATGGTCTCCAGGTTCCAGCCCCAGGTATGATAGCCCACCAGGTATTCGTTGGTCAGGGTGGTGTCGAACATGGGCGGGTCGTCGCTGCTGAGGGTCACGTACAGCCCCGCTTCCAGCAGGCGCGGCAGGCTGTGCTGCTCGTACGATGGATACACCTTGAGGCAAACGTTGCTGGTGGGGCAGACCTCCAGGGGGATCTGCTTCTCACGCAGGTACGCCACCAGTGCGGGGTCTTCAATGGCCCGCACGCCGTGCCCGATGCGCTTGCTGCCGGCCACCTGAAGCGCTTCCCAGATGCTCTGCGGGCCGTCCGTTTCGCCGGCGTGCAGCACGCAGGGGACGCCTGCCTGGCGCACCCGGTCGAACGCCTTCTGGTACTTCCCCGCCGGGTTGCCCTCCTCAGGCCCGCCCAGCCCCAACGCCACCAGCCCATCTCCGTGAACCTGGATCGCCCATTCGGCGATGCGCTCTCCCTCCTCCGGCGGGATCAGCCGGGGGATATCCATGATGATGCCCATGCGCACGCCCAGCTCTTGCTCTCCCCAGGCCCGGGCGCGCTTGATCGCCTCCCACTGCTCGCTAAACTCGAGATGATTGAAGGCATACTGGGTGTAGGCGGTATAGGTGACTTCGCTGTAGCGGATGTTTTGGGCGGCCTGTCCGGCCAGGAACTCGCGGGCGATCAGCTCGATATCTTCGCCGTCGCGCAGGCAGCTTGCCACGGTGATGTAGATCTCGATGAAACGGTTGAAATCCTTGAACTCGTACCACTTGCGCAGCCCTTCGGGGGTATCGGCCGGCAGAGCCACCTTGTAGCGTTTGGCCAGCTTGAGCAGCGTCTCGAGCCGCACGGAGCCTTCCATGTGGACGTGCAGCTCGACCTTGGGCATGCGGGTGATGAAATTTTCGATCCGATCCATTGGTTTTGACCTCTTATCAAAAAATAACCGATCCATTTGTGATCAGATAATTCTAGCAGTTTTTCGGAGGTTGGATTGAGGGGCAGAAGCCGGGGTAAATTTCCCCCAACCCGGCGCAATTCGGCTATACTACGAAAATATCATCGACTCTACCGGTCACCTGGCCTATCCTGGGGGACAACGCTTGAAACCCAAACCCCTCTCTCCCTGCCTCACCCTCCTGCTGCTTTTCGGAGTATTGCTTGCCTATCCGGCTCAACCGGTCAGAACTGTAGGAGCTGCCTCGCCTGCCCTCCAGGTGACGCAGGCACCACCTCTCACGGCGACAGTACCATTTACACCCACGCCAGCCCCAAACGCCACGCCCACCCCGACACCCCCGGTGCTGCTCCCCACGCCGCCCCCCATCCTGCAGATCGACCCCCGGGCGATCGCTCATGATCTGATTCCCCGCCTGATTAATACGGTCTTGATCCTGATCGCAGGCTGGATCTTCACGATCCTGACGCGCAGGCTGGTATTCAATATGTTCGGCCGGCTGCAGCGTGAGGTGCAGATCTTTATCACCCGCCTGGTTTATTTGACCATCTGGATTCTGGCCATCCTGTGGACCTTGAGCGTCTTCCAGGTCCCAGCCACCACGCTGGCTGCGGTCATCGGGACGGTGGGATTAGCCCTCGGCCTGGCTTCGCAAGACCTGGTGAAGAATTTCATCGCCGGCCTGTACCTGCTCATCGAGCGGCCGTTCAGGGTGGGCGACGAGATCACGATCAGCACGTTTACGGGGAAGGTGGATTATATCGACCTGCGCACAACGATCGTCACCACCACCGATAACCAGCAGGTGATCGTGCCCAATACGATGATCTTATCTCAGGTGGTGGTGATCAATAAGGGTGGGACGGTGGTTAAGGCTGAAGAAGCACCCCCCAAAAAAAACCAAGTAACGCTCGCTTGCCTGGGGGCTGCCACGCCGCCCTACCGGGCGGCTGGCAGCGACACACTTCTTTTTAAAGAAATCAACCAAAGCAACGGGCTAAGCCTTCACCGCGTGGCGGGCGGCTGGCAGCGACACACTTCTGCTTTGAGAAGCCATCCACAATAACGGGCTAAGCCTTCACCGCGTGGCGGGCGGCTCGCAGCGACACACTTCTTCTTTGAGAAGCCATCCACAATAACGGGCCAAGCCTTCACCGCCCCGGGCGGCTGGCAGCGATACACTTCTTTTTTGAGAAGCCATCCACAGCAAGGGGCCAAGCCTTCACTGCGCCGGGCGGCTCGCAGCGACACACTTCTTTTTTGAGCAGCCATCCACCGCCAC
>JAMCRR010000091.1 GCA_023381565.1 Chloroflexota bacterium
CTCCTGCATCCCGCTGGGCGTTTCGGAGAGCGATATGTTGTTTGGCGTGAGCAGTCTCGCCAACCCCTTCGATCTGTATTCCTGCCGCCTGGATGGGTCGGCGGAAAAGCGGCTCACTTCTATCAACCAGGAGCTGATCTCCTCCTGGAAGCTGCCTTCGGTGGAGCACCTGCAATTCGAAGGAAGCGACGGCGTGCCGGTGGAGGGATGGATGCTCTTGCCGGCTGGTCAAAAGCCGCCTTACCCGACGATCCTCTACATTCACGGCGGCCCGCACAGCGCCTTCGGTCACATGTTCTCCTTCGACTTCCAGATGCTGGCGGGCGCGGGGTATGGGGTGCTTTTCATCAACCACCGCGCCTCATTGGGATATGGCGACAGCTTCTCGACGGCCATCAAGGGGGATTGGGGTAACCTGGATTACCACGATCTGATGAATGGGGTTGACTGCGCCATCCGGCAGGGATTGGCAGATCCAGACCGGCTGGGCTGCTGCGGCCTCTCCGGCGGAGGCAACCTATCTTGCTGGATTGTCGGGCACACCAACCGCTTTAAAGCCGCTGTACCGGAAAATCCGGTGACCAATTGGGCCAGCTTCTATGGCGTCAGCGACATCGGCCCCTGGTTTGCCGTAGAAGAGCTGGGCGGGCGCCCTTATGAGATCCCTGAGGTCTACGCGCGCTGTTCCCCGATTACCTACGCTCACAACTGCAAGACGCCCACGCTTCTGATCCAGGGCGAGGCAGATTACCGCTGCCCGGCGGAGCAGTCTGAGCAGTTCTATACGGCGCTGAAAGCCAGCGGCTGTATAGCAGAGATGCTGCGTCTTCCGGATAGCGCGCATGCCGCCTCGATCATGGGCGCTCCCGCGGTGCGCAAGGCGCAAAATCAAGCGTTATTGGATTGGATGAACCGCTTCGTGCTGGGAAAGACACCTCAAGCGGAGTGAACTTTTTTCACTCGCCGGACTGACAATAAGGGCAGGTTCAGGTCGCGGATCTTGGCCAGGATGCCGAACAGGGCAGCTTGATCCGCGACCTCGCCGTTCAGGGTGGTAACCCCGGAAGTTGTGGTCCATTTCAGGCCGTCGAACCAATCGGACCACTTCGGGTCCAGGTTGCCCTGGACCCGGATCTGGTAGATACACGCGGCGCAGTTATTCTGAGATTTCATCATGGCCGCCAGTCTGAAGAGATAGGTAGTTTCCATGGATCAGTTCCCCAAAGGTGGCTCATGCGAGTTCTCCGTGATCCGAGTGGCGCTGTTGAATTGGATTCGATCCTGAACCCTCAGAAAGCGGGTAATTTGGATGGGCGATTTCCGGGTGCGGGTCAAGAATGCCTGCAAGTGCGCATCTCCAATAGCCTCATCCTGCATTTGGGCGCGAAATTGCTCGCCTTCGGTCTCCTGCATCCAATCCTGGCGGTTGGTTTCTACAATACCGAGATCATTCAGGGAACTCATCTTTCACCTCCTGACCCTGGGTTTTCGTCTTGCATGCATGCAGGATAACCTTTACCTGGGGGAGGTGTCATCCCCTAAGTGAAGGATTATGGGGTGGAGATGAGTTGATGTGAATAGGGGGAAATGGATACCCTATAACAACCCCAAATCCCTGGCTTTTTGAATGGCATCCATGCGCCGGTTTACATCTAATTTACCGTAGATGTTTTTCAAATGGGTGCGCACGGTGCTGGGGGCGATGTACAGCGCTTCGGCAATCTCTGTGCCGGTCAGGCTGGTGGCCAGTAAGCGCAGCACGTCCATCTCTCGTTCGCTTAACGGTTCGACCAATTGCGAGGTTATTTTGCGGAGGTGGGGAGGGATGGTCGCAGCTTTTTGCGGGAAGGAGGTCAGCAGGAGATGGATATAATCGAGCAATCCTGGAGAAAGATTGAGTGGATCGGCCTTCGAACAGCAATCTTCTAGCAACGAACGCAGGGGCTCACCTTCGTCGAGGAAGATGCGCAGAAACCCGCAGGGCCTGGCGATCTGCAGGGCCTGGCGCAGCTCTTGCTGGGCCGCCTCGCGGCTGCCCGTTGCAGAAAGCGCCAGGGCTTTCAAGGTCAGGATTTTGACCAGCTCCTGAACCCAACCGGCTTTTTCGGCGGCTGTCTGCAGGCGGCCCAAAAGTGAAAGCGCCTGACCCGGGTAAATCCCGCGCGGCTCCTTGATCCCCAGGGCTACGTCCAGGCGCGCCAAATTAATGTGGTTCAAATCATAATGGTAGCTCAGCTCGTCTCCGGGCTTTAAGCCGCTTGCTTGTCTCCAGGCCTCAGCCGCCTCCAGGTCATCAGCTGCCAACCACAACCTGAGCCAACCATCCTGCAGCCAGCATTGGATGAAAGGATCGATCTGCGTTTTCTGGACGATGGCGGCGGCTTTCTCCAGGCTGACGCGCGCCTCCGCCAGGTTTCCCTGGGCGATTTGCAAACGCGCCTGCATGACGTACGCGTCAGTCAGCACGTCTGCCTGGCCGATCTGTACGCACTGCTCGATGCCGCGCCGGATGTAGAGTGCGGCGTCCTCCAGATCGTTCCATTCACGCAGCAGGTCTCCGATTTTGATGTTGGGGAAGCCGGCGATGGGTAGTTCCCCGCCGTCGGGAGAGGTAGCGTACCGGCGAGCCTGTTGGAACAGCTCCATGGCGTCTTTGAGACGGCCCTGTTTAACCTGCTGCATCCCCTCATAGCAAGCGGAAGGCACGGCTCCGGAAGGCAGCTTGGACTGCAGTGCATTCACCTTCGCCAGGTTGAATGTCCGCTCGGATGCCGCCGCGTCGCCCAGGCCCCAGTAAGCGCCGCCCAGGGCGACGGCGGTTTCCGTGCGCATCTCATCGCCTGGGGGGAGCAGCTCGAGAGCCTGGTTCGACATTTCCAATACACGGGGGAGATCCTGGTTGGTCAGGGCAAGGTGAGCCCGGACGGCTGCAATGTGGCCGGTGATGTGCTGCTCCTCTTCCGGGGTCAAGTTTTGTGTAGGGTAAGGTTTCGTGCCTTCTGCAGCGGCAGGTGATTTTAATGCCTGCAGGGCTCTTTCTGCCTTTTGCAGTGGGTCTTCGACTTGCTGGCGCAAGCCCATCCAGTACCGCACCCATGCCTGCGAGACGAGCAGCAAGGGCCGCTCGCTCAGGAGGTCTGGGGGTAGAGACTCAATCCAGTGGGACAGGATCACGACCTTGTTGGGGATATCAATGTGGGTGGCTGCTTGCTCGATGACATCCGCTGTCAGGATCGCATCGCCGCTGGAAAAGGCGTGGAAGACAGCCTCTTCATAGAGCTGTGCGGCAGCGAACCACACGCTGGCTTTGCGGTGCAGGGTAGGAGGTAGGTCGGGGGAAGCAATCTCCAGGCTGCTGCGGAGTAAATCTTTGAACAGGTGGTGGTAGCGGTACCATCTTCGCTCACCATCCAAAGGGATCAGGAAGAGGCTGGCATGGTCCAGGTAATCCAGGATGGCTTGAGAGGAGGATGGGGCGACGGCTGGAGCGACTACTGGTTCTGCGCTTGCCGTACCCGGATGATCCTCCCTCTGCTCAACCAGAAGCGCGTCGCACAGGGGAGCTGAGATGCGTTCCAGGATGGACGTGTTGAGCAAGAAATCCCGGATCGGAGCGGGCTGGTGGGTGAGCACTTCCTCGACCAGGAAGTCGGCAATGAAATGATGGCTGCCGGTGAAAGCTTTGATAAAATCTGCCGCATCGGTGTAGCCCTGCAGGGAGAGAGCTGCCATCTGCAGCCCGGCAATCCATCCTTCGGTGCGCTCTTCCAGGGCGGTCACACTTTCGGCTGAAAGCCCCAATTTCATGACCCCGTTGAGAAATGAGGCTGCTTCATCGGGGGTAAAGCGCAAGTCGGCCGCACGCAGCTCATTCACCTGGCGCTGGGCGCGCAGGCGACCCATCGGCCAGGGCGGATCTGCACGGCTGGCGATGACCATGTGGAGGCAGGAAGGCTGGTGATCGATAAAGAAAGTGAGCGCCTGATGGATCTCACGCTCCAGCAGGACGTGGAAATCGTCCAGGACGAGGGCAAAGGGGGATTGAATTTCGCTGAGGTCGTTAATCAGCTCGGTTAAGAGCGACTCGAGAGGAGGTTGTCCAGGCCGGTAAGGCCCCGATTCCAGCGCCAGGCGGACGGTTTCGCCGGCGCCGGGATGGATTTTCTGCAGGGCGGCAATCAGGTACGTCAGGAAGCGAGCCGGGTCGTTGTCACCCTTATCCAGCGCCAGCCAGGTGAAAGGATGCTCGCCGCCCGCCAGCCATTCGCTGAGCAGGGTGGTCTTGCCGAAGCCTGCCGGGGCCGAAATCAGGGTGAGCTTGCACGACCAGCCCTGGTTCAGGCGTTCGACCAGCCGGGGGCGCGGAACCATACCCGGAGGCAGCCGGGGGGTATAGAACTTCGTCTTCAGGAGAGAACCAGCCATGGCATGTTCCCTCGTGCATTGAGTGAAGAATGGAAATTATCCTAAAGGAATTATAGCTTATTCTTATCCACCCAGGTAATCAGCCAGTGCTGTGCTTCTTTGTACAGCGATTTGTCGTGCTTGAAGACGCACGAGACCAGCCTGGGGCGGTCGCTGCCGGGGTGTTCCAGCATGGCGTAGAGGCAGGAGTTGCACGAAATGCAGTCTGTCTGGGGCTTGCCCACCCCGAGGCGCCAGCGGTTGGGCAGATCGGGCTCGCTGATGAACGGGCGGCACAGGGCGACAAAATCGACCCTGCCGCGCTGCAAAATCTGCTCGAGGAGCTCCACATTGCGGTTGCCGCCAACCAGGATGACCGGGATGTCGAGATCGAGCCGCTCGGCATAGGCGGCGAAATAGCTTTGCTGCTCGAGCCGGTGCAGGCGGGTGTGGGCTTCGGGAGATGGCACCGGACGGAAACCGAGCTCTGCCTCGCTGCGTACCAGGCAATCCCAAATCCCGCCGCTGACCTCGATAGCATCCACACCTGTCCGGGCTACCTCGCTTGCCAGGGTGGGGAAGTTCTCTAAATCGATCCCACCCGGAACGTAATCAGTGCCATTCATCTTCACCAGGATGGGGAAATCTCCCACGAGCGCTCTGGCGCCCGAGACGATCTCTCGCAGGAAGCGGGTGCGATTTTCCACCGAACCTCCGTATCCATCGGTGCGGTGGTTGGTGTAGGGAGAGAGGAAATTCCCCAGCAGGCTGCGGTGAGCCGCGTGAAGCTGTACGCCATCGAAACCGGCGAGACGCATATCTTCGATGGCCTCGATGTAGCAGCTTGCGATGTCACTGATTTCACCCTGGGTCAACGCTCGAGATTTCTCTGTACTGAAAGGCGAGCTGATTGCCGACGGTCCGCATTCGATGCGGCCGAGCTCGAGCTGGGCGACGATTTTGAGGCAGGGTGCCGCCTGGTGGACGGCCCCGGGCAGCTTTTCGATCCCCTCGACGCGCAGGTCGTGGTAATGCAGGACGCCTTCCCTCGCCTGAGACGGTGAACCGTTCCCCTCGGAAGAAGTTTCTTCGTATACCGGGAATCCCCCGGTGATGATCATGCCGACACCGCCCTGCGCCAGCCGGCGGTAGTGGTCGACGACCTCGCTCGTCATTTTGTAGTCATAGAACAGGCAGGGGTCCCAGGTGGCTGAACGTACCAGCCGGTTGGAGATTTCCATCGACCCAATTTGCCCCGGCGAGAAGATGCGGTAATGATCTCGGCTCATAGGAGAAGTATAATCGAGAAGTTCGGAACAACAGGGAGGGAAAGAGCAAAGGCAGACGTGTGTCGACTAAAATGACTGGCAGATATAGAAAGGGAAATCGAATATGAAGTGGATTACGCGTTCCCACGTACACGTTGACCGTGTCGCCTGCCCCTGGCTGATCACACGCTTTATCGATAACCAGGCTGTATTTCTGTTTGTGCCCAAAACTGAGGTTGATAGGGTAGCCGTTGAGATGGGAGCCATTCCCTTCGATACCCCCGGCGCTGAGTTGGGCCATCGCGAGGGTCGTTGTTCTTTCGAATCGATCCTGGTTCGCTACGATTTGAAGGATCCTGCTCTGCTACGCATGGCAAAAATCATTCACGCCGCCGATGTGGCTCAGGATATCGACCAGGATCCTCTGGCACGCGGCCTGGAAGCCATTGCCACCGGTTTCAGCCTGCGCTTTCCTAACGACGAGGCGAACCTGGAACACCAATTCGAGGTCTATGACGCCCTCTATGCCTGGTGCCGGCTGGATGTTTCGAGGGGGAAACCAGCCTCATCCTAGACGCAAGATGAAACTAATTCCATGTGAAAATCATCTAATAGGCATGAGAGAAAATTCGGAACCAGCTTGCATTGTCCCGTCAATAAAGCTATAATACGAGATTGGAAGTTTGTATTTCCGAATGTGATTTGAGGTTTGTATGCCAGTATATAGCTATCGGTGTGAAAGCTGCGGTATCCAGTTCGAGCGCTTTCAAAAATTCTCAGACCAGCCGCTAACCCGTTGTCCAGAATGCGGCAAGAAAACCTTGCGCAAAGTGTACACGCCGGTTGGTATCGTGTTTAAAGGATCGGGGTTTTACGCGACAGACAACCGCTCCCCTTCGGGTGGCGGGCGAATCAACGGGAATTCCAAGAACGAGAGTAAGGCGGGCGAAGGGGAGAAGGAGCCGGCTCCCAGCGCGAAAGAGACCAAACCTTCGCCAGTCGAGAAAGATTAATCCCTCCAAACGAGCAATACAACAACACTGGAAAAGGACGACCTGGGGAGGGACGTCCTTTTATTCTAGCGATGGTAGATCACCATTTCTCTGCAGACCAAGGCGAGCTTCTGGCCAGTCTGGATACGCCGCTGAAGATCCAGGCCTTCCTGGATACGCTGCCATATTCGGTTGAACATCGAAACCGCTGTCCGGTCAACGTGCTGGCGGACCGGGTGGCGCACTGCCTGGATGGCGGCCTGTTTGCCGCGCTGGCCTTGCGACAGATTGGTTTTGCGCCCAGGCTGATCGACCTGCTCCCCGAGCCCGGTACAGATGACGACCACATCCTGGCGATCTACCAGATCGACGGCCTATTTGGCGCGGTGGCGAAATCCAATTTCCCGGAGCTGCGTTTTCGCGAGCCGGTATACCGCAGCCTGAGAGAGCTGGTGATGTCGTACTTCGGGTTTTATTTCAACATCGATGGCGTCAAAACGCTGCGAGGCTACACGCGGCCGCTGGATCTGGCTTCGCTGGATGCTTATGGCTGGCCCTGGCGGGATGAGGCCGCAGATATGGTGGAGAAGCGGTTGGCTGCGAAAACCAGGATCCCGCTCTTTCCTGAGAAGACAGCTGCACTTCTATCGCCTGTGGATGAGTTGACGTACCAGGCCGGGACGCTGCACACAAACCCTACGGGCGTGTACCGCCCCAACCGATAGATTTTTTTATAACCCCAGCCCGTGTGGCCGGATATGGTTTCTTCCCCGGCGCGCTGCGAGAGGGCGGGGCGAAACGCTATTTTCGTTTCGACAGATCGCGATTGGGTCTGTGGGCGGGAACCGCCGGCAAAGCCCCCACGCCGCGTTTATCGAGCTTCAGGAGGACCTGCCCTTCCTCGATGCGGTCAATCTCTGCAACAGGGATGGAGACGTCTTTGCGCCCCCACAGATGCCCTTCCAGCAAGACCAGGTGGGTAATGTGTCCATTGGATGGATCGATTAAAAATTCGTCTACTTTGCCCACGTCTCCATCGCTTGCTTTTACCCTGGCGCCCCGCCGGATGGCTAATTCACCCGGTGGAATGTGCTCGTGCTCAAGCAAAATCGGCATTTCGGGGATCATATACGGCCAGACCATGTAGCCTTCGATGGGATAGCCCAGATAAGGACCATCGCCAGGGGCAAACTCGCTTTCGTTGAATTGCGGGAGCTTTGCCAGCTCGTCTGTGCTGCAGCGCAGCCGGACCTGGTCAGCGGAGCTGGACTCAATCTGGTCGACCGGGACGAGGTGATCGTTATATGGGAAGCGTTTCTCACGCACGATGACGTGGGTGACCTCCTGGGCGGCGGGGTCGACGATCACCAGTGTAGTTTCGCCGCATTCTTGATCACTGCAACTGACCTGAGCATGCAAGGGAATATCCATATCCTCACCTCAAGAACAAGCTATAGGTTAATACGGTAAGAACAAAGGCCGTAAAGAGCGTATATTTCAAATTGTGCTCGGCGATGGCGAAGAAGACAACGGAGGCCAGCACGCGTGTGAACGGAGTTAATAACAGGACGCTGATCCCTAACCCGACCAGCAAGCGCGGCCGAAGAAGGTTTGCATCTAGCAGCTGTATTTCGCTGGAGATAAACTGGAACAGGTTCATCCCGGCGATGGGATAGACAATCTCCAGGTTGCCGTTCAGAATCCAATGCCAGATCAACCCGGCAAGGATTAACGCGACGCTGAGCAGCACGCCGACCAGCAAGATATAGCCCACCAGGGTATCCATATCGAATTTAGTGGCCTGATGAGGCTGTGCTCCGGTTTTGGTTTGATGGGTATGCTGCTTGATCATGCGATCACCCCCAGGCCGCGTAAGATCATCTCCACTCCCAAAATAAGGAGCACCACCAGGAAGAAGCGGCGCACGCCCTGGTTGGTCAGCCGGACAAGGACGCGCGTCCCGATGAAAGCTCCCAGCAAGATACCCAGGATAACCGGAGCCACAAACCCGGGGTCGATGAGCCCAGCTGCCAGGTACACGCTCGTGCCGGCGAGGGCGGTGACGCCGATGATCAGGTTACTGGTGGTGGTCGAGACCTTGGGGGGCAAGCCCATGGCGATGTCGAGGATCAGGACTTTCAGGGCGCCGGCGCCGATGCCAAGCAGGCCGGCGATCATCCCGGCACCAAACATGAGAGGCCCGCCCAGGTAGGCGCGCGTCCCGGCATAATCGATGGTCTCTCCGACAGCCTGATCGAAATATTTCCCTTTCAAATTCAACCAGCGAGAAAACCTATCTGGATGGAGTACTGCCTTCCAGACTTCATTGCGCCGTATAAAAAGGGTGCCCCAGGTGATCAGCAGAATCATCCCAAAAAGAATGAACAGGATCTGTGTGTTCGATGCCACGGTGATCGCCGCCCCAATCAGCGCCCCGACGATAGTAAACATCTCCAGGAACATGCCCACTTTCAGGTTCGTGATACGGTCGCGCACATAGGCTGACGCCGCCCCACTGGATGTGGCGATCACTGAAAGGATGCTGATGGCGATGGCGTGCTTAATATCTACTCCAAGTAGGGTCAGCGCGGGTACCAGTAACACTCCCCCACCCATCCCGCTCATTGCACCGATAAACCCGGCGATGATCGAGATGCCGAATAATACTTCAAATGACATTACCCCTCCAACTCATTTCCCCCCGGTAGGGTTCGCCTTCTTAGCAGGAAGCAAGCGTACCGTTCGAAATTAATTCAAATACCAATAAACCCCATGATAGCCGCCGGTTGCATACCTCGTGTGCGCGGTTTTCATATCCTTATAGCCTGACCCCGATCAACAAACCCAGAAGATAGGTAACCAGGGCCACCCCCATCCCAACCACAAACATTTCAAACCCGCTGCGGATGGCCGGTCGCCCGGTAAATATCGCCCGGCTCGCTCCTACCATGAAATGCGCCACCATGCTGATGGCGACCCCTGCCCAGATGGCTGCCACACCGGAGATCACAATAAAAGGAAGGATGGGGATGACGGCGCCCAACCCGGTAGCGATCCCTGTAACAACCCCCTCTTGAAGGGGGTTCGAGGGAGCTTCGGGGTCGATGCCCAGCTCCTCACGCGCCAGCTGGGTGAGCGCAACCTCGGGCTTCTCCATCAGGCGATTGGCAACGGTCATAGCTTCCTGGCGGGTAAGCCCTTTATTGGTGAAATAACCGGCCAGCTCCTCTTTCTCTTCTTGAGGGATCAGCTCCAGCTCAGCTTTTTCGAGCGATAGGTGGTATTGGCGGACTTCTTGCTCGGAGCGAGCCGCCAGGAACCCGCTGGCAGCCATCGAAAGGGCGTCGGCGAGTAAACCGGCGAAGCCGGTGAGCAAGAGCACGCGGTTGTTGGCTGCAGCGCCGATCACACCCATGACCAGGCCGAAGTTGGCGGTCAGGCCGTCGTTAAAGCCATAGACCATATTGCGCAGCATGCCGCCGGCTTTGGCGGTGCGGTGCCAGGGCTCCTGGGTTTGCGGCTGGTCTGGGTGGCTCAAGGAAGCCAGGGTGCGAGCGTGGGTGGCTTCATCCTTGAGGACGCGCTGGTAGGTTTCTTTATCGCCGATGGTCATCGCCTGATCGGAGTACGAGGCGATGTCGCTGACCTCATCGTTGAGCAGCAGCGGTAAAACTGCCTCGGCGCCAAACATCCGCCCGACCAGCAACGTCAGGTGAATGCGCAGGTCGATGCGCGGCTTGCGAGCTGCGGGGTTGATTTCATGGATGCGCTCTTCCCAAACCACGGCATGGCTGATCTCTTGATCGGCCATTTGGGATAATGCTTTCTTGATCTGGGGAGTATGCGCATACGGCGTCAAGCCTTTGTAAAGATACGAGCCCTCGATTTCGCGCTGCCAGTTGGCGATCCAATATTTCGAGTTATCTGTCATTCCGACCCCTTTGACAGGCCATCCTCATTAAAATCCTCTCCGATCAAAATAGTTGCAATATTTGATCGAATAATATCAGATTAGATGAATTAAAGCACAAAATGGAGGGAAAAGAAAGCGGTTCAAGGTGTTCCGAAAAATACCCCGCTTTGCATTATGGTTGCGGTTCAGTCAGTCGCTCAGGGCAACAGGCCGGCCCAGACGAGCCGATTCGTATAAGGCCAGGAGAGCGGCGGTGTTGCGGCGGCTGTCGGCCAGGCTGATACGGGGTGTATCCCCCTGCAGGACGGCCCCGGCCAGGTCTTCCACTTCACCCAGATAAGCATCCCCTTCGGGCATGGTGAGCACATCCTCACGGTTATCCTGCTTGAAAATCGCTTCTCCTTCTCCCCGTGGGGTAAAAGGCTGCTCGATGGTCAGGCTTCCGGCGTCGCCTACAATCTCCAGGAACTGTCGTGATGGAGCCGAGAAGCTGCTGTCAATCTGAGCTGCCACCTCGCCGGGGAAGCGCATCTGCCCGACAAAACTGAGGTCTATGCCGGTGCTCCCCAATACCTGCCACCCGTTGACCTCCACAGGTTCGGATTCCAGGAGAGCGCGGGTGATGCTGACCGGATAGCAGCCCACGTCCCACAGGCTGCCGCCGCCTAACCCCGGGTCGAGGCGGATATCACCCTTGCGTGTGAGCTGGAAGCTGAACGCGCTGCGCACCAGCCAGATTTTTCCTACCAGGCCGGCTTTGATCAGCTCTTGAATCTTGATGGTTTGCGGGTGGTGGCGGTACATGAATGCTTCCGTTACCACCACCCCCATGCGGCGCGATGCCGCAAGGATGGCATCCACTTCGGCGAGCGTAATCGCCAGGGGCTTTTCGCAGAGGATGTGTTTGCCGGCTTCAATGGCTTTAAGGGTCCATTCGGCGTGCAGGCTGTTGGGCAGAGAGTTATAGACGACCTCCACCTCCGGGTCGGCGAGCATATCGGCATAACTGCCGTATGACTTAGGAATCTGCCATTCGCGAGAATAGATGCGGGCAGTTTCCGGATTCCTGCTGGAGACTGCGACCAGGCGGCAGCGAGAGGAATTTCTGATGGCGGGAATCAGAGAGCGGTTGATACGTCCGGTCCCGAGCAAGCCCCAACCCAGCACTCTGCTCATTGGGTTTATGCCGCGGTCAACTCAACCGCCGCCCGGAAAATACGAAAAGCCGTGGGCATATCGGGCACGGTGAATTGGATACGCCGGGCGTCCAGCCGGGTGGCTTCTGGGAGCAGGCTGGCGCGGTCGGCCATGTGCGAGGCGATGAACTCAACCGCCAGGAGGATTGGCGGCGAGACGACGAAAGGCCGCGGGCCGGCGTTCATGCGCAGTCGGCTGGTGGCCCGCGCCGCAGACTCGCGGATCTTTAGATGAGAGACCTCGAGAGGCAGGCATTCAGCAGACATCCGCCCGGTGGCACGCTTCACCACTGTGCATTCGATCCCCGGTAATAGCTCTGAGGCTTCTGCGGTGGCGGTCTGGTCACCGCTGATCATGATGACGGGAATGTCGAAATGCCCGCATAAGGCTGCCCCCAGACCGATCTCTCCGCAGGGAGAGCCGTTCAGCCAGACATTGGCCACGCGAGAGCTCCAGGTATGGTCCAGCACGGCTTTCGACGAGCCATTGCGAGCATGATAGCCGATGAAAAAGGCTGCCACGACGCCGCTGTCGATCCCCTCCAGCATGCTGAAGGGTGAGTTGAGCCCTGCGTTCAGGCGCGCCCGGGGGTCCAGCTCTTCGAGCAGGATGTTTGTTCCATCCCAGTGGCCATCGGAGACAATGAACTCGTCAATGCCTCCCTGAGCCGCGCCTTTAATGGTCGCGTTGGCATCTCCTGTCATCACCCGGCGGAAGCGCTGCCACTCTGCGTGGCCGGGGGTAACCTGGTCCATATTGGTAACGCCGGTGATGCCTTCCATATCGACCGAAATCAATGCCTTCATACCCTCTCCTCTTTTATAACGGGACGCGGAAATTGCGGGAAAACGCGGATCTTCCTGATAACCCGTTGATCGTTTGGCAACTTCGCCGCGTTATTCGGCTCACGCGAGTGTCCTGTACTACTTCTTGTAGATGATTATGGATCGACGCGGGTTTTTTTTACACCCGGGTTATCAGGAAGTATAGGGTATTTCGGGCTGAGGCGCAAGCAGTCTGCCCTGCATCGACCACGGTCCGGTCCAGGTGACCTGCACCGGCAGGATGCGGCCGCGCAAATCCTCGGCGTTTTCGGTAAAAACAAGCTTGTTGGTGGGCGTGCGTCCTTTCCAGCGCCCCTTGACGGTTTCTTCGAATAAGACCTCGGTCATTTGCCCCAGATAACCGGCGCTGATCTCGGCCGCAATCCCCTCCTGCAGTTCCTCCAGTACCCTGAAGCGGCGCATTTTTTCGCTTTCGGGGACGTTATCTTCCATGCGGCGGGTGGCTACGGTGCCCGGGCGAGACGAGTAGCGCGCCAGGTGAGCTACATCCAGCTTCAGCTCGGCTAACAGATCGTAGGTGTGCATGAACTGCCCCTCCGTCTCACCGGGAAAGCCGACGATGATATCGGTGGCGATCGAGACGCCTGGAATGCGCCGGCGGATCTTATCGACCAGGCGGCGGTAATCATCTGAGGTGTACCCGCGGCGCATGGCCGCCAGAATTTCATCATCCCCGGCCTGGATGGGGACCTCGATGTGCGGCATGACCTTGGGCAGCTCGGCTACCGTCTCCAGAAGCTCGTCGCTCATCCAGTTTGGGTGAGAGGTCAAAAAGCGGATGCGCTCCAGACCATCGATTTCTTGCAGCTGGCGCAGCAGCGCTGGCAGGCTCTCGCCACCGGGCAGGTCAAGGCCGTAGCGGTCGACGATTTGCCCCAGAAGGGTGATCTCACGCACGCCTTGCACCACCAGGGCTCGCGCTTCGGCGAGGATCTCTGGCAGGGGGCGGCTGTGCTCTGCACCGCGGCGGTAAGGGATAATGCAGAAGGTGCAGGCGTGGGAGCAGCCGTATACGACCGGCAGGTGGGCTGAGACGAGCCGCCCGCGCTCCTGTAGCGGCAAAACCAGGTCTCCATCCATCGCCTGATAGCGCAAGCCGGTCTCGATCTCTTCGAGGCTGCGCGTTTCGTCCTGAGTCAGGTAGGTTAGCAGAGGCCCGGGATCTGAGGGAGGCGAGAAAACGTCCACGAAGGGGAAACGTTCCTGCAACTTGGGATTGCCCTTTACGCCTACCAGGCAGCCCATCAGGTTGATCACTAAGTCTGGGCGGCGCTCTTTTAATGGCCGCAGGGAAGTCAGGTACCCATAAGCCTTATTCTCCGCGCTCTGGCGCACCACGCAGGTATTTAAAACGATGACGTCGGCCTGGTCCGGCAGGGAGGTGCCCTGGTAACCCAGGCGTTCGAGGGCCGAGGCCACGCGCTGCGAATCGGCCACATTCATCTGACAGCCTTCAGTCCAGATGTGGTATTTCATAGCGCCCATTATAACAAATGCCCCGCAATTATTCGGAGAAATTTAGGAGAAATAAACAATCCCAGGCTGGAAAACCCCCTCCAAATGGCTGGTACAATAGCCCCTATGCATCGCTCTCTCATTGCAAAAATCATTCTAGGGGTGTGCGGCCTGGCGCTGGCGGCAGTCCTGGTTTACCAGCTTCCCCCGGTGAAAGAACGCCTGTGGTGGCGAGTAGACCTGGCGGCAACATACCTGCGGGGGATTATTTACCCCGCCAATCAGGCGCCGGCTCCCCGGGTAGTCACCCCGCCGCCTACGGCGAAAGCTTCATCAGCACTTCCCACACCAGTTTTGCACTCTACCTCCCCAACCCGGGCTGCACCCACCACTGCGCCGACGGCCACCCCTACCCTGCCCCCTCTGCCACCGAAAACCAGCCTGCCGGCCCCGGCTTATGAAAAGCAGGATATCAATAATTGCGGACCGGCCACGCTGGCCATGTACCTGCATTTCTACGGTTGGGACGGAGACCAATTCGCCATTGACACGGTTGTCAAACCCCTGCGCGATGACCGCAACGTGAACGTGGAAGAGCTGGCTTACTTCACCCACACCCACGCGGGATGGCTCAATCTGGAGTATCGCGTGGGAGGGACGGTGGACCGCCTCAAACGCATCCTGGCGGCCGGCATCCCGGTGATGATCGAGGAGGCTTTTCCCCTGGATGAAAGCTACTGGCCAAACGACGACCGTTGGGCCGGACATTACCTGCTGCTGACCGGTTACGACGAAGAGCGCCAGGCATTTATATCCCAGGATTCTTATTATGGGGCTGACCGGCCGGCGCCTTACACCGAGCTGGACCAGCGTTGGAAGGCGTATAACAGGGTCTATATTCTGGTCTACCGTCCCGAGCAGGAAGGAACTGTCAAGGACCTGCTAGGGGCAGATTGGGACCCCGACGCCAACCGGCAGGCGGCGCTCGAGGCTGCCCAAGCGGAAACCAAAGCCAACCCCAAAGACGCTTTCAGCTGGTTCAACGTGGGTACGAACCTGGTATATTTCGAACGCTATACCGAGGCTGCCCAGGCGTATGATACTGCACGCGATCTGGGCCTGCCTCAGCGTATGCTGCGTTACCAATTCGGGCCTTTTATCGCTTACTTCCATTCCGGGCGTACCCAGGATCTGCTCGACCTGGTGAAGTATGCGCTGCAGCGCACCCCGAACTCGGAGGAAGCGCTGCTCTGGTACGGCTGGACGCTGTACCGGGAAGGCAATACCAACGGCGCAGTAGAACAGTTCCGCAAGGCGCTCAAGGCTAACCCGACCTACCAGGACGCGCAATATGCATTGAATTATTTGGGGTTAACGCCTTA
>JAMCRR010000103.1:0-1606 GCA_023381565.1 Chloroflexota bacterium
TCTCATCCGGCGCGGCGTTTAGCCGGGGCGCTCTATACAAAACCGCCGACGGCGGCAAGACCTGGGATTTCCTGCCGCTGCCGGTGGGCGGGCAGGTGCATTTTGCTGATGCGCAGTACGGCTGGCTCAATGGCGGGCCGGGGGACCGGCAGGTTTTCGCTACAATTGATGGAGGGGCGACCTGGCAGGAAATTATCCTCTCAGCCGGGGGAGCGTCGAGCACAAACCAGATTGCTTATGGACTCCCCGGCATGTTCGGGTCGGAGGGCTTGCTGGCCGCCGTAGCCGGCAATGGGGACCGGTCGCAGCTGGAGCTGTATACCACGCATAAACTCGGCGGCGCCTGGGAAGCGGTGCAAACACCTCTACCGGGCCTTCCAGAATCGGCTGTGGTCGCCCCGGCATTGAGCGCAGCAGGCGCAGGGAGATGGATCGCCGCGCTGCCGGATGAGAAATTGCTGGTCGTGCAGGACCAGGCTGGGATCTATTCCACCTCGATCCTGACGCCGCAGGGCTTGCCGGGAGGTGTGGTGAAGCTCGATTTCGCCAACAGTACCGATGGCTGGGCGCAAACCTGGAATGGGTCGTGCAGCGGCGAGAAAACCTCCGCGGATTTCCACTGCGAAGAGAGCTCGCAGTTGTTCGAGACGGGGGATGGTGGCCAGACCTGGAAGGAAATCACGCCGTAAGGATTCGTAGCGTAACCTTCACCTTGCAGTAAAACAAGTTTTAGCTTGTTCTCTAGGTGTAGCGCACGCTTCAGCTTGCGCCTGAACAAGCTCAAGCCTATTCTACCGGTGTAGCGTAAGCTTTAGCTTGCGAATTCATTGAATTGCACAATCCTGCATAATGATTTCCCCCGTTTCGCGCGCCACGTTCTCTCGGGGATTCGCCACCCGTACAGTGATCGTATCCCCTGGATGAAAATTGACCGCCTGGTCTCCCAGGTCGCACTGCACTTTCAAGGGGACGCTGGTCTTGAATTCTACGATCACCCCGTTCTCCTTCTGGCTGATCGAAGAAACCACCCCCTGGATCAACAAATCCACGCTGCCGTATTCTGAATAGAAGCTGTCTGCCTGCATCGCCTGGGCAATTTGATCCGCGCTGACCTGTTCGACCGTGGTCGGCTGCGGGGTGGGGGTAGCCTCACGGAAGATTTGCCGGAGAGAACCGCAGGCGGTAACCCCCACGCACAACCCCAGGCAGATCCCGAAGCAAAGAAAATGCTTTGTAAACTGGGTGAGGGCAACGAGCCGGGTTTTTGTGTGATTCATGTTTGGGTTCCTTGAGAGGCTCAGTATATCTTATTTGAGAGAGAGTCGTGAAACCCTAATGTGATTAAAACTGATAAAATATATCTTGAAAGGAGAACCCATGTGATGAAAAAGACCCTGGCATTGGGTTTGCTACTCCCATTGGCTCTTTCTGCCTGCAACCTGCCCCTCCCTGGAACATCGACTTCCACCGCGACAACCGGAAGCGCGCCCGATCCCAAAAATAGGGAGCGCATCTATTTCACCTCGATATGTGACCGCGGCGGCAGCATTACCTGCACCGGCGGGCCGAACTTCGGCGGGATGATGATGGGTTCGTTCCTCACTTA
>JAMCRR010000103.1:1616-3080 GCA_023381565.1 Chloroflexota bacterium
GGGTAGGGTAAATAAACATAGCTAAGTGCCGATCTGCCGGAGAAAAAATAACGGCCATGATATCGATATGAATCCAGCAAATCGATATCCGATCAGGAGGAAATGAGGATGTCTGATGAAATCACAATCGTGGTGAATGGAAAACCGCATACCGTGGAGGCCGCGCCAGAAACGCCTCTCCTGTACGTATTGCGCAACGAGCTCGGGCTGCATGGTCCGCAGTTTGGCTGCGGCCTGGAGCAGTGCGGCGCTTGCATGGTATTGGTTGGCGCAGAAGCTAAGAACTCGTGCAAGCTGCCGGTCTCCGAGGTGGGGGATGCGCCTATCACCACCCTGGAGGGGTTGAATGAGGATGGATCGCTGCACCCGGTGGTGCGCGCTTTCATCGAGGAAGAAGCCGCCCAGTGCGGCTATTGCACCAGCGGTATGATCATCAGCGCCACGGCTCTATTAATGCAGAACCCGCAGCCGAGTGACAGGCGTATCCGTGCGGCGCTGGATGGGAACCTGTGCCGCTGCGGCTCGCACCTGCGTGTGCTGCGCGCCGTGAAACGAGCTGCAGATCTCATGTGGGGAGAGGAGGCATAATGGCCGGGCAACCTAATCCAAACAGGTCGCAAGGCGCAAACGAGCCGACCCGCCCAGCCTCGGGCAGGACCGAAGCCTTCTGGGGCCAGCTTACCCGGCAGCTCGACGATTGGCTCAGATTCGAGCCGGATGGAACCGTCTTTGCTTTCAGT
The DNA here is from genome assembly GCA_023381565.1 of Chloroflexota bacterium. GTDB lineage: Bacteria > Chloroflexota > Anaerolineae > Anaerolineales > Anaerolineaceae > JAMCRR01. The sequence goes on from JAMCRR010000103.1 coordinate 2,357, forward strand.
GGAAAAGTAGAGATCGGCACCGGCACGCGCACGGCTCTGGCTCAGATCGTGGCCGAAGAGCTGGACGTGCCTTTCGAGCGCGTGCACATGGTGATGGGCGATACCGAGCTCACCCCGGACGAAGGCTATACCGCCGGGAGCATGACCATCCAGATGAGCGGCAGCGCCCTGCGCAACGCCTCGGCTGAAGCCCGGCTCGCGATGCTGGAAATGGCAGCCGAGAAGCTGGACGCCGATCCCGTTGAACTGGCTGTGAAAGATGGGGTCATCTCGGTGGTCAAGGATCCCGAGCGCAAGATCACCTACGGCGACCTGATGGGCGGCAAGCGCTTCGAGCGCGAAGTTACGGGAGAGGCGCCGTTGAAGCCCCCAGAAAGCTATCACATTGTCGGCGCCTCGGTGCCGCGTGTCGATTTTTTGCCTAAATTTACCGGCATGCAGAGCTTTATCCAGGATTTGCGAGTGCCGGGGATGCTGCACGGGAGGGTGGTGCGTCCGCCCAGCCCGGGCGCCAGGCTGATCTCGCTCGATGAAAGCTCGGTGAAAGATGTGCCTGGGCTGATCAAGGTGGTCCGGAAAGGCAGCTTCGTGGGGGTTGTAGCCGAGCGGGAGGAGCAGGCGGTCCTGGCTGCGGAACGGCTCAAGGTGGACTGGCAGGAGGCGGCTTCTTTGCCGGGTATGGATGACCTGTATACCTATCTGCGCTCTCAGCCAACCGAGGATA
>JAMCRR010000140.1 GCA_023381565.1 Chloroflexota bacterium
AAAGTTCAAGGTGTGATGAGCTCCAAGAAATATTTGATGAGTTAAAAAAAGGTTCGAGTTATGGACCATCTACAACCCACTGGAGCAAGTTGATCCCTCGCCTTGAAGGTGGAAGTGGTGGGGGATGTCCGGTGTTGGCTTTTGGAATTTCAAAGGAGCTTTATATACGCGATGTTTGATTATGCCGATCTGACTTCAATGGGTGAATTTGGAACAATATTGGCCGACCCTCCATGGCTCTTTCAAAACAGAACCGGAAAGGTGGCGCCAGAACACAAGAGATTGTATCGTTACCATACGATGACCAACGATGAGATCTTGTCTATGCCCGTCAAGGAGATTGCATTACCGCAATCCCATCTGTACCTTTGGGTCCCAAATGCATTAATAGAACTTGGCCTCCAGGTAATGAAATCGTGGGGATTCGAATACAAGACCATGATTGTCTGGTACAAGATCCGGAAAGATGGCGGGCCGGATAGAAGAGGGGTTGGTTTCTACTTCAGAAATGTAACTGAGGTAGTGTTATTTGGAACCCGTGGTCATCTAAGAACCCTTCAACCAGGACGGACGCAGGAAAATATCATTATTTCTCAAAAGCGTGGTCATTCGATCAAACCAGACAAGCTCTATGCAATTATCGAAGCTTGCAGTCCAGGCCCATACCTTGAACTTTTTGCCCGAAGAAGCCATCCAGGTTGGTCTATTTGGGGAGATGAAGCCCCGGCTTTGGGAAACATCCCGATAAATTTGCCCCTGTTTTCTGGGAAATTAGAATAGCCCTGATTGAGCAAATAGGCCATCACACTGGGTAGTGGCCATGAGTGCCTCACGTTGGGGATGCTTAGAGTCGACAGACGTGAAGCTCACTTCACCGCTTCCGGCGAGATGCCCTCGAACGAGGCGATCTTCTCCCGCCAGCTCTCCGGAATAGGAATGGAACGCTTCTCGCGATAGTCGTAGGCCACCATGACGATATCCGCGGTGGCGTACAGCTTGCCATGCTGGGCGTCTTCGAGGCGATACTCGAAATTCAGGCTCTTATGGCCCAGGCGCGTCGCCCGCGCCCACACGCGCACCACACAGTTCAGCTCGACCGGCGCCAGGTAGGCCACGTGCACATCCGCCACGATGAAGGGCAGGTCGAGAAAGTCTGCGCCGTCCCACAATCCCAATTGGATCGCGTAGTTCAGGCGCGCCTGCTCGATGAAGGTCAGATAACGGGAGTTGTTCAGGTGACCCTGCGCATCCAGGTCGCCGTAACGCGTTTGCACGTCTTGGAAGTAGCGGAATGTGGACATGCCCGAAATTATATCGCAATTTTTCACTTAAATTCTCTTTTTCGTAATCAAAGTAAACTTTATCATCCCTGAGCAATGATGTCTGTCACTTGTGAATGACACACTTGTCGATTAGACTATAAAGCGATAAATACTACCCATATTACCAAAAGAGGAAGAATACTATGCAGATTACCCGACAGGCCGATTATGCGCTTCGCGCGATGCTATACCTGGCCCGAATGGACCCCACTCAACGCGCAGCCACCAGCCAGATCGCGGATGAGCAACGCATTCCACCGTCCTTCCTGGCGAAGATCATTTCACAGCTCTCGATCGCCGGCTTGATTCATACCTCGCGCGGCGCACGCGGCGGGGTATCCCTGGCCCTTTCCCCTGAAGAGATCTCCGTCCTGGAAGTAGTGGAAGCCATCGACGGCCCCATCGCCCTGAACGACTGCACAGAGAGCCCGGATGCCTGCCCCTTTGGGGAAGATTGCCCTCTGCGCCCGCTGTGGTGCGATACGCAGGCCGAGCTGGTCAACCGCTTGCGCACCACCACCATGGCAAACTTCGTGCAGAAAGCCAGCCTGCCTCAGGCGAACTAAGGCCCATCTGGATCGTCGGACCACTCACTTCCCATTTTCTCTGGGAGGCTTTATGCAAGGTGGAACGCCTGTTGGCCGCCATTGCGTCGTGGTATTGATAGACGGAAACACGGTAGTCGATTGGGGCGACGGCCTGGTTCAGGATATCCTGAGCGGAGAGTTCTTCCGCTGCAGGGAAGAGGACATCAGCCACACCGTTCTCGACGCCGAGTTGGAGGACTTGAAGCACGCCGGGCACGTGGAAAGTTACACCGCGCAGCAGGTATACCTGCGGGCGCTGCCCGAGCCGCCCCGCTCTACGCTCGATTGAAGCGCTCTCTTGGAGAGCGACCTCTGCATTTCGACTTCTTCCTTCCCCTGACCTCCGCTTTCCCTTGAGGCGGGGGCCTGTCTTTCCCTGATCCCCTGTTCCTGCATTACAATAGAGCCTTGCGAAGGTTTAGAACACACGCCGCTCTCCCAGCCAACCTTCGCAAGGCTAATTTTCGGGATGATACCTGTGATCTCAACTCAACTTAAACCCGTCTTTCGGCTGCTCGGCCTGGCGACCGCCTTTTCCCCGCTGGAAAGGACGCTGGGCGCCAGCGCCCTGCTCACCCGCCGCCTGGCCAGCCATCCTTCCCAAGGATAAGCGCCGCTTGGCCCGCCGCATCTTTCTCTCTTTCCCTATCTCCCGCGAGCTGCGCTTCCAGGTAGCGTTATTCTCCGCCGCGCGCTTCGTGACCGACACCCTGTTTCGCATGGTGTACCCCTTCCTGCCGGTGCTCGCCCAGGGCCTGGGAGTGAGCGTCTCCACCATCACCCTGGCGGTCACCGGGCGCTCTCTCACCGGCGCGTTGGGGCCTTTCCTGGCCTCGGTCGGCGACAGCCGCGGGCGCAAGGCCGGTATGCTCTTCGGCATCGGCATCTACACCCTCGGCGCGGGGCTGGTGGTGTTTTGGCCGGCTTATCCGGCCTTCTTCGCCGCCCTGACGCTGTGCGGCCTGGGAACGCTGGTGTTCATCCCTTCCATGCAGGCCTACGTGGGCGACCGCGTGCCCTACCAGCAGCGCGGTTTTGCCCTGGCGCTCACCGAGCTGAGCTGGTCCATCAGTTTCATCCTGGGCGTGCCGTTGGCCGGTTTCCTCATCGCCCGCTACGGCTGGTTGGCCCCTTTCCCTCTGCTCGCCCTCCTGGGCGCGATCGT
>JAMCRR010000174.1:0-8154 GCA_023381565.1 Chloroflexota bacterium
AACCCGGCAATTTTTGCGCCCACCGACATAAACCCGGTCACCGCCGAAGGCGCGCCCTGGTAGACGTCCGGCGTCCACATGTGGAAGGGCACCGCTGCCACCTTGAAACCAAAGCCCACCAGGATGAGCGCCGCACCCACCAGTAACAGGCCGGTGTTCGCACTGCCGTTGGTGACAGCTTCCACCACCTGGCGCAGCCCGGTATGCGCAGTTGCGCCGAAAACCATCGCCACGCCGTAGAGCACGAAGGCCGAAGCAAAGGATCCCAGCAAGAAATATTTCAGCGCCGCTTCCTCTGAATCGGCCCGGGGGTGCGCAAAGCCGGCCAGGATGTAGAGGGGGATGGAGAGCAGCTCGAGGGCCAGGAAGACGATGATCAAGTCGGTCGCATACGCCATCAGCATCATTCCGCCGACAGTAAAGAGCAGCAGGACGTAATACTCTCCCCGCTCGATATGCATGCGCTTGAGGTAGTCGTATGCCAGGGCGATGCCGGCCAGCCCGCTGCCTAAAAAGAGTACATTGAGGAAGACGGCGAAGCCATCCGTCTCAACCATGCCCCCGAACCCGGCCAGAGGACGGCCGGCCTGGGATAAGACGAGGCCCAGCGTAACCGCCAGCCCCAGCGCAGCCAGTAAGGCGGTAAGTGATTTGCGCTCCGTTGGGATCCACAGATCGGCCAGCAAGAGCAGCAGCGCCCAGGCAGTCAATACAATCAGCGGGAAGATTGTCAGGAGATCGATTTGGGTCATTCAAGGCCTCTTAATGTATGCTCGTCATGGCCGCCGTCTGCAGAGCGGCTGCCAGCTTGGCTACCGAGGGCGTGATCAAAGCAAAGAACGGCTTAGGGTACAGCCCGATCCAGAAGATCATCACGAGAAGCGGCAGCAGGGTCAGGATTTCGCGCGGCCGCAGGTCCTTCAACCCGGCGTTCTCGGGGTTATTCAGCGGTCCCAGGAACACCTTCTCGAACATGTGCAGCAAGTACACCGCCGCCAGGATCACTCCCAGAGCGGCGATTCCGGCGAACCAGGGGCTATACGGCACCGTGGATAAAAATGAGCCCAGCAAAATTGAGAACTCGCCTACGAAGCCGTTCATCCCGGGCAGGCCAATCGAAGAAAGGATCACAATCAACGAGAGCGCGCCGTAGACCGGCATGACTTTCCAAATCCCTCCCAGGCGATCCATCTCGCGCGTGTGCCGGCGCTCGTAGATCATCCCCACGATCAAGAACAGCGCCCCAGTGCTTACGCCATGGTTGATCATCTGCAGGATGCTGCCCTGGATGGCGATGCTTGGGGTGAGGGCAAACAGCCCCAGCACCACAAACCCGAGGTGGCTGACCGAGGAGTAAGCCACCAGCTTCTTCATATCTTTCTGGACAAAAGCCACCGCCGCCCCATAGAGGATGCCGATCACGGCGATCGCCGCCAGCCAGGGCGCCAGCTGTATGGAGGCCTGGGGGAAGAGTGAAAGGTTGAAACGCAGAAGCCCATACGCGCCCATCTTCAGCAGCACCCCCGCCAGGATGACCGAGCCGGCTGTGGGCGCTTCAACGTGCGCATCCGGCAGCCACGAGTGCAGCGGGAAGAGCGGCACCTTAACGGCGAAAGCGATGGCGAAACCCAGGAAAAGCCAGAGCTGGGTTGTGGCCGGCAAGCCTCCCTTGGCGATCAAGTCAGGCAGGGAGAAGGTACCCTGGTAAAGACCCAGCCACAGGATCGCCACGAGCATCAGGATGGACCCGGCCATGGTGTAGAGGAAGAACTTGATCGCCGCGTAGATGCGGCGCGGGCCGCCCCATACCCCGATCAAAAAGTACATCGGCACCAGGCTGAACTCCCAGAATACGAAGAACAGCACCAGATCCTGCGCCAAAAATACCCCGCTCATGCCGATTTCCATGAGCAGGAAAAAGATCATAAAGCCTTTCACCCGGTCTTGCACCGCATCCCAGGTGGAGAGGATGGCGATGGGTGTCAGGAAAGTGGTGAGCAACAGCAGCAGGATACTCAGGCCGTCGACCCCCAGGAAATACGAGATTTCTCCCCCACCGATGTTTACCCAGGTCGCGCGTTCCACCAGCTGCAGGTCCGGATTGGAGGTGCTGAACTGCAGGAGGACGAGCAGCGAGAGACCGAAAGTAGCCAGGGTGGTTAGCAGAGCCGTCCAGCGAATAGCCGTTTTCTGTTGGTCGTTCAGGAATAAAATCACCAGGACGCCCACCAGGGGGAAGAAAGTGACCAGCGAAAGGAGATGCAGCCCTAAGTTCATAGCCTGCCTCTAACGAAAGATGATGTAAGCCAGGATGACGACCCCGCCGGCCAGCACGGCCAAGGCATAGGAGCGCACAAACCCGGTCTGCACGCGGCGCAGCCAGGCCGATAATCCCTGGGTCAACGTCCCCAGCCCGTTCCCGGCCGCGTCGATAACGCCCTGATCCACCGGCTGCGCCAGCAGCCCGGCCAGAGCATGATATGGGCCGATGACGAGTTTCCCATAGAACTCATCCACCCACCATTTGCGCTCCATCCCCCGGAAAACCGGCCCGAGCGTCTTGCTCAAGGGATCCACCTGGCCGTGTTTGAGCGGCGAGCGGCCGTAGAGGCTCCAGGCCAGGAAGATGCCCAGCAGGGCCACCGCCAGCGCCAGCAAAGCCAGCGGAAGGATGAACTCGGCCGGCTGCAGCCCGCCAATGGTGTGCTCCAGCCAGGTTTCGAGGGTATGCACTCCGGGCAGGTTCAACGCCCCACCGATCACCGAAAGCACGGCCAGCGCCACCAGTGGGAGGGTCATCAACGGCGGGTTCTCCTGGGCATGGGCTGCGGGGTCAGAACGAGCCTTGCCAAAGAAAACCATGAAGACCTGCCGGCCCATGTAGAACGCTGTCAGGAAAGCTGCCAGCACAAGAAACACCAGCACTCCCGGCTGGTTGAGCTGCATGGCCTCGGCCAGGATTTCATCTTTTGAGAAGAAACCGGCCAGCGGGAAAATCCCCGCCAGGGCCAGCGCCCCGGCCAGGTAAACCCAGAAAGTGACTTTCATGCGGCTGCGGAGACCCCCCATATTGCGCATGTCCTGCGGGTCGAAGGATGCCTCCGCCGAGCCGTGCGCCGCCCCGGTGTGCTTCTCGCCGTGTTCCACCCCCTGGATTACCGAGCCGGCAGAGAGGAAGAGCAGCCCCTTGAAGAAGGCATGGGTCACCAGGTGGAACATCCCGGCGGCGAATGCGCCCATGCCGACGGCCGCCACCATGAAACCGAGCTGGCTGATGGTGGAGTAAGCCAGCACTTTCTTGATATCGTATTGGGCGACCGCGATCGTGGCGGCGAACAGGGCGGTCGCAGCACCCACCCAGGCAACCGTATTCTGGGCGACCGGCGCCAGGGAGTAGAGGGCATTCGAGCGCGCCACCAGATAGACGCCCGCCGTGACCATCGTGGCGGCATGGATCAGCGCCGAAACCGGAGTCGGGCCGGCCATGGCATCCGGCAGCCACACGTACAGGGGCAATTGGGCGGATTTGCCGGTGACAGCCAGAAGCATAAACAGGGTAATGGCCAGAATGATGCCCGGTTGCGCCTGGGCTACCTGAGCGGCGCGGCTGAAGATATCTTCGAAGCGCAGCGAGCCGAAAGCGGAGAAGATCAGGAACATGGCAATCAGGAAGCCGAAATCACCCACACGGTTGGCGATAAACGCCTTTTTAGCCGCTTTGGCATTTCCAATGCCATCCTGACCCTTCTCGAACCAGAAACCGATCAGCAGGTAAGAGCACAACCCCACCCCTTCCCAGCCCACAAAGGTCATCAAATAATTATCAGCGCTTACCAGCACCATCATCGCCAGGATGAAAAGGTTCATGTAGACAAAAAAGCGGCGGAAACGTCCCGGGTCGCCATTATGGCGTACATCCTGGTGCATGTAGCCGATGGCATAAATGTGGATCAGGGTACCAACTCCGGCCACCACCAGCATCATCGTCACCGAAAGGGTATCCACGCGCACCGCCCAGCTCAGCGCCAGGTTCCCCAGTGGGGTATAGATGGGGATCCACTCGGCGACCTGGACGGTTACCGCTTCAGGGTGGGCAGCCAGGGAAAACGCCAGCAGCACCGCCACGCCGAAAGAAAGCCCCGCGGCCAGGCTGGCGATGGCGCCGATACCAATTTCGCCCAACCGCTTGCCAACCAGCAAGTTAACCACCATGCCGATCAGGGGGAAAATTATGACCCAGGGCGCAAGGTTGAAATACATTTCTTTATCCTTTTAAGCTGCTCAACTGGTCCACGTTAATGCTGTGTTTCGTGCGGAAGATGGCCACGATCAGCGCCAACCCTACCGCCACTTCGGCTGCAGCCACAGTCATCACAAAAAACACAAAGATCTGACCGCTGAGGGAGTGGTAATACAGGGCAAAGGCCACAAAAGCCAGGTTGGCGGCGTTAAACATCAGCTCCAATGACATGAAAATGATGATTGCATTCCGCCGCAGCATCACGCCCAGTACGCCCAGAAAAAACATAACGGCCGACAGCATCAGGTAATACGATAGAGGCACCATAACGATCTCCTAAACCAGTTCTTTCTCTTCTTCGGGGGTTTCTGCTTTGTGCTCAGGCACTTCGGTGGCCACCGCCTGGGTAATCTGCGAAACGAGCGCCCGGCGGCGGGCGCCCCCCTCGGCACGGGTCAGAACGATGGCTCCGACCACCGCCACCAACAGCAATACGGAGGTGATCTCAAAAGGCAGCAGGTAGGTGCTGAAGAGCGCCGACCCGATTTCTGCCGGGGTAGCAAACTCGACCACCGGCAGGCTGAGTGTTGCGGCGCTGTTCACCCGAAAGACGATCCCGTAAACGGCTTCGATCAGGAGCAAGAACGCCAGCACAATCCCCAGGGGGCGCTGCCAGGGTAGTTCCTGGCTGGGCGGCAGCCTTTCGGCGCCCAGCAGCATGATCACGAACAAAAATAGCACCATGATGGCGCCGGCATAGACCGTCACCTGCGCCAGGGCGATAAACGGCGCTCCCAGGCTCAGATAGAGGAAAGCTACGGAGGCAAAGTTGACGATCAACAACAGGGCGGCGTAGATCGCGTTTCTGCTAAAAAGCATACCGACCGCTGCTCCGACGGCGATCAAAGCGAAAGTAAAAAAGAAAATCAACGCAGACATCTCCACCTCCCTAATCGGCAGGGTTCTCCATCACCGGGACAGAGCGGGTATATACTCCGGCGGGGGTTTGCTGCGGGGTGGATTTTCCCTGAGGCCCGGCAGGCTCCAGCAGCATATCCTTGGTGTACACAGCTTTATCCCTACCGGCGAAGGAAACCTCGTAGCTGAGTCCCAGGGTAATGGCCTCCGTGGGGCAGGCATCTTCGCAATAGCCGCAGTAGATGCAGCGCAGCAGGTTGATCTGGTACGTGCTGGCGTAGCGCTCCCCGGGAGAATAGCGCTCTGCGTCGGTGTTTTCCGCCGCCTCCACGAAAATAGCATCCGCCGGGCAAGCTGCCGCGCACAAGGCGCAGCCGATACATTTCTCCAATCCGTTCTCGTAGCGGTGCAGAATATGCCGGCCGCGGAAGCGAGGGCGCACCGGGCGTTTCTCCTCCGGGTATTGGATCGTTACCGGCTTATCTAACATAGAAGTTAGAGTGGTGCTTAAACCAGTAAATGCAGCCAGGATTTCACGGATCATTGGCGCTTAACCTCCTCGGAGTACGAGCACGACCGCCGTTAAGATCACGTTCAGAAGGGCCAGCGGAAAGAGAATTTTCCATCCGAAGGCCATCAGCCGGTCGTAGCGAATGCGGGGCAACGTGGCCCGCAGCCAGATCATAATGAACAACAAGGCGGCTACCTTGATCGTCAGGTAGACCGGACCCAGCAGCGGGAACTGGTCCACAAATGGCCCCAGGTAGCCGCCCAGGAAGACCGTAGCCCCGATCATCGAGACCCCGATCATCTTGATGTATTCAGCCATGAAGAATAGGGCAAATTTCATCCCGGAATACTCGGTATGATAGCCTGCAGTGAGCTCCTGTTCGGCCTCGGGCATGTCGAAAGGCGCCCGGTTCACCTCGGCGATGGTCGCCAGGGTGAAGGTCAGAGCGGCAATCGGCTGGTAGACGATGAACGGCACCCAGCGCTGGGCATTGACGATATCTCCCAGGCTCATCGAACCGGCGATCAGGATCGGCCCGACGAATGACAGGCCGAGGGCCAGCTCATAGCTGATCATCTGCGCCGTCGAGCGCAGCCCGCCCAGGGTGGCGTATTTATTGTTGGATGACCAGCCCGCCAGGGTAATCCCGTAGACCGAGATCGAAGTCACCGAAAGGATATACAGGATGGCGACGTTGACATCTGCCAGGTGCAGAGGGATGACCCGTCCAAAAAGGGTAATCGCCGTGCCCCAGGGGACTACACCGGTGATGATCAGCGCCGGGATCGCGGTGATGATTGGAGCCAGGATGAAGATCACCTTATCGGCATTGGTCGGGATCAGCTCCTCTTTGAAGATCAACTTGACCGCATCCGCAACCGGCTGGAGCAAGCCGAAAGGCCCCGCCCGGTTGGGTCCAACACGCACCTGCATGCGAGCCAGCACCTTGCGCTCGTACAGGGTGGTGTAGGCGAATCCAGCGGTCATCATGCCCAGGATAAGCCCTGATTTAATGATCCATTCCCAAATCAATGCTGGTTCCATGCCTTATCCTTTTTCAAGTACAGCCAGGCTGACAAGTTCTACAGGTGTGGGAGCGGTGATGCCCAACCCGGAGCTGCGCGGCGCCAGGAGGAGACCTTCGGGCACGTCTTCGCTCAAGGCAATCCGCACCGTCCGCTCGATACCATCCAGGCGGATCAGAGCCTGATCTCCCGCAGCAACCCCGAAACGGGCGGCTTCGTCCGGGCAGATCTGCACGAGCGAACCGGCGATCCGGCTGCCGAGCAGGAAATCCGACGCCTGGAGGGTCTGGCCCTGGTCGTAGAGGCGTGTCACGGGCACGGCAAGCAAGCCGTCGACGGCGGCGGAGGCGACTATGCCGACATCCGGCAAAGCCTCAAGGTCAGGCTGCCCGGATGCCTCCAGGGGGAGCTGTACGCCGAGTCCCTGCTGGTTATCGTATGACGTCCCGCCATAATAGAGGCTCTGACGCCCGATGCGAGGGGTTTGCACGCTCGCCTCCGCCAGTCTGGCATAGCTGACCCCGGCGTAGTCTGGAGCCTCGGCGGCAATCTGGTCCATCAACCGCGCCCCCGAGCGTGCTTCCAGCTCGAGCTTCAGACGGACGGCAAGCTGCCCCGTAATGGCATAATCGGGGCGCGCCTCCTTGAAAGGCTTTATCGCCGGATAAAAGCGCTGCACCCGGCGCTCACCACTCGTGAAGCTTCCTTCGCGCTCGGCGAAAGACTGCGCCGGCAGGACCACGTCGGCCAGGCGGGCGGTTTCGGTGAGGAACAGCTCCTGAACGACGACGAAACCGGCCGAGCTCAGCGCCTGCGCCAGGGCAGGGTCATCGCCGGCGGGGTCGGCGGCGGCGATATACGCCACACCGGCCTGCGCCAGCGCCGCTTTCAAGTCTGCGGCTGGACGGAAGCCCATATCCCAGGCGCCCTGCGTGTTTGCCTGCGGCCAGACGGCCACCAACCCGTTGTTCGCTTTGCCGGTGTGACCGGTGGATTCCAGCAGACGGGCGCATGCCTGAGCCAACCTGGCACTGCCTTCCAGCCCCAATCCCTCCTGGCCGTAAAACACAATGGCATTCTCTGCGCCGGCGAAAGCCTGCGCAGCCAGGCGCACGTCTTCCCGCTCCGCCAGAGCGTTGCCGGAGGCTGCCTCAGGCAGCAGGGCTGCCACCAGGTCCGCTTCTTGCCCGTAGCGATAGCGCAGCACGTGAGCAGCATAGCGATCCAGCCGGGGTGGCCGCGCCGAAGCCACGATCAACGTCGCACCGCGGGTGGCCGCCTGCTTGAGGCGCAGCCACCAGATGGGCGCTTCTTCATGCAGGTCTGAGGCCACCACCAGGATGGTCGAACCCTTGCCCAGGTCCTTTAAGTTGCTTCCCTGCGAGAGGCCGAAACGGCTGGTGAGATCGCCGCCTGCCATCTCGCCGTACAGCAAAGCTTTGCCTCCTCGGAGGGCAGTC
>JAMCRR010000174.1:8164-15305 GCA_023381565.1 Chloroflexota bacterium
CAGTCAGGCGGCTCAGGTTGTAAAGGTCTTCATTGGCGAGCCTGCCCCCGGCCAGGGTTACCAGCTTCTCGCCGGCTTGATCGATGCGACTGGCAACAAAATCGAGCGCTTCGTCCCACGTAGCCGGCTCGAGAGCGCCGCCGGATGTTTTGCGGATGAGTGGCTGGCTCAAACGCTCGGGCGATTGGGCGAAATGATAGCCAAAACGTCCTTTATCGCAGATCCAGATCTCGTTGACAGCCTCGTTTTGACGAGGCATTACGCGCTTGATCACGACCTCGCCGCCCGAGCGCGCTTCCCGGCGCACGTTGAGCGCCAGGTTGCAGCCCACAGGGCAGTGCGTGCAGATCGAAGCTGCTACGTTCATCTCCCATGGCCGCGCTCCGAAGCGGAAATCTGCCGTGGTCAGCGCCCCAACCGGGCACAGGTCGGTGGTGTTGCCGGAAAATATAGAGTCGAAACCCGGATCTGAGCAGGTGACGACCTGGGTGGAACGCCCGCGCTGGTAGAACGCGATCACCGGTTCACCGGCAATTTCCTCCTGGAAGCGGATGCAGCGCCCGCACTGGATGCAGCGTTCACGATCCAGAAAAATCAAATCTCCGAGCGGGACGTGTTTCTCCAGGTGCTTTTTATCCTCATAAGAGAAGCGGCTCTCGGCCGCGCCGTGCTCCAGAGTCAGGTTTTGCAGGGCGCATTCGCCGCCCTTATCGCATACCGGGCAGTCCAGGGGGTGCGAGGTGAGCAGGAACTCGATCACGTCTTTGCGCGCCGCGTTGACCTTATCGGTCATGCCGCGCACCACCATGTGGTCGGCGACCGGAGTGGTGCAGGCGGTTTCCAGCTTGGGACCAAAGCTGATCTTGGGCGTGCCATCCTCTTCACGCAGCAGCTCGCCCGTGTTGCGGTCACGCACCGGCCGGCCGATCTCCACCAGGCACATGCGGCACATCCCCACCGGCTCCATTTTGGGGTGGTAGCAGAACACGGGGATATCAATGCCAATCTCTCGGGCGGCATCCACCAGCAGCGTGCCGGAAGGGACGGTGAGCTCTTTCCCATCAATCGTTAAGGTGACCATCTTCGCCATCGGCTAACTCTCCACTCGTTTCGCTCGAGCGTCGAAATCCGCCCGGAACAGCTCGATGCCGGACCTTACGGCCATGATCGAGAATTCGCCCAGGGCGCAGAAGCACTTGCCCTGGATCTGAGAGGTCACGTCGTGGAGCAGCTCCACGTCTTGCGCCTCAGCCTTCCCCGCAGCGATGCGATCGGTAAGGTGCGCCATCCAGTATGTGCCCTCGCGACAGGGCGTGCATTTACCGCAGGATTCGTGGCTGAAGAAGTGGGCGGTCTTATTCGCCAGCCAGTCCATGCGTACGGTGTCATCCAGAATGATCACTGAGGCCGACCCGAGGGGCGATCCGACCTGCGCCACGGCCTCGTAGTCCATCGGCGTGTCGAGCACGGCTTCCGTCGCCGGGATGAGGGCAGAAGAGGCGCCTGCCGGCATGATGGCTTTGATCGGGCGGTCGTCGAGAATGCCGCCTCCGTATTCGTAGATCAGCTTGCGGAAGGTTGTGCCCAGGGGCATCTCGTAGTTGCCGGGCTGCTTCACCCGCCCCGAGAGGCAGAAGACCTTCGGCCCGGGGCTCTTCTCGGTGCCTATAGTGCGGTACCAGGTCGCGCCATTCTCCAGGATGGGAGGCAGATTGGTCAGCGTCTCCACATTGTTGATCACTGTCGGCTTGCCGTACAGCCCGACTACCGCCGGGAAAGGCGGCCTCAGCCGGGGCAGGCCGCGCCGGCCTTCCAGCGATTCGAGCAGGGCGGTTTCTTCCCCGCAGACGTAAGCCCCCGCGCCCAGGTGGGTATGCAGGCGCAGCGAGTAGCTTGTGCCGAAGAGGTTGTCGCCCAATAGCCCGGCTGCTTCCATTGCAGCGATGCAGCGGTCCAGGCCCGCGGCAAGCGGGTCGAACTCGCCGCGCAGGTAGACATAAGACGTATTCGCCTGCACCGCGTACGAGGCGATGGCCAGGCCTTCCAGAAACTGGTACGGATTTTCCTCGAGGATCTCCCGATCTTTGAACGTCCCCGGCTCGGATTCGTCGGCATTTGCCACCACGTAATGCGGCCAGAGGTTGGTGGGCAAAAAGCTCCATTTGACGCCTGTCGGAAAGCCCGCGCCCCCACGGCCTCTCAATCCGGAAGCCTTCACCTCTTGCATCACCTGATCGGGCGTCAGGCCGGTGACTATTTTGCGGAAGGCGGCGAAACCGCCATTTTCCTGGTAGATCTGCAGGTCTTTCAGGTTGGGGATATCGCGGTGGCGTAGCAAGATGTATTTGTTCATGCCTGGCCTCCCTTCCCCTGCTCACTCGCTCGCAAGCCTGCGATCACTTCCAGGGCGCTCTCTACGGTTTGATGCTCGTAGAAGGTCAACCCTTCTGGCGATTGCACCTGGTACATGGGCGCACGGTGGCAGGCTGCCAGGCACTTGACCTCTTCGATCTGCAGCAGCCCATCAGGGGTCGTTTCGCCGGGCTGGATGCCCAGGTTCTGGCAGAGCTCCTCCAGGAAGCGGTCGGCGCCCCGTAGGGCGCAGGGCAGGTCGGTGCATACCTGCATGCGGTACTTTCCGCCAGGCTGGTCATGGAATAAGGTGTAGAAACCCACGATAGAAGCCACCTCGGTTACACCCATCTCGGTAATCTCGGCGATCTCCTGCATGGCTTCATCGGTAAGGTATCCCATCTCACGTTGAGCCAGGTAAAGCAACGGCATCACCGCCGAGCGCCTGTACTCCGGCGGGTATTTTGCCATGATCCGGCTGATTTCATCTTTGTACTTCGTTGCCAGTTGGTTCACCGGTCGCAATCTCCCAACACAATATCGATGCTCCCGATGATCCCCACCAGATCGGCCACGAAATGGCCCTTCGAGAGCAGCGGCATAATTTGTAAATTGGCGAATGAGGGTGTGCGGTAATGGACGCGTAAAGGTTTTGTGCTACCGTCGCCTTCCAGGTAAACGGCTTCCATACCGTGAGGTGATTCAATGACCGCATTGGTCGCTCCCGGCCCGGCGTGGAACCCTTCCGTCCACAGCTTGAAATGGTGGATGAGCGCTTCCATGCTGGTGCCCAGCTCTGAACGCGGGGGCGGGATGAACTTGCGATCGTCACAGCGCACCGGACCGCCAGGCAGGGTCTCCACCGCCTGTTTGATAATGCGCGCCGATTGGCGCATCTCACCCACCCGTACGGTGTAGCGAGAGTTGATATCCCCGTTAGGACCAGTCGGGATGTCGAAATCGTACCTATCGTATCCGCTGTAAGGTTGTGCTTTTCGCAAATCGAAAGGCAGCCCGGTAGCCCGCAGAACCGGCCCGGTGATGCCCCACTGAATGCACTGCTGAGTGCTGATCACCCCAATGCCGCGTGTGCGGTCCAGGAATAAAGGGTTGTGCGTGAGCAGCGACTCGTACTCGTCGATGCGAACCGGAAGGATCTCAGCGAAGTGGCGCACGGCAGGGACGAACTCGTCCGGCACATCTCGCCAGAGACCCCCAGGCCGGATGTAGGTGGTCATCATGCGCGCCCCGGAGACCAACTCGAAGATATCCATGATCATCTCGCGTTCACGCATGGCGTACAGGAACACCGACATGGCCGCCAGGTCCAACGCTGAAGTGCCGATCCATAGGAGGTGTGAGGCCAGCCGCTGCAGCTCCGCCAGGATGACGCGCACGGCCTGGGCGCGCGGCGGAACTTCCAGGCCGATGAGCTTCTCGAGGGCCATACAAAAGACGAGGTTGTTCCCGACCGGGTTCATGTAGTCGATGCGGTCCGACATGACCTCGGCTTTGGTATAATTTTTAGCTTCCATATTCTTTTCAATGCCGGTATGCAGGAAGCCAATATCCGGGACGCAATTCACCACGATCTCGCCGTCCAGCTCGAGCAGCAAACGCAAAACTCCGTGGGTGCTGGGGTGCTGAGGGCCCATGTTGAGCAGCATGGTTTCCCCATCCACGGCACGATCGGAGACTAAATGCCGCATTCCGTCCAGCAAGATTTCTTGATGTTCAACCATATCGTATCTCCAGGCAGGAGCCGGTATTCAGCTATTCTTTCGGGTGAGGCTTGTGCTGGCTCACTTCATCGCTGTTGAAAGTAAATTGCACCTCTTCATACCCCAACGGATAATCTTTGCGCAGGGGGTGACCTTCCCAATCGTGGGGCATGAGGATGCGCCGCAAGTCGGAATGGTCGTCGAAGGAGATGCCAAACATATCCCAGATTTCGCGCTCGTGCCAGTTGGCGTTGGGGAAGACCGTCTCGACCGTCGGCAGCCTGGGGGGATTCTCCGAAACCGGGACGCGCAAGCCGATGAAGTGGTTTCGGCTGAAAGAATACAGCCGGTACACCACGTGAAAGCGGGGCTCGGTCTGCGGCCAGTAGTCCACGGCAGTCTCAAGAGCCAGCATGTCGAAACCAAACTCATCGCGCAGAGTGCGGCAGGCCGCCACAATGGTCTCTGGGGAGAGGGTAATGCTGACCTCGCCGCGGAATTCCTCCGCCCGCGCCGAGAACCGTTCGGCCAGTGCCGCTACAGCGGGTTGCAGTTGTTCATCCATATTATTTCCACTTGGAGAGATGTTCGAGGCGTACTTTTTCGTGCAGCGTCATGATGCCGTTGATCAGCCCTTCTGGCCGGGGCGGGCAGCCAGATACGTAAACGTCGACCGGAACGATCTCATCCACGCCCTGCACGACGGCGTAGTTATTGAACACACCGCCGCAAGAAGCGCAATCGCCCATGGCGATCACCCATTTCGGGTCCGGCATCTGGTCGTAGAGACGCCGCACCACGGGGGCCATCTTGCGGCTGACGCGCCCGGCCACGATCATCAGATCCGATTGGCGGGGGCTGGCTCGCATCAGCTCCATGCCGAAGCGGCTCATATCGTAGCTGGAGGCTTGAGCAGCCATCATCTCGATAGCGCAGCAGGCCAGGCCGAAAAGCATCGGCCACATAGAATTCGTGCGCGCCCAATCGACTGCTTTTTCCAGGGATACGGTGACGATCCCCATATCCCCTAATTTTTGCTCTACTCCCATTCGAGTGCTCCCTTCTTCCAGGCGTAGACGTATCCCACCAGCAAGATGCCAATGAAAACCAGCATCTCGATCAAGCCGAATACTCCCAGCTTGCGGAAAACGACTGCCCATGGCAAGAAGAAAACCACCTCGACGTCGAAGAGGATGAAGAGCACCGCCACCAGGTAGTAGCGCACCGATACACGGCGGGTGCCTGGGCCAAAAGGCGTCATTCCCGATTCGTAGGGCAGGCCTTTACGCGGGGTTGGCCGGTGAGGCCCAAAAATCGTGCCCAAAACGATCACCAGGATTGACAGGACCAGGGCTAAGATCATCAGGATTAATATGGGTAGGTATTCAAGAAGCATCAGCGGTCCTTATTGGTTTGTTTGGGAGACGACTAGTATATCACAAGTTGGTAAAGGCGTCTAATTTCACAATATAGGGTTTAAATGAGTCTTCCTGATCAGATAAGCAGAGAAAGATAAGGATTACTTATAACCAATCCCTATCTCAAACCGGACATGTTGAAAACTTGTCCTATAGGCCGCAATAGAGGAAGATTCTATCTTGTCCGCGGACCAGTTCCAGACCTATCCTATGGCATCGCCAGAATCTGATAGATCCATACCCCCCCGGATTGGTAAACCGCCTGCAGGCCGGGGCACTGCTCCAGCCCCTGGGGCTGCAGGGCGCCCTTCCCCAGGTGCAGGTACACGTAGCTGATGCCGGCGCTTTTCACCAGATCCCAAAACTCGGCCGAGCAGCCGGTGACCTGGCTGGCCTGCGTAGCCCAGGCGTTGACCTGGTCGATGTATTCCGGTGTCCCCCAGGTATACACCACTGGCGGCACAACCGTCCAGCGCCCGGCGAGGGGCAATAGCCACCAGCCCCCGTCCACCCCGCGATACACCGACCCCTGCCAGGCGGCTGCATTAATGAAAAAACGCGCGTCAGGAGGTGTGGAGGCCTTCACCCAGGCAATCGCCTTCACGTCCGCCGCATCCGCCAGGATCGTCGACGGGTTGAGAATATTCGCCGTCTCGAGCGCTCCCCAGGTGCACAGGCCGAGGATGACCAATGGGGCGGCAAGGCGGTTCCAGTTCCGGCCTAATACGCGGCCGGCGGCTTCGCTGGCCGAGACGAGCAGGTCGGCTGCCAGCAGGCTGCCGGGTAAGAATAAGACGATCACCATGTGGTCGGGGCGGAACGGCCCCAGCTCCAACCCCCAGGGGCTGCAAAAAGCAAGCATCAACACCGCCCAGGCGGCCAGCAGGCGGCTCTCCCGCCTGCGGATTGCCAGCAGAAGCCCCAGCCCTGCCAGAAGCAGCATGAAGTAGTTACGCCGCGGTCCAGCCAGGTACCACAGGTAGCTCAGATAATCGGGGTAATACGCCTGGTCGGGCGCTCCCGGAGAAAGCACTGCGCTCACCCGAAAATTTTGGGCATTGAAGTGGTAGATGCGCAGCAGCCAGGGAAAAGCCAGCACGCATCCGGCCGCAACCCCTACCAGCAGGCCGGTCCACTGCGCCCGCGACAGGCTGCGCAGGCGCAGGTCGCGCACTGCCATGCTGACCCCCAGGGGAATCAGGAAGAGCGCCAGAATGATCGCCGTCAGATAATGCGTCAGGAACAACCCCCCGGTCAGCAGCGCCAGCCGGGCGATGCTTTCTTTATCCGGGTGCGCTTGCCGCGCTACGCTCAAGGCAGCTGCAACGACAAGCGGCAGCACCACCAGCCCGGCGGTGAGCGGGTAACGCCCCCAGGTCAGGTAATAAGCTGGCATGTGGAAAGCGAACGTCGCCAACAGCGCCGCGGCTCCGGCACGGCGCACGTCCGACCAGATTTCCATCCCCAGGCGGTAGATCGACAGGCCGATCGCCGCGCTCAGGACCTGACCGATGACCAGCACAGCCTGCTCGGGGGCCAGCCCGGACCAGAACGAAAAGACCGCCGCGATGGCGTGGAAGCCGTAGTGATAATAAAAAGGCACCGGCAGGTAAGGCGCCAGGGTGGAGGGGATGCCGCCCTGCTCGAGGA
>JAMCRR010000167.1 GCA_023381565.1 Chloroflexota bacterium
GCTTGGGTGGGGGTCGAGGGCGGCGGTGGTGGCGGAGTGTTGGTTACCCGCAGAGGCGTGTTCGTGGGGCGGGAGATCACGCGCGTCGCAGTAGGTTTGACCGGCGCCAGGGTGCGGGTAGGCGAGGGCCTGGGCGTAGGAGTCAGGGTTGGCTGCGCGCTGGGCGTGGACGTCACTGTACCCGTAAGCCGCGGATCGATCGGGGTAGCCGTGGCCCTCGACGCGGTGGCGGTGGGGAACACCAGATTCGGCGGCGTCTGGGTGGGTGTGGTGGTCACCTGGCCAAATTGGGGGGTTACCGTGGGTACCGGCGTCTGCAGGTTCCATGCCAGGGTTGCCAAACGGCCCGGCAGGTTGGTAGTGTTCGTCTGGTCCTCCAACGCACTGCCGATTAGGCCCGCTTGCATGGCGGGGATGTTCAACGCAAATGGGTCGGCGCCGTAATCGGCGACCAGCACCGAATGCAGAGCTACCGGGAGCGAGCCCACACCCAGGCCGGCGCCCCATCCCGCCGCCAGCAACATCCAGCTCGCGCACAAAAACAGCAGCAGGAGCAGAAAGAGCAGGAAGAGAATGCGGCGGTCGCGGATCTTATCATTACGGGATTCGGCCTGGGCGTTCATAGGACCGCCTCCCGTTCAGCAGTCATGGTCTCAGCCAGCGGCAGCAGGCGGTAAAGCTGGAGCTGCTCGGTTTTGCCGCGCACCAGATGGATCCCCAGCGGGTCCAGGCGGAACTGGGTGCGGTATTCACCCAAAGCCAGGAAGGTGGACTGCGTGATGACCACGCCGGTGGTGTTGAAGAGCTGCCGCGTCAGGGCTTCCAGGCGCTGCGAGGTGTTGACGGTATCGCCAATGATGGTGTAGTGCAAGCGGTCAGAGGTTCCCAGGCCGCCGGCGGTGACCACCCCGGTGCTGATGCCGATCCCGGTCGTCAGAGGCGGCTCGCCACGTTCCACGCGCTGGATGTTCAGCCTTTCGATTGCCGCCAGGATTTCGACGGCTGCCCGGCATGCGCTGTAGGCGCTCTGCTGGGTATCCAGCGGCCGCGGCAGGATGCCGAAAAACGCCAGGATAGCATCGCCGTCGAATTTGTTGATCACCCCCGTGTTGGCAGTAACGATCGGCACGAGCTCTCCATAATACTCATTCAGCCATTTAAACACGGTCGCCGGATCCACTTTTTCGGCTAAATTGGTAAAGCCGCGGATATCGCTGAACAATACCGTGGCAATGGCCTCCTGGCCTTCGAGACGCAGGGTGCCCGAGTTGAAAGTCTGCCTGAGCTGTTCGCGCACCTCCGGAGAAACCGTTCGCCCGAGCAGGTCGCGATAGATCGACCCCTCCTGCAGTCCGGCGACCATAGAATTGAAGGTATGCGCCAGAATGGCCACCTCGTCGTTGCCCTTGGAATCGACCTTCACCTCCAGGTTCCCCCGGGCCACCTCGGCGGAGGCACGCACGACGCGCAGCAGCGGCCGGGTGATCTGGTTGGCCAGCGTCACTCCCACCAGGATCACCAGCAAAAACACTACGGCAACGAGGAGGATGATTTGCGTCCGGGTGATCAGGCTGGTGCGAATGAGCATGACCTGCGCCAGAGCCGTGCCGATCACTCCCTGGTCGGTCCCGCCGCGCACTTCCCAGGGACCGAGGATCTCGCCGTACTGGTTGCTGGCAAGCGTCAGGCTGCGCACCGGGCTGTCTTGATCCTGCCCAGACAGGACGCCGGTCACATCCTTTTTCGATAACGGGGTAAGCGCGTCAATTTCTGGCGAGAGGGAAGACGCCAGCACCTGCCCGCCGGTATCGTACAAAGTGGCATCCGCCAGTGTATCGTCGTGCATTTTGCGGGTCAGCGTCTCGAGCGATTCGCCCACCAGCACCACCCCCGCCAGAGATCCATCCGGGTTGAGCACCGGCCCAGAGACGTAGAAGAAATTGCCCCAGGGCGCCCTCACCCACCCTGCGTTTTTATCCTGGCCCTGGTCGATGCCCCGGTTCAGAACGTAGCGCACGAAGTCCCAATCCCCATAGACCGCTTCGCCTTTCGACGAGGCGTAATCTTCCGCATTTCCGTTGGCCGCGTGTCGCAGGGAGAGCAGGCTAACCCCTTGAGGATCCAGGATTTCGACGGCTTCTTCCTTCGAGTTGATCACCAGGGGCAAGATCGTCTGGCGAAGCTGCTCGGCGCTGCCACCTCCCATCAGGGACGAAATGCCCTGGGTATTCGCCAGCAGGCGCAGCGTTTCCAGCAATCGATTTTCTTCCTGCACCATCCAATCAGCGTTTTGCTTCCCGGTTTCCACAAGCTGGCTGTTGAACCGGTCCTGGATCGACTCGAGGATGACCTGGCTGACCAGGTAGGCGCCCGCCAGAGCCACGATCATCGCCAGGATCATATAGGGCAGGGTGATCTTAAGGCGCACAGGCACACGCACGTGCGGTTTTTCGGCCGCAGGCTCGGGGGCGGCTTTTTCAACCTGCGCCGGCTGTGAGGCGCGGCTGATCGCCTTTTCCAGCCAATGCTGGGTAAAAGGCTCGCGCAAGAAGACATTCACCCCTTGCTCCCGGGCCATCAGCTCGCGCTGGATGTCGGGATATTTATTTGTGACGATGATTTTGGTTTCAGGAAGCTTTTGCCGTACCTGGCGCACCAAATTCAGCCAGTCATTCCCAGGCATGTGCAGGTCAATCAAGACCAGCGATGGCTGAACCTGTTCTAGAATTGGGACGGCTTCAACCGCGGTACTTACCCGCCAGACCTGGTCTCCCCGCGAAACGACCAGCTTTTCCAGCGCCTGGCTTGCGCCTTCATCGGATTGGACGATCAAGACTTGAAGAGGCATCGATGATAGCTCCTGGATCGATCCGCGAACATACGAATGAGGGCGGAGCAGAATCCTAGCTTAGAAGGTGCAATAAACTTGCCGGATATTCAGTTGTTATTCTATTTTAATGTAAAATCCCAGATTTGGTTAACCCAAATATTCCCGTAGGTGGCGGCTGCGCGTGGGGTGGCGCAGTTTGCGCAGGGCTTTGGC
>JAMCRR010000036.1 GCA_023381565.1 Chloroflexota bacterium
GGTCCATTCTATCGGAATTTCCTCAGAACGTTTCCCTGTAATTGAACCCTTAAGGAGGAACCCATGAAGCACTTACGCACGATCGTATTCCTGTTATTGGTTGCCGTAATTGGTTATAACCTCGCCGGATGCGCCGCCACACCAACAGCTACCCAGGCGCCCACCCAGCCCCCTGCTGCTGCCGTACCCACACAGGCAGCAGGCGCTCCTACTACCCCGCCTCAGGCGGCCGCTCCCACCACCGTACCCGCCCAACCCAGCTCAGAGTCGCACACTCTGGTGATCGCCATGAATATCAGCGACCTGGTCTCCCTGGATCCCGCGGTGGCACAGGAGAGCACCAACCAGTTCCTTCATGCCAATGTTTACGACACCCTGGTGACCTTCAAGGCACCTGCTTACGACAAACCTATCGGTCTCCTGGCCGATTCGTGGGATGTATCGTCGGATGCGAAGACCTATACCTTCCACCTAAAAAAGGATATCAAGTTTGCCTCGGGTAACCCGCTGACCGCCCAGGACGTCGTCTTCACCTGGCAGCGCGGTAAGAACATCAAGATCAACAGCTTCTTCCAGGATATTGACACCGTATCCGCCCCGGATGACTATACGGTGGTCGTGACCATAGTCCGTCCAGCCGCAGATTTCCTGGCTGAAGTTTCTGCCCCAGCCTTTGGCATCATGGATAGCAAAGTCGTCCAGGCACATGGCGGGACGGATGCGGTAGGAGCCGACACAACGGATACAGCAAAGCAATGGTTGGATCAAAACTCCGCCGGCAGCGCCGCCTATGTCTTGACCAAATGGGCACAGAAATCCGAGGTCGACCTGGTTGCCAACCCCAACTGGCGCGGCGGCAAGCCCTATTTTGACAAGGTGATCATCAAAGACGCCGAAGACCCCACTGCTTTGCTCCAGATGGTCCAGACCGGCGACGCCGATCTTGGCTGGAATGTGAGCATCGACCTGGCCGATCAGGCCAAGTCTGACCCGAACCTGCAGGTTGTGGTCAACCAGTCCCTGGATACCTGGTATCTGGCGATGACTTCAGGCTGCACCACCAAGCAGAGCCCGGAAACAGCAGCCATCCTATGCAAGACTGACGTCCGGCAGGCCATCGCGCACGCGATTGATTACAAAGGCCTGATTGACGCCATTTTAAAGGGCTATGCGGTGCATGCACCGGCGGTAATCCCGATTGGCATGTCGGTCATCGACCCCAGCAAAGCGCCGACGACGGATGTTGCCAAAGCCAAGGAACTCCTGGCGCAAGCAGGCTATCCAAATGGCGCCACGATTGACTTTACATACAACTCAAATGCTCAGACGGATATTATTGCCGCTAAGCTGAAAAGCGACATGGCTGCGATTGGCATTACCGCCAACCTCAAACCCATGGAAGCTACCGTTTACCTGACTGCGATGCGCGCTCAAGAGCTACCGATCGCTTTTGGCGCCTGGACGCCGGATTATCTGGACCCCAGCATGTGGACGGATAATTACTCCTGCATCGATACCCAGATTGCCCACCGCATGCAGTACGACAATCCTGCAGCTTGCGACCTGGGTAAGAAAATCAAGGCTGAGGTCGATCCCGCCAAGCGCCAGCAGGAAATCGCACAGTTGCAGCAGATCTGGCTGGACGATATGCCCTTCCTCAACCTGTTCCAACCCCAATACATCACTGCCATGAGCAAAGACCTCAAGGGATTTGAATATCATCCTTCCCGGTACATGGACCTGTCTCTATTGTCAAAGTAAAGCCTTTTATTTGAGTAATACACGATCACGTTCAAGCTTGTAGCTCAACAAAAGGGTGTTCTTGGGGGCTCTTCACCAAGAACACCCTTTCCTAGTACTCTGAGGAGGAGGAGCAGAAGATCGGGATGAATCTATTTGCACATATCGTTAGACGCCTTCTGTTAATGATCCCCATGCTCATCGGGATTACGCTGCTTTTGTTTATCGTGACGCACATGGTCCCGACGAACCCCCTGACGGTGATCCTGCCAGAGAAATCCTTGAACGACCCAGAAATTGTCAAAGCGGCCACGATCAAATGGGGCTTGGATAAACCGCTCTACCAGCAGTACCTTATCTATCTGGGGAATCTGCTGCACGGTGATATGGGTGTCTCCTTCAAGACGAAAAATCCGGTCACCTTCGATCTTGAACAGTTTCTCCCGGCGACAGTGGAACTCTCGATTGCCTCATTTATTTTTGCCCTACTGATCGGCTTACCGTTGGGCATCATTTCTGCCCTGAAATCGGGGAGCATCGTAGACCACTTCACGCGCGTGATCGCTTTGTTAGGCGCCTCAATCCCGCCATTCTGGTCTGGCTTGATCGTGCTGTTTATCTTCTGGTTTAAGCTTCGCTGGCTGCCCGGTCCAGGCAGGATCGATGCGCGCATGGCGGCTCCACCCACCGTTACCGGTTCCTTCCTCATCGATTCGCTCCTCGCTCATAATATGCCTGCATTCTGGAGCTCGGTCACTCACCTGATCCTCCCTGCGATCATCCTGGGTTGGTTCACCCTGGCGATCACCGCCCGCATCACGCGCTCATCGATGCTCGAGGTCCTGCAAATGGATTACATCCGCACGGCGCGCGCCAAAGGTCTGACCGAGTGGGTGGTAGTCATCTTCCACGCACTGCGCAACGCTCTGATCCCCCTTATAACGATCATAGGGCTGGCATTTGCCGGACTGATGAGCGGCGCAATCATGACCGAGACCATTTTTTCCTGGCCCGGCATCGGCAGGTACGCCGTGATGGCTGCCACCAACCTGGATTTTCCGGCCATTATGGGCGTAACCTTGTTGATTGCTGTGCTCTTTATGTTTATTAACCTAACGGTAGACATCATTTATACGATCATCGATCCGCGCATCCGGGAGATGTAGAACATGACCGAACAAACCGCAAATATTGGGATTCCGGTGATTTCAGCCCGCCAATCTGATTCGCCAACTCGTAGAAGGATCCGAGCCGTCACCCATAATCCCATGGCCATGGCCGGTTTAGCAATTATTATTTTCTGGTCAGTCGTAGCCATCTTTTCAGGAGTGATCGCCCCGTACGACCCTCTGGCTCAGAATGTCGAAGACCGCCTGGCAGCGCCTTCTGCGCAGCATCTCTTCGGTACAGATGAACTGGGCAGGGACGAATTCAGCAGGGTAATCTACGGCTCGCGTATCTCGCTCCCCGTGGGGCTGTTAGTTATTGTCTTCGCCATGGTGGTTGGATCGCTAATCGGAGCCTCAGCCGGTTACGTGGGGGGCATCTACGATCTGCTGATTATGCGCGTGGCCGATATCACCCTGGCTTTTCCGCCAATCGTATTGGCGCTGGCTATCGCCGCGGTTCTGGGCCCCAGCCTCAATAATGCTTTGATCGCCATGATCGTCGTGTGGTGGCCAGAGTTTTCTCGCTTGATGCGCGGCCAGGTCCTCAGCGTCAAGAATAACGAATACGTGGCTGCCGCCACCATCATCGGCATCTCGCGCACGCAAATCCTCTTCAAACATATCCTGCCAAACACCTTCGCGCCCATCCTGGTCAAAGCTTCGCTCGACGCCGGGAGCGTGATCTTGACCATTGCTGCCATGAGCTTCATCGGTCTGGGGGTCGTCCCCCCCACACCCGAATGGGGATCGATGGTCTCCTCAGGGCGTTTTGTATTTTACAGCTGGTGGCTCACCACCTTCCCAGGCTTAGCCATCATGACGGTGGTGCTGGGTTTCAACTTCTTTGGAGACGGTGTAAGAGACGCCTTCGACCCGCGTATGCTCGGTTCTTAAGATTACCCCCACCGCAGATAAAGGATAAGTCTCCATGTCAGAACTATTGTTAAACGTGAAAGATCTCAGAACCCGTTTCCATACGCGTGATGGCCTTGTCCACGCAGTAAACGGCGTTTCTTTCTTTGTGAAAGAGGGCGAAACCCTTGGGATCGTCGGGGAGAGCGGGTGCGGGAAGAGCGTCACGGTGATGTCCATCTTACGCCTCATCCCTTCACCACCCGGAGAAGTGGTCTCGGGAGAAGCCCTGTATCTTGGGCGAGATTTGTTGAAGATGTCGAACGACGAAATCCGCCACATTCGCGGCTCTCAATTAAGCATGGTTTTTCAGGACCCGATGACGTCATTCAACCCGGTGATGACCATTGGCCACCAGGTGGCTGAACCGCTGATGGCTCACCAGGAGATGACCCGCAAGCAGGCGTACGCCCGCGCAGCCGAGCTGCTCAACCTGGTCGGTATCCCGAACGCCAGCGAGCGCCTGGGCGATTATCCCCATCAGTTCTCGGGGGGCATGCGCCAGCGCGCCATGATCGCCATGGCGCTCTCCTGCAACCCGCCGCTCTTCATCGCCGATGAACCCTCCACCGCCCTCGATGTAACCATCCAGGCCCAGATCCTCGATTTGGTCAAGCACCTGCGGGATGAATTCGGCATGGCCGTCATCTGGATCACGCACGACCTGGGAATTATCGCCGGGCTTGCTGATCGGGTAGCCGTTATGTACGCCGGGTTTATTATCGAGGAAGCGGCTGTGGACGACCTTTACGATCATCCTTCCCATCCCTACACGATCGGGCTGCTGGGGAGCTTGCCGCGCATGGATGAAAGCGGTCAACGTCGCCTTACATCAATCGAGGGGATGCCTCCCGTCTTATACCAACCCCCAACCGAATGTCCCTTCCTGTCACGCTGCACATATAAAATCGATCGCTGCAGCAAGGAAAATCCATCCTTAATGCCGGTGGATGATGACCACCGGGCAGCCTGTTGGGTCGATACAACCACCGGAAAGAGCCGCGCATGACTAACCAAATTCTCCCTTCCTCCAACCTGCTGCGCGTGAATGGTCTGGTAAAGCATTTCCCCATCTACAAGGGGTTCATTTTCCAAAAGCAGGTCGGCGCGGTCCACGCAGTCGATAATGTCAGTTTCGATGTCAAACGCGGCGAGACGTTAGGCCTGGTTGGCGAATCGGGCTGCGGCAAATCGACGACCGGGCGGACGATCCTGCAGTTCTACCGCCCTGATGCAGGCCATGTATATATGGAAGATGTCGACCTTGTCTCGCTCAAAGGAGAAGACCTGCGTAAGATGCGCCGCAAGATGCAGATGATCTTCCAGGATCCATACGCCAGCCTAAACCCGCGGATGACGGTCGGAGAGATCATCGCCGAGCCCCTCCTGGCGCACCACCTCGCCGATCGCAAAGAAGCCATCGAAAAAGTAGGCAGCCTGCTGCATCTGGTTGGGCTGAACCCGGCATATTATCATCGATACCCGCACGAATTCTCCGGCGGGCAGCGCCAGCGAGTGGGCGTGGCGCGCGCCCTCTCTTTAGAGCCATCCTTGATTGTCTGCGATGAGCCGATCTCGGCGTTGGACGTCTCGATCCAGGCACAGGTGGTCAACCTGTTGGAGGATCTTCAAGCCCAGTTTAACCTTACCTACATCTTCATTGCTCACGACCTATCCATGGTGCGTCACATCAGCGACCGGGTGGCGGTCATGTATCTGGGCGTGATCATGGAGCTCACCGACCGCGAAGAGCTTTACACTCACCCGTTGCACCCTTACACTCAGGCGCTGCTCTCGGCGGTTCCCATTCCTGATCCCAAAAAGGAGCGCAGACGCCAGCGCATTATCCTGCAGGGAGACGTACCCTCGCCGGTTAACCCGCCCTCAGGCTGCCGCTTCCGCACGCGCTGCCCTCTGGCAGCGCCGATCTGCGCCGAGCAAGCCCCGGAATTCCGCGAAATAGCCACCGACCACCATGTGGCCTGTCACATGGTTTAACTCCCCTTCTGAACTCAGATCTGTTGATTATCGGAGGTATGTATGATCGATGTTCTTATTAAAGGCGGTCTAGTCTTCGACGGCAGCGGCGCATCAGGCAAACCCGCCGATATAGCGATTGCCGGCGACCGCATCATCACCATCGAACCCTTGGGAGAAGCGCAAGCCGAGACGGTAATCGACGCCTCCGGAATGGCGGTCACTCCCGGTTTCATCGACATGCATTCGCATGGCGATTTTCGCCTGCCCTTCTTGCCAACCGCAGATAGCAAGATCCACCAGGGCATCACCCTGGAGGTCGTCGGAAATTGCGGCAGCAGCATGGCGCCTCTCAGCCCGTCCATGATCCAGGAGATGAACGGTCAATACCAGGAAGAAAAGTCGGAGATGGTGGTGGATTGGGATTCCTTTGGCGGCTACCTTGACCGTTTGCGCCGCCAGGGCACTTCGGTAAACGTCGTGCCACTCGTGGGACATGGCACGATCCGCGAAAAAGTGATGGCGATGAGCGACGCCTCCCCTACCCCCGAGCAGCTGGCCGCCATGCAGGATGAGGTCAAGCGCGCCATGGATGAGGGCGCTATGGGCTTCACTACGGGATTGATCTATACCCCAAACGTCTACGCCGGGACCGAGGAGATCATCGCGTTAGCCGACACCGCTTCACAGGCCGGTGGGCTTTATACAAGCCACGTGCGCGGCGAGGGTGACACGCTCCTCGAAGCGCTGCATGAGGCCATCGAGGTCGGCCGGCGGTCCGAGATCCCGGTGCAAATCAGCCATCTCAAAGCCTCCGGGGTGCATAACTGGAACAAGATGGACCAGGCCCTCGAGCTGATCGAGTCTGCCCGCAAGGACGGGCTGGACGTCACCGCAGATATGTACCCTTACCCGGCATCGAACACCGGCCTGACCTCCCTGATTCCAGCCTGGGTGCACGTTGGCGGCAAAGAGGAAATGATCCGGCGGTTGAAAGACCCATCCGTACGGTCTCGCATCTCCAATGACCAGTCTGACCATGTGGGCGCCAATGGCGTGGATTGGGACGGCATTTTCATCTCGAGCTGCCCGTCGCGTCCCGACTACGAAGGCCGGCACGTCAAGGATATTGCCACCGAACGCAAGCAGAAACCACTCGACGCCGTCATGGACCTGCTGATCGAAGCGCGTTTGAACGTCGACATTATTATGTTCACGATGAAAGAAGAGAACGTTGCCCTGGGGCTGCGCTATCCCAATGTAATGATTGGCAGCGATTCGAGTGGCGCCGCAGCCGAAGGCCCATTCTCTGTGGGAAAGCCTCACCCGCGTAATTACGGCACATTCCCGCGCGTCCTGGGGCGCTACTCGCGCGAGCAAAAGCTCTTCCCCTTGGAAGAGGCCGTACGCAAGATGACCGGATTGCCGGCCGGTAAACTCAAATTGCACCAGCGCGGCCTGCTCAAACCGGGCTATTTTGCCGATATCGTCGTCTTCAATCCACAAACAGTGATCGACACGGCTACTTTCACGCAGCCGCACCAGTACCCCGTGGGTATCGAGTGGGTTTTGGTGAATGGCAAGGTGGTCATCGCCAATGGCAAGCACACCGGGGCACGGCCGGGAATGGTGCTTTCAGTATAAATAAATTAATCCACGCTGGGCGTGTCCTGTTCTACTTCCTCGGCAATCAACCGCGCCCGTTCCACGTAGTCGAGGCTTTGGTCCTCGTAGACTAGACTTGCAAAGTCAGCAGGTATCCTAAACCCTAGTTGGGGAATAATCAACTTCTTGCCGTCCTTGCCTTTGACGACCAGCACTTGATCGACCAGGTTGCGGATCGTGCGCCGTTTCTCTTCCAGGATCGCCCAGCGCAGGGCAGCCAGGGAGTCGCCGGGGAATTTCTCCGCAAAGCGGGCAGCGTCTAACGCCTGATAACGGACTTCTTGTTCATCCGGGGTGAGGGTCGCCGGGTCGGTTTCCAGGACTTCCAGGCCGGTTTCGATGTTACGCAGGTATTTCTCAGCCCAGGCTTTCAAGTGGTCCACCTGCTGCTTAACGACTTGCACGGCCAGATTATCGCCGATTCGCTTACGCAACTCCACGGCCAGAAAGTCTACCTCCGCGAGTTGTTTATCAACGTCGTGCGCCGTGATCCTTCCTAATCGGCCTTGACGGATAACCCACTGGCGCTGTCCGTCAATATCTTCCAGCTCGTGGCTGAGCTGCTTCGCCTCTCCCTCCAGGTCTTCGCCTTCCTCGCGCAGCGCAGCCAGCTTCGCATCAATCGCCCGCTGGATAATAGACGGGTTATGGCAGATCGTGGTAACAAAATGCCAGACGTAGTCGTCTAGTTTTTTCGAGCCGATGGTTCCGGGGCAATCCGGGGAAATATTTTCAGGATCATAGTCCTTTTTTGTGCAACCGTAATAACCAGATTTTCCACTCTGGCCCGGACCGCTAACGGTCCTGGCCGTCCAATGTGTTCCGCAAGGGCAGACGATCATTCCCCGGCAAAGATAATCTTCTTTCACGTTGCGCCCCCGGTAGAATTTATTATGCTGTCTGGTTTCAATGGATTTATCCCAAATAACACGTGGAATAATCGGAGGGCATTTCGTCGTGTAATCCACGTCATCTAACTTGGTTGTGTACTCGCCTAAGGCATAGCCGGGGAAGGTCAGAATAATCTGGACCATCGCCTTTGACCAGATTTTACTTTGACGCGGCTTAATCCCCGAAGCATTCAGCCGGCGCCGGATTTCCATGTTATTTTCGCCCTGCACATACCATTCGTAAACCTGGCGTACAACCGACGCCTCCGCCGGGTTGATTTCCAGCAGGTTGTTTTCATTCTTGAAATAACCGTATCTTGGAGGGCCGCCCGGCACTTCGCCGCGTTCCATGCGGACTTTGCGCCCCATAACCATTCTATCCCGGCGTAGACGTTTGGGGTATATAGCAATCGCTGCTTTGATCCCCAGCATGTGAAAATCAAAGGTTTCTTTCACCAGCTCAACGGTGAGCTTATTTTTGCATTCGTCGAGGACTTCAGAGAGAGGCAGGGCAGCATACATGCCGCGGTACAGCCGGTCCTCTTTCCAGGCGATAATTACATCGAACTCGCCCGCCCTGGCTGCCTTGAGTAGATCGAGGTAAGCCGGCCGGTCCTTGCGCGTTCCCGAGGGTCCGACCAATTTCCCTTTTACGCGATATTTATCTTTATCGATATATTGTTTCACCACCTGGTAATCATGCGCCAGGCAGTAGGCTTCACAATCTGCAAGCTGCGCCTCGATGGTTACGCGCTCGTCATCTTCTTTATAGGCTCTGGAAACCCTGGCATAGATCGCGGCTCTTCGCATCCTTACGCCTCCGTTAAATTCAGCCCCAGGTGATCGCAGGGCGCGTCGCTCAGGTCCTGGCTTGCCCCGAGATAGATTTCAGTTGTTTTGATCGAAGCGTGGCCCAGGCTGAGCCGTATCTGCTCCAGCCCCGCCCCGCCCTTATGCGCCAGCTTTGCGAAGGTCCTGCGTAGATCGTGTGGTGATATTGTAACCCCGATCTTGCAGCCATAGGCTGCAACCACGTCGCGAATCGCTTGCGGGGTGATCCCCTCCCCCATCACCCGCCCGCCGCGTGAGAGTTGCCGGAACACCCGCCCCTGGCTGAGCCGGGCAGCCTGCGCCCAGCTCTCCAGGGCGGCTTTCGCAAAGGCCGGCATGGGGATAGAGCGAGTTTTATTGCCTTTGCCGACCAGATCCACAATTACCCAGCGGGCTTCGCGCAACTGGATTTGTTCGAAGGTCAGCCCGGCGCATTCCTCCCGGCGCAGGCCGCAGCCGATCAAGACGGCCAGCAGCGCCCGATCTCTCAAGCCCTTGATCCTGGAGGTTGCCGGGGCATTGATAAGCTGCTCTGCCTGGCTCTTGCTGAGCCAGTTACCGATCTTGCGCCCTGCGGCTTTGATCCCTTTTATCCTGGCAATCCCATTCGATAGGCGCTCGTCGATCAGGGCGTTATCCGCGGCCTCTGCTGCCAGGCGCCGGACTACAACCAGGCGAAGGTTGATCGAGGCTGAGCCCAGCCCTGAGGCTTGCAGCTCCGCCCGGTATTGCTTCACCAGGGCAGCGCAAAGCTCGGGCCTGCCCTGCTGGATATACCAGGCGAGAAACGCCTCCAGGTGGCGGCGATAGGTGCGCTTACTTTCGGGACTGTCCACACTGTTTATCACCAGGTCGAAAATAGTTTCAAGCCCTGGGTAATAGACCGCGACGGTTTGATTTTGTAGGGTTGTCGCTAACATCTTCGCTTCCTCCATTGTGGGGGCATCTTTCCCCCATTCTTCGGATAAGGTAGATCAATCCCTAAGAATTTATATGCTTCTATTCCCGCCTTGATATAATCGGGATGACTGTAACCCCATTGATTATCTAGCCAACTAAAAGGTACACTGGAATTTGCTTGTATCAATTTAGCGACTTCTGACTTTGTAAATCTAGTACCTGGAAAATAAGTAGAAGCATGACCATAAAGATAGATCGGGGTAGTCTCAATTATTTCGTTATTCAATTCGCACCAGCCATGCTCAAAAGGTGAATGGCTAACTATGAACCCCTCGATGTAAATAGCCTCTTCGGGAAGATAGATTAACAATGCCAGAATAGAATTCCGATAACAATCTTTGTTCTTTGCCTTGATTTTCCTGGAAATATCTTCCGATAAACTAAAATTTACTTGCATCTTATTTGCTCCTACTGTGGGGGCATCTTTCCCCCTGCTGCCCCCGGCGATAGATAGGGGTGTTTATCGCCCCGGTTAGACCGCGTCTGCTGGTTCCGACTGCTTAGTAAGTTCCTCCCGGATATTCCACTTGGGGGGTTTCTTGCGTTGGATGCTGCCAGAATAATCGTGAAAACTGCCTCCCAATTTCATAATCAATTCTGTTAGTTCTGGAATATCCTGGTAGATCATTTCTCCTTCAATGTCGTCAAGCTTTCCCTTCCTGGCTCTCCCTGAGAAGTCCTGAAATATGACAGTTTCTTCAAGCAAACGGATGACTTTTTTGGGTGCGTGGTTGGCCTCCAGCCAATCATTCAGGGTGATATAGGCTGTTTGCGCCATAATGTCGAGAAACTCCGGCGCGAATTTCCGGCCCTGCCTGCCCTCATATTCGTGATCCTGCTTGGACCTCCTGATATAGGCGTTCTTACCCGCCTGGTTGGCAATCTCCAACACTTGCCGGAAGAGGTCTTTATTTTCCTCTTCCAATCGTGGGAGTTTCGCCTTGACAAGCTCATCGATGGTCATCTCATCCAGTTTCTTTTCCTGCTGCGCTTGCTCAGACATTTTGTCCTCCATTCGCATAAAACATAAGGCCGTGTTCTGCTTCGCCTACTCTTGCTAAGGGAATAGGAGTTTAACAGAACACGGCCTTATGTAGGCGAATAAAAAACTCCTAAATTCCCTTAGCACTTTCAGTATATGCCATTTAGACGGGTTGTCAAGATTGTACAATCCTTCACAATAACGCTCCAGGAAGCCCGCTATTGGTGGTAACGTATCTAAATATCCATTTTCACATTTCCGGCTATAAAATCGCTCTGCGTGCGTCCTGGTGCGTTCTAGGGGCATTAGAACGGTTGTTCTCCGCCTGGTTCCTCGGGTCTATTCTCTCTTTTCTCAAGATCGTTGATCCACTGCCCCGAATTAGAATGATCGCCGTCCCACAATTCCAGAGCCCCGGTCGTATAAATGCCCCCACAATTGGGACAGGCTATCTTCTCCGCTGTTACCCTCACCACGGTTATCTCGCAATCCTCGAGGTTCGCGGCCCATTCTTCCGGAAAATCCGAAGAAACAAATTTGAGGGTTTTACCGCAAGGGCAGGCATGAATAGTCGACTTGTAAATTGGCATTTGTGTTTTCCTTTCCGGTTTCTCGCCGTCTAAACGGCTCTTCCCCCAAAAGGCGCCGGCCCATTCCGGCGCCCACTCAAGAGGGGAGAGCTCGCGCCCCGTGGTAACCTCGTGTTACCACGGAGGTTTCACCCATGCGGCCGGCCAGGCGTTGGTACGTGGTTTCGTACATGCCGGGCAGCTCCCCCGGTGATCCTGGTATGCCTTCCACTTCTTCGCCTCCGCTTTGGTTCCCTCAAATGCAACCATACACCAGGCTTCAAGTAAGCGCTCGCCCTCGTCGCATATCTGCCAGTGTTTACCGTCGCGATAGTCATCTATAGCCATTCATCCTCGCGCCTGGAGCTGTCCTACCATTCACGGCAAAGATACATTTTGGCCGTCGTGCGAAAATTTCCGGGGAAGGAGCTGGTGGCAGTCACGCGGTAAACTTGTGCCTGCAGATCGTGCAACCCCAGAAGTTCAAGCCAGGACAAGCCAACCGTCTTTAGCCAGTCGTGCGCCTCTCGCCGGGTATTGGCATCGCCTTCAATCTCGTCTTGAATGGCAACCAGGATCGTACGCAGCGCAACCCGGCGAACGGCAAGCTCAGGCCCTGAAAACGACGGATCGTTCCCATTCGGAGGCCGTTTGTAGCTAATCGGATCCATTCAGGAAGCCTTATTCCCAGGGCTTCTCATCCTGGGGTTTCTCCAGCCGGTCACGCGGTGATTATGCTGCCCGGAAAGTGATCCCGTCCAGCGGGGCTGTAGGGTATGCAACGTTTAACTTTACAACGCCCGCGTCACTGATCAAGATAAGGTTGCTGTTATAGACACCACCGCCTTGATCGTATGTTGTTGATACAATATCCATATCGTACTCGGGCCGGTATCCAGCAGGTAAAGTAAAAATAGGGTCAGCCGATGCAGTTGAGTGGCCCGCCACACCGCGCAAATGGACGATACCCAATAAATCTTTGTAATAAGATACTGGCGCTACATCTGGAATACTGCTCCAACTATTCTCGAATGTTACGCCAGTCCAGGCGGCGGCGGCTGCCAATTGGGCAGCTCCCACGGCTCCCGCGGCTATTTCTGTTGTGCCTACGGCTCCGGCTCCAATCTTCGCCTGGGTCACAGCGTCATTTGCAAGCTCCGTAGTTCCCACAGCCCCCGCGGCGATGCTCGTCACTCCCGTATTGGAGATAGTCACATCTCCGGTGATTGCATAGCCCCGCGCCTTACCTGCCGCGCTGCCAACGATCATATTACCCGACGAGAGAGCAAGCATCGACCAGTTTCTTTCATCCGTGAGCGTGACCGTCCCCGCCGTGTCCACCAATGCCTGATAGAGCATGATGTCATAGGTCGTTCCGCTGGTCTGCGTGATCGCCGGGGCGCTCGGTGTGGCCGCGTCCGTTCCCGCTATCCGGGTGATGACCGTCTCGAACGATCCCCAGGTTGCGCGCAGCACGATCCTATCAATGCGCGTATTCCCCGCCCCGGATGCGGAGGGGATATTGACACTGACCGCCGCGTCGTTGTTGTACCATTTGCCGTCCACCAGCGCGCCGCCCGAGTCGATCTGTACTGTGTTCGCCCCGGTGACGGTGCCTGCCAGTAAATTCAGATAGCTTGGTGCAGCCCCCTCGAAGCCGTTGCAGGCTGCCAGGATTTGCATCGCGGTTGACCAGTGGACCTGCGTATAACCTGCAACCTGGTGCCCGGAGGGTGAAGCACTCGTATTCCAGAAGCCTGAAGATTGCGACATTTGATTTTTTCTCCAATTTCTCTGATTAGCCTATTTGCGAATTGTCAGGTAAATTGAGGGCATCTTTTTACCACCTGGCCAGAAAAATCATTCCCAGGAATTCCTGAACGCTTTCACTTGTCTGGTGGAATGCCAAAGGGGACAGAGCCCGGTAACCCGTTGGAGATGATCTTAGGCTGCCGTGGCTCTGGTTTTATCCCCAGTCTGCGCAGAATTGCGGTGAATAAAATGCGAATTTTTGAGAGGTGAACGATCATATTAGATTTCTCCTTTTTGTTATGGTTTGACATAAGAATACCCATTGGAAGAGATAAGTCGCGTCTCTTTTACCAGCCGGATAGATCGAGTAATTTCTGGAGCCTCGCGGTTATCGAGCCAGTGCCCGCAACCCGTTCCCATTCGCTCGCGATTTCCTGTGCTTTCTTCTCTTGCTCTGCGCGCAAGCCCGGCGACAAACGCTCCAGCCAGCCCGGGTGGATCCTCACTTTACCATCGGTAAGCATTTTCCCCGTGGGTTGGTCTGGCTTCATCAGCCGCCCATGCGCGCATTCGTGGAGAAACACGCGGTAACTTTCCTCCGCGCCCAGCGCAGGATCGAGCCAGATCGTGAGCTGCCCGGCTTGATCCTGCGAAGCCTGGCCCTTCACGAATGCCCCCGGCGGCGCTTCGAGTATCAGGGTCACCGCGCGCCCGGCCAGGCGTGGAGCCGCGTCCTTATAGACCGCTTCAAGATATTCGTTCATGTGTCCGCTCCGCTGCTCCAGATGGGGGTGTCATAATATCCCCCGATCCCGGCCATATCTGCGCAGCTCGCCTGCTTTGCCGCGCAGCATCTGCGCGTACCAGGAAATATTTGAAACCTGCCCGCCGGCATTCCCCCGCTGGTTGCCCTTGAGGGGCAGCCGAAGGTAAGCCTCCGAAGCGCGCCGGTGTATCTTCTCGATTTCCGCGGCGGTTGCTTCGAGCTGGTCAAGCAGGGCATAGGTCCCACGGTAGAGCTCTTTGGCTTCCGCTTCGCAGTCTGCGACTTCTGCCCGGCCCGCCGTTTGCTGCGCCTGGTTGAAGGCGTTTTGTGCATCCTTCGCAGCCTGCTCAGCCAGCGCTTCCGCTTCTTTCATCGCCGCTGCCTGGCGGTCCATGTGTGCTATGTCGTCAGTCAACGCCGCCAGGTCTTTTCCGTCCAGGATCGCCTGGCCCAGGGATGTACGCTTATTCGTAACCTGCCCCAAAATCTCATTGAGTTGGGCGTGAATTTCGTCGCGCCGCGCCTGCAATTTCGCCAGGGTTGCGGCTGCCTTCGTGACTGTGCTTGTGTTCGTGTTCATATTGTTCCTTTCGTATTAGTTCCTATTGATCGTTATCGAGGGGTGCTTTCCCATCGAACCAGTCTGTAAAATCTTTGAAGCTCAGCATCACAACGGAGTCATGGCTGCCTGCCTGGTGTAGTACCACAATCCCCAGGCGTTCGCTCCCTGCCTGCTGCCTGATTTTCGCCAGGGCTTCGCTCATCCATTCGGGTAACTTATCTCGATGTTTACATTCCACGGCCAGCCAGTCAGTAACCGCGTCCGGACCTTCACGGCCAACCGGCCCGGTCCGCTGCGTTCCCAGGACGTGAGCTATGCGCCTCTCGTGTGCTTTCCAGCTTTTGTCGCTCATAATCCACTTACCTTATCAGCCATTGACAATGGCCCTGAAATTCAATCGCGCC
>JAMCRR010000084.1 GCA_023381565.1 Chloroflexota bacterium
ATCAATGTACATCTGATACACTTCTGCGTTCGTCTTCTCCTTGATGAGATGGGCGAACTTCAGGCCATACATACAGCAAACCCTGGAGCAGTAAGCGTGGTAGTTCTTGTCCCGGCTGCCCACACAATGGATGATCCCCACCGATTCGGGGGCGGTCTTGCCGTCCTTCAGGACGACTTTCCCGCCGGTAGGGCCGGCCGTATTAGAGATGCGCTCGAATTCGAGGCTGGTGATCACGTCCGGGAAGCGGCCGTAGCCATACTCCGGGACGCGCCGGCAATCGAACAAGTCGTAACCGGTGGCCAGGATGATGTTACCCACGGCGATCTGCAACATTTCGTCCGGCTGGTCGAATTCGATGGCGCCCGTGGGGCAGAAGATCTGGCAGGCCTTGCAGGTGCCCTTGAGATAGTAGGTGCAGTTTTCCACGTCGATCACGGGATACTTAGGGACGGCCTGGGGGAAGGAAGTGTAGATGGCTTTGCGCTTGGCCATGCCGACTTCGTACACGCCATCCACGACTTTTTTGGGGCACTTTTCCTGGCACACCATGCAGCCGGTGCACAGCTCTTCGTTGATCTTGCGCGCGCGCTTGTGGACGTGGACGGTGAAGTTGCCCACGTAGCCTTCCACCTTCTCTACCTCGCTGTAGGTCAAAAGGGTAATGTTGGGATGCTGGCCCACGGCAAACATCTTGGGGGTGAGGATGCAGGCAGCGCAATCCAGGGTGGGGAAGGTCTTATCGAACTGGGCCATGTGCCCGCCGATGGAGGGCTCGCGCTCCACCATGTACACGTGGTTGCCGCTGTTAGCGATTTCCAAGGCAGCCTGGATGCCGGCGATGCCCCCGCCGACCACCAGGACGTTGGGATTGATCTCGACTTCGATGGGCTGCAGGGGCTGGTGAAGGACGACCCTGCGCACGGCTCCGGCGATCATGGCCCTGGCTTTGGAGGTGGCGATGACGCGATCGGCGGTCACCCAGGAAACCTGCTCGCGGATCGAGACCATCTCGAATAGATAAGGATTCAAGCCGGCGCGCTGGCAGGCCTGGCGGAAAGTCGCTTCGTGGAGATGGGGCGAGCAGGCGGCAACGACCACGCGGGTCAGGCCAAACTCATGGATGTCATTTTCAATCATCTCCTGGCCCAGGCTGGAGCACATGAATTTGTAGTCGCGGGCGACCGCGACGTCTGGCAATGAGGCTTTGGCCCAGTTCGCCAGCGCCTCCACATCCACAGTCCCGGCAATGTTACTGCCACAATGGCAGATGTACACGCCAACTTTTTCAACCATCCTTGCCTCCATTCTCAGTCAGGCCCTCAGGTGAAGCTACAGCCACCGGTTCCAGGGCTTCGTGGACCAACTCGACGAGATCTTTGACCACCAGGCGGCCTTCGAGCGAAGTGGTCTTCAACGCATCACGGAACATAGCAACGTCTTTCGGGCAGGCGACGACCAGGGTCGAAACGGAACCTAAGGCAGCCGCCTCCCGAATGCGGTTTTCGCTGGGGCGCTCTTGCATCTCGCCTTCTTCCATCCAGATGCGCCCGCCGCCGGCGCCACAGCAGAAGGCGTGCGCGCCATGACGGGGCATTTCGACCAGACGGCAGCCAAGCGCGGCGAGCACCCGGCGCGGGGCCGCGTACACCCCGTTGTAACGGCCCAAGTAACAGGGATCGTGGTAAGTCACCACGGCATCCAGCGCCCGCTCAAAACGCAACTGGCCCCTGGCGATCAGGCGCTCCAGGACTTCGGTGTAGTGCAAGACGGGGCGCCCGGCGAGAACGTCGCCGGGGTACTCGTTCTTCAGGGTATTGAAAGTGTGCGGGTCGGTGGTAAAGATGGCCTGGAAATCACACTTAGCGAGCGCAGCGCTGTTTTTCTCGACCAGGTATTCGAATAGACCCTCTTCGCCGGCGCGGCGCGCGTCGTTGCCGGCGTTGCGTTCGGCCTCATAAAGGATGCCGAAGTCCAGCCCGGCGCTTTGGAACACCTGCGCGGCCTGGCGAGTGATCTCGGTGATGGCGGGGTTATACGAGGCGTAATCGCCCACGAACCACAAGTACTCGACGGGCTCTTTGCGAGCGTCCTTGATCTTTGTGGGGAGCGCCTGGCTCCATTTGGCGCGGTTGCGCTCTGACTGTCCGAATGAGTTGCCGTAGCGGCTCAGGCCGGCCAGCGCGTCCTGCAACCTGGCATCCATGCGCCCTTCGATCACCAGGGAGCGGCGCAGATCGACGAGCGTGTCGACGTGCTCGACGAGCACCGGGCACTCCTGATCGCAGGCCCCACAGGTGGTGCAAGACCAGACGTCGGCCTCGCGAATCTGGCCATTTACCAAGGGAGCAGGCTCGGTTGGCTTCGATTTGGCTGTGGCCCACTCCTCGTGCAGCTTTTCGCGAATATCGACGACCAACTGCTTCGGGCTGAGCTGTTTGTTGGAGGCATAGGCCGGGCAGACCTCCTGGCAGCGCCCGCATTCGGTGCAGGCTTCGCTGTCCAGGATCTGTTTCCAGGACAGGTGCGCCAGGCGATCGGCGTAAATTGGCTCCCCCTCCTTCGTTTCAGGCAGAGCGGCCAGCCGTCCGGCCGGGCGATCGATCTTGGAGAAGAACACGTTCAAGGGCGCGGTGAGCAGGTGGACGAGGGTGCCGGTGGGCAGGGTGACGAAGAAGGCCGATACGGTAACGAAATGGAGCGTATAGACCCCGAGGTGCCAGTTGTACAGGGCGCCCTGGGAGGCCCCGCTGGCAATCCAGAGCTGGGCGATGGCCCAACCCGCCGGCGACCACAGCGCCCAGGCCGGCTTCTCGATGGCCAGACGCAAGGATTCGATCAAAAGCCCGTTGAGCACGATGAACACCAGGAACACCAGCGACCAGGTGAACTTCCCCTGGAGGGTCAGGCGGGCCGGGCGGAGGACGAAGCGCCGGTAGGCGGCCATGCCGGCGCCGACCAGGAAGACGACTGAAAATACGTCCAGGGTGAGCTTGTAGACGAGGTAAGAGCTGCCCTGGAGGAAGGTGATGAAATGCCCATTGATGGTGGCGAAAGCCGTGCCCAGGAATAAGACGAAAAACGACCAGGCCAGCGCCGCGTGCATGATTCCCGGGTAGCGCTGGCCTAAGACGCGCACCTGGAGGATGGCGTACTTGACCAAACGGCCCAGGCGGGTGGGCAGATGATCCCAGCGCTTTTCGGGCAAGCCGGTCTGCCACCAGACCCTGGCGCGCTGGTAAAAGCGGACGACCAGGATCAGCGTGGCCAGGCCGAGCAGGGCGTACACCAGGATGGGGCCCCAGGGGTGGGGAATGCCCCAAAAGTCAATGCGTTCCGGCATTTGTCAATCCTCTTTCGGCGGGCAAATACGCGCTCATTTTTCTGCGCGCACCCGGTCGGTGAGCACCGGGAGCAAATCCAACAGGTCCAATTGAACGCCGTATTTGGCCAGGTTGAAAATCGGCGCGGAGGGATCGGTGTTGACGGCGATGATCGCGTCGGCGCCCGTGATGGCTTCGGTGTGCTCCGGCGCGCCGCTGATGCCCAGGGCCAGATACACCTTGGGCTTGACCGTCTTGCCCGACTTTCCGACCAGGCGGGAGGTGGGCAGCCAGCTCTGGTCGATGATGGGCCGGGAGCCGGATACCGCGCCTTCCAACGCGTCCGCCAGGTCCTGGGCCAGAGAGAGGTTGTCTTCACTCTGGATGCCGCGCCCGACAGACACCAGGATCTTTTCGCGGGTGATGTCCACGTCGCCGGCGGCCGGCTCGGTGTAGCCCTTAAAGATGTACTTTTGAGCGTTCCTGGCGAGAATCTCGTCCAGCCCATCGAGCGGCACGGGCGTGGCCGAATGCTTTTCGTCGCTCTTGCCCTGCTCTATTCTGAAGGCTCCCGGGATCATGGCGATCAGGGCGGTGGAATCGGGCAGGGCGCCTTCGACCAGCATTTTCCCGCCGCAAATCTGGCTGATATAGTGGAAATGCCCGCCGTTGGGGAAGACCTGGCGGCAGTAGCCCACCAGGGGCAGGCCGAGCCGCGCCGACAGGCCACTCGCCAGCCCGCTGCCGATGGTCGTATCGCCGAACAGCACCAGCCGGGGGGATTGGCGGGCGAGCAAGGCTTCCAGGACGGCCAGGGAGTTGGCCCAGATGAAATCCTCCAGCTCAGGGTGATCGACGTACCAGACCGTATCCGCGCCCAGGTCGCTCGCCAGCCCGGCCACGTTGTGACCGAGCAGGATGGCGACGACCTCCCCGCCGCTTGCAGCGGCCAACTGCTGCGCCTGGGCAAGCATCATATAGGAGATGTCCAAAGTCTTTCCACACACGTGCTCGATGAAGACGTAAATATCCTGACTCATCCTCTCACCTCCTTAGAGCACGCCCAGCTCTTTGAACAGGGCGACCAGCTTTTCGGCAACCTGATCGACGTCGCCGTCGATCATCTGGGCGCGCTGATCCGCCTCCGGCGTGTACATGCGCGTGCTGTCCACCGCACCGCTCAAATCCAGCTCTCCGACCTCTTCAGTTGCGATGGAACCGGTCTTCATGGCGAGGCGCATCTTGCTGATGGGAACGTAGCGGGGAGGCGTGTTGGCGGCCTGGATCCCCAGCACGACCGGTAGAGCCACGCTCCAATCGGCGGTCAGCCCTCCCGGATATTCTTTGCGGACCGTGATTTTCTGGTCCTCTATTTCTGTCTGGGCGACACAGTCCACAAAGGGGAGATCCAGATAGGCAGCCAGCAGGGGACCTAACGACCCGTCCAGGCTGCTGTTGGCCTGAACCCCGGTGAGGATCAAGTCCGGCCTCTCAGATTTCGTTTGAAGATAATGGACGACGAGTCGCGCCAGGGCGTGCGTGTTTAGCTCGCTCTGGAAATCACCGCTCAGCTTGACGACCTGGTCGGCGCCTTTGGCAAGCGCCTGGTACAGCACATCTTCCGTTCCTTCAAAATCGGGAGCGATAACGGTTACCTCGCCCCCGATTTTTTCTTTCAACAGGATGGCCTGCTCGATGGCGTGATCGTCGAACTCGCTGATGATCCAGCGGGTAGCATCCAGGTCCAGGCGCTTACCATCCTGTGCGATGACCAATTCCTCGACCAGGTCGGGTACAAGTTGGATCGGGACCAAGATTTTCATTTGTATCACCTCAACTTTCCGTTCCCACCGACTCTAAAAGCAGCTCACAGACATCTTTGATGGCCAGGCCATCTGTGTGGGAGACGATCTTTATAGCGTCTTCGAAACGCGGAGTTTCATAAGGGCAGGCGATGGCCATCACGCCGGCCTTGAGCTGGAGGGCTTCCTGCACGCACCACTCAGACAGACGCGTGTGCGATTTTTCCCACTGGAATCCGTCCAGCCACATGCCTCCGCCGCCCCCGCCGCAGCACAGG
The DNA here is from genome assembly GCA_023381565.1 of Chloroflexota bacterium. Classification (GTDB taxonomy): domain Bacteria; phylum Chloroflexota; class Anaerolineae; order Anaerolineales; family Anaerolineaceae; genus JAMCRR01. Next base: position 5,404 of record JAMCRR010000084.1, read on the forward strand.
CTGGTCTTGTGATGGTGGGGCAGCTCGACGAGGGTCAGGCCTGGAATGGCCTTGAGGAGGGCGCGCGGTTCCTCGTAGATGCCGTTGGCGCGCCCCAGGTAACAGGGATCGTGATAGACGACCCTGGCCTTCACTTCACGGCGCAGGAAGGGTTTGAGCTGATCGATGCGCTCGTATAGGAACTGAGTCGAATGCTGCACCGGGTAAGAGATGCCAGCCAGCGGGTACTCGTTCTTCAGGGCGTTGAAAGCGTGCGGGTCGGTGGTGATAATCTGCTTGAATTTGTATTTCTTGAAAACCCGGCCGTTCTTTTCGGCCAGAAGCTCAAACAGCCCATGTTCCCCGGCCAGCCGTTGCGAGTCGCCGTCGCTGCTTTCCTCGTTTCCCAGGATGGCGAAGTCGACGTTGAGCAGGCGTAACAGGCGGGCAAGCGCCTGGCTGGCGCGCAGCGCCCTGGGGTGGTACGAGGCGTAATCGCCGACGAACCAGAGCACGTCTGCCTGGGTGACGTCCTTGCCAAAAATCGGCACCGGGACGCCGGCCCCCCGAGTCCAATCCGCGCGCTTGCGCGAAGCCTCCCCCAGGGGATTGCCGTAGCGCTGAGAGTTCTCCAGGGCGGTTTGCAGCTCTTCGGGCACGCTTCCCTGTAAGATCATTTCTTCCTTCAAGCGCGACATCAAGTCGGCGGTCAGGGGAATTTGAGCCGGGCAGGACGTGGAACACATGCTGCAGGCGACGCACATCCAAATCGTGTCCGAAGTGAACACCTTGGAGAAAACATCCGCCCGTAAAGCCGCGATAACCCGGACGGGAGGATAATCCATCAGGTATCCAAAAGGACACACCCCGCCACACGTGCCACATTGAATGCAGCTCCGCAAGGCTGGGTCCGTGATAATGCTTGAGACAACTTCGTCAGGCATCCCAGAAAGTTGGTTCAGCGACCTGGCTTCCAACATCTCCACCTCCTTCTAGTGGGATCGATGGTAAAGTCCTAGCTTGACGGCTTCTGCGCGCCCCGGATCAATGGGCAGCTTTGAAGAATTCTTGCAAGTGTTCCGAGCTCTTTAGCGAGGTTTCTTCGACGATCAGACACGGCAGGGTCTCGATAACACCGGAAATAGGCTGGATTTCAGAAAGGATGATCTGCCGGATTTCCTCCAGGCTCTCACCCTGAATAATGGCCATCGCGTCGTAGCGGCCAAACGTCATGCAAGATCCCAAGACTCGCTCCAATTGCTTCAGGCAGTTGTTGACTTCTCTAACTTCGCCTGAGGTGATCTTGAGCAGAACAATGGCTTTCATCTGCCCCTCATTCCTGACCTGGTTCATTCCCCGGGAGCGCGGGCAGGCCATTTCCAGACACTCCAAAACCAACCAGAAGGCGCAGGTAGTGATAGTTCGAACTATCACTAATTAAGTTGTAAGCCAAAATCAGGTGATTGTCATCCGATGAGCGTGGATTATCGGGTGAGCATTTTGAGGACATAGAATGACCGCTTTTTGAGCGGTCATTCTACACATTTGTTGTATGGAGGGCGCAACTTTTGTTGAGGTGAAGGAGACTTTTTTATTCTGGATCGCTTTCCAGGGTGGTCAGCCCGCTGCGCAAGGCGAACAAGGTGGCCTGGACGCGGTTGGCCAGGTGCAGCTTGCTGAGGATATTGCTCACGTGGGTACGCACGGTGGCGTCGCTCAGACCCAAGCGGCCGGCAATGTCGTGGTTTTCCAGGCCCTGGGCGAGGAGCTGGAGGATCTCGACCTCTCGTTCGGTCAACGGGTCGGGGGTCAAGGGCTGCTGGGCGGGCCGCTTCAATTCTTGAAGGACCTTTCTGGCAATGACCGGGGGGAGAGAGAGCTCTCCCCGGTAAACCTGGTGGATGGCCTGCACCAGGTAATCCGGGTCCGAGTCCTTGAGCAGGTACCCCTGGGCCCCGGCTTTGATCGAGGGGAAGATCTTGTCGTCGGCGGCGAAGCTGGTCAAGACCAGGATTCTGGCGTCGGGATAGCGATCTGAAATCTCGCGGGTGGCTTTGATGCCGTCGAATTCGGGCATGACGAGATCCATCAGAACGACGTCGGGACGGTGCTCTTCTACCTGCTGGATGGCTTCCAGACCATTGGACGCCTCGCCAACCACCAGGATGTCCTTCTCGCCTGCCAGGAGCGCGCTGATGCCTTTCCTGACGACCGGGTGGTCGTCTACGACCAGAACTCGAATGGTATCCGGCATATCAAACCTCCACGTTGGACGAGATCTCTGAAGGCACTCTGGCGCAATCTCGAACAGGCACCTCGACCCGGATGCGCGTCCCACACCCTGGAAGACTGTCTATCTCGAGGTTGCCGCAGATTTGTTTTACGCGAAGCTCCATGTTGCGCAGCCCGAACCCGCCGGAGGCCTTTGCCGCCGCCAGGTCGAAGCCCATGCCATTGTCGCAGATTTCCATCGTAACCACATTATCCACCAGGCGCAAGTCAATGTTTACCCGCTTGGCTTTGGCGTATTTGACCAGGTTATTCAAGGCTTCCAACGCGACTCGGTAAAGCTCGCATTCCATCGAAACGGGTAAGCGGTCGATGCCTTCGGCTTTCAGCTCAGCGTGCAGGCCGGTCCGCACTTTCACCGAGTCCAGGCTGGCTTGCAGGGCCGCCACCAGCCCCAGGTCTTCCAGCACGGGGGGATGCAGCTCGTAGATCAAGAGGCGCATTTCTCGCAAGGCTTGCAGCGCATTCTCTTTGATCTCGCCGACGATTTGCTCGGTGAGCTCGAGGTTGCTCTCGCGCACAGAGCGGCCGGCCGCAGCCGAATACAGGCCGATGCCATAAAGTAGTTGCGTGACGGAGTCGTGCAGCTCTCCGGCGATGCGCTGGCGCTCTTCCAGCGTGGCCAGATCGTGGGCCTGCTCGTACAAGCGGGCATTTTCCATGGCGATGGCTATCTGGTTGGCAATCGCCAGAGCCGAACGGATGTGAACCTGAGTGTAGAAGTTCGGTTTTTCGTGGGTAAGGCTCAGCAGGCCAATGGCCCGATCCTTGACCACCAGAGGAATGCCCATCCAGGAGTGGGCGTGCCCGAAGGACAATTGGACCAGGCCATCGCTGGTCTCTGCTAAGGCGCGCGCCAGTGGAGTATCTCCTTTTACATCGTCGATGACAAGGACTTTCTGTTGTTGAATGACTTCCTCATATAATTCCGCATTGGAAAGCGACAGGCGCAGCGGCTGGGCCTGGCCAGCCTGGCCGGGGGACTGGTAGGCGATCTCCTCTAGCTGGCCGTCGCGCAGCGTGCAGATCGTGGCGCTGCTGTAGGGAATGATCGACTTGATTTGTTCCACGACGACCTGCAAGAGAGGCTCGAGCTCAAGCGTGGAGGTGATCTTCTTGGATATCTCCAGGACGGTGGATAGCTCGCGCGTACGTTCGTCAACCGCCTGTTCCAACATTTGATAGGCGAGGGCCTGATCGGTGATGTCCGACGAGACGATGAAACGCCTCTCGACCCCCCTGGCTTTGGTGTAGGAGTAGCGGTTGTGAATACAGCGCCGGGTACCGTCCTTGCGCACGATCCAATATTCGTCCTCGCGTGAGGAATCGTACAGGCGAAAGGCATCCTCACTCATGCGGATGAGGCGGCTCATTTCTTCGGAGCTCACTAAATCCAAGCGGTTGGAGGGGGTCTCCTCCCCTTCCTCCGGAGAATTCCCGAAGATCTTCCAGGCGCTCTGGTTGATGTAGACGACTTCACCATCTTCGATGATGGTCAGGCCCTCTTGAACGTTATCGGCCATGTTGCGGAAACGTTCTTCGTTGGCCAAAGCGGTTTCTTCGGCTTGCTTGTGTTGGGCAATCTCAAGGTCCAGGTCCAGGTTCAGCCTGGCAAGCTGGGCGGTCTTATCCTTGATGTGGTCCTCGAATTCCTGGCCGAGCTGAGACAGCTCCCCTTCCAGGCGCTTGCGTTTGGCAATCTCCTGCCCGATCTTCTGATTCAACTGATCGTAAAAGCGGGCTAGCCAAACCGTGGCAACGCTCGCGGTCAGGGCGGCGACCAGAATATTCATCGCCAGGGATATCCAGGATGAAATTCCAGGGAACAGGAAACGTATTCCCCACTCAACCCCCAATACTCCGATGACGGCAAGGGCAATCACCAGGAAAAGCCGTAAAACGAGAGAGCGCTTCATAGATAGTCCTCAATCGCCAAAAATAGTATAGCACGAATCATGAGCTTATTGACAATAACGCATTTCAAGGTTATACTGGTTATAACAACATAACGTCATATACAGTTATTCGGCTCATGAATGGACTCTACTATGGCCATCGAAATAGTCGACCCTCACAACGTAATCCCCAAATATCATCAGCTTTACCAGATCCTGCGCCATAAGATCGAAGCCGGCGAATGGGGGGTGCATCAAGCGATTCCTTCGGAGCGTGAGCTGGAGGAAACCTATGGGGTCAGCCGCATGACGGTGCGCCTGGCTATCAATCTGCTGGTTAACCAGGGCTTTTTGTATCGGGAACAGGGAAGGGGTACTTTCGTCTCCTTGCCGGTCCAGCAGTTCAGCCTCAACAACCTGTCGGGCTTTTCAGAGGATTTGAAACGACATGGCTATAAACCGGGCCAAAAGCTGTTGCAGTTCAGTTACCTGGAGGCGGACTCTGAAATCCAAAAACAGCTCGAACTCGCCCCGGGGGATACGCGGGTTCTAATGATCGAGCGCTTGCGTTTCGCGGACGACGAGCCCATTGGAATGGATATATCTTACCTGCCGTCTTTTATCGGGAATAACATCACTCAGGAGGATTTGACCGCCACCGGCTCATTGTATCGCTTGTTGCAAGAGAAAATGGGCGTGGCGCCCACCGAGGCGGATGAATTTATGGAAATCACCCAGCCTGATGAGCGAGAGGCCGGCTTGTTAGGCGTCTCTATAGGCAGCCCCCTGTTAGAAATCCACCGTAAGGTGTGGGCGCAAGACCGCCGCGTGATCGAGTACGTCAGGATCATCTATCGGGCTAACCGCTATAAGTATTACGTGCACAAAGTACGCTCATCGCTGTAGCCCTGCAATTAAGAATAAACCCTATGGCGCTTCGTAAACCCGCATTGCTAAGATCACCGCTCCGCCGTGCCGACTACCTGACAGCGATCCTGTTCCTCGCGCCTTCCCTGATCGTCTTTGGGGTCTTCGTCTATTATGCCCTGGGCTTCAACCTTTACCTGAGCTTTACCTCCTGGAATTTCCTTTCGAGCACGAAAACCTTCATCGGATTGGAAAATTACCAGAGGATGATCGCCGATCCGAGGTTTTGGAAGGTGATCGTAAATACCTTCTATTTCTCCATCGCAACCGTTGCTTTCTCGCTCCTGTTTGGATTGGTTCTGGCCCTGATCCTCAATCAAAAGATGTCCGGGCGCGGACTCTTGCGCGTCATTTTCTTTTCCCCTTACATCACCACCACCTCGGCGCTGGCCTTGCTTTGGATCTGGATCTTTGACCCGAACTACGGCCTCATGAATTACGCCTTACAGTTGGTGGGGATCGGCGGCCCACGTTGGCTTACCAGCACCACCTGGGCAATGCCGGCTCTGATCATTATGACCGTTTGGAAGACCAGTGGATATGCCATGGTCATTTTCCTGGCCGGGCTGACCAATATTCCACACGAGCTGCGCGAAGCGGCCCAAATCGATGGAGCCGGGCCCTGGGCTACCTTATGGAAAATCACCTTGCCGTTGCTTTCCCCCACCACCTTCTTCATCCTGTTTACCCTGTTGATCAGCGCGTTTCAGACTTTTGACCAGGTGGCAGTCATGACCGCCGGCGGGCCGATCAATGCCACGAACGTGCTTAATTACTATATCTATGAGCAGGCGTTTATCAATTACAAGGCGGGGTACGCCGCCTCGTTGGCCGTGGTCTTCTTCTTGATCCTCCTGGGCCTGACCATCCTGCAACTGCGAGCGTCTCGCCGCTGGGTATACCAACCATGAGGCAATCCATTTCAAAGAAAGCCGTGATTATGAGACGACAGCACATCGGGACGATCATCCGGATTATTTCTTTCGCCCTCATCGTTGTACTGGCCGTGGTCGTGGCGATTCCGTTCCTTTGGATGATTTCCACCAGCCTGAAACCGGATCTCCGGGCGGTCTTCCAGTTCCCGCCGCAATGGATTCCCCATCCCCCGGCCTGGGACAACTATTTGAAGGCCTGGAATTCGGCTCCATTCAACCGCTATCTTATGAATAGCGTGATCGTCAGCGTGAGCACGGTGGTCTTCGAGGTGATCAATGCCTGCCTGGCTGCGTACGTCTTTTCTAAAATCCGCTTTCCGGGCAGGGATCTCCTGTTTCTGCTTTTCCTGGCAGTGATGATGGTCCCGTCTCAGGTGATCGTGGTTCCCAATTACATCATTCTCTCGAAGCTGGGATGGATCGATACGTATTGGGCGCTGATCGTGCCGTTCGTCGCTTCTGCCTACGGGACGTTCATGATCCGCCAGGCTTTCCTGGATGTGCCGGACGACCTGGTCGATGCAGCGAGAGTGGACGGCGCCAGCCACTTTACGATCTTGCGCTACGTTATGATCCCCCTGAGCCGCCCCATGATCCTCACTTTTGCTTTATTGAATTTCAACTGGCGCTGGAACGATTACTTCTGGACGTTGATTATGACCAACTCCGATACGATGCGGACGCTTCCCGTGGGTGTCATTGCCATGCAAGCCGGAGCGGAAGGCGGAACGAACTGGCATTATATGATGGCAGCCGCGGTCATTGTTATCCTGCCGGTACTGGTCCTTTTCGCAATGACTCAGCGATATTTTGTGGAAGGCATTTCTCATACTGGCCTGAAAGGGGTCTAGTCGAGAGGAGGTGAAGCCCTGACGTACCTAAAGTCCTGCGTGTTCTTTTATACGGAATCGATGATTCGAACGCATTCAATCACAACCTGCTGAAAAGGAGAAATCAATCATGAAACGCCCAAGCTTGAGAACACTGACGATCTTGTTCTTAGCGGCACTGCTCGTCGTTAGTTGTTCGCCTGGCGCAGTCGCCACGCCTACCTCTGTGCCGAGTGGCGAAGCCACAGCCACCTCACCCCAATCAGTGGCAGCCAGCCCTACGGACACGGCTGCTCCTGCCGAAGTTTCTCCGACGTCCGCCTCCAGGGGCGCGCCGTTGAAGATCGAGTTCTGGACCCTCTTGACGGGGAATCTGGCAGATACCCTCGATAAGATGGTGCAGGAATATAATGCTTCTCAAACAAACGTCCAGATCGTGAACGTCAACCAGGGTGGATATGCCCAGATCCAGCAGAAAATGCTCGCTGCTGTCGCCGCTGGCAACCCGCCGGTCATCTCGATGATGGACTACAAAAACGTCCCGTATTATGCCCAGGCCGGCGTGCTGGAGCCGCTCGACAGCTATGAGACCCCCGAGGACGTGCAGGATTTCATTCCCGGATTGCTGGCCGACCTGACCGTGGGCGGGAAGCTTTACGGGCTGCCCTTCAACCGCAGCACCCAGGGGTTTTACTATAACAAGGACCTCTTCCGCCAGGCCGGTTTAGACCCGGAGAAACCACCGACGACCTGGGACGAGCTGCTGCAGGATTCGGAGGCCATCCAAAAACTCGGCAGCGACTACTATGGCATCTACGCGACCGGCAACATGCAGTGGTTCTTCGAAGCCTACGTGTACCAGGCCGGCGGCCAATTCAGCGACGCCGACTGCAACTTTACTTTCAACGACGAATACGGCCAGAAAGCTGCGCAATACCTGCAGGATTTGGTGTATAAGTACAAGGTCGCGCTCATTCCTTCCGTGCTTACCGGCACCTTCGACCAGAAAGAGGTGGAATTCGTCAACGGCAAGGTAGGCATGACCCGCGATTCTACCGCGTTGAACAGCTACATCGGCTCCGTAGTGAATTTCGATTGGAGCTTCGCCCCGCTGCCCGCGGGACCTGCCGGACAGTTCGTCACGAGCGGTGGAGCCAATCTGGTGATTAGCGCCAAAGCCTCCCCTGAAGAGAAGCAGGCCGCCTGGGATTTCATCCGCTGGTTAACGGATACGCAAAACTCGGCCTCTTTCTCGCAAGCCACGGGCTACCTGCCCACCCGCTACAGCGTCACCAAGCTGCCCGAAATGCAGGACTTCTATAAGACTCACCCCACCTGGCAGACCAGTGTAGACGAGCTGCAGTACGTCCACCCGACTTCGTGCGGCGTGCTCAATATCCCCAGTTGGGAGACCACCATGAACGGCGCTATGGATCAGATCCTGGTGAATCACGAGGACGTGAAGACCGTCCTGGATCAGACCGTGACCGAGCTGAACGCGAGCATCGCCGATGCACGCAACAATGGAACGCTGATCAAACGCTAAAGGATTATTTTCGGGTCGCAGGGAGGGCATTTGCTGATTTTTGCCCTTCCTGCGCCATCCGTCCGCACTTTTTTATGAGTAAATATGGATATGCCGACCCCCAAAAGAGAAATATTAGTAGACGTTCGCCAAGATGTAACTCCCTCTCCGCGCATACATTATATCGATCACCCTTTCGAGGTTGCCGAGAACGCCAGCAAAGTCGGCGCAATCCTGACTTTCCATAAAGAGCGGGTGGCGCAAATCTTCTTGTCCCTACACGACCCGCAGACTTTTCGCGGGAATCGCATGAATCCCTTCCCGAAGGGAGAGGTCCAGGTAGACTTGTGGGTCAGCCCGGATCAATCCAGCGAGGGCGGGATTCCGGGGCGCCTGCCACCCGGCAAATGGCGAGCACAGGTCGACGTCGAGCATCTCGGCGAAGATACCCAATATCATCTGATCGTCTACGCTGAATATGGGGCAATTGCTGAGCCGGCTCATTGGGCGTACCCGAGCGAGCACGTCATAAAGCCACAACCGGGCTGGTATGCCGGCGAGCTGCATTGCCATTCCTCCGAGAGCGATGGGGCCTATCCTGTCAATGAAGTGGTTCGGGCGGCGCTGGATGCCAAGCTGGATTTTCTCTCCATCACGGATCATTTCACGGTGAGCCAGTGGAATAAGCTGGCAGGGTTGATTCCTCGGCCCATCGCATTGATCCGCAGTTGCGAGATCACCAGCCACCGCGGCCACGCGAACCTTCAGGGAATCAAGCGTTGGGTAGACGTTTACGTCGATCGGGCCAGGTGGGGGTTCAACCAGGCGGCAGGAGAGACCCACCGCCAGGGCGGACTGTTTTGCGTCAACCACGCCTTCAGCGGCGAGTACGGATGGCTGGATCCGGAGTTCGACTGGCAAAACGCGGACATGCTCGAAATCTATCACAGTCTGGAAGGGTGCAATAATAGCTACCAGTTGGGGCTATGGGATCACCATTTATGCCTCGGTCGAAAAATCGTAGGGGTGGGCGGCAGCGACAGCCACGATCCGTATAAGGAGAACCAGAAGCTGGGCCAATTGGTGACCTATGTTTATGCCGACGAACTGAGCGAAGCGGGTATCCTGAATGGGCTGAAACGAGGAAAGGTGTACGTCTCTAAAGGTCCACAAATCAACTTCGTGGCCAGAGGCGAGAATGGCGAAATCGCCGAAATGTGGGAGGCAATATCAGCCTGGGAACAGCCCATCGAATTCCGCGTAGAGTATCAGGCCAGAATTCCCCTCAGGCTTTTTGTCATCCGAAATGGATTTATCTTGTACACTTATTCCATCCAGGGAGATCCTGATACCTGGCGGACTTTGACCTCGCTGG
>JAMCRR010000017.1 GCA_023381565.1 Chloroflexota bacterium
AGCCTTTCATCAAAACTCATGATGGTATCGAATAAATTAAGGAATACCTCCTGAGTAACATCCTCGGCAAGCTCTGCATCGCCTGTGATCAGAAAAGCAGTCTGGACAGCTTGAACGTGGTAGCGGTCCACCAACCATTCCAAACCTTTTAGATTATTGCGCTTCAATTGCTGGATAGCGTTGAATTCATCCATGATGCTCCATGTATTTACACACAGCCAGTGGATTATTATTAATATCAATTCGAGACAAAAAGGTTGGGGGCAATCAGGAAATCGAGGCGATCGATCGGTCGATCCAGTCCATATCAACACCTGTGATCTCGCCATAATCTACCGGCATGCGTTGATAGGCGGAGCATAATTTGTCTATGCTCTTTTTTCTGTTTTTATCTGTGCTGATCTTAGTTGCTTTTTATAATACGAACGTGGCGTTGATCTTGTCCAGCCGTTTCTGGATTTCAATCTGGCCGGGATGTTCCTCAGCGGCGTTCTTCATGAAGCGCAGCGCCTCTTGCGTCTTCCCCTGGTTGACCAGGTAGTTCATGAAGCTGTCCAGCTCGCCCAGGGCGGCTTTCTCCTGCCCAAGACGCAAATTCAAGTCGACCAGGTTCAAACGCGCCTTCTCGTTCTCCGGCTGTAAGGTGCGGATCTGCTCGTAAGACTGCAGGGCATCCCTCCATTCCAGCCGCTGCATGCCGATATCGGCCATGCGAGCCAGGATTTCCACGCTGGCAGCCGTGCGCGCAGAGGATTGGGTGGCCAGGTGAAGCGCCTGGCGGTAGGTCGTGAGTGCCTGATCCAGGTCGGCCTGAGAGTAGTACAGGGCAGCCAGCTCCTGGTAGGCGTGGATGGCGTCTTCGGTTTGGCCGCCGCTTTCCAGATATTCGATCAGCTTGCGGCGCAGGTCCATGTCCCCCGGAGCGAGCTGGATCAGGCGGCGCAGGAATGAATTGGCCTGCGTTGGTTGGCCGCGCAGGCTGTACGAATGAGCCACCAGGGTCAGTTTATCCACCGCCTCCTGCACGAACCCCTGCTGGAGAAGCAGCTCACCCATTTGCACGTGAAGGGGCAAATAGGTCGGGGCAGTCTGGACGGCGTAGTATGCTTCCTCCATGGCGGACCGGTAAAGATTTTCTGCAGCCAGGCGGCGGATGGTTGCCAGAGAGGCGACCACCTGGTTGGTGCGCACCTGGAGCACCATTTCGGCCAGCGGGAACGGAGGAGATCCTGCAGGCTCTTCTGGCATTTCCCGGCGAGCCGCTTGCAGGGTTTCCTTCCAGTTGGGCTGCAGCAGTTGAGCGGGGATATTTTCCAGCACCGCCGACAGGCTTTTCTCATCCGGCTGCATTCGCAGGGCATCGATCAAGGGATCGTAAAGCTGGCGCAGCTCGTCTGCCCGGTCGCTGGGGACGATCTGCACATCGGCAATCCTGAGCGCTTCGAGGTACTCCACTGCCGCGTCCATTTTGCGGCCCATCCTCTGCAAAGTCTGGCCCATCAGCAGGTGCGAGGCCATGGCGTAGTCGGGGTGTTTGGCCGCTTCCTGCAGGTCGCGTAGGGCAGTCTCCCGGCGGCCCCTTTCGACGCCGAGCAGGCCGAGATCGTAGTAAACTGCCGGGTGGCTGAAGCCGGCTTCCACGGCTCTGCGCAAATCCATCTCGGCGGAATCCCCCTGATTTTGCGATTGGGCGGCAATCGCCTGGCTCAGGTAAGTGAATGCTCTGGCCTGGTCGGCCTGATCGGTGCTCGCGGGATGCGAGCCCTGCATGATGGCGCTGATATCCCGGCGGTGAGGCATACCTGCAACGACTTCCTCGCTGTTTTCCAGGATCAGGTTGGCCAGCACCAGCAGGGCTTTCTGGCGGGCTTCTTCCACAGGGTCTAATCCCCCCATCTCGGCCTGCGCTTCATCGAGGGCGCTGCCGGGTTCTGCAGAGATGCGCTTGCCTGGCGGGGTATCGGAGGCACCTTTCCCGAGTTGGGGGAGCAGTTCGCCGTTTTGCAACCGCACCTGAGCCTGGCGGGCGGCGGTATTCTCGGGCTCGAGCTGAAGAGCATAAGTGACCGCCTGCTTGGCTTTCGCCGGATCGCCACTGTGTTGAACCAGGCTGGCGACGGCCAGGTACTCTTCGACGGCCTCCGTCTTGCGGCCCATACGCTCGAAGGTGACGGCCAGCCGGGTGTGGGCCAGCAGTTGGCCGGGGGCTACGCGGGTCACGCGCTGCCACATTTGGATGGCTTTATCCAGGTCGTTTTTCTTCAGGTAAAAATCGGCCGCCTGGAGCGTGGCCTGCACACAGGCATCGTTCTGCCAGAGCTGCTCGTAAATCTGGCCGATCTTATCCAGGGGCACCGGATCGCCCGGGAGGACATCCGCGGCGTGCTGGTAAGCCGCCAATGCTTCAGGGTAGCGTTTGAGCTCCAGGAGCGCCAGGCCCAGGCTCGTCAGCGCTTTCGGGTGGTCGGGGAATTCCTCCAGGGCTTGCTGGTAGGACTTGGCGGCGCGATCCCAGGCCTGGTCCCAGGCAGCCGTGTGCCCCTGGAGTAAAGATTGTTGAAAACGATCCTGGTTTCCGGTCATGGTTTGCCTCAATGTCATATATGCTTATTGGACGCGGACGAGCGCTGAAAAAGGCGGATTTATTTGTTTAGTGGGTTTTCCAGGTGATCATTTTTTTATCTCCGCGTACATCCGCGTCTCATCAGTTTTTCTCCTGTTTCAACGGCTCCAGTTCGCCCCAGTTGAGGCCGAAACGCGCCTCGGTCGATAGCGGTACGCTCAGCTGCGGGAAAGCTGACTCCATGACTCGTTGCACGATTCGAGCCGTTTTCCCCAGCTCAGCCTCGGGGCATTCCAGCACCAGCTCGTCGTGCACCTGCAAGAGCATGTGCCCCGAAAGCCCCGCCTCTTTGAGCGCATCTGGCACGCGGTTCATGGCGATCTTCATGATATCGGCGGCCGTGCCCTGGATGGGGGCGTTGATCGCTTCTCGCTCTTCGCGGTTGCGAATGTTCGTGTTGGTCTGGTTTTTCAAGCCCGGGAAGTAGCGCCTGCGTCCGAACGCTGTCTCCACGTAGCCGCGCTGGGCGGCTTGCGCCTTGATGCCGTCCAGGTAGTGCTTGACACCCGGGAATTGTTTGAAGTAAGCAGTGGTGAAGTTCTCCGCTTCGGCCAGGGTCAGGCCGCTCGCCCGGCTTAAGCCGAAGGGTCCCATACCATAGATCAGCCCAAAATTGATCGCCTTGGCATTGCGGCGCTGGTCTTTGGTGACCTCCTCCAGGGGGACTCCGAAGATGGCGGCGGCGGTGGCAGCGTGGATATCCTGCCCGGCATGGAAGGCAGCCAGCATGGCTTCGTCGCCGGCCATAAAAGCCACCAGGCGCAGCTCGATCTGTGAATAATCTACCGAGAGCAGCCGGTTTCCCGGCCCGGCGATAAACCCTTCGCGTACCCGGCGCCCCAGATCGGTGCGCGCAGGAATATTCTGCAGGTTCGGGTCGGAGGAGGCCAGGCGGCCGGTGACTGAGCCGGTCTGGCTGTAGGAAGTGTGGATGCGGCCCGTAGCCGGGTTGATCTGCTGCGGCAGGGCATCCGTGTAGGTGGATTTGAGCTTGGAGAGCTCGCGGAACTCGAGGATCCAATCCACTACGGGGTGCTTGCCGCGCAGGTCTTCCAGGACGTCGGCGGAGGTGGACCAGTGCCCGCTGGCGGTGCGCTTGCGGCGGTCGGGCGGCTCCAGGCGCAGCCGCTCGAAAAGGATCGCCGAGAGCTGTTGGGTAGAATTTAAATTGAAAGATGTGCCCACGGCGGAAAAGATCTGCATCTCGATCTCGGCCATGCGCTTGCTCAGCTCAGCCGACATGGCCTGGAAGAGGGTCACGTCGACGGCTATCCCGGTCATCTCCATGCCGGCCAGCACGGGGATCAGAGGCATCTCGATCTCCGCGAGCAGGCGAGCGGCATTTTGCGCCTCCAGCTCGCGGCGCAAGACGGGCACGAGCCGCAAGGTGGCTTCGGCGTCGTCCGCGGCGTAGGCTCCGGCCAGGTCGATGGGCACTTCGGCCATGCTGATCTGGTTCTTCCCTTTCCCGATCAGGTCCTCGATGTGCGTCATTTCTTTCTCGAGGCGAATCCAGGCCAGATTTTTCAGACCCAGGTTATGCGAGGCCGGGTTGACCAACCATTCGGCGATCATGGTATCGAAGTCCAGCGGGGTGACGGTCAAGCCGTGGCGCGCGAGCACGATGTAATCGTATTTGAGGTGGTGCCCAACCTTGGGGATGCGGCTGTTGGTTAAAGGTCCGCGCAGGGCTTCGCGCACGCGCTCGTAGGGGAGCTGCACGCCCAGACCCGGCTTGTGGCCCACCGGAATGTAATACCCCTCACCTTCCCGGACGGAGAGCGAGATGCCCACCAGGTCGGCGCGCATGGGGTCGGTGGAGGTAGTTTCGGTGTCGAAAGAGATGACCTGTGCCTGGGCCAGCCTGCCTGCCAGGTCGTTCAGAGCTTGCTCATGATCGACAATGATGGATTGGATCCGGCTCGGGAGGGGCGGTTTTTCGCCGACGACGCGCACCTCCCCTTCAAACAGGGAGAGCTGCTGGGTGGGGGCTTTTGAGGCGGGCGCCACCTGCAAGCCCTTGGATTTAGCCATATCGGTCAGGCGGGCAACCAGGGAACGGAACTCGAGCTCGCGGAAGAGCGCTTCGACCTGTGGCATGTCGATCTCTTTAATGCGCGCCGTTTCGATGTCGAGCGAAATGGGGGCGTCTGTGCGGATGAGAGCCAGATTGCGGCTCAAGTAGGCGGATTCGCGGCCGGCTTCGAGCCGGGTGCGCGCCCGGCCAGGCAGCTCTTCCATATGCGCATAGATTTCATCCAGGTTTGCGTATTTATGCAGCAGGTCGACGGCGGTTTTTTCGCCGATGCCGCTCACACCAGGGATGTTGTCCGAGGTATCGCCGACCAGGGCTTTGTAATCCACCACCTGGTCGGGCCTGACCCCCAGGTGTTCGGCCACGTTTTCGGGAAGGTAATCTTTGGCTTCGGAGAGCTTATTTCCCGAAAGATTGACGATGATGCGCTCGTCGACAAGCTGCAGCAAGTCGCGGTCTCCGGTGATGATCTTGACGCCCATGCCCTGGGCAACTGCCTGGCGGGCGATCGTGCCCAGCACGTCGTCGGCTTCGTACCCTTCCAGCTCGATGCGCGGGATGCGGAAGGCGTCTAAAAGCTGGCGGATGCGCCCCATCTGGACGCGCAGGTCGTCAGGCATCTTGGCCCGCGTGGCTTTATACTCCGGAAACAGGTCGTCGCGGAAGGTTTTACCGGTGTCGAACGCCACAGCCAGGTATTCAGGCCGCTCCTGTTCGAGGATGCGCAGCAATACGCTGGCGAAACCATACACGCCTGCGGTGGGCTCGCCCGAGGTGGTATGCCAGCGCTCCCCGCCCGGGGTGGCAGCCGTGAGCGCAAAATATGTGCGGTACGCAAGCCCATGACCATCGATTAAGTAGAGAGTAGGAGGCATTTTCGATTTTTGATTGAGGATTGATGATTGTTATCCGAAGATGGCTTATTTCGAACCTTTTTTCGCCGATAAACGCAGGTTAACAATTGTCATAAGGGTTTCAGGTTTGTAGTTAGATAAATAACCTGCTTTTATCTGCCTTGATCTGTAGCTTATTCCCCGGGAGTTCAAAGCAGACCCTGCCTTTGCCGGGTTTGCGCAATGAAGTCGCGCAGCAAGGTGCTCGATGGGATCTGCGCCTGGCTGAGGATCATATAGCCCGGCGCCCAGAAATCGCCCGAAGCGTTCTCGGCATGTAAATTCGGGAAATCGGTAAAAATGCGCTGCGTAGTCTGCTGCCGGAAAGTGCGCATCAGGCTGCCCGGCGAGGTGGCCGGTGAGAGGCGGAAAATGCACTGCAGGTGCCCCGGGCGGATGGAAAGCCCCTCCAGGCGCCAGCCGAATGCCAGGCAAATCTGCGGGCACCACTGGCCTAACCGTGCCGCCAGGTCCCCCACCAGGAAGTGGTTGGGGAAGCGCGGCGCCAGCACGCAGGTGTAGGTCAAATTGTAGAAATCGGCGGAGACCGGCTCGGGCGTTTGAGAGGTAACCTGGAAGGCGCCCTGTGCCGCAGGAACCCGGCCGAGGGCGGGGTTGGCAGTTGCTACAGGGGCCTCGTCGACCTGGACCTGCGAGGCGGCAGGGGAGGCAGCTTCGGCCTCGCCGAGCCAATCCGGCAGCATCGAAGCTGCCCCTTGCCCGGTCGAGGCGAGAGGCACTGCGTCTGGGGCAGAGCTTGTAGGAGATGTCTCTTCATCTGCAGGAGGGACGAGCGGTTCGCCGCTCATTTCGTTGTACCAGGACGGGATGGAGCTGGTTTCCGGTTTAGGCAGTGGAGCGGCGTCAATTTCAGCAGGGGGATATTCGGTCTCGATCGGGGGGAGATAACTTTCGTCCGAGACAGGCTCGGAGCGATCGGGGAGCTGCGCCAGAGCATGCGCCAGTTGGGATGCCTGGCTGCGGATGCGGCTGAAGGGAGTGGCGGCATCGTACACCAGCGCCAGCACCAGGTCGCCTGACAGCAGCGTGGCGTAGAGCAGGTATTGCCCGCAGTTGGAGCTCAAGCGCACGAAGCGCGCCAGGTCGTACCGCCCTTCGGGATCCCAGTAGCGGCTGATGATTGCCGCCAGCTCCTGCGCCGATGGCCGCTCGAGCTGCCCGGCATACGCCCAGGACTGGCCCGCTCGCACGATCAGTGCAGCCTGCGCTGCGCAGGCCAGCGAAAGGCGCGCCAGGTGTTGTGCGGCGCGGGTGGGGTCGGCTAACCAGGGCAGCTCGACCAGCCCTGAGGTGGAACGGGAGGCGGCAGCCTCAGCTGCGTGCGCCGGAGGATATGCTGCCCTGATCTTCTTGACCAGTTCGGAGAGGTAGGCTGGAGGCGAGACGAAACCCTGCTCGGCCAGCGCCTCGGCTGCGGGAACAGATGGGGCGGTGAGTGAAGACTGTCTGGGAAGCACGACCAGTTTCAACCCAGGGACCAACAGTTGGGCGGCTCGGCCCAGGTCGGCGGGGTCCTGGCCGGGTAAGTCTGCGTCCAGGAGGGCCAGATCGAAAGACTGGGCGCGGCAATGTGCCATCGTTTCCGCCGCGCTGGAAGCCCCCTCCACCCGGTAACCTTCCCCGGCAGGTAGGCTCTGGCGGATCCATTCTGCGGTTGATGAGTTTGACGTGACGATCAGGATCTGGGCTGCCATGATCAAAGTGTATCATGGGCTTAGACCTGAGGCAAGTCGATCATTTTTCAATTGCGCCAGATCGTCGGCTATGGTAAACTAATAGGGTAAAGAATATCTATTCGCTAACCGCATCAGGGGTGAAAAGGTTATGCTGAAATCGGGTTTAACGGTTTGTAAGCGGTTTATTTCCAGCTATTGCATACAACCAGGAGGAAATTCTGAATGGACCTCGCTCAAGATGTCCAACTAGAAATGTTTCGGGCGATGCTGCTGTCGCGCCGCCTGGACGAGCGCGCCTGGGTGCTTCACCGCCAGGGCAAGATCGCCTTCCATATCTCGGGAATTGGCCACGAAGCAGCTCAGGTGGGCGCCGTCTTTGCCATCCGCCGCGGCTACGATTGGGTCTCGCCGTATTACCGCGATCTCGCGATCCTGCTGGCGGTGGGGATGACCCCGGCCGAGTTCGTCATGGGGATGATGGGAAAAAGGGGCGACCCCACGTCGGGAGGTCGCCAGATGCCCAGTCACTGGAGCCTGAAGCGCGCCAACGTGATCAGCCACTCGGCGCCGGTAGCCACCCAATCGCCGCACGCCACCGGCATTGGCCTGGCGATCAAGCTGCGCGGCGACGACCGGGTAGTGCTGACCACCGTGGGCGAAGGCGCCACCTCACAGGGTGAATGGTACGAGGCGGTCAACTTTGCAGCTGTGCTGCAGGTGCCGGTCGTCTTTGTGGTGCAGAACAACATGTACGCCATCTCAGAAACGCCGGATATGCAGATGGCCATCAAAAGCGTGGCCGAAAAAGCCTGCGGGCTGGGCGTCCCCGGGATCAGCGTGGATGGGACAGACGTCTTTGCAGTCTATCGTGCCTGCCAGGAGGCTGTCGATCGGGCACGCCAGGGGGGCGGGCCTTCGTTGATCGAAGCTCGCACCTACCGCATGACGCCTCACTCCTCAGACGACGATGACCGCACGTACCGCTCGCGGGAGGAGGTCGAAGAGCATAAGAAGAGCGATCCCGTGCTGGTCGCCAAACGCCAGTTAGAAGAACGGGCCATCCTGACGGAAAAAGCCTACGCCGAGATGGACGCCCAAATTAAAGCTGAGGTCGAAGAAGCCGTTCGCCAGGCTGAGCAAGCGCCCTACCCGGAGGCAGAAGAGGCGTTGCACCCGGTATATGCCGAAGAAATTCGCCTTGCGGAGGCCAGCCATGCCTGAGATGACGTTAATCGAAGCCATTCGCCAGGGGATGGATGAGGAGCTGGAGCGCGACAAGGACGTCTTCATCATCGGCGAAGATGTGGGCAAACGCGGCGGAGTGTTTCGGGCGACGATGGGCCTGTTCGAGAAGTACGGCCCGCAGCGGGTGATCGATTCGCCCCTGGCCGAGCTGGGCATCGTCGGCACGGGCATCGGGGCGGCGCTTTACGGCATGCGCCCCATCTGCGAGATCCAGTTTGCCGATTTCATCTACCCGGCCTTCAACCAGATCGTCAACGAAGCCGCCAAGATGTGCTACCGCTCGAATGGAGATTGGACCGTGCCGATGACCATCCGCGCCCCGTACGGCGGCGGCATCGGCGGCGGGCTGTACCATTCCCAATCGGTGGAGGCGTCTTTCACCCATATCCCCGGCCTGAAAGTGGTGGTGCCTTCCAACCCCAGGGACGCCAAGGGACTGCTCAAATCTGCAGTACGCGACCCCAACCCGGTCCTGTATTTCGAACCCAAGAAGGGCTACCGCCTGATCAAGGGCGAGGTCCCCGAGGGGGAATATACCGTGCCAATCGGACCGGCCCAGGTCTCCCGCCCGGGCAAGGATCTCTCGGTGTTTGCTTATGGGATGATGCACTATTACACCCTGCAGGCCGCGGAGAAGGTGGCTGCCGAGGGTATCGACGCCGAAGTGGTGGACCTGCGCACCCTGTACCCGGTAGACCGGGAGACGATCCTGGCCTCGGTGCGCAAGACCGGCAAGGCGCTGATCGTGCACGAAGACAACCTGACAGGGGGTTACGGAGCCGAAGTGGCTGCCACCATCGCCGAGTGGGGTTTCCAGGACCTGGACGCCCCGGTGCGCCGCCTGGCGGCTCCCGATGTGCCCGGCGTGCCCTTCAGCCACCCCATGCAGGATTGGTTCATGCCCAACCCGGATAAAATCGCCGCCGCCATTCGGGACCTAGCTAGTTTTTAGTGGACGGTGGTCAGTGGACAGTAAACAATGGAGAGTGTGTATAGTAGATGCAAGGCTGAAATGGATATAGAAAAAAGTAAGGGGATATAAAATCAAAGCAAATATCCAGACTCGGGAGAGTACATCATGGAAACCAACGAAAAATACATTAAGAATTATTGTGATCTTATTGTCTGGCAGAAAAGTATATCCCTGATGAAGAGTGTTTATTCCCTTATGTCCAAATTTCCACGGCAGGAAGATTTCGGATTGACGAGTCAGGTTAGAAGAGCTGCAATTTCGATCCCCTCTAATATTGCAGAAGGGCAAGCGCGACGCCATCGAAGTGAATTTGTCCAATTTCTTCATATTGCATTAGGTTCATTGAGTGAAATGGATACCCAAATAGTTATTGCAGGAGAATTGGGATATTTGAACGAAAAAGATATTGTGGAAACAGACAATCTTATCCTGGAAATTCGTACGATGTTGTTCTCTTTGATCCGAAATTTACCTGGACGGTGATTATCATTTCTGACCACTGCCCGTTGTTTACTGTAAACTGATCCGGAGGAGCTATGGCTACAAAAGTGATCATGCCTCAACTGGGCGAGTCGGTTGTCGAAGGGACCGTGACGCGCTGGCTGAAGCGCGAGGGCGAGCAGATCGACGAGTTTGCCTCGCTGCTGGAGGTCAACACCGATAAGGTGGATACGGAGATCCCCAGCCCGGCAGGGGGCACTCTGCTGAAGATCCTCGTCCCTGAAGGGCAGACCGTCAAGGCCGGCACCATCCTGGCCTGGATCGGCAAGCCCGGCGAGGCCGTCGCCGAGGGTGGCGGGGCCAACGGTGCAGAGGCAGTCCCTCAAGCCGTGCAGGAGAGTACCCAAAGCCAGCCGGCGCTCAGGGCTGCCGGGCGCAGCACCGACCTGGGCTTCATCTCGCCCGTCGTGGCGCGCCTGGCGCAGGAACATGAGGTGGACCTGGCGCAGGTGAAAGGCACCGGCGCAGGGGGGCGTATCACCAAGAACGACGTGCTGGCCTACCTGGAAAACCGCCCGCCTGAGGCACCCCATCCTGCAGCTGAAGCCGCACCCGAAGCGCCGGCCCCCTGGGAAACCCCCGGCGAGGGCGACCTGTTCCGCCCCACCGAGCTGATCTTCGGCGCCCCGCCGGAGACGATCCCGGCAGCCGCGCCCCCGTCTCCGCCGGCGTACCCGGCCAGGCAGCCCCATCCCACCCCACCTCCCGCCCCGCCCGCGGAAGCCCCAGCGCCGGCCCTGCCCGGCACGATCGTCCCGCTCAACCCGGTGCGCAAGGCCACCGCCGAGCGCATGGCCTCCAGCAAGCGCACTGCCCCCCACGTGACCACCGTGATGGAAGCGGACCTGAGCAAGGTCGTCGCCCACCGCGAGGCCAACCGGGAAGCCTTCGCCCGCGATGGGGTCAACCTGACCTACACCGCCTACTTCGTAGCTGCTTGCGTGGCAGCGCTCAAGGCTTATCCACTGGTCAACTCCACCTGGAGCGAGGAGGGCATCCTGGTCTACGATGCGATCAATATCGGCATGGCCACTTCCCTGGGCGAGGAAGGCCTGATCGTCCCGGTGGTCAAAGCCGCCGACGGCCTCTCGCTGCTGGGGCTGGCGCGGGCCATTAACGACCTGGCCGAGCGGGCACGAACCCGCCGCCTCAAGCCCGATGAGGTGCGCTATGGCACCTTCACCATTACCAACCACGGCATCAGCGGGTCGCTCTTCGCCAGCCCGATCATCAACCAGCCGCAATGCGCCATCCTGGGGGTGGGAGCCATCCAGAAGCGCGTCGTGGTTATTCAAGATGCCATCGCCATCCGGCCGATGGTCTACCTATCGCTGACCTTCGATCACCGCATCCTGGATGGAGCTCTGGCCGACCATTTTCTGGCGAAAATCGTGGAGACGCTGCAAAACTGGGTATAATTTCGTAAACTTCTACAATTCATGTAAAGAATAAATTCTAGGCTCTCCAGAGAGGAAATTTCATGAGCGATTATGATGTCGTTGTCATTGGCGCCGGGCCGGGCGGGTACGTGTGCGCCATCCGGGCGTCTCAGTTAGGGCTGAAAACCGCCATCGTCGATAAGCAGTGGCTGGGCGGGGTGTGCCTGAACGTAGGCTGCATCCCCTCCAAGGCGCTGCTGCGCAATGCCGAGATCGCCCACATCCTGCGCGAGCGGGGAAAAGAATTCGGCTTCAGCGTCGATAACCTGACCCTGGATTACAGCGTGGCTTTTAAGCGCAGCCGCCAGGTCTCCGACCGGCTGACGCGCGGCGTGGGCTTCTTGATGCGCAAGAACAAGATCGACGTGCACATGGGCGCAGCCAGGCTCACCGCGCAAGACACGGTCTCTGTCACCGATAACGAGGGAAAGACTACCGAGCTGAAAGCCAAGAACGTGGTCGTCGCCACCGGCTCGCACGCCGCCATGATCCCCGGGGTGCAGGCCGACGGCAAGCACGTGGTGACTTACCTGGAAGCAATCCTGCAGGAGAAGCTGCCCGCTTCGGCTATCATTATCGGGGCGGGGGCGCTGGGCGTGGAGTTCGCCACCGTGTGGAGCTCCTACGGCGTCCCGGTCACCATCGTCGAGATGCTGCCGCGCGTGGTCCCCCTGGAAGACGAGGAAGTCAGCACCGAGCTGGCCAAGGCTTTTGCCAAACGCGGCATCAAGATCATGACCGGCACGCGCGTCCAATCTATCCAGGCGAACGAGAAGGGTGTGGTTGTGAAGGTCTCCAACGAGGAGGGCGAGAAGACGCTGGAAGCCGAGCAGGCGCTGGTGGCTACGGGCTTCAAGCCCAACACCGCCGACCTGGGGTTGGAGGCGTTGGGGGTGGAGCTGAACCGCGGCTTCGTCAAGGTCGATGAGCGCATGGCAAGCAGCGTGCCGGGCATCTGGGCCATCGGCGATGTGACCGGAGAGCTGCTCCTGGCGCACGTGGCTTCCGCCCAGGGGGTGGTCTGCGCCGAGAACATCGCCGGCGTCGAGACGGTGGTCTTGAATTACGTCATGATGCCGCGCGCCACATTCTGCCAGCCGCAGGTGGCCTCCTTCGGATATACGGAGGCTCAGGCGCGCGAGCGCGGCTTCGACGTCAAGGTCGGGCGCTTTCCCTTCCAGGCCAACGGCAAAGCCCTGGGGCTGGGGGATTACACCGGCTGGGTCAAGATCATCAGCGATGGGCGCTACGGCGAGATCCTGGGAGCGCACATGATCGGCCCGGACGTCTCCGAGCTGCTCCCCGAGCTGACCCTGGCGCAGAGCATGGAGCTGACCGTGGAGGAGGTGGCGCGCAACGTCTACACCCACCCGACGCTCGCCGAGGCGCTCAAAGAGGCGGTGGAGGACTCTGAAGGGTTGGCCATCCATATATAAAAATTTACCGTAGAGACGCGGAGTGCGCAGAGTTGTTAAATATCTCGTGCCAACGGTCTCCAGTGGGACGCCTATTCGGGACGGTCCCCGTCCGGGTCCGTAGGGGCGTATTTGAATTGCGCCCCTCAAACGCGCAGAGTGCCAGTTTTGAGGCACCCAAAGTGACCATGGGTGCTAATATTGAAAATTTAGAATGAAATTTACAAGCTACCGATTGAAATGGTATTCGGATCGTGCTATTCTCTGTTTATGTCGCGGGCTGACAATCAGGGGATATCCACCAAGCGAAATAATTAACCGTTTTCTTCTGGTAACCATAGTCCCAGCAATAGATGGTTTATCGGAACCTCGTGGATTGATCGAGCAGAGGGAATGATGACCAGGAAGAGCATACGAAGCCGAAAATCGTTATTCTTCGCCTTATTATTGCTTGTATTCGTGATTTTTGGCTTAAGAAACGAATCCGGTCTGGCTGCTGCTATGCCGTCTTTGGCATCTTCATCCACCCCAGATATATTATATTTTCCTTCTCCACCGACGCCTTTTCCACCCGGGTATAAGCCTCCGGGGTATAGGACGGCGACCCCCGATTTTGCCAAACTCACCCCATATCCCACACCCACCAACCCAACCTGGGTGGGAACGCATGACTTATCCCCGAATTTACCTCTAGATGATAAATTCTATATCGTCATTCAACATGGCGACGGGACCCGGGAAGGATTCTTTGTCGGTCCGCCTGCTGGTGCAACACAATATCTACCTATAGGCGAAATTCCCCCTGAAATATTAAAGGTGCTGAACCTCAAACAAGATGATAAAGTCATCACTTGCATGCCTCCAGTACCATATCGGATGATGGGACCTCCTACGCGCGAACCTGAACAAATCTATCCCACGCCAATCCCTTACCCGACGTTTAACCCTCTCGAGCTGACACCCGATCTGCTCTATCCCGTTCCAAAATAACAGAATCTCTGCGTTATCCGCCTCTCTGCGCTGGATCTTTTTAGCCTGTCACGCCTGGTCGAACGCTCTCTGGAGGTCCGCGATCACGATCTTCTTCATCTTGAGCATGGCATGGGTGGCGGCCATGGCCTTCTTCCTGTTCGGGCTGCCCAGGAGGTCTACCAATTGCTTCGGAATGATTTGCCAGGAGAGACCGAACTTATCCTTGAGCCAGCCGCATTGTTCGGCCTCCGGAACCGCCGAGAGCCTGTTCCAGAAGTAGTCGACCTCGTCTTGATCTTCGCACTCCACATAGAACGACACGGCTTCATTGAACTTGAAGATCGGACCTCCATCCAGTGCCATGAATCGCTGGCCGTTGAGCTCGAAGATGGCGGTAAGCACCTTGCCCTCCATTTGGTCCGCCCCCGGAGCTTCCATGCCTTTCTCGTAGCGTGTGAGGCTGATGATCCTGGAGCTTCCACTCTTGTGCGGTGATCCGTTGAAGGTGGAGACATAGAAGTTGACCGCTTCCTCGGCTTCCTTGTCGAACCAGAGCGATGGTACGATTTTCTGGATGTCGTTCATCTGGGCATACTCCTTATTTGATACAAATGTCATTGCGTGGCATTGCAGTCGCATGGCCGGGGCATATAGCGCCACACTGTGGATTATTTAGACTTATTAAGTCTTAATTAATATTATACACCGGAGAAATATTATAAAGTTATATAATTGGACAGGATAGTTGCAGCATGATCCTTCCCAAAGATCGCGACGCTCGCTTCATCACCCTCCGCCGCGGTGGGACGCTCACGAATTCAGACCATCACCTTCTCGCCTCGTGGGCAGCCGCGTGTGCGGAGCACGTCCTCCCTCTATTCGAGTCGGTGCGGCCAGATGACCCACGCCCACGTCAGGCGATCGAAGCAGCTCGGGCGTGGACACGTGGGGAACTCAAAATGATGGAAACACGCGCATTAGGCGGTCATGCAATGGGTGCAGCGAGGGATTTACGTGGAGCGGCGCGTTTTGCAGCGTATGCTGCCGGCCAGGCGGCGGTCGTCGCACATGTTGCTGCGCACGAGCTCGGCGCCGCAGCCTACGCGATCAAGGCCGCGCGTGCGGCTGCGCCTGAAGGCGAAGGCGAGAGTAATGGCCGGCTCGAGTGCCGATGGCAGCGCGACCAGCTGCCGGATGCAATTCGTGATCTTGTCCTGGATGATCAGCGGTTGCGAAACGACATCTGCTGGTCGGTATTCGATTGCTGATGGGTAATCGGCCTGGGTTGCACCGCGGAGACGCGCAGAGAGGCGGATAAC
>JAMCRR010000195.1 GCA_023381565.1 Chloroflexota bacterium
TCCTCTCCGCTCTCCGCTACAAGCCTTGTTCTCGTCTCAGAGGTTGAGTCTTCAGTTGTTAGCGGTCTGCCTTTCGGCGAGACCTTGTTCCAGAGACAACAGGGCTTGATTTTACGCCTGTTTTCTATCCTGTCAAGGGCATTTGGACACCAATTTTGCTATCAATTTCAACTATCGGCGGGCCACTCAGTCAATCTATGCCGCCCGGTGCAAGAATTGGGCATTCAATCGATCTCCACCCTGGAATCAACACCTCCCGGCCTTGCGATCCGGGAGGTGTCTTGTTTTCGATCGGTTTCAAGAAAAAGCGTGGTGCCTTACTTGCTCAGATTGGTGAGCGCTGCATCCAGCAAGGACTTGGCGTAAGGCGGGTTGTGGACGCCCAGGCTCCTGTCTTCTTCCACGAGCAGGTAGTTCCACAATGCGGCAGCATAGTCGGTGGGGTAATCGCCAACCACCATGACGCCGTCCTTATCCAGCAGACCTTTGGTGGTCAGGGCAGTCTTAACTTCATCGAGCTGCTTCTGGATGGCGGTCTGTTCTCCGTTGACGTCGAAATCCTTAGCATCGGAGTGACATTTCGTGCAGGCCGACACGTTCGGGGTGAAGGAGTGGTCGGCATTCTCGCCAGCGCCGCCCATGTGGCAGGCCACGCAGGTATCAGAAATGCCGTAGTGCGGGCCAGGTTGGCCGGTCACCACGGCACCGCCCACACCGAGCATCATAGCCGTCTGAGGACCATGATGCCCACCCCAGTGCGTGCTGGTAACAGAAACTTTGCCATCCTTGGCTTCCGGGAATGCCGTACGCTGCTGGTGGCAATTTGCGCACAGGTTACCGCTTCCGCCGTCATAAGTCACGTCTGTGGCGAGCATTTTGACTGGCGAGGTAATCGTAAGCGCCCAATCTTGCTTGGTGTAGGTGGTATGAATCTGATGGCAGGCGCGGCAGTCGATGCGGGACGGATTCACCAGGGCGGTTTCCTGAGCAGCTCCAGGAGCCACTTTTGCGTCGATCGCGGCGGTGAAGCCACTGCCGGAATGGCAGCCTGTGCAGGCGACATTCGTGCCAGCATGCCCGAATGCGGTCCCCGAACCATGGACGGACGCGATCCAGGCTTCCAGCTTTCCCGTCAGGTTACTGGTCGCATTGTGGCAATCTTCGCAGGTGGCGGTGGCAGCTTGCCCCGCAGCGCCGGCAGGGCCCGCAGGCCCAGCAGCGCCGGCAGCGCCGGCAGGACCCTGCGGGCCAGCAGGGCCTGCAGGTCCTACAGGACCGGCGGGGCCAGCGCATGCTGTTAGCGCAAGGGCTACAAGAACGAAAAACCCAACGATGAAAAACAGCCTCTTCTTTGTCATACTCTGCATTCTCCTGTTTTTAGTTTTTTACAATACTTTAGGGATCGAATGGATCTGTCTATGTATAGTCTATAGGCTCCTCCTCCTGGGTTAGATGAATCCGATTTTAATTCGTGGTTAATCATATAAGACACACGCCAGCTTGTGACTTGGGCCAAATTTTGCCATCCGGGCATGACTGAAACAACCGGAGGGACCTTATGTCCCAGGCTAAGACCACTCGTTGCATCTCAGCAGCTTATTTCAACCGGCTATCTCAGGCAATTAGAGGGACGAATGAGATAAGCCATGCCTCTGGTCTGTTCTATGAACTACCCTTATATTACCCTGGATTAAAATCAGATGAGACAATACCATGCTTATTATACGGTCCAAGTCAGTCTTTGTCGATAGATAATTGGAATTTTCTCATTTTCGGTAATCGTTATGATTAGGCCGGTTGGTTAGTCAGATGATGTCACATCAAGTTAGTACATGCGCTTTAGAGCGCTTGCGCATGCGATGGATGGTTGAATATGTGTAGGAAGATGCAGTGTTTTAGGCGCAGTCTCACCGACCTCGCCGGGCGTGGATAAGGCCTACGGGTTGGCGGTCCCACCGGGTATGAACGGGGGCAGCCCAGCCCCTTCGCCCAGCCTGCCCACAGCCACCTGGGCGATTTCGCTAAAAATTGAGGCAGCCGCCTGCGAACCTTCACCGCCGTTTTCGATGACCACCGCGATCACCACCCCCCTCCCGCCCGACTCAGCAAAACCCACGAACCAGGAATGGGGCGCAGCATCTCCGCCCACCTGGGCGGTGCCGGTCTTGCCTCCCACAACAAGGCCGGGTACGGCAGCCTTTTGCCCAGTCCCCCGAGTCACCGTTGCAACCATCATATCGCGCACTTCTTGGGCGGTTTGCGGCCGCATGATATTCTCAACGCCCGGTTGGCGTGTGGCTTCGACGATCCTCCCGGAGGGTTCTCGAATAGATTGGACGAAGTAAGGGATGGGCATGCGGCCGCCATTCAGCACCGATAGAACGACCATACCCATATTCAGTGGCGATGCGAGCACTTCTCCCTGCCCGATCGATGTGGCTGCTCTTAACAAATTATTGCTATAGAGGCTATCGGTATCCCAGGCAATCTGAGAAGGCGTATATTCGATCTCGAGCGGGAAAGAAACCTCCCCAGGTTTGCCGAAACCCAATTTTCTAGCGTAGCTGAGCAAGATATCGGCCGGCATCTGATCCCCGATCTTCGCAAAGGCGGCGTTGGCCGATTTTGCATAAGACATCGTCAGGTCTAACCGCCTCTCGCTGTGATTGGGGTCCGGGATCACCCCGCCATCGACGGTGTAGATGTAATAGGGTCCGTTTGGCCCCTGAACCGGTGCGCCGAAATCGAAGATCGTTCCCGGATGCACCTGCCCCGAATCCAGGGCAGCGATTAAGCTGACGGTTTTCCAGGTCGAGCCGGGGGAGTAGGCAGATTGCGAGGCTCGATTGATCAATGCACCCTGGCAGGGGGTTGTTCCATCGCAGGCAGCCAGTAGCGTGTGTAAATAACTCTCTTCGTGAATGCGGTTGGGGTCGAAGCGCGGCGAGCTGGCCATGGCCAGCACTGCCCCGTTGTGTTCATCCAGCACAACGATCGCCCCCTGCTTGCCATGCAGCGCATTATCGGCGAGGCGTTGTGTGGGCGTGTCGATGGTCAGGATCAGATCCGAGCCTTGAATGGGCCGGTGTAAGAGCTGGTCGATTTGCGCATCCGGACGATCGAGGCCCAACAAAGTTGTGTTATAGCTGCGCTCGATGCCGGTCACCCCGATGCGCAGGCCAGACACATACCCCACCGCATGCGCCAGAGACGGCTCGTTATAAAACCGCTCCCACGTTCCATCTGCACCCTGGCGGTCAACCACCAGCTGGCGCCCATTGCGATCGTAGATCGCCCCGCGCCGGATGCGTTTGAGCAAATCAATCGTCCGTTGGACCACCGGCGCCGGTTGGTTTTCGAGGTCCAGCGCCTGGCTGACCCCGGCAATAAACTCCTGGTCTGCCTGAGCGGGGGCTTGCCCGGGTGAATTCGACCATTGAGTGTTTATTGCAGGGCGAATGGTAAAAGGGTTCAATGCTGCGCTGTGGGCTGTTTGCCAGTAGACCAGAATAACCGAAGCCAGCACCAGGCTAACTACGGCAATGCGAGCCAGATGGAGGACGCGGCGATCAAACATGATCGTTCGTATCTTCCTGCCGCCGAATCAACGCCAGCACCAGTCCTACCTCCACCAGGTTCGTCAGCAGCGCCGTTCCGCCCAGGCTGAGAAAGGGGACGGTTACGCCGGTCACCGGCAGCAGGTTCAGCGTACCCCCTGCCATGACAAATACCTGAGTAAACAAATGGATGCCAATCCCCACCAGGAGCAGGCGGTCAAATACCCGGCCTGGAGGCAGCCGGAAGATCGGGCGGAAAATCCGCAGAAGCAGCACGGCGAACAGGAACAGCACCGCCACCCCAATGCCCGCGCCCAACTCTTCAACCACAGCCGCCAGGATAAAATCGGAGTGAGCCAGCGGCACGTAATTGGGAGAGCCAAAACCCAGCCCGCTGCCGCTGATTCCGCCGGCAATGACGGCGTAGATGGCCTGCTGCACCTGGTAGCCCGGCCCTTCGGCGATGGTCACCCCTGTGGAGCGTCCGTCCACCATCATCATCTCCTGGCTCCAGGGGTTTTGATAAGCCTGAAACCGGTACTGGATCACGGCCGGTATTTTCCAGGTGACGGATAGAACCAGGCCCATCACAAGCGACATGATCAGTCCGATGGCGATGATATCGAGAAAGGTGCGCGTCTCGAAGCCGGCATACAGCATAGTGATCGAGATGCAGCCCAGGATGAGCACGGCGCCGTAATCAGACATCAAAACCAGCGACAGGGCGGCTAAACCGGCGGACAGAACGCCCAGAAAGAGGTGTCCCAGGGCGGGCAGCCGCAGCCTGCCGAACAAGATCGAAGTGCGGCTTTCAGCTGCCTTTGACTGCCGTGCGATGAACCAGGCCAGGAAAATGATCAAGATCAGTTTGAGGGGCTCGGAGGTCTGGATTGCGGGCAGCGGCCCGATCTTCAAAGCCAGCCTGGCGCCGGTCTCATCGACCGAGCCAAAGATGCCGGTCAGGATGAGCAGCCCCAGCCCCAATATGCCAATCGGCACCGCCCGCCGCCGGATGCGTTCGATCCACACCGGTTGCGCAACCAGAAACGCAGCCGCGAGGAGACCGGGGAATAAACCACGCAGGATCTGCTGCCAGATCCCTTCGGGACCCCGCAGGCGCCAGATCATCACCAGGCCCACGATCAAAAGCAGGCAGACCACTGGAAAGAGAATTTGTTCTGACCGGAGTTTAAGGGCTCTCAATAAATAATGAAAAACTGCGAAAACCATCATGACCAACAGCGGCGGCAGCAGTGCACCGGGGAGGCCGGTGAGAGGATTGAGCCCCTGCCGGACCTGCATTCCCGCGTTAGCCGAAAAAAAGGCGACCAGGGCAAAGAACCCAATCAAGATCAGGGCTATGCCTTCCACCGGTCGTGAGGCAGCCTGTCTTTGAAGCTCCATCCGCATACCCTGTATCCTGGTCGATCAGCTCGAATGACATATCGCCAATCGAAAGGATCGAACCGACCGTCAGTGGATAGGGAACGCCCGGCGTACAGCGGTGGCGGTCGACCATCGTCCCATTCTTGCTGTTCAGGTCCTCCACCCACCAGTTGGCCCGATCCCAGCGCAAGCGGGCATGGCGCCTCGATACATAAGAATCCCGCAGAAGAATGTCGTTATCTTTATCCGCTCCAAGCCGGTTGTCTGCGCTAATATCCAGAACAGAACCCTGCCGGAGGTGACCGTCGTCGCCAGCAGAGATCACACGCAACCGCCCGTTAGGAACCGGTTTCACAGGGGTCACCTTGTGTGGGTTCTGCGACATTTCCCGGTAGACGCCAAAAAGCAGCAACAAAAGGACTGCATAAAACAGCCCAATCGTTGCCCACTTGGTAATAAACAGGATGAGGTTCCAGTCCATCAGATCTCCCGTTCTGCTGCTGAAACCGATGCCTCTTCTATCTTGCCCACCAACAGGCTGGTGATGCCGACCTCGATCAAGTCCCCCGGCTTTAGAATTTGCTCGCCAACCGGTTTCTCGTTCACCCGAGTGCCGTGCCTGCTTTGCAGGTCGCGGATGCGCAGCGTACCGTTGACCTGCTCAATCAAAGCATGTTTGCGAGAGACGCCGGTATCCTGTTCCAGGCGAATGACCGAGTTGAGATCACGCCCGATTTGTGCAGGGAAACGATCGACAATAAATTGTTTGCCCTGCTCGGGGCCGGCCACAATCGATAGTTTATATCTAACCGAAGGCAGGCATTCCCCTTCTGCGCGGGCCGGTTTTGGAGAGCTAAGAGCCGTTTTCTTGCGTAAACTGGGTTCGGGGATAGCAGCCAGGGGTTCCCTGACCTCAGGCATGGCTTTCAAGCGCGTTTCTCTCCGCTCTCCTGCTTTCACCACGCCTTGCCGATTGCGGGCTTTACCGGTTGAAATCAAGCGGGCTATCCGGTATACAATCCAACCTGCGAACGGAAGGAATGCGACCACTGCCATCCAGGCAAACTGATTTACGCGCTCGCCTGCCTGTCTTCTCCGCTGGATGTCCCAATAGGCTGTGGTGAGGGTTAGCGCCCATAGCAGGGTAATCACCAGGGTAATACCGGCGATTTTTACTAAGGAGATCAGTGGATCGGCCATAAAAGAGTTAGCTTTAATTATCTAAAAGGGAGTATTATAGATACTTACTATCCGTAATCTTATCCCAAACGCTCCAGAATCACAACACCTAACAATTCTGACAACTCCCTAACTTCAGATCCTGGGTTACGTTAAAATAAATGATGATGTTTTTATCCGGAACCTGTATGGCTACAATAAACGAGAGGTCGTCATGATACAGGATTACCTGATCGGTACTCAGCTAGACGAGTACCGCCTGGAACGGTTGCTGGGCCGGGGGGGCATGGCGCGCGTTTATCGCGGGCTGGATGTAAACCTGAACCGCCCGGCTGCCATTAAAATCATCGATATCCCTCACCGCACGGAAGAAGAATACGTGCAGCGCTTCAAGCGCGAGGCGCAGGCGATCGCCCGGCTCGATCATCCTCACATCGTCCGGTTGTACCGCTATGGCGAAGTGACGGTAGGTTCGTCCGGCGATAACCTGCTCTATATGGCGATGCAGTTCATCCAGGGCGCCGACCTGGATTACGTGCTCAAATCTTACCGGAATGATGGGGAATTTATTGAAATTCAGGATGCCAACCGGATCATCCGAGAGATCTGCGCAGCTTTAGATTACGCCCATGAAAACGGCATTATCCACCGGGATGTCAAACCATCGAATATTATGCTGGATACGCAGGGCCGCGTGGTCCTGACGGATTTTGGTCTGGCGCTGCTCACCACACAGGCAACCCGGGGCGAAATCTTCGGTTCACCGCAATACATCTCCCCCGAACAGGCCATCTCGTCGGCGAGGGCCGTCCCGCAAAGCGACCTGTATGCCGTCGGGGTGATCATATACGAAATGTTCACGGGGAGCCTGCCATTTGCCGCTGACGAACCGCTGGAACTGGCGCTGATGCATATCAATAACCCGGCGCCCTCTCCGCGCATGCTCCGTCCTGAGCTAAGCCAGGAATTGGAGGCGGTGATTCTGAAGGCGCTGGAAAAACGACCGGAAGACCGCTATCCCACCGGTCAAGCGCTTTCAGATGCCCTGGAGAACGCCCTCGCTGAAAAAAGTCCATCCCTGGCGCTGACCAGCATGACCCTTCCCCAACGCGTCACCCAGGGATTGGCGAAAGAGAATCTTGCGATTTCCCCGCCAACGCCGAATCCGATGGCATCTCCCCCAGCGCAAAACACGAGCGTTGAACCAACGCAAAGCAAGCTACCCGGCAAAAAGCCTCCGTTCCAATTCATCCTGCCGTGGGCAGCCCTTCGCCGGGCTTTATCCCCCGGCGCTAAAGTCTCGCAGATTCCTGCACCGTCCAGCCCTTCCACCCGACCGGCAAGAAAACCGATTTCCCCGATCTGGATTGTGGCGGGGGTAAGCGGACTGCTGCTGGTCTTCCTATGCATCATCAGCTACGAGCTGTTGTTCAACAACCCGCTACTGGCAAACCCCACCCCTGATGCCGTGGCAGCCATCGGCCTGCCCCGCCCAACCGCGACCCTCACGCTTGCCCAGACACCCATGGGAAACCTTGTCACCTTGATGCCTGCGCAGACCCCGACGGTTGACCTTCTCACCCTGACGCCCATTGGAGAACTTCTCACCCCAACCCCGGGTGGAAGCAGCACCCCTTCGGGTAGTTATTCTCTGGAAATCAACCGGCGCGGTCAAAACAATGGGTACCTGGTCCTCAAGAATATGGGTGATCTGAATATCCCCATCGAGAATATGAACCTGCGGGCAGAGAGAACCCTGATTTCAGGATCAATTTGGGGAATTGAAGAGCTGACTCCAGATAACTGCTTGCTGGCATGGAAAGAAAATGGCGAATTGGATGCATTACAGGAAAGCCTCAAGTGCGATTTCATCGGACATACGGCGACGATTGGGAAAAAGCAAGAAGAGATATTAACGGATAAGCTGTATCTATCGATTCAGAACCGGCTGATCGGGACCTGTGGAAAGGGAGAAAGCGTGTGCCGGTTCACATTTTCGAATTAGCTCTACGGTTTTAAAGGGGGATTTTTAACCTATCGGGCGATCCATCCGGCACTACCCTTGCACATTGATCGAGCATAGATCGTGGGAACTATTCTGGGGTAACACCCGTCTCAAAGGATAACAATCTCGGGTGTTATAATCGGAGAACCTTATGAGTGCAATTCCATACCCTGTCTCCCCTGGAAAATCCTTGCTGCTGGGCGTGCTGCGCGCCATCGTGGTTGGCGGCGTGTTTTTCTTTCTGGCGCTTCTGGCGGGGTTTGCCTACTTCGAATGGTCCTATTCGGGGCGCATCTATCCAGGCGTATCGGTCGCCGGGGTAGATGTCTCCGGGTTGAGCCCTCAGGCAGCAGCGGAGCGCCTCTCTGGCGGGCTCGATTTTCCGGAGCGCGGCCGCATCCTGCTGACCGACAACAGTCGCACCTGGTCCACCAGTCCTGCCAAACTGGGCTTTTTCGCCGACCCCGAGAGCAGCGTGATGGCAGCCTACCAGATCGGCCGCACCGGCCTTCCCTTGCAGCGCCTCAACAGCCAGCTCGAGGCCTGGTTCTCCGGCCAATCGCTCCCGGCCATCTGGGTCTTAGACCAGCGCGTCGCCCAGCGCTACCTGCAGGCGATTGCCCAGCAAATCGACCGCCCCGTGGTGGAAGCCAGCCTGGGGCTACAGGGCTTCGATGTGCAGGTGCATTCCGGGCAGGTTGGGCGCAGCCTGGATGTTAACGCCAGTCTGAACGACCTCTCCAAACAGCTCCAGTCTCTACAAGACGGAGTCGTGACGCTGACCGTCAAGGAAACTGCCCCGGTGATCCTGGACGCCAGCCAGCAAGCCGAGGTGGCCCGGCGCATCCTCAGCGATAAGCTTACCCTGACCCTCCCCGACGCCCAATCCGGCGACCCCGGACCCTGGGTGTTCGAACCGGCTACTCTGGCGGGTATGCTCTCCATCGAAAAAGTCAAGGCCTCCACCGGGGAGCAGTACCAGGTGGCGCTCAACCCCGAGCCTTTGCGCGCTTACCTGACCGGATTGGCTCCCTCGCTGCAGCGCGAGGCCCAGAATGCCCGCTTCACCTTCAATGACGAAACCGACCAGCTCGACATCCTGGAACACGCCGTGATTGGCCGCACCCTGGACGTAGAGGCGACCATTCAGAGCATCAATGATAAGCTGGACCAGGGCGAACACAGCGTGCCTTTGGTCTTCAAGATTACCCCGCCGGCAGCCGGCGACGATGCCACCACAGCAAGCCTCGGCATCAAAGAGCTGATCCACACGGAGACATCCTACTTCTACGGGTCGGCTGCCTCGCGCGTCCAGAACATCAAGATCGCCGCAGCGCGCTTCCACGGCCTGCTGGTAGCCCCAGGGGAGACTTTCAGCATGGCCCAGGCTCTTGGCGACGTGAGCCTGGATAACGGCTACGCCGAAGCCTTGATCATCCTGGGCAACCAGACCATCAAGGGCGTGGGGGGCGGTGTGTGCCAGGTGAGCACAACCCTCTTCCGGGCGGCCTTCTTCAGTGGTTTCCCGATCGTCGAACGCCATGCCCACGCTTACCGTGTGTATTATTACGAGAAAGTCGCCGGGAACAAGATCAACACCAAACTGGCCGGCCTGGACGCCACGGTTTACGTGCCCCTGGTGGACCTGAAATTCACCAACGACTCGCCGTACTGGCTGCTGATGGAGACGTACGTGAATTCATCGGCCAGCAGCATCACCTGGAAATTC
This sequence comes from Chloroflexota bacterium, assembly GCA_023381565.1. Classification (GTDB taxonomy): domain Bacteria; phylum Chloroflexota; class Anaerolineae; order Anaerolineales; family Anaerolineaceae; genus JAMCRR01. The sequence continues at coordinate 9,857 of JAMCRR010000195.1, forward strand.
TATTCCACCTCCGACGGTCGCACGGTGGATTGGCAGACCACCGGCCCGGTCAATCCCGTGCCGCCCCCGCCGGCTGTCTACCACGAGAACACCGACCTGTCCAAAGGCACGATCAAGCAGGTGGATTGGGCTGCCGAAGGCGCCGACGTGGTGGTCAACCGCACGGTGAACCGCGACGGAACAGTGTATTTCAAGGACACCTTCCGCACGCATTACCAGGCCTGGCCCGATATGTTCGATTACGGCCCGGGAACTGAGATACCGACGCCTGAGCCTACGGCCAAGCCATAAACTGGCAAAAAATGCCCTCCCCCTGGAATAAGCGTTGCTTGAACGGGTCATTCCTGACCCTTGGGGAGGGAAAGTATGTTCTTTGAATGAGTGTGGTAGAATCAAAAAACTCATTCTCACCGTACTTCCCTGGAGGCTGGATGGTCAGTCAAGATTTGCTCGATATTCTACGCTGCCCTGCCTGCGTACGCGAAAAAGATGGCATGCTCGATCTGGTCAAAGGCACCTGGTTGGTTTGCCGCGACTGCGGGCGGAAATACCCCATCTCCGACGACATCCCCGTGATGCTGATCGACGAAGGCGATAAGTGGGTTACCGTTGCGGTTGACGACCTGCCGGTGCCTCCGCCCCCCATCGCCTGACGTATGTCGTTGCCAGGAGGGTACTCTTCTCGACGACACCTGCGGTTTGTTGCAGGTGAGCAACGCCCAAGCCCGAGTGGAGATTGCATCGCAAAGACTGTTCGCAATGACATAACTTCGGTTTGGTACAAATCTTGCAACTACTTCAGGGAAATTTAAAGCGAATTTCCAAACTCTTCAACAATTAACATGCCCTTATGATTCACTCGCAAGCACATCGCCCCAAAACGCCCCATCGCCACAACCGGCTGACATTGACGCTCGCTGTTGCCTTCACAGTCGTGGGCATTGCCACCGCCGTACTGGCTTTTATCGTTGTCCGCAACGCGGTCGCTTCCTGGTCCATGACCGGGGGGCTTCCCGGCCTTAACATCAAATCGAACGACGGCACTACCAATGCCCAGGGCACGCCCAACATACCCAGCATCGGACCCCTCCAGCCGGTAGGCGGACCCACTCCCCAGCCCTGGGATGGGAAGAGCCGCGTGAATGTCCTATTGATGGGGCTGGATTACCGCGACTGGCTCAACAATGATATCCCTCGCACCGACTCGATGTGGCTGCTAACCATCGACCCGGTGTCGATGACCGCCGGGATGCTCTCGATTCCTCGCGATACGTGGGTGGCCATCCCCGGCTTTGACTATTACAAAATCAATACTGCCTACTTCCTGGGAGAGGCCAACCATCTCCCCGGAGGCGGCCCGGCCCTGGCGATTAAAACCGTCGAGGATTTTCTGGGCGTGCCGATCAATTTTTATGCCCAAATCGATTTCCAGGCTTTTGTCGATTTCATTGATGCCATCGATGGCGTTCTGATCAACGTTCCCGAGGAGATTAAGGTCGACCCTCTCGGACCCGGGAACACCGTGATCCTCCAACCCGGAGAGCAGCGTTTATATGGCGCGGTTGCCCTCGGCTATGCCCGTAATCGTTACACGGAAGGGAATGATTTTGACCGCTCGGAACGCCAGGCGCAAGTCATTCTTGCCGTGCGCAACCGTGTTTTGAAGGTGAATATCTTGCCGCTCTTGATCGCCAAAGCCCCCGAGCTTTACCAGAAGCTCTCTGCCGGCATTCACACGAACTTGAACCTCGACCAGGCCATTCAGCTTGCCTGGCTGGCTCAGAAAATCCCCCCGGAAAAGATCACGAAAGAAGTGATCGGGCCCAATGAAGTGATCAACGGCACCTCGCCCGATGGCCTCTCGATCGAAATCCCCATCCCCGATAGATCCGCTTGCTGGTCGATAAAGGTCTTTACTTCGGGCGGGTCTTTAGGACCGGCGGCAACCGTGGCGGGCAGCGATCCGCAGAGCCTGGCCAAGGCCGAGAACGCCCGGATTTCCGTCCAAAACGGGACAAGCACCGACGGCATCGCCACCCGGACCAGCGACTACCTCAAATCACTGGGCTTGAATGTGCTGGAGCCCAGCAATGCCGACCAACTCTACAGTGAGACGACCATCATCGATTACACCGGCAAACCTTATACTGTCGCGTACCTGGTGAAGGAGATGCACATCAATCCCAACCGGGTGCTGAACCGCTACGACCCGAACGCGCAATTGGATGTGGCTGTGATCGCCGGGCAAGATTGGGTCGCAAACAACCCGATGCCCTGATTTAATTGAATAGATCTGTTAAACGACGACCTCCCCGCTCGCTATAAACCGGGAGGTCGTTGGCTGTTAAACCGCAGGAAGGTTCAGGCTGCTACCGGTTCAGCCCTTTTGGATGTGAGCTGGTCGAAGTTTGTCGATTTGAACCGGTTGACCATTACAGAGCAAGTCTCCTTCCAGAACTCATAGATCAAGCAATTTGGGCTGAGGTTGCAGTCGCTGGGATCGGACACGCAGTGGTTCAGCGCCAGCGCGCCATCGATTGCCTCCAACACGTCCAGCAGAGAGATATCCTTGGGACGGCGAGCCAGCCATACGCCGCCGCGCGCTCCGCGCGACGTATGGATCAATCCGGCTATGGAGAGCTGAGAGATGATCTTGGTCAGGAATGACGGCGGAATGTGGTTCCGATCCGCAATCTCGCTGGTAGCCACACGCTGATTCGGCTCCAATCGAGACAGGTAGAGGATGGTGCGTACGGCATAATCGGCCTGGTGTGTAATTTGCATACCTGCTCTCCCCGGAAATGTAATAATGAAGGCATTTTATGTCTGCTTGCTCTATTGTATAGTAATAGCCCCCTAAATCGTAAGTGATATATATCACTAAGCCGAATGACGTTTGATAAAAAAGGTACCACAATATGTTACATTACCATGTGACATAAGCTGTGTCCTGGTAAATTCATTGAAGGCGGGACTCAATTCGATTTGCGTCTTTTCAGAATAGCTGCTGGAAAGATGGAGCACTGCGCAGAGGATTCAGATCCGGATCTTCTTTTGACCATTCGATGAGGTCGGGCCGCAAGCCAAAAGCAACCTTTAGCCTGGCAACTGCTTTGTCTGCCTGCCCTGCCAGAGAATAGCAGCAGGCCAGGTTGTAGAGGGTCGTTCCCTGCCAGTCCGACGAAGCATCTATCGTGAGAAGCTGCTCGCTGGCAGCCTCAAATCGCTGCACTGCCGGGCCGGCATAGCCGTGGTCGATCGAATACATCGCCAGATGCATAAGTGAATGAGAAAATGCGTGGGCGATCCGCCACCACAGCGGCCGGCCGTCCAGCCAGGGCTGGCTGGCGTCGGTAGTCTCCGCTTCGCTCATGACCTGCACCCGATCCCTCAATGTCACCCGGCTCTCCTGAAAAAACCTCATTACCTCACCCCAATCCTCATCCCGGTGAGCCTGGAAGACGGCGGTATTCGCTTGATCCACGTCACCCACCCTGGGTGGCGTTTCACCTTTCGCCTGCAAATCCATGGACTGCAGCAGGTGGTTGTCCCAGTGGGCGATGTGCGCCAGGATATCCTTGGCCGACCAATGGTCGGGAGCGCCCATGGCTTGTCTCTCTGCGTCGCTCAACCGCTCGATAAACGCAGCCTCTTCAGTTGCCATCAGGTCAAAGAGAGCCAGCAATTTGGTTTTGACGCTCATATTCCCTCCATAAACCTGCAATCAGATCGGTGCGTGCACGGTAAAAGCCCCGAACTCACACACAAAGGCGCCAAGACCGCAAAAAATTCTTCTAAGCATACTCCCCGGGCGCCCTTGGCGGCTTTGCGGGGGACTTTTGCAGCGCGCTCATCTATTGAGCGTGGTGTTTTAGACTTTGCCGTCCCATTGGATAGGCACAGAACCAACTTGAGGCTTTTTCAGCGTTCTTCGTGCTCGTCCGCGTCCTATTCTCTTTCTACCTTCACCAAACAGATTCTCAGGGAACCTTTTCAATCCATTGAATGACCCGCTCGATCTCACCCGAGTAGGCCGGGTCATCAGCGCTGGCGTCCACCCTCAGAACAACGCAGGGCGACAGGCTCTTGATCCATTCTTCCAGCAGGATATCCATAGCCTGCAGGTCTTCGATACGAGCGAGCTCCAGCGTGCGCCCCCGTCTGGCGAAGCGCTTCACCAACGTTTCGATGGGGGCGGTCAGGTAGATCACACCATCCGGGTGAGGCAGCATCGTACGCAGCATCCGGTACAGCCGCTGGCAAAGGGCATACTCATCTGCCCGCATATCGCCTCGGTTGAAGAAAAGACGATTGAAAACAAAGTAGTCCAGGTCCAGACCCCCATCCTGAATACCGACCCCAGGGTTCTGCCGGATCGCCAGCTCTTGCTCCGCACGTAAGAGCAGGTAATCCACCTGGTTTGCGAACGAGAAACGGCTCATATCCTTCAGGCAGAGCGCCTGAAACGGCCGCTCGATATGCTGCTCCAGGGCGAGGACCATAGGGAAGTGCACGCACAGTTCCCGGGTCAGGGTGGTCTTCCCCACCCCCGAATTCCCCACCACGACGATCAATTTTCCCACATCAATTCCCCTTGTCTCTGCTTGATACCAGGCTCTTGTTGCTGGCTTTTCTTTCTTTTGGGTCTGGAATTTCCATGAGAGCCGTGGTAATTTTACCCCGCCTGGTCCGTTTATCTCCTTTACCTATGCTGGGTCCCCTCCTGGCACGAATGTACGCCTTACCCTGATGAAACGACCACGAGGCTGACCAATCTGGGAATTTGCACGCAACAGCATATCGATTTGATCCAGAGATCATCCGATAGACGATGTGAATTGATTATAGTATTAATCTCGATTTCAGATGAGGGGGCTCTCGGGGGCGCAAACAAATTGCGCCCCTACCTGGTATGGGTTGTCCCAGTTTTCAGGGCAAAAACCGGAAGCTGCTCAGCACCGCCGAGTACAGCGACTCGACATCGTAGGTCGCCTTGAAGAAATCTTTCACCGAGGGTGTGAAGACAAGCTGGATCAGCTGATCGCCGTGCAGAACGAGCAGGATGCGCGATCTGCCATATTCAGGCACTTCATCGAGCCTGACGCAGAGAGACAAGCCATGGGCGCT
>JAMCRR010000172.1 GCA_023381565.1 Chloroflexota bacterium
CCACGCGCACCGGCCCGCTCCCTTCTCCTGAGCTGAGCCACTCCTGGGAGCTGGACCGGAGCATATCGCCGTGCCTGCTGCCCTGGCGCAGGAAGGCATAGGCTCCGGGGGTATCGATGGATACACTAGAGGGCTTCTTTACTTTGAGGCTGCTCTGGATGGGAGCAAAGAAACGTCCGGCATAGCCCAGACCAGCCAGGAGCTTCTCTTGAGGCAGCTCAAAGTGCCTGCCCAGGAAGTTGAGCGCATTCGCGCGAGTCTTCCAAACCTCATCGGCAGGCACCAGGAGGCTCGGGTCGTCGCGTGCCTGTAGCAAGTAATGCAGCTGCCAGCTCTCGCTTTCAGCCGGCGCTTCCAGGCGGAAGGCGATGCGAAACGTGCGGTCTCCGGCAACATGCAGTTTCCGCGTCCAGGCACGATGGCTGCTTTCAAGCGCCTGAAGCTGTGCAGCCGAGGCTTTGATCGCCGCATCTTCGGTGAACAGCGCCCTCAGCCATGCCAGGACAGGATCCTCATTGACCAGAGCCGTTTTCGGGGTTTCCGGTTTCCCCCATTCCCGCGCGGCGGCATCGCAGAGCGTGTTAAGAAACGAATCCAACAGCTTGCTCGGTGAGGAGACATCCCCGTTATGCCTTCCATTTTCGTGAAACTCCGCCCGGCAAACGGGGGGCATGGCTTCAGCCATGGCTCTCAACCGGGCAGCATCTTCCGGGCTGTCCAGGACAGGCAGCCAGCGGGCCTCAAACACCCTCCCTGACCGGTCAACCTGTGTGACAACCGGGAGAATCTTTTGCGAGGCGAGAGTTTCTACACCCAGGATCGCCGTTGTTTTCCAGAAAATCAAATCGGCGCCAAGCGCTGTATGCCCAAGACCATTGGGTTCCAGGCTTAGTTTCACCAGTGTGGAGATGGCTTCGCTCGCGGGCAGCCAGATTCCTTCGATCCGCCAGGGCAGCAGGCACGGCGATATGCTCCGGTCCAGCTCCCAGGAGTGGCTCAGCTCAGGAGAAGGGAGCGGGCCGGTGCGCGTGGATGGCAACCAGAGGGTGGCAGTACCTGTAAGTTGGCTCTCATTCCGGACCTGCGTCTTCAGCCATACCTGCAGGCGCCGTATCGGCAGCAGGTATGGATGGCTTCTCGCGACCGCTTTTGGGGGGAAAAGCCCGCGCATCCTTGGAGGCTGAGGCGCATCAGAAGCCTCACCCCATAATAAGACCCCACCGGTCGCTTTAGAAGATACCGGTGGCTGCCAATGGGCATGCAAAACAAACATTCAAATGGCCTTCAACTGGCGGTAGAGGTAGGTTTGCATGATACCGCCGTTGCGATAATATTCAACCTCGAGAGGTGTATCTAGACGTTTGACCACCTGAAACTCAATCTGGCTGCCATCTTGACGCCGTGCGGAAACGGATATCTCACCGCCCGGCAGGTTTAAAGCAGCCTCAATCGCCACATCGTAAACCTCGCGACCTGTTAAACCCAGGCTGGCCGCGTTCTGACCATCTTTATATTGCAGGGGCAGCACGCCCATCCCCACCAGGTTCGAGCGGTGGATCCGCTCGAACGATTCGGCGAGCACCGCTTTGACGCCCAACAGAAAAGTTCCCTTGGCAGCCCAATCCCGACTGGAGCCAGTGCCATATTCCTTGCCTGCCAGAACGATCAGGGGAACGCCCTCTGCCTTATATTGTACCGCAGCATCGTAGATACTCATCTGTATTTCGTCGGGGAAATGCAAGGTAAAGCTACCTTCAACCCCCGGAACCAGCTGGTTTTTGAGCCGGATGTTGCCAAAAGTGCCGCGCGTCATCACCCGATCGTTGCCGCGTCGGGAACCGAAAGAGTTGAAATCATGGATCGTAACCCCTTGCTCCTGCAGGTATTTCCCTGCAGCCCCGTTGGCGGGGATGGCGCCTGCCGGGGAGATGTGATCGGTAGTGACCGAATCTCCGAGAACGACCAGAGGGCGTGCCCCCCGGATATTTGCAATTGCCGGGGGCCGCGCTGAAAGTTCGGCAAAGTACGGCGGTTCCTGAATATAGGTTGAGTCATCTTTCCAGGCATAGATTTCACTGCCTGCACCCTCAATTTGGTTCCAGACGTCATTCCCGCTAAAAACATCTGCGTAGCTGGATCGAAACATAGAAGCATCCACGTTGTTGGTAATGGTTTCCTGGACTTCCTTTGAGGATGGCCAGAGATCTCGCAGATAAACCGGCTGCCCGGCCCGGTCAGTTCCCAGGGGTTCGGCAGTCAGGTCGATTTCCACCGTCCCGGCCAGCGCGTAGGCGATCACTAATGGAGGAGAAGCCAGGTAATTGGCCATCGTATAGGGGTGGATACGTCCTTCGAAATTTCGGTTCCCAGAGAGCACTGCCGCTGCCACCAGATTGGAGCCTTTAATTGCCTGCACCACGCGGTCGTCCAGCGGTCCAGAGTTGCCGATGCAGGTGGTGCATCCATAACCCACCAGAGAAAAACCCAATTCGGCGAGAGGCTCCATCAACCCTGCTTTGGCAAGGTAATCGGTTACCACTCTCGAGCCCGGCGCCAGGGAGGTTTTTACGTAGGGTTTGACGCTAAGCCCTTTCTCGAGCGCCCTTTTTGCCAGCAACCCGGCGGCGATCATCACGAAGGGGTTCGAGGTGTTCGTGCACGAGGTGATCGCCGCAATAACCACTGCACCGTGCCCCATGGTTGCCTTGCCCTGCTCCATAGAGACAGTTGAGTGGCGGCTGAGCTCAGTTTGTCCCAGCCCGAAACCTCCCTCCTTGCTCGATTTAGCCAACGCCTGCCGAAAAGCGTCTTTCATCTGGCGCATGGGGATGCGGTCTTGCGGGCGATTTGGGCCGGCCAGGCTGGGCTCTACACTCCCCAAATCAAGCTCCAGGGTATCGCTGTATTCGGGTTCAGAAGAGCCTGGGGTGTGGAACAGGTGCTGGGTTTTCGCGTACTTCTCCACCAGATCGAGCAGCTCGGGAGGCCTGCCGGTCAGGCGCAGATAAGCCAGGGTCTGCTCATCGATTGGGAAGAAGGTGATCGTAGCGCCGTTCTCCGGGGACATGTTGGCAATCATAGCCCGGTCGGTGAGCGCTAGGCTTACCAAACCCGGACCGTAGAACTCTACAAATTTATTGACCACACCCTTCTTGCGCAGCATCTGCGTGACGGTGAGGGTCAGGTCGGTGGGGGTGGCGCCTTCGGGCAGCCGACCTTTGAGCCTGAAACCGACTACATCCGGGATGAGCATGTCGACGGGCTGGCCCAGCATGGCGGCAATCGCTTCGATACCGCCGACTCCCCAGCCCACCACGCCCAGACCGTTGATCATCGTGGTATGCGAATCGGTCCCCACCAATGTATCGGGGAAAGCCGTCACCTTGCCGTTCCCTTCCCGGGTGAGCACCCCCCGCGCCAGGTACTCCATGTTTACCTGGTGCACGATCCCTGTTGCCGGGGGAACCACGCGCAGGTTTCGAAAAGAATTCTGCGCCCAATGCAACAGCTCATAGCGCTCGCGGTTACGCTCGAATTCGATCTGCGCATTGCGCTGAAAAGCATCCGGCGTGCCATAGACATCCACCTGCACCGAATGGTCGATCACCAGGTCAACCGGCATCACCGGGTTGATCTGTTTAGGGTCGCTGCCCAGGCGTAGCATCGCCGAGCGCATGGCAGCCAGGTCGACGACCACCGGCACACCAGTGAAATCCTGCAAAATCACCCTCCCCGGGAAGAACGGCATCGCCGGGCGGTCTGTTGCTTGCGCCGGCCAGTTTGCCAGGTTGAGTACATCCTGGGTCGTGGCATCCCTCCCGTCGCAATGCCGCAGTGCTGATTCCAGCAGGACTCTGATTGAATACGGCAGCCGGTCGATTTTGCCGGCGCCCTGAGTTTCCAGTTTATCCATTTGGTAGATTTGTACCGCGCCGGACGCGGTATTAAGATTGGCGAGAGCGTCGAATTTATCTATGCGCATGTATCACCTTTGTGGAATCGCGAAAAGGGCACCCCACCCTTTCTCCATTATTTTATCCACTTTTCCAGGACCCTTCAATCATCCATGTGCTTGATGATCGCTTCGCCAAACTCTGAGGTACTCAGCAGCGTGGCGTCTTCCATCTGGCGGTGAAAATCGAAGGTAACCGTGCGTGCAGCCACTGCCCCTTCGATGCCTTTGATAATCAGGTCGGCAGTCTCGCGCCACCCCAGGTAGCGGAACATCATCTCGCCTGAGAGGATCACCGAGCTGGGGTTGACCATGTTTTTACCGGCATACTTGGGTGCGGTCCCATGCGTGGCTTCGAACACGGCAATACCAGTCTCGTAGTTGATGTTTCCGCCCGGCGCAATACCAATCCCACCAATCTGAGCCGCCAGCGCGTCCGATAGATAATCGCCGTTCAGGTTCATCGTGGCAATCACGTCAAAATTACGCGCCTGGGTGATGGTCTGCTCGAAAATGATATCGGCGATCAGATCCTTAACCAGCAGCTTACCCCGGCTGATGGCCTCATCTCGCTCGGCATTGGCCGCTTCCTCACCCTTCGCGTCGCAGGTGCGGTCCCACTGCATCATCGTATACACCCGGTCGCTGAACTCTTTTTCGGCCAGCTCGTATCCCCATTTGCGGAACGAGCCCTCGGTGTATTTCATGATGTTGCCCTTGTGCACGAGGGTGACGCTGTGGCGGTTATTTTCCAACGCCCAGCGGATAGCTGCCCTGACCAGGCGCCATGACCCCTCTTGCGAAATTGGCTTCAGGCCAATCCCCGAGGTCTCGGGAAAGCGAATCTTGGCGTATTCTTCAGGGAAATTTTCTCGCAGTAGCTTCTTGAATAATTCTGTCTCTGGGCACCCGTGCTCGAACTCGATGCCGGTATAAATATCCTCGGTATTTTCCCGGAAGATGACCATGTTGACGTAATCCGGATGTTTCACCGGCGAGGGCATGCCCGGGAACCAGCGTACCGGTCGCTGGCAGGCGTAAAGATCCAGGTCTTTGCGCAGCGCTACATTCAAAGAGCGAATTCCACCCCCCACCGGTGTGGTCAGAGGCCCTTTAATGCCGACTAGGTACTCTTTAAAAGCCTGGATGGTCACCTCAGGAAGCCAGCTCCCATACAGGTGGAAAGCCTTTTCGCCTGCATAGACTTCCATCCAGGCGATCTTGCGGGTACTGCCATATGCTTTCTCAACGGCCGACTCGAAAACGTGCCTGGCTGCCCGCCAGATATCAGGACCAATGCCGTCTCCCTCGATAAATGGAAGAATCGGGTGGTTCGGGACGTTTAGCTTACCATGATCGATGGTAATTTTCTCGCCCCCCTCAGGTACTTCTAGCCTTAATTGTGACATCATGGTAACTACCCTTAGTCGAGATAGGATCTATAAATTATGCCAGTTCGGGATGTGAAAAAGAGGCATCCCGACTCAAATTAGAATTATACAACTTAATGGTTTGACTATTAAGGTATAGAATTCTATAATAGTAACATTAATTGGGGGTATGGGTTATTTTCAAGGGGAGATTGTAATGAAACAAGTCGAACACCTGGCGTCATTTGTCACCCGGTCCACCTACCAGGATCTTTCCGAGCAGGCCCGCAACCAGCTGAAAATTCGCCTCCTGGATGCACTCGGCTGCGCCTTCGGCGCCCTGCATGGGGAACCTATCCGCCTCATCGCCCAGCAACTGGAGGATTTCGGCGGCGCTACCCATTGTACGATCATCGGCGGCGGGCGCTCGGCTCCCGACCGGGCTGCCTTCTACAACAGCGCCTTGGTCCGCTACCTGGATTTCAACGATTCTTACCTGGCGAAAGGTGAAACTTGCCACCCAAGCGACAACCTGGGCGCCGTTCTGGCGGCTGCGGAATACGCCGACGTCACCGGAGAGGAATTTCTGACCGCTCTGGCCGTGGCGTATCAGGTGCAGTGCCGTTTGAGTGACGCAGCACCCGTGCGCGCCCGCGGCTTCGACCACACCACCCAGGGAGCCTACGCCCTCGCGGCAGGAGTTTCTAAAGCCTTACATCTGGACGTGAACAGAACCGCCAACGCTATCGCTATCAGCGGAACCTCCTACAACTCGCTGAGAGTCACCCGCACCGGCGCCCTTTCGAATTGGAAAGGGCTGGCCTACCCAAACACAGCTTTCGGCGCCACACATGCCACCTTCCTGGCGATGCGCGGCATTACCGGACCCCTGGAGGTATTTGAGGGCAACAAGGGCTTCATGGAAGCCATTTCCGGCAAGTTTGAGCTGGATTGGGAGAAAGAGGATCTCGAACGGGTCAGGAAAACCATCGTCAAGAAATTCAATGCTGAGGTGCATTCTCAAGCTGTCCTGGAGGGCATCCTGGAGCTCGAGCAGGAACATCCCTTCACGGGTGAAGAGGTGCGCAACATTGAGGTAGAGATTTTCGACGTGGCATACAACATCATCGGTGGGGGCGAGGAAGGCGAGAAAGTGACCGTGCGCACCAAGGAAGAAGCCGACCACAGCCTGCCTTACATGATTGCAGCTGCCATCCTCGATGGGCAGGTCATGCCCGCCCAGTATCTTCCCGAGCGGATCCAAAAAGATGATATCCAATCCCTGCTGCGCAAAATCCTTATCCGACCGGACGAGGCTTTCTCACGGCGCTTCCCTCAGGAAATGCCTTGTCGCATCCGTGTCAAGCTTGCGGATGGGCGTTCACTGGTAAAAGAGAAAAGCGATTACGAGGGGTTCATCACGAGACCCCCAAATTGGGAGACCGTCGAGGCAAAATTTAACACCCTCAGCGCTCCATTCATCAGTCAAACGCTCCAGCGCCAGATTATTGCCGCAGTGAAGGATCTCGATTCCATCGAGATAACCGATCTGACCCGCCTGTTATCTAACGGAGAACCCTGAGATGGAAGCCATCTGGAAAAATGCGGTTAATCGGCAATTCACTTCTGCGATCGATATGCTCGAAAATTCTCTGCGAGCCTGTCCCGATCAATTATGGGTAAAGCCGATGTGGGCCGACTCTGAAATGCCGGCAGAGTTTTCAGCATTCTGGTATGTGGCTTACCACGCACTCTTCTGGGTTGATCTGTACCTTTCCGGGTCGATCGACGGGTTCAATCCTCCAGCGCCGTTTACATTGAGCGAGCTGGATCCCGCGGGTAAATTGCCCGAGAGGAACTACACCAGAGCAGAGCTCCTGAATTATCTTGCCCACTGTCGACAGAAATGCCAGGTCACTCTAAATAACCTCTCAGAAGACCGGGCAAAGGAATCGTGTTATTTTAGCTGGGGTGAGGTCAGCTTCGCCGAATTGCTCCTGGACAATATGCGGCATACCCAGGAACACGCGGCCCAATTGGATATGTTTCTTGGCCAACAAACCGGTCGAGACTCCAAATGGATCAGTGGGGCGCGGAAATCGCAGCCAGGGATGCCTGCTAATGGTTAAATTAGTTAAATCCTTTTGAGGAGGGGATTTATTTATGGAAACTACACCAAACGATCGTGCTTTCTCATTTCTACCGATCAACGACCGTCCTGGGAAACCCCGCACACGCGGCGTTACCGAAATCCGCGGACCTTACTATACCGTGATGGGGAAACGCTATCTCGAGGATATCCTCGAAACTATGGGCGTCTACGTCGACGTCCTGAAATTCGCCGGCGGGTCATTCAGCCTGATGCCGCGGCGGGCCGTCCAGGAGATCCTGGAAACCTGCCACGAGCATAACGTGCTGGTTTCCACCGGCGGGTTTATCGAGCACGTCTTGACCCTAGGACCGGAAGCGGTGGACAGCTATATCCGGGAATGCAAGGAAATCGGCTTCGACATCATCGAAATATCCAGCGGCTTCATCACCATCCCCATCGATGATTGGCTGAGGCTGGTAGAAAAGGTGCAGAAAGCTGGCTTGAAAGCCAAGCCCGAGGTCGGTATCCAGTTTGGCGCCGGGGGTGCAACCTCCGCATCGGAGCTGGAAGCCGAAGGCACGCGCGATCCAGGATGGGCAATCCTGCAGGCGAAGCGCTTCATCGACGCCGGTTCCTACATGATCATGATCGAATCCGAAGGGATCACCGAGAACGTCAGAGTCTGGCGCACGGACGTGGTGGCTAAGATCATCGACGCCCTGGGTCTGGAAAAACCCATGTTCGAGGCCGCCGATCCGGAGGTCTTCGCCTGGTACGTGAAGAATTACGGGCCTGAGGTGAACCTGTTTGTCGATCACAGCCAGATCGTCCAGCTCGAATGCCTGCGCTCGGGTTTATGGGGCACGAAGAGCCTGTGGGGGAGGGTGTTGACTTATAAAGGTTAGCGAGAAGGAATAACATGAACCTCCCACCCTGGTTTTCTGCCTCTATCCTGGGGATAATTTTCTTTATCAGCCTGTATATCTGGTTTGTGGTTGAACTGCTTAACACTTTCATCTTCGGTAGGCCACAACGAGACAGGCGCCGCAGCGATCGAGGATCTTATTGGATGATTCTGTTGATGATTTATGCCAACAATTCTCTCATTTTTATATTAAGAGGGGTTGGTCTTGGCATACTACCAGCTTCATTCCAAATCGCTGGCATAGCACTGATCTGGGCTGGGATATTCCTGAGGGAGTGGTCGATCTTCCTCCTGGGCCCTTCTTTCAGCATAGTTGTGCAGGTGAAATCAAACCAAAAGCTGATTACAACCGGTCCATATCGCTGGATGCGCCACCCGTCCTACACAGGATCCATCCTCACTCTGGCGGGCATCGGGTTAGGGGTAGGAACCTGGGTAGGAGCGGTGTTGGCCATTGCCATCGCCATCGTCGGTTACAGCTATCGCGTTCGTGTCGAGGAACGGGTCATGCTTGAGGCCTTTGGTCAGGAGTATTTGGAGTATATGCACCATACTGGGCGTTTCGTGCCATGGATCTAAGGATCTTATTTGAGTTTTGTTCTAGCTTCTCATAGATGGATGCCATCCAGGCTGATGGTATATTTTCCCCGACTTCGAGTTGAAAATTCTATAATCTTTTGCTCTTAAGTAATCGGATACTACGCGTATCATAATATCAAGACAGGCGAAGTAGTACGGTTTTTACTATCCCGGGAGATAAAATCATGGATCAACATAGGATCTCTCCAGATTTGCTGAGAGGTTATACCGACGGGATGGTCCTGAAACTCCTGATAAGCGGCGATAAATATGATAAGGTATCGCCCACATGACACGTTCGGTGCTATAATCCCTTTCCAGATGCATTCCCTTAAATGCAGCCAGATAAGACCGCAACACATTAGACGCTGAAGTGCGCGGCCTAGGGAGATTTGATGATGAACCCAATACGGGTCGTTCTGGCAGATGATTTCCCAGTAGTACGTATGGGAATTAAAAATTTGCTGAACCAGACTGAAGATATTGCCGTGGTGGGAGAAGCTGGAAGCGGGACAGAAGCCGTCAACCTGGTTAACGAATTAAATCCTGATATCTTACTCCTGGATATGGAGCTCCCTGAATTGCAGGGAGTGGATGTCGTGCGCAAGCTGTTCGCTGCACATTCGCCCGTACGCATCCTGGCGTTGAGCGCTTACGACGATAAGCATTATGTGCTCTCGTTGCTGGAAATGGGAGCGGCGGGTTATTTAATCAAAGACGAAGCTGCAGAAATGATCGTCGAGGCGGTGCGCGGCGTCGCCAGCGGCGAGAGAGGCTGGATCAGCCGTGGGATCGCTGCCCAACTTCCCGTGTGGGTGAAAGAAGAAGTGCATAACACCTCCCAGCTTACACAACGCGAGACCGAAGTGCTGCGCCTGGTGATCAATGGTAAAACCAACCAGTTCATCGGAGTTACCCTGGGAATCAGCGAGAAAACCGTTGAAAAGTATCTCGATTCGATCTTTAAAAAGCTGGGGGCTACCTCCCGAACCGACGCTGCCGTGAAGGCCGTGCGCGATCATCTGGTTTAAACGCCTTTGGAGAGTAAACAAAAGCCATTAACTCCGGCGCCTGCCTGGCACACCCTGGGTGCCTTAGAAACGGCCGCCGAGTTAGAGGTCGATCCGGAGATCGGGCTGGACCCGAGCCAGGCGCGTGAACGTCTGGCTCATTTTGGTTCCAACCAGGTGCAGGTCGAAAAACAAGAGCCCATCTGGAAAGAATTCCTCGAAGAGCTTGCCGAACCAATGATCCTGCTGCTGCTGGCAACCGCTGGCCTGTATGCGATTTCGGGAGAAATTGCCGACGCCATCGCCATCCTGTTGATCATCCTGGCTTTAAACACCATTGAGGTGGTCAACGAGCAGCGAGCCAAGCGCGCAATCATGTCGCTGCGTAAACTGGGAGCGCCAACCGCCCTGGTTCAGCGGCAGGGCGCAGCCGTCGAAATCCCCGGCGCAAGCGTGGTTCCAGGGGATATCCTTCTCCTTCAGGCAGGTCACCGCCTGGCGGCAGATGCGCGCCTGCTGGAAAGCTACAGTCTGAACGCCGACGAATCCACTCTTACCGGCGAATCCACCCCGGTTGAGAAGAACGCCCAGATCACTCTCCTGGAAGAAACCCCTCTCTCCGAGCGAGCCAATGTGATGTATGCGGGGACACTGGTCACCCGCGGCCGCGGCAAGGGCGTGGTGGTGGCTACCGGTGGCAATACCGAATTGGGACGCCTGGCGCAATTGACCCAGACCCTCCAGGAACCACGCACCCCGCTCCAGAAAGCGATGCGCGAGCTGAGCGGCTGGATGATTTGGATCGCCATCGGCTTCAGCATCCTCATCCCGTTCCTGGGCGTTGTGATCGGGGGATACCCTATCCAGGAGATGCTGCTGATCGGGTTCTCCCTGGCATTTGCGACCATCCCCGAAGAGATGCCGATTATCATCACCATGGTGCTCGGTCTGGGCGCTTACCGGCTTTCACAATCTCAGGCGATCGTCAAGCACTTGCAAGCCGTCGAGACTCTGGGCGCGGTGACCGTGATCGCGACCGATAAAACCGGAACGCTGACCGAGAATCGCATGGCGGTTCGCGAGTTTTTCCCACCAGAGAACCGCTCGGTTTTACTCACGATCGGCGTAGTTGCCAACGGTTTGCCCGGCAGCCATGGAGAGCCTCATGGAGACCCTCTGGAGGCCGCCCTTTCGAAGGCCGCACGCCAGGAGGGGATCAACCCAGATTATCCCCTGTTGAACGAGTTTACCTTCGATAACGAGCGCAAGCGCATGTCGGTCGTTTGCCGCTGGTCGCCAGGAATGTGGGTTGCGGTAAAAGGGGCCCCGGAAGCCATCCTGGACGTATCCGGCAGCCAGCTTACCACCAATGGCGACATCCCCCTGACAAATGAAGCCCGCCAGGTCTGGCTGGAGCGCGCCTCCAGCATGGCAGCCCAGGGTCTGCGCGTGATCGCCGCCGCCGAGAAATGGCTGCCCGATCGCAGCCCAATCACCCAACTGGAAGCGGAGAGCGGGCTGGTCCTCGTAGGCTTGATCGGCATCGCCGATCCTCCCCGGCCCGAAGCAGCCGAATCGATCCAGGCATGCCGGCGAGGCGGCATTCGCACCATGATGATTACCGGGGACCATCCTCTTACCGCTCGCTCGGTCGCAGATCAGGTTGGCATGGGCGACGGCTCTGCGGTTCTCACCGGCGCTGAGCTGGACCGCATTTCCGATGAGGATCTTCCGCGAGTCATCGCAAACATCTCCATCTTTGCTCGTACCACGCCTGAGCATAAGCTGCGTATCGTACGCCTCCTGCAGGCACAGGGCGAGCGCGTGGCTGTCACAGGCGACGGGACCAATGATGCGCCAGCCCTGGCAGCCGCAGACATCGGCGTGGCGATGGGCGCGACAGGCAGCGACGTGGCTCGCGAAGCTGGCGATATCATCCTGGCGGACGATAACTTCGCTACGATCGTGCGCGCCATCCGTGAAGGCCGCACCCTTTATGAAAACCTGCGCAAAGGCGTGAGGTATTACCTCGCCTGCAAAGTCGCTCTGGTGCTGATCATGCTGCTTGCAGTTCTGGTGCATGCCCCGGTTCCGTTCACCCCCATCCAGATCATCTTGATGGAGCTGTTCATGGATCTGGCCGCAGCTGCCAGCTTCGTGGCCGAACCAGGTGAAGGAGATCTCATGTCGCGCCCGCCGCGCAACCCGCGCCAACCATTCATGGATCACGAAATGATCGTCGGTATTCTGATGGGCGCAGCCGGTTTATTCGCCGCCGTTTCCACAGCTTACCTGATCGCCTGGCACAGTGGCATGCAAACGGATGCGGTGCATACCGTCGCTTTCGTCTCCTGGCTGATCGGCCACGTGCTTCTGGCGTTTAACATGCGTTCTGCGCGGCGGTCAGTTTTTAGCCTGGGATTCTTCTCCAACCGCTTTATGAATGCCTGGGGCGCAGCTGTGATCTTGTTCGTATTGTTTGTGACCGCCTCCACTCCCCTCCAGGTGTACGTTCAGACAGCCCCGCTGGATTTACCTACCTGGTTGATCATTCTGGCCTGTACCATTACGGGGACGTTTTGGCTAGAGATAAACAAAGGAAGATTAAAAATCTCTTAGTTGACATTCACTAAGAACCATGTAAAATTGGGGGCGATTGTATAGTTTTGCATAGCATTGTACAGGTTTGATGAGAATTGAACAATTATTTAGCAAGCCCACTACCTGAGGAAAGTACAAAATGGCTGAGTCTAATGCAGGCCGCCGGGAAACTGGGGGTCCATCCTGTCACCCTGCGCAGGTGGGCAAAGCGGGGATATATCGCCTGCATGACCACCGCCGGCGGTCACCGCCGTTTTGCTGCGGCAGACTTGGACCAGTTTGAAATTTCCCGGAGCACCTCCAAACACCCAATAGATTTCACCCAGGCATGGGTCGACAGCTCCCTCCAACGTGTGCGACACGAATTGGAAGCAAATCCTGATTTTCCCGAATCTCTGTACTTCACAGCAACCGATCGTGAAATCTACCAGACTTTATATGCGCGTTTAGTGGAGGTGATTAAAATCTCACTTTCAAATCCTGAAGTCTCTCAGGGTTTGCTGGAAGAAGCCGAAAGCATCGGAAATCTCCTCAGCCAGGTTGCTATCCGGCGGGGGATGCCGGTTTCGATGACGCTTCGAATTGTCCTCTATTTTCGAAAGATCCTGAGTGATACCTCCAGCTCACTTTTGGAGACCTGGACAGAGCCTTTACAGACATCCATTACGTTATTACGGCATATCTCCGTGGTGTTCGATACCGTGGAGGTAGCCCTAGCCCAACCCTACGACAGGTAAAGAATCCAACAATGAAGATCATTTCTCTGAGCGCCTCCCATCATGCTACTTCCCTCGACACCCGCGAGCGTCTGAGTTTTTCAACCTCCGAAACGAGCTCTGTTCTCGACCGATTCACACACCGTGATATCCCCGAACTGCTTCCCTATTGTGAGTTCGCTATCCTATCCACCTGCAACCGGACAGAGGTTTTTGCTTGCCTTGCCGATCAGGATCAAAAGGAAGAGGCCGGGGTACAAGTCTTTGTGCCTCTATTGAATTTCCTGGCGAACAAGTCTGGAATCCCAACCACCGAGTTAGATCCACATATTACGCGGTATTCAGGCGAAGCAGCCGTTTACCACCTGTGCCGCGTTGCCGCCGGGTTGGAATCCATGGTCCTGGGCGAGCCCCAGATCCTGGGTCAGGTTGCCGATGCCTATGAGACCGCACAAGAACACAACTCCATCGGGCCGGTGCTTTCATCGCTCTTCCGCAGCGCAATTCGGTCGGGCAAGCGCGCCCGGACCGAAACAGGCATCAGCCAGAACCCTGCCACGATCAGCTCGGTTGCCATTCACCTCGCTGAGAAGGAAGTCGGCTCTCTCTCGGAGCGCGACATCCTGGTGATTGGCGCAGGTGAAATGGCCGAGCTAGCCGTGTCAGGGCTGCACGCCCACGGCGCAACCTGCGTAACCGTCGTCAATCGCACGCAGCAGCGCTCGGCCGATATGGCCGAACGCTGGGGTTTTCGATCCGCTCGTTTCGACCGCCTGAGCGAGGTCATTCAAGAAGCCGACCTGGTCATCGCTTCCACCAACGCTCCGCACGCACTGGTGACGCCGGAGTTGGTCGAAGAAGCCATGCTGCACCGCCGCCAGCGGCCGATGGTTCTGATCGATATTTCCATCCCCCGCAACATCGACCCAGACGTCGCCTCGATTCCGGGAGCGCGCCTGTACGACATCGACAATCTGCAGGCGTATCTCAACGGCTCCATCGCCGAACGCATAAAAGAAATCCCCAGCGTCGAGGAGATCGTCGCCAGCGAAGTCCATCATATGGAACTCTGGCTGCATCAATTCGAAATCCTCCCAACCATTACAGATCTACGCCAGAAGGCCGAGGACATCCGCAAGCGTGAGGTCACTCGCGCAATGCACCACCTTCCCGATGCAGATGAGCAAACCCGCCTGCAAATTGAGCAGCTCTCAGTCTCTCTGGTGAATAAATTGCTCCACGAGCCGACTTTAAACCTGCGCTCTGAAGCGCTGAACGGCCAGGCGGCTGAATACGCCGAGGTCCTCCGCAGGCTGTTCGGTCTAACGGCCGAGAAATCCCACTGAACCGGGTGAGCCAACCTATGGATAAAACCACCACACGTATACTCACCCTGGGTACTCGCCCCTCTCGTCTGGCTCGCTGGCAAACCGACCACGTCATCCACCTTCTGCAAACTGCCTGGCCTGGGCTGGAATGCCGGGTGGAGATCTTCGAGACGCACGGCGACCGGGTCATTGACCGCCCCCTGCCAGAGATTGGCGGCAAAGGGGTCTTTACTGAAGAGCTGGAGGCCGCTTTGCGCTGCGAGGCGATCGACCTGGCCGTCCATTCCCTGAAAGACCTGCCCATCGAAATGGCCCCCGGCCTGGCGCTGCCTGCCATCTGCGCTCGCGGCGAGGCGCGCGACGTCCTCATTTCCTCCCGGGCGCAATCTATAGAGACACTCCCCGCAGGAGCCCGGGTGGGCACTTCCAGCCTGCGCCGCTCTGCGCAGCTCCTCGCCCTCCGCCCGGACCTGGTGATCTTACCCTTGCGCGGCAATATCGACACCCGCCTGCGCAAAGCCCTCCAGGGAGAGTACGACGCCATCGTCCTGGCGGCTGCCGGGCTCTTACGCCTGGGGGAAGGCGACGAGATCACCCAATATCTCCCGTTTGAGGTCATGCTGCCCGCTCCAGGTCAGGCTGCTCTCGCCGTCCAAAGCCGGGCAGAAGATGCCGAAACCTTAAAAATCGTGGCTGCGATCGACGATCCTGCCACTCGAAACGCCGTGACCGCCGAACGCGCCTTCCTCAAGGCGCTGGGGGGAGGCTGTTCCGCTCCGGTGGCTGCTTACGCCTCGCCTCATGGACAATCTTTATCGTTAACCGGATTAGTGGCTTCCCTGGACGGCAAACAGCTCATCCGTGTCAACGGTGAAGGGCAGGATCCTGAAGCACTGGGCGCGGCGCTGGGGATGCAAGCCCTCGGACAGGGCGCAGGAGAGATACTTGCATGAACGCCGCACAACCTTTGCTTGGTAAACACATTTTAATTACCCGCCCGCAGGCGCAATCTGATGCGTTGGCCCAACAACTCGCCGATCTGGGCGCCGAGCCAGTCCTTTTACCCGCCATTGAAATCGTTTTGCCCGTGCAGAATAAGGAGCTGGATCGGGCTGTTGCCGAAATCCCTACCTACCAATGGGTCATCTTTACCAGCGCGAATGGAGTGCAGGCGGTCTGGATCAGAATGGAAGCTCTGGGCCTGGAAATCTCAAGCTTCAAAGGAGTTAAGGTTGCCGCCATCGGACCCGCCACAGCACATGCACTGGAAGACCTGGGGATTGTCCCGGATTTTATCCCCGACGAGTATCTGGCCGAGGCGATTGCCGCAGAGATTGGCGACGTGCGCGGGCAGCGTATCCTGCTTCCCCGTGCGGCCATTGCCCGCAAAGCTCTGCCCGAGCTACTGCGCCAGAAAGAGGCTCTGGTGACCGAGATCGCCGCTTACCAGACCCGGCAGGCTGCCCTCACCCCCCAGCAAGCCGCCAACCTGCTTCAAGGCATCGATGCCGTCACCTTCACCAGTCCTTCGACGGTGGCGGGCTTTACCCAGATGTTAAACGGGAACCATTTTAATCTGCTGGGGAACGCCGTCATCGCCTGCATCGGCCCGGTGACTGCCCAGGCTGCCCGGGAGATCGGTTACGAGCCCCAGATTATCGCCTCCGAACACACCACCAGCGGGTTGGTGAAGGCTCTGGTGGAGTACTACCAAAATGCAAGGACATCGAGGGAATTCAAATGATCCAGGACATCCTGAATAAACAGAATAAGTCACAGACAGCCTCATCGGCTAATTTCCCGGTAGCGCGTCCGCGCCGCCTTCGTCTCTCTCCTCAGATCCGCAGCATGGTGCGCGAAACCCAGCTCTCGCCCGATGATTTCATCTACCCCATGTTCGTAGCCCACGGGCGCCGGCTGCAGCAAGAGATCAGTTCCATGCCCGGGGTCTTCCAGTGGTCGCCCGACCTGCTCCCCGGGGAGATCGAATCCATTGCGAAACTGGGCATCCCGGCTGTGGTCCTCTTCGGGGTTCCCGAACATAAAGATCCGGTCGGGGAGGAAAATTTCGCCCCAGACGGCATCGTCCAGCAGGCTGTGCGAGCAATCAAGAAGGCCGTACCCGAGATGGTGGTGATCACCGATGTATGTCTATGCGAATACACCGACCACGGCCACTGCGGGCTGCTCAACACCGGAGATGGGAAACGCCTGCATCCCCACCTTCCGGAAGGCTATGTGCTCAACGAT
Source organism: Chloroflexota bacterium (assembly GCA_023381565.1). Lineage (GTDB taxonomy): Bacteria > Chloroflexota > Anaerolineae > Anaerolineales > Anaerolineaceae > JAMCRR01. The sequence continues at coordinate 16,824 of JAMCRR010000172.1, forward strand.
GAGACCCTGGACGTGCTCAGCCGTGTGGCTGTTTCCCATGCCGAAGCCGGCGCCGATATCGTCGCCCCCTCCGGGATGATCGATGGCATGGTCTCCGCCATCCGCATTGGGCTGGATGAGGCCGGCTTCGAACACCTCCCCATCCTGTCGTACTCGACTAAATACGCCTCCGCCTTCTACGGCCCCTTCCGTGAGGCTGCCCAGGGTGCGCCCAGGTTCGGCGACCGCAAGAGCCACCAGATGGACCCGGCTAACGTCCGTGAGGCCTTACGTGAAACCGCACTGGACGTGGCCGAGGGCGCCGATATGCTCATGGTCAAACCGGCACTCTCCTATCTGGACGTGATCCGCCTCGTCCGTGAAAATTTCCCCGAGCTGCCCCTGGCAGCCTATAACGTCAGCGGCGAATACGCCATGGTGAAAGCCGCCGCGGCGAATGGCTGGCTGGATGAGCCGCGCGTGGTCCTCGAGATCCTGACCAGCATCAAGCGCGCCGGGGCAGACTTGATTCTCACCTATCATGCCAAGGATGCTGCACGATGGCTGAAGTAGAAAAAACGAATCGAACCCTCAACCATTTCGCTTTCCTCTCTTTTAAGGACACTTACTGGTCCCTGCCTCCCTCCGAGCGCAGCGCCTTGTTCGAGGGGTGGCTTGCGGGGCTGCGCGCTTCCGCCCCGAAAGTCAATCTCTACCAGGTCTTCCCGGCTGACGGTCGCATCGACCTTCTGGTATGGTCGGCGCTTCCCATCGAGCAGGGCTGCGATACGGGCCGCTTCTTTGAAGCCTACGCCCGCTCGACCAACCCTCTGCGCCGTTATCTGGAGGTCTCTGCGGTTCTGTGGGGGTATAACCATCCCTCCCAATATTCCCGCGCCCAGCGCTCAGAGCAGGAGATCGACCCCTTTGCCAGAGAGCACAAGCCGTACCTGATCGTCTACCCCTTCGTCAAGACCGCCGCGTGGTACCTGCTGGGACGTGATGCCCGCCAGGGGATGATGAATGAGCACATCCGCATCGGCAAGCAGTACACCGATATCAGCCAGCTCTTGCTATATTCTTTCGGCCTCCAGGATCAGGAGTTCATCGTGGTGTATGAGACCGACAACCTGGCGCGCTTCTCCGATCTGGTCGGCGAGCTGCGCAACACCGACAGCCGCAGCTACACCCTGCGCGATACCCCGATCTACACCGCCGTTTACCATCCCGCTGAAGAGACGCTGGCCTTATGGAAATAAACCCCGCCGCAATTCAATCCCGCTTTCTGCGTGCCTGCCACCGCCTGCCGGTTGATCGCACGCCCGTATGGTTCATGCGCCAGGCCGGCCGCTATCTGCCCGAGTACCGTGCTGTGCGCGCTCGCTATTCGCTGCTCGAGATCTGCGCCCAGCCCGAGCTGGCTGCTGAGGTCACCCTCCAACCGCTGCGCCTGCTGCCGGTGGATGCAGCCATCATTTTCGCCGATATCCTCCTGCCTTTGATCCCGATGGGCGTGCGCCTGGATTATTCCGCCGGGGAAGGCCCTGTGATCCATACACCGGTGAACTCTTACGCAGATGCCGCCGCTTTAAAACCGATCGAGCCGCGCGAAGCACTCTCCAACGTCCTGGAAGCCATCCGCCTGGTGCGCCACGAGCTCAATGGAAAGGTGCCCCTGATTGGTTTTGCCGGCGGTCCATTTACCCTGGCATGCTACCTGATCGAAGGCGGGTCTTCGCGCGGTTATTTGAAAACCAAGCAGATGATGTATGCCGAACCACACGCCTGGCGCCTTCTCATGGGGAAACTGACCCGCGTGGTCACCGATTATTTGCTCGCCCAGGCCGATTCCGGCGCCCAGGTTGTGCAGCTTTTCGACAGCTGGGTTGGAACCCTCGGACCACAGGATTACCGCGAGTACGTGCTGCCTTATTCCCAGATTATCTTCCGTGCTTTGAAGGGCGCGCATATCCCGGCCATCCATTTCGGTACGGATACCAGCGCATTGCTGCCAATGATGAGAGAAGCCGGAGGCGACGTCATCGGTTTGGATTGGCGCGTTTCTTTGGACCAGGCCTGGAATATGCTCGGCCCCGATGTAGGCGTGCAGGGCAACCTGGACCCCGCGGCCCTTTTCGCGCCCAAGCCCGAGATCGGCCGGCGTGTTGTCTCCATCCTGGAGCAGGCCGGGGGGCGTCCTGGGCACATCTTCAACCTGGGCCACGGCGTTCTCCCGGATACCCCCATAGAAAATGTTCTCACGGTCATCGAGCTGGTCCATGAATTTTCGAAAGGAGCACGATCTTGAATTATATCGGTGTGTTAGTCATGGCTTATGGTGGGCCGAGCAAGCTGGAAGATGTAGAGTCTTATCTAAAAGATGTGCGCGGAGGACGCCCAACCTCGCCTGAGGTTTTGGAAGAAATGACCGAGCGCTACCGTAAAATCGGCGGGATTTCCCCGATTCTGGCCAATACACAGGCCCAGGCAGCCGCCCTGGAGGCTGTCCTCTACCGGAAATCCAAACGGGCTGAACCGGCGTTCAAGACCATCGCCGGCATGCGCCACTGGCGCCCCTACATCAGCGAAGCGCTGGCCGAGATGGAAGGTTTTGGCATCCGCCAGGCAGTCGGGCTGGTCATGGCGCCGCACTATTCCCGCATGAGCGTCGGAATGTATTATCAAAGGGCAGAAGAAGTGCATTCATCGATCGAGATTGCCCGCATTGAAAGCTGGCATCTGCTGCCCGGCTATCTGGATGCACTGACTACCCGCGTAAAGGCGGGGTTGGAGAAATTCCCTTCCGATGTTCGCTCTGAGGTGCCCATCATCTTCACCGCCCACAGCCTCCCCGAACGGATTCTTGCCCTGGGAGACCCTTATCGCGACCAACTGATGGAGACGGTGAACGCCGTGATGGAACGCCTTGGCCCTCGCCCCCACGAGTTTGCCTTCCAATCCGCCGCCATGACCCCTGACCCCTGGCTGGGTCCGGACGCCGGGGAGGTGATCCAGAAGCTGGCCGGCCAGGGGCAGAAAAACGTGCTCATCGCTCCCATCGGGTTTGTGACCGAGCATGTCGAGATCCTTTACGACGTGGACATAGAATACCGCCAGCAAGCGGAGAAGCTGGGCATGCGCTTCGAACGCATCGAGCTGGTCAATGCAGCTCCCGAAATGATCGACTCGCTGGCCGGGTTGGTGCGCCAGAAGGCGCAGGAGGCAGGCTGGCTGTGAACCAGGCTGCGCGGGTGGTGATCGTTGGCGGTGGGATTGCCGGCCTGGCAGCGGCTTATTACCTGCAGGCGTTCGCCCCCGGGCAGGCTCTGACACTGATCGAAGGGGAGAGTCGCATGGGCGGAAAGATCGCAACCGATGCGCAGGACGGCTTTGTTATCGAGGGCGGTCCCGATTCCTTCCTCTCCTCAAAACCCGGAGCGCTCGATCTGTGCCGGGAACTGGGGTTGGAGGATCGCCTGGTCGGGCCAAATGAAGCGCAGCACCGCACGTACATCTTGCACGGCAAGCATCTCTACGATCTGCCGGAGGGGTTAACCGGACTGATTCCCTCGCGCTTCAGCCCTATGCTCAAGACCAGCCTGCTATCCCCCGCCGGAAAGCTGCGCCTGTTCGCAGAGCCAGTTATTCCTCCCGCAAAAGACTCCCGGGAAGAATCGCTTGCCGGATTTTTCCGGCGGCGCCTGGGAGGCGAAACATACGACCGGCTGGTCGAGCCTCTGGTAAGCGGCGTCTTTGCCGGAGACGGCGACAGGCTGAGCCTGGATGCCACCTACCCCTCGATGCGCAGGCTCGAGCTCGAGCACGGCAGTCTGGTGCGTGGCGCAATCTCCATGCGCATGCATCTCAATTCAGCCCCTAAACCGACTGCCCGCAAACCGGCTTTTCTCACTCTGCCGGGAGGCCTGGCTGAAATTCCTGCGGCCCTGGTCGCCCACTTGAAGGGGATCGACTTGCGCCTGAAGAGTGCTATCGATCAACTCGAAGCGGGTTCTGACGGAGGATACCACCTGGTTTTGCGCAGCGGCGAAACCTTGCGGGCCAACGTTGTAATCCTGGCGCTGCCGGCTTACGTGTCTGCCGGCCTCACCGCCAGCCTCAATCCCCGCCTGTCCGGTGCATTGAACGGCATCCCCTATGCCTCGACGGCCACCGTATCCCTGGGATACCGCGTGGAGGATATTCCCCGCCCGCTCAACGGCTACGGTTACGTGATCCCAAAGATCGAAGGCCGCCCGATATTAGCCTGCACCTGGACATCATCCAAATTCTCGGGACGCGCTCCCCAGGGGTACGCGTTGATCCGTCTCTTCATCGGCCGCCACGGGCAAGAGCAGCTGCTGGACAAACCGGACCAGGAACTGGTCAACCTGGCTCGCCAGGAGTTGGGCGAAACGCTAGGAATTACCGCCCCACCCGTTCTAACCCGCCTCTTCCGCTGGCCCAAAGCCCTCGCGCAGTATACTCTGGGCCACCTCAGCCGGTTGGAAACGATCCAGCGCGAGCTGGGCAGCCAGTCCGGCCTGTTCCTGGCTGGCAGCGCGTATCAAGGCGTCGGCATCCCTGACTGCATCGCCTCCGGAAAGATGGCTGCCAAAGCCGCCATCGCTTATATTCAATCTCAACCACAGGGCATCGCATCATGAACACTTCTCTCTCATCGGATTGGTTTGCCAGAGCAAAGACTTTACTGCCGGGCGGTGTGGATTCGCCCGTGCGCGCCTTCCGGGGCGTAGGCGGCTCTCCCTTGTTCATCGAACGGGGAGAAGGCGCCTACCTGGTCGATGTGGACGGCAACCGCTTTATCGATTACGTACTGTCCTGGGGCCCGCTGATTCTGGGGCATGCTCACCCTCGGCTTGTGGCGGCAATCACGGCCGCAGCGGGAAAAGGCACCAGCTTCGGCGCCCCCAGCCCGCTGGAAGTGGAGCTGGCGCAGCTCATCGTGGGTTTCTACCCGGCCATCGAGATGCTGCGCTTCGTTAATTCGGGCACCGAAGCCACCATGTCGGCGCTGCGCCTGGCGCGCGCCTTCACCGGGCGGAACAAGATCGTCAAGTTCGAGGGTTGCTATCACGGGCATGCTGACCTCCTCCTGGTCAAAGCAGGTTCAGGCGTGGCCACCCTGGGGCTGCCCGATTCTCCGGGTGTTCCCCCTTCAGCGGTGGAAGATACCCTGGTGGCGCCGTTCAACGACCTCGACGCCGTTCACGCGCTATTCGAGGCACACCCCGGCGAGATCGCCGCTGTGATTGTCGAGCCGGTTGCCGGAAACATGGGCGTGGTCCCACCCCAGCCGGGGTTTCTGCAGGGGCTGAGCGACCTGGCTCATGATCATGGCGCTCTGCTGATCTTCGATGAGGTGATGACCGGTTTTCGCGTCCACCCTGGCGGTGCGCAGGCTCTCTATGGTGTAAAACCCGATCTGACCACGCTGGGCAAGGTGATCGGCGGGGGGCTTCCGGTCGGCGCCTACGGCGGGCGCCGGGAGATCATGGAACGGGTAGCGCCCTCCGGGCCGGTTTACCAGGCCGGGACGCTTTCTGGCAACCCATTAGCGATGACGGCCGGCATCGTTACTCTGGGCGAGCTGCGCAAAGCGGGAACCTGGGAGGGATTGGCGGCGACCGCCGCTGCCCTCGAGGAGGGCATTCGCGAGGCGATCGAAGGGAGCAGCGCTCGGGCAGTCTTCCAGCGTGTGGGAACCATGTTCACACTGTTCTTCTGCCCTGATCCGGTGATCAACTGGTCCTCCGCAAAAGCTGCGGATACGAAGGCCTACGCCGCGTTCTTCCACACCATGCTCGAGCAGGGCATCTACCTGGCGCCATCACAGTTCGAAGCCGGTTTTCTATCGACTGCACACGGTCCGGAAGAGGTGCGCAAGACCATTGAAGCAACACGTAAAACCCTGGTTAAGGTAGCCAGTTCGTAGGACAAGATTGCCTCCTGTCCGAGTTGAGCGAGTAAGAAACCGCAGGGCCGCATATTAATTTCAACCCTACCTTGAAGGGTTCTTTGCGCCACCCTTTTTTTTGTCTGCCTCAAGTCGACCAGGCTACGCGTGTTTTATCGACCCAACATGCCGCGCACCGCCCCATATCCGACCCAAACCAGCCCGACTGCCGCAGCAACTCCCAGGATGAAGGTAAAGATAACCACAATGCCCATCAAGATACAGGATATTCCCCACATGCGGTGGCTACCCAACCGGCCATAAAGCCAGGCGCCCAGGGTGGTAAACACCAGGTTCAGGACCATGTCTGTCAAACTGCTGGCGAGTACCAGCGGCAGTCCGATCAGGATTGCACCGAACGAAAGCGGTGTCAGGATCACAAAATCAATCAGGGTAACCGCATTCGATAAGACAATGCCTGTCCAGACCGCCGATAAGGCGCCACGGCGGGCATATTCCCCCGCACCGGCGTTAGCGTAGCGTGGATCTTCCCGCAAGTACCTGCCAGCCAATACCCCCTGCACGTAATAGGTCACGACGGCGATTGGGACGGTCAGCACATAACCGATGCCTGGGATCACGTCGCTGAGAATCTCCAGGATCACCACCACCGGCGAAACCACCAGAGCTGCGCGCACATCTGGCCGGTATTTCTTAACTCCTGTTTCAAGTGTAGCCACAGTTCTATCCTTCTTTTCCCATCCTATCCCCTGGTATCCTTCGTGTAAAAAGCATAGGACCTTGGGAAAGCGGTTTAATTTTATCCGCACAATCCTAAAAGGACCACAATCCAGGAGCTTGGCGCGATAATTGAACTGCTTGGTCCTGTTGTTTTTTCAAAAGACCCATCTGCTTTCGTTAAGGGGACGATCATGAACTCAGGGCTTTTTCACAGAATAAGCTTCTGGCTGACCCGGTTCATCCCCGGTCCCTACGCCTGGAGGGGAGCTGCTTATGGCCTGTTCGCCCTGCTGGCCGTTTTCGCGGCATATGTCGCCTACACCCTGTTGGACGTTCCTGGACCCAATGGGGGTACGGTCGTGGGTCTGGCCGTGGTTCTGGCGGTGTGTTTGCTTGCCGGAGGGGTGGCCGTTCTACTGGCGGTTGTCGTCAGGCATTTGCCATCGTTTTTTATATGGGCATTCACCAGTACGGCCTTATTTTTCTTCGGAGCGCTGGTTTTCCAGGCCGGAGCCAACATCGTCACATTAACAATGCTGTATTTCCTCCTTGCTGCTGCTTTGACAGGCGCCGGTGCCTGGACGCTCATCCGCGTGGGCTTTAAGAACCTGATCCTGCGCCGGCGGGTCATGGCGCTGGCCGGTCTTGCGGTCGGCCTGGGGATGCTCGCCTGGGGAGTCATCTGGGTTCTGGATCCAGGAACCCCATCTACACTCCTGGCTGATGCTGCTGGCGGTTCGGCATCTACCATCCCGGTTCTCAACCTGCCCGATCCTTCCCTTCCGGGGAAGTACCCGGTACGCAGCCTGAGCTACGGCTCGGGCGATGACCTGCACCGGCCCGAGTATGCTGACCAGGCTGCTATCATCACGCCTCGCGTCGACGGCTCGGCGTTCATCGCCGGGTGGGACGGCCCTTCAGGGTGGTTGCGCACGCGCTATTGGGGTTTCGATGCCACCTACCTTCCGCTCAACGGGCGAGTCTGGTACCCGGCCGGCGAGGGACCATTTCCCATAGTGCTGGCGATCCATGGAAACCACCCCATGGAAGACTACTCCGATTCCGGCTATGCATACCTGGGCGAGCTTCTGGCCAGCCGCGGGTTTATCTTCGTCTCCGTGGATGAAAATTTCCTCAACATTGCCCCCATGGCGGATATGCTCAGCCCCTCGTTCTCCGGCCTGATCAACGAAAATGACGCCCGCGCCTGGGTTGTGCTGGAGCACCTGCGCATGTGGCGGGCTTGGCAGGCTGCTCCGCAGAACCCATTCTACGGGAAAATCAACCTGGAGCAGGTCGGGCTGATCGGCCATTCGCGCGGCGGCAGCGCAGTAGCGATCGCCGCCGCATTCAACCGGCTGCCCTATGATCCCGACAATGCCAAAATTCGCTTCGATTATAACTTTGGCATCCGTGGGGTTTTCGCCATCGCCCCCACCGAGGGACCGTATTATCCGGGCGGGCGAGGCGCCTCATTAGAAAACATCAATTACTTTGTGATCCAGGGTGCTCAGGATGCAGACCTGCCTTCTTTCGAGGGTTTAGACCAGTACGCCAGGGTCAAATTTACCGATCAGAACTACTGGTTCAAAGGGGGATTGTATATCTCCGGCGCCAACCACAACCAGTTTAATACCGTATGGGGAAAGATGGACCGGAGCAGGATCAACGGCCTGCTCTTGAACCTGGAGCAGCTCCTGCCCGCCACTCAACAGCAGCAGATCGCCAACATCTATGTCTCTGCGTTTTTCGAAACCGCTCTAAAAGGTGAGCAAGGATACATTCCTTTACTGCAGGACCATCGAAATGGAGCAGACTGGCTGCCGCAAACAGTCTACATCAGCCGTTTCGTCGATTCTACTTACCACTACCTGAGCACTTACGAGGAAGATGTCAATCTGGCAACGACCACGGCCTCCGGCGGAACGATCTCTGCCGCGAATCTGTCATCCTGGAAAGAAAAACTCATCCCGCTGAGATATATCAGCCAGCAAACCAGCGCAGTATATCTGGGTTGGGAGGAAACAATCAGCAAAGCTGCTTACACCCTGAGCCTTCCAAGCGATGGATTTGAGCTAACCCCACACAGCACCCTGACCTTTGCCCTGGCAGATGCCCAGGGCAGGCAGAGTGATCCCATCGACCTGACTATCGAGCTGGTTGATAGGGGAGGGCAAATTACCCGCCTGCCGCTTTGCTCGGTTGCCTGTTTGCAGCCGCAGCTACACGCTAACCCGTATAAAACCGGCTTGACCACAAGCCATCTTTCTGCCGAAACCATCTTACAAAGCTTCGCACTGCCCCTTCAAGCCTTCCGAACATCTAACCCGCAATTCGACCCACCAGACCTGGCGGAGATCCGCTTCATTTTCGACCGCACACCGCAAGGGGCGGTCTACCTGGATGACGTGGGCTTTCGGGAGTAGCGCTGATTATAGGGTCAGTGGCCCTAATTGCTACAGACCATATCTACTTCACGCAAATAATGCTATGAAACCTAAATATTACCTTGGCGCTGACGTGAGCGGATCGAAGATTAGCTTGTTGATAGCCGATGAAACCGGCCAGGTAATCGGTTTCGGCCAATCCATGCCTGGAAACCACGAAGGGGTGGGGTACGATGACCTGACTGGCGCTTTGATAGCAGCATTAAGGCAAGCTCTTCCACCAGAGATAACCCCCGATCAGATTGCGGGCGCCGGATTTGGGGTGGGAGGGTATGATTTTCCTTCCGAAACAAAAGATACTTTTGAGGCAATTGCCGGGTTAGGGTTAAATGCGTCTGTCGCCGCCGCCAACCTTGCCCTGATCGTCTTACTAGCCGGATCGGCTAAAGGCTGGGGGGTGGCTGTTGTAGCAGACAGCGGGTGCAGCTGCTGGGGTTGGGATCAGACCCACCATCGGGTGGGCCAGTTCACCGGAGGCGGTGCCCGGATGGCAGGGGGCGCTGGCGCCAAGGACCTGGTCGACAAAGCCCTCCAGGGATTGGCTCATGATTGGACCGGGGGGAAGGAACCCTCAAAACTTGACGCGGCTATTATCCGGCATGCCGGCGCCTGCAGCCTGGGCGATTTGATTGAAGGATTGGCAGCAGGGCGTTACGTTTTAGGGGCTGAGGCTGCTGCATTGGTTTTTGAAACAGCCCGCCAGGGCGACACCGACGCAGTCGAGCTGATCCATTGGGTAGGCCGCGAAGTCGGCAAGATGGCAAACAGCGTCATTCGCCAGCTCAACTTCCAGGAGCTAGATTTTGAGATTGTTCTATCGGGGGAAATATTTTTGCAAGGGGGGTTGATGGTTACTGACCCGTTGTTGAGATCCATCCGCACCGTAGCCTCACGCGCCAGTTTAGTGCGCCTGACCTACCCTCCGGTGATTGGGGCGGTGCTGCTGGGGATGGAAGCCGCCGGATTAGCTCTAACCCCGGAGCTTCGGATAGGATTGGCTCATTCCTTAGCGGTTTACAGGCTTTCTGGACGCGTAGCTTCTTAGACCAGCGTGCTGCCTATCCCTTCAGAACCTCAGAGATAAGCAGCTCAAGCCCCCATCCATCTTTCTGAACTCGGATACCTGCAAAGTCTGTACCCGGTATGTCAGGCGTTCCAGAGTTTCCTGGAAACGCGGGAAACCTTCGGGTAGAAGGATCGTGCCGTTAATCAGGAGGCAGTTGGCGGCGTAGCTTTCGACGTCATCCACCGGGATGACTTCATATCCCTTGAATTGTGGCAGGTCGGCAATGCTCCGCAAGGCGGCAATACGTCCCTCCCCCAGGTACGCCAGGCTACTTTTCAAATGCAGCCTGAAGTGGGCAGCCGTTACGTCGACGAACGAACTCGTGAACCCTTCTTGAGCCAGGAAGCCTGCCAGCTGATGGGCGCCTTCCGCGTTGGTTCGCCGGGAAACCCCGATGAAGAAATGGTTCTCCGCCTGGCAAATATCGCCGCCTTCGAGCGTGCCTGGCTGTTGGATAGTATAGAACCTGGTGAAGAAAGGCGTCAACGCCTCTCGTATCGCTACCTCTTCCCCACACCGGCTGGGAGCGCCTGGATGGGTAATGACGGTAGAGTTCCCTGCCAGAACCGCCGTATCCTCCACGAAGGTTGAATCCGGGAAGAGGGGGTCTGGCGGCAGTGAGACTAGTTCTAAGCCACACCCCTGCAAAGCCTGGCAGTAGCCCGCGTGCTGGATCAGCGCCAGAGTATAGTCGGGCGCACCCAGCTTGGCCGTAGTCAAACCATCGGCAAAATTCAGAGGAGGTGTACGTACGAGAGCATGGGTAAAATTCATCGCCGGTCCAGGAACCTGAGCAAGTGTAACATGCGGACAGACGAAAGTCAAATCAATCTGGCAGCCCCCATCAATACCAGACGGCGCCAATCATTTTGTACTCTTAAAATTAATTCCAACATACCTGGCTTCGCTACCAAAGTGCACGCAAGACAGTATAGCCATCAGGATCAGTAGAAAGCGTGCCAGTAAGGAAGTCTCCACATCGGTAAAGAGGTTTTGCCCAAACCCAATCCACAGCAGCAATCCGACCCCATAGGCGTTCAACACCAGGTCTACCCAATGAGATATCAACAGGCGCCTCCCCGTGCACAGGTTCGCGAGATGCAGGCTAAACGCAAAACCCAAATACAGGTTGATCCAGGGAAGGTAGCTGCTTGCCTGTGGATCGAGAGCATGGACCAGGCTTTTTCCCCCTATTGCCTGGGCCAGTGTCTCTATAAACGCAGGGAAATAATTAACCAGCGCCGTCACAATCCCTACCAGACCCATCAGAAGAAGAGTCTGTTCCATCCGTAGGGTCTCCCCTTCCCGATCTAAGCGATGGTCCAGCCCAATCTGCAAACCTGATATATCCTGATGATGCTCCATTTTTCTGCTCTGAGGCTGAGATTGCTTACACTGGCCTTTTGATGCCCGAGGGTTGTATGGAAGGTAGATTTTCTTCGAAGTCAAATCTGACTTGCAGCCTCTTACCCCACGCCTCGAGCCGGTGGCCGAAGTAATACAGCAACTTCCCCAGGGTCGGCTGTCGATGGATCTCAGGGCGGACGATCTGGCGTGCGAGCCGATCGATTTCTGCATCACGCTGCAGATCTCGGCAGTGCATGTCTACAGCCTGAATATCCGTCATGCGTATCATGATCTGACTATCCTTTCTAGCCTTTTGCTATTGCTACGTCTACTGACCTTCTCCTTCATCATGGAGGATATCAACGGTTTAGGGGATAAGAAATCCCCTATTTGGGGGATTTCAATAGGGGATTGGCACATCGCTTGAGGGTGTTTTGCTGGATTTAACAAGCAAGGTTTTCCTCTGGTTCTGTCTCAAATGAACCAGTCTCCTCACTCTTTTGCAAAAATGAAATTACGAATGCATAGAATGAGATGAGCAACAGAGGCAAGTGTAGCACTCCCATCCACCATCCATAAAGTGGATTCATAAACACCATCCCCACGTTCAATAGTCCTGTGATGGAACCTATGAATCCGGACACTCGTAAGAGGGCGAGATTCATTCTCATTGACCTTAACAGCAGAATTGCCAGAAAAACCGGGAGCATCATGCAGAAAGTTACCCCAGCTTCATTCGCCACCAACCCCGCCATGGAAAAATCGGGCGAAGGAATACCTCCTTGTAGGCTGGCAGGGAACCAAAAAGCCAGAATTGCCAAAGGTGCTACCCAGTATTTCCAGGCAGGTTTTGGAACATAGGTCAGGTCGTTCCTTTGGATTACAGTTTCCCACATCCAGAAAACAGCTAGAAGACAATAGATCACAAGATTACCGGTCAGTAATGCGAAACCAAAGCTTTGAGTAAAAGCTATATTTTGCAGCGTTGCGCACAAGAGAATGATGAGAGCAACATATCCATCGAATATACGTGCGAGGCGATCGCCCACGAGGAGGATGCCCAGGAATAACAGGATCGGGATTACTTTAAAAATTGGAAATACTGTGGGCGTTAAGTGAAGCAATGGCCTCGAGAGCACTTCAATCACGAGTTTGGGTGTATCGACTGGGTTTAATGGCAGGGTAGTATATGAAGGCAAAAAAGATAGGATCACGATTAGGAGGTAAAACCACCATTTTCTTGCCAGGCGGTCGAATATGCTATGAGCTTTCATACGACGCCTCACATTCCCCTCTGAATATAGGAGTAAAACCCGTTGGTTTTTGTCGTCGTTGATATGCTCAGGATGTGATTGATTATACCATGCTCACCCCTGTGTAGATCGAACAATCCCTATCTGGGGTACAGAACTCTCCGGGGATTTTCCTTATGCCTTCATCAACCGCATGGCGTTCAAGATCACGACCAACACCGACACCTGGTGGATCAACATCCCGCCAGCCATATGCACTTCTCCAACCAGAACCCCTCCTAACAGGATCGCCACCGTTATCAGGGCAATCGTCACGTTTTGCCGGATATTGCCCAACGTGGCTTTGGAAAGGCGGATTGCCTCTGGTATCTTCATCAAATCATCCGCCATCAATGCGATATCCGCTGTTTCGATAGCAACCCCGGTCCCGGCAGCACCCATGGCGATGCCGATATCTGCCGCCGCCAGTGCGGGCGTATCGTTGATCCCATCTCCGGCCATGGCGACCACATAACCATCTTCCTTTAGGTTCCGGATGGTATCCAGCTTTCCCTCCGGCAGTAAACCGGCATAGACCTCATGAATACCTGCCTCCCGGGCAATCGCCTGCGCGGTAAGCTGGTCCTCACCGGTAAGCATGACTATTTTCTGGATCCCGCTCTGGGATAACTGCCGCGCCATAACCGCGGCATTGTCTCGCAGTGTGTCTGCAATCCCCAGGATCCCCACAGCCCGACCATCTATAGCCAGGATAGCAGCAGTTTTTCCTACGGATTTCAATTTATCCAAATGAATCTGAATATCCACAGGGAAACGTACCTCAATTTCTTCCATCCAGTCAAATGTCCCAAGAGCGATTTGCGTGCCCCGATATGTGGCCAGAACCCCTTTACCCGGATAGGTTTGAAAGCCAATAGCCTCTGGTATACCCCCCTCAAGCTGCGTCGCTGCTTCCAGGATCGAGCGAGCCAGAGGGTGCTCGGAGTTTGCCTCGACAATCCCTGCCCAACGAAGCGCCTGCTGCTGCTCAACAGTCCAGCGCTCCTCCTTTGCTTGAGGAGAACCCCACGCCTGCGGCATACCTCCTCCGGCGCCCGCGAGGGCTGCCTGGGTTTCCAATACGATAATATCGGTAAGCCTGGGTTTTCCCTTGGTAAGCGTTCCAGTTTTATCGAATGCTATCGCCGAAATTCTTCCGGCGTTTTCAAGGTACTCGCCGCCTTTGATCAGGATGCCTTTCTTCGCTGCCTGGCCAATTCCGGCCACAATCGACACCGGGGTCGAGATTACCAGCGCTCCCGGACAGCCGATGACCAGCAATGTAAGGGAGAGCTCGATATCTCTGCTGATCAGGAAGACTAACCCGCTCAATGCCATGATAAATGGTGTATACCAGCGAGCGAATCGTTCGATGAACCTCTGGGTAGGCGCTTTCTCTTCCTGTGCTCCCTCCACGCGGTGGATGATGCGCGCCAGGGTGGTATCTGCCCCAACCCCGGTCGCCCGTACCTTTAGCGCTCCAGACTGGTTAACCGTTCCGGCGTAAACCGGGCTTCCCTCGATTTTTTCATCAGGGAAGGGCTCGCCGGTGATGGCGCTCTCATCGATAGTGGAATGTCCATCTACGACAACCCCATCCACCGGCACTTTTACACCCGGCTTGAGCAATACGATCTCACCCGGAATTACTTCCACCGGGGCAACCTGTTCCTGACGTCCATAACGTAGCACTAACGCAATTGTTGGAGTTAGTTCCAGAAGGTCTCCTAAAACCTGACGGGTGCGGCTGAGGGTCTGCGCTTCAAGAAAAGCACCAAAGATGAATAAGAAAGTCACCGCGGCCGCTTCCCAATATTCGCCAATCAGGAGCGCGCCTATCGTCGCCATCGTTACCAAGAGCTCGATACTGAAGAGGCGGTTGCGCAGGCTGGTCCAGGCTCGCCAGGCGATATCCCCGCCTGAGACCAGCGCGGCCGCCACCATCATTCCATTGGACCATCCCGTATGATGCAGGATATACCCGGAAGCCAGACCGGCTGCGATCAATCCCCCGCTGATGATCGCAAGCGCTCTGCGGCGCTGCCCGGGGCGTTGGAGGTAGTGTAGGATCATGGCCATTGCCCTACTCCCCTGGTTAGTAAGCCGATACGTGGGCTGTATAACCTGCATTCAGGATCGCTTTTTCCAGGTCTTCTCCCTTGACCAAAACCGGGTCGTGCACGACTTCGATTTTCCCGGTGTTGAAATGGACCTGGGCATCCTGAACACCATCCAGGGCTTTGACTGCTTTTTCAATCCTGGCACTGCAAGACGGGCAGGTTAATTCTTTACTGCGCAAAATGGTTTTCATCATCTCCATCTCCTGTTAGAAAGCTGACTTTCTTTATGTTGCTACAATACACCGCTTACCCAATTGATTCCATGATGTAGATCAATTAATTACATTTTGATGCGTCTTTTCCAGGGATGCAGACAAACAAAACAAATCCTCTGCTCGCAACCGCAAAACGAGGCTGGTTTCTGAAGATTTAGCTTCCGCGATTTCAGGATCAAGAAACGATGGGGGAAATCGAATCTCAGCCGGATTGCGCCACGCTTTTGAGCGCATCCAGATCGGTTATGGCAATCCATTGCCTCCCGCCCTGGATCAAACCCTTGGCCTGGAACTGGCTGACCGTCCGGCTGGCCGTCTCCGTGGTGGTGCCGGTCATCTCTGCCAACTCATCCCTGGAGAGGGGCAGGTCGATCAATATCCCCCCTTCGTGCGACCTTCCCAATTTTTCGCCCAACTTGAGAAGCGTGCTGGCGATACGCTGCTCTGCTTCCATCGAGCTCAGGCGAAATACATTTTCGTTAGCCGCCTGCAGGCGATTTGCCATCAGGTCAAGCACGATCAGGGCTGCCTCAGGATACCGATCCAAGGTTGTGCGGAACTCTGCCGAATTAATGCTAAGCGCACAGACTGGGGTTTGTGCCTGGGCCGTATCCGGATAATCCATCGCATCTCGAGGGGAAAGGCTGCCGAAAAATTCACCGGGGATGAGAATATCCAATAAGACGTTGCGTCCGCTCAGGGCGTGCTGCAAGAGCTTCACTTTACCATCGGCAACCGCGTAAAATCGCCGTGCGGGGTCACCGGCATGGTAGATCACTTCTCCAGCAGCATACCCGACCTCGACAAAATGCCGGTTGATCTCTTCCAGGGCCTGGGAAGAAAGCCCATGAAAAAAAGGCAGCTCCCCCAAGATTTTCAACCTGAGATCGATAGAACAGAACTGAGACTCAATCCCCGTCTGGTCGACAGGAGATTTCCGACGTGCTTTCATTATTTGCATAGTATAGCATTATCGAGCTTGTCCAGAGATCTCAGAAGATTGAGTTAAGAAACCACGATCTGAGATATACTTGTGGGGATTCCCTTGCACAACCCATTCTGCTTAACCTGCCGGCAATGAACATAACCTTCCGCGACGCCCAATCTGGGCCAGAGCTCACCCGCTTCATTACATTTCCCTGGAAAATCTACCGGGGAGATCACTTTTGGGTGCCACCGCTGATTTCCTCACGGCGCGATCAACTGAATCCCGAGAAAAACCCCTTCTGGAAGGCGAACGAGCGCGGCTTGTGGACGGCTTATCGA
Organism: Chloroflexota bacterium; assembly: GCA_023381565.1. Classification (GTDB taxonomy): domain Bacteria; phylum Chloroflexota; class Anaerolineae; order Anaerolineales; family Anaerolineaceae; genus JAMCRR01. Next base: position 33,211 of record JAMCRR010000172.1, read on the forward strand.
GGCAGCGAGTTGGTCGGCACGATCGGCGCTTTCTACCCTCGTATGAACGACCCTGATGGGATCGGAACCTTCGGCTTTTTCGAGGTCGTAGACGATCCGAAATGCGCCGCAGCCCTGCTGGAGACGGCGGCCAATTGGCTACGAGCATGCGGAGCAAAAGTAATGCGCGGTCCCTACAACCCCTCCACCAGCGACGAATGCGGGGTTCTCGTGGAGGGATTTAACACCCGGCCGGCTATCCTGACCGCTCACACGCCACCGTACTACCCCAGGCTGCTCGATGCAGCCGGTTTTTCCATGCAAAACCAGATGGTTGCCCGTCTGTACAGCATTCCCAATGGACTGCGCAGGGTTGAAGAGGGTCTACCGCCCCGGCTGCTCAAGATTGCCGAGACCGCCGCCGAAAGGGATGACCTGAAGGTGCGGCGAGTAGACATGGCGAAATGGGAGCAGGAGATTGAGACTGCCTGGCAGCTTTACAACGCATCTCTTGCCCCTCTCCCCGGCTACGTGCCTATCCCGATCGATGAGTTTCGGGTCATGGCTGCCTCCTTCCGCTTGATCCTGGATCCGGATATGGCCCTGCTTGCCGAAGTCCGCGGCCGGCCGGTGGGTTTCGCCCTGGCGCTGCCGGATTACAACGAGGCTCTCCAGGCCGCCAACGGCAAGCTCTTCCCCCTTGGGTTGGTCCGACTGTGGCTGCGCAGCCGTCACCTGCGCCGGAGTTCGTTCAAAATACTGGTCATCCATCCAGAATATCAGGGGCGCGGCGTCGAAGCCGTATTGATCCGTTCCGTTGGTCAGGCGATCCTCGACCGGGGATTTCGAGAGCTGGATCTATCGCTGACCGGGGACGAGAACGTCAAAAGCAACCGCTTTCAAGAGCACCTGGGGGTTAAAGTATACCGGCGTTACCGGATATACCAGAAAGAGGTCTAGATCCAGGACTCCCAGGCGCGCCTTGGCGTCCCGGTGCACGCTCTCAGCCTGATCGCAATCTCCCTATTCCTTTTATATTCATATTTTGTTAATCTAAAACCGGTAAAATAACCCCATATTTATCCACATACACCTGCAATAACTGTCTGGTGAATATTGAGGGCAATTAAGGGAGGGGAAAAGATGCACAGACGGATCGTTCGATTTTCGATCAGCTTATTAATCACCGGCGCCTTATTCCTGGCAGGATGCGCCCCTGTACAAAGCACAACCCCACCAGCGCCAGTGCCTACAGCGGCTGCTTCCCCTGCGGTTGCCGCGACGAGCATGCCGGTGACTGGCCTCACCTCCACACCCGCAGGATCGGCCAACCCTGTAGCCAGCCCAACCGGTTCGAGCTTTTCGGGAACTGCCATCACCTATTCGGTGGTGGCAGGGCAAACCACAGCACTCTACCGCGTGCGCGAACAACTCGCCAACGTGGCTTTCCCAACCGACGCCATCGGTAAAACCCAGCAGGTCAGCGGGTCGATCACCATCAGCTCAACTGGAGCCATCGTGCCGGCACAGAGCAAGATCGTCGTGAACCTTACTAACCTGCAGAGCGACCAGGCGATGCGGGATAATTACGTCAGCCGCGCCGTATTGCAAACTGATCAATACCCAGAGGCCGTTTTCAACCCCACGCAGATCACCGGCCTGACCTGGCCCCTGCCCCAAACCGGCAAGGTATCTTTCCAACTCACCGGCAACCTGACAATTCGCAATGTGACCAAACCGGTAACCTGGACTGTGACCGGCAATGTCCAGGGTAACCAGGCGACGGGAGTGGCTACCACCACTTTCACCTTCGAGGATTTCAGCCTCACCCGGCCTCAGGTTCCGGTCGTCCTCAGCGTGCAGGACCACATTACCCTGGAACTAGACTTAACCCTGGAGAAATCATAGAAAAGCGATCAGGCAGGTTGGGATGAGGGGCTAATGCTCTGGTGGATTGTACAGGACAGGAACACCCCGAAATCCAAACCGTCCTAACCCAATACAACCTCCACCTGGTGCTCGGTTCCATCCGAGAGTACAGGGATAAGGGTTCCCGATATCGGCTTTCCATCCAAAGCGATGGATTTCACCCCGCTGCACACGTGGCCTGGATTGTGGACCCGGATTGCATAACTTGCCCCGCGAAATTTTCGCTGCACCCGGAATTCTTCCCAGGCCAATGGAATACAGGGTTCGATGCGCAAGCCATCATATTCAGGTCGCACTCCCAGGATATATTGCGTGGCTGCCTGATAGACCCAGGAAGCGGTCCCGGTCAGCCAGCTGTTGCGCGCCAGACCAAACTGGAGGTGCTCGTCTCCTAAAATGTTCTGGGCGTAGACGTATGGCTCACATTCGTATTCATCCAGGCGGTCGTTCTGCCTGGCCGGATTGATCTGGCAGTAATACTGGTAAGCGCGCTCCCCGTTTCCTGCAAGAGCCTCGGCAATCATCATCCAGGGGTTGGTATGCAGGAAAATCCCGCCATTCTCTTTCGCCCCCGGAGGGTAAGTGGTGATCCCGCCCTGCCTGGGGTCGAACCCGTTGTAACCGGGAGCGCTAATTTTTATTCCATAACGGGTGTTGAGGCGTTCGTACGCCGTATCGAGGCAGGCGCGAGTGCGCTCAGGTGTGGCAAAGCCTGAGATCACTCCCCAGGATTGGCTGTTGAGGTAGATCTGACCTTGCGCGTTGGTTCGCGAACCCAAAGGGGCGCCGTCCGCGTCGAAATAAGCCACGTACCACTCACCGTCCCAGGCCTGACTGTTAACCTGCCTCTGCATGGCGGCATAATCTTGCCGGTAAATCCCAGCTAACGGCTCGTCGCCGCCTCGGACAGCCAGATCAATCATCTCCCTCAACGCTTTGCCGTATAGGTTCGCCGTGAATATCGATTCTGCCCCTGTGGGAAGGTTGACGGTATCGTTCCAATCGGCGAAACCGAGGTGGGGCAAACCGTGTCCGCCGGTGTCCGTGTGCGTAAACTCGAGCGCTCGTTGCTGGTGCTCCCTGACCGTTCCGGTTTCCAGCGGTGATCCCTGCTTATCTTTCTCATAATAAGGGATCTTCTTTTCCAAAAACCCCCAATCACCGGTTTCTTTTAAATAGCTGCAAACGGCCAGAACGATCCATAAGTGATCATCGCTGTAATAGTGCGGCCGGTCGTCGCGTTCCAGGGAGTCCCCTTCGGACGCGATCATCGAAATAGGGTTGAACTGGTGCATGGCCGAGCCATTTCGCTTCTGCACGCTGAGCAGCTGCTCAATCAAGGCCTTGGCGTCTACCGGCGATTGGGCGAAGGTGGCTAAGACATCCTGGCTACTGTCGCGGAAGCCGATCCCGCGCGTGCCCAGGCCGAGCTGGTAGTAGGACAGGTAGCGCGACCAGTTGCGCGTTACAGAGCACTGGCGGGGGTTGTGGATGTTGACCATCGTATCCATTGCCGGGTCTGGGGTGCTGGCTTTGAACTGGCTGAGTGTGTCTTCCCATTGGTTGGCAAGGCCTGCCAGGGCGCGTTCGACACTCTCCGACTGACGGTAGCGGTCGATCACCGGGCGCGCCTCTCCGAGGCTGGCTGCCTGCCCCAGCAGGGTGATCAAGCGGCGGCTTTCCCCCGGTTGGATTAAGCCAAGGGGGTGGTGTAACGCAGCGATATTGTCTCCTCTTTGCGCCTCGTAGCAGCTCAAACCTGCTGCTAAAGTAAGGCTCTCGGGCTTCGCCCAGGTGCCGTATTCGTGGCTTCCCAAAAAGCGCCCTCGGTCAGTCTCATAAGACGCCACCGGCAAGTTCGAGGTGAAATAGTTGACCTGGGTGTCGCGATACATAAAAGGGTACTGGATCAGGGTGACCAGGCCGCCGGGATCATGCACCGCTTTGCTCACCATAGTTTGCGGCACCCAATCGGAGTTGGTCAGCTGGGTAACCGCATTGGGGTGAGTGTACTCGACAACCGGGATGGCATCTACAACCAGCGGTGAGGAGGATATATTCGTAAGGCACGCATCGCGCACCTCGCACGCCTCACCGGGTGGAACGAAGACAGTCACCTCGCATCTCAACCCATAGAATTCAGTGATAAACCGGGTGTAATCCAGCCCCACGCGGCACTCGAAGCGGTCGAAATCATCCAGAGTGGGGACGAAGAAAGGCGAAAACACGCGATATCCCTGCTCCAGGTGGATGCGCAGGTAGAGCGTTTCACCCTTGAACTCCGAGGCGGGAAGCTGCTGGTAGTAACGGGTAATCCGGTCGAGCGAGGGGTCGCCCTTGCAGATCAAAGCCCCGCCGGTGTTGTCGACGAAGCCGCCGAAAGCCAGAGAACCGATATAGTTGATCCACTTCACCGGCGTGCGCGGGTTGGTGATTACGTACTCTTTGTGAGCATCATCGAAATAACCATAGTCCATAAGCAATATTCCTCTGGAAAAGGCGAACATACGAATCGGCGAATCAACGAATGGGCAAGCCGGCAATATAGCGAATTATCGAATCAACGGTTCGGCGAATTCGGGTTTTGCGAATTGATGACCCGGCAGCGCTGCGAAGCCAAGAAGAAATAGCTAAAGTTGAGAATCGAGACATACTCTCAGGTGCAGACTTCCACATCCTCCACCGGCAATCAGCAATCCTCAATCCGAAATCAGCAATCCACTTTCCTCTCTCCAACCCTCGCCTCTACCCTCACCCCCTTGACCCCCTCCTCGGGCAGCGGCACGACATTACCTTCAATCCGCCGCCCATCCACTTCCAGGGTGGTTTCATTCCCCGGACCAAGGCGTTTGACGATGATTTCATATCGCACCCCACGGAACACGCGCGTGGCGTTGAAACCTTCCCAATTGGAAGGCATCGCCGGATCGACCCTCAACCCATCCAACTCAGGTCGAATGCCGAGGATATACTGGGTGATCGCTGCATAGTTCCAGGCTGCCGTTCCGGTAAGCCAGGAGTTCTTGGCTTCTCCGGGCATGGCGGCGTCCTTACCGGCGATCATCTGCGCGTATACATACGGCTCGCTACGATGGATCTCGGAAATTTCTTCGCGTCTCGAAGGATTAATCCTCTGGTAGTAGTCAAACGCCCGGTCGCCATTCCCCAGCAGAGCTTCGGCGATCATGATCCAGGGGTTGGTGTGGCAGAAAACGCCCGCATTTTCTTTGTATCCCGGCGGGTAAGAGCTGATCTCGCCCAGATGCAAGTAATATTGCGTATATGCGGGTTGGTGGAGCATGATCCCGTGGGGCGTCGCCAGGTGTTTGTGGACCGAGTCCAACGCTTGCATCCCGCAGCCATTCTCCCGCCCGACCCCGGCCATCACAACCATACCCTGGGGCTCCACAAATATCTTCCCCTCGGCGCAAGCCTGCGAGCCAACCTTCTCGCCGAATGCATCGTAGGCGCGCAGATACCAGTTTCCATCCCAGCCGTGCCGGTCGAGCGCTTTTTCCATACTGGCAGCAGACTGGAGCAATTCCTCTCGGTATTCTTTGTCACCAACCCGCTCGATGATTCCTACCATCTCTCGCGCGGCGAGGATAAACAGCCCGGCAATGAACGTCGACTCGGCGGTACGGCCGTTCTGGTGAGCGGCTACCTGAAACGATTCCCCCGGGGTGGTCGAGAATGTATTCAAATTCAGGCAGTCGTTCCAGTCCGCGTGACCGATCAACGGCAGCTGATGGGCTCCAAGGTGGTCGAGGGTATAGCGTATGCTACCCTTCAGGTGCTGATAGAGAGACTTTTCGCTGCCCACCCGACTGTCAAACCTGACCATTTCCTCCAGCAAGCTCCAATCGCCGGTTTCCTTGAGATAAGCCGAGGCGCTGACCACCAGCCAGAGGGGGTCGTCGTTAAATCCGCTCCCGATCAGATCGTTCCCCTGCCTCGTCAGGGGTTGGAACTGGTGATAGGCTCCCCCGTTCTCCATCTGCGTTGCGGCCAGATCCAGGATGCGCTGGCGGGCGCGCTCGGGGGACATGTGCACGAAACCCAGCAGGTCCTGGTTAGAATCGCGAAAGCCGATGCCACGCCCTATCCCCGATTCGAAATAGGATGCCGACCGCGAAAGGTTGAAGGTCACCATGCACTGGTAAGCATTCCAGATATTCACCATCCGGTTGGTATGCTCGTCCGGCGTAAGGACCTGCATGCGGCTCAACAAACCATCCCAATAGGTTTTCAAATCTTGGAAAGACTGCTCGACCTGAAGCGGATCCAGGTAGCGCTTGATCGCTGGAGCAGAACGGCGTTTATCAATGGATTGCGACCCGGGTGGGAAGAATTTATGCTCGGGCGGATTCTCGTGATACCCTAACAGGAAAATAATCTTGCGCGTTTCCCCGGGCTTCAGGTAAATTTGGACGTGGTGTGAACCGATGGGCGCCCAACCGTGGACGATCGAGTTGCATGATTGTCCACGCTCTACCACCTGCGGGCGATCGAACCCGCGATATGCCCCCAGAAACGCCTCCCGGTCTGTGTCGAAGCCTACCGTTGGCGCGGAGCACGCAAAATAAGCAAAGTGATTGCGCCGCTCGCGATACTCGGACTTATGGTAGATCACCCCGTCTTCGACTTCCACCTCGCCGATATTCAGATTTCGCTGGAAGTTCGTAGCGTCATCCTGGGCGTCCCACAGGCAGAACTCGGCCAGCGAAAAAGCCGCCACTTCTGCAGGCAGGCGACGCCGGTTGGTCAGGGTGAGCTCCCAGATTTCCAGATTTTCACCCAATGGCACAAAATAGCGCACCTCGGCGTCGATCTCTTCATAAGTGGATTGGATGATCGTATACCCCAGGCCGTGGCGGCAGGTGTAGGAATCCAGACCCGTACGGGTGGGTTGCCAGGTTGGCGACCAGAAATGGCCGCTGGCTGCATCTTGCAGGTAAATATATCGCCCGCCGGTATCCGTGGGGACATTGTTGTAGCGATAACGGGTTAGCCTGCGCAGGCGCGCGTCTTGATAAAACGAGTAACCCCCACCGGTATTTGAGATTAGCCCGAAATAATCCTCCGTGCCCAGGTAATTAATCCATGGCAGGGGTGTATCGGGCCGAGAAATGACATATTCGCGTTTGCCGTCGTCGAAGTTACCGAATTGCATAAGGCCTCATATTTCAAGCTAATTAAAAATTCATCTCTTCTGGCGAACCAGGCAGGTTATAGTGAATTTGCCCTGGTAAACGCGATGAGATCGTTAAATTGTGTAAAAGCCAGACAAGTCACCGTATCTGCTCCGCCGTAATAAATTGCCATGCGGTTTGTCGGTGGATCGAAGAGGGCAGCGCAAGGGAAAGCCACATTAGGGACATCGCCGACGCGCTCGTAGTCTTCCCTGGGATGGACAAGGTAAGGCCTGGTCCGGCAGATCACTTTCCACGGCTGCTCCAGATCGAGCAGAGCGGCGCCAAAGCTGTATACAAATCCGTTGCAAGAGGTCAGCACCCCGTGATAAATCATCAGCCAGCCCTCGGTGGTTTCTATCGGGGTGGGTCCTGCGCCAATTTTTGTGGCTTGCCAGCCATCGGTAGGCGACATCACATGCCGGTGATGGCCCCAATGGATCATATCCGGGCTTTCGCTGTAAAAGATATCGCCGAAACGAGTGTGCCCTGTATCGCTTGGCCGGCTGAACATAGCATATTTCCCATTGATTTTGCGGGGAAAAAGCACGCCGTTGCGGTTATAAGGCAAGAAAGCATTTTCCAGCTGGTAGAAGGTGTTGAAATCGTAGGTGTATCCCACACCTATGGTCGGCCCATGATATCCATTGCACCAGGTGATGTAATACCTGTCCTCCAGCCAGCAAACCCGCGGATCATAGCCGTAAACGAAATTGCCGATCTCCTCATCAGCTCCAACGAAGTGGATACGCTCCGCCGTAATTTGCCACGTGATGCCATCCTGGCTGGCACCCGAGTGGATTTGCATATCCCGGGCGTTTGTATCGCAGCGGAAGACCCCGGCAAAATGATCCCCGAAGGGAACCACAGCGCTGTTGAAGATGCTGTTGATCCCTGGCACAGCCGCGCGGGTGATAATCGGATTCCGCCTCGAGCGCCAGATTACATCGCTGCAACCTGCCGGACGGTCTTCCCATGGAATATTCGCTAACTCCGGACCGAGCATCGCACTATCTGTCATACGAATATCCCTCACCCATTTGCGGCCCGGAAACAGGCGACGAAATGGTTGCTATCTCCTTCAACCAGTTGGGGGGAGTGCCAATCGCATTCTCCTTTGATCGCGACCGGGCAGCGCGCATAATAGACACACCCGTACGCATCGTTCTCTGGTTTTCGTTGCCATTCGATCTCACCTGCTACGTCTTCCCACTTCTTATCCAGCCGGGGGACGGAAGCCATCAGGAGCCGCGTATAGGGATGGAGTGGATTGTTGTAAATCTCTTTGGTATCGCCCATTTCCACCACACATCCCCGGTACAAAATCACCGCTCTTTCACTGATGTAATAGCCCAGCGACAGATCGTGTGTGATGAAAAGGATTGACAGCCCGCATGACTTTAGCCCGACCAGCAGATTGAGCACATCGATGCGGGTTGAGGCGTCCAACATGCTGATGATTTCATCTGCCACTAAGAAACGCACGTCTAGCAGGAGGGCACGGGCGATGAGGAAGCGCTGCAGCTGGCCTCCGCTCAATTGATGTGGGAACTTGTTCAAGACGTGGTCTGGATTTAACCCCACATCACATAACGAAGAATGGACTTTTTCATCCCATTCGCCGGCGTTCATCTCAGGGAAATATTCATCTTTGATGATCTTGAAAATCCGGTCGGCTTTAAAGATGGGATTATAAGAGCTGAACGGGTCCTGAAATACGCCCTGGACTCTACGGTAATATTGTTTCAGCCCGCTGCCTTTGTAGGCGGATATATCATTGCCGTCGAAATTGATCTCCCCCGAGGTAACCGAGGTCAACCGCAGGATCATCTTGCCGATCGTACTCTTTCCGCTACCGCTCTCTCCAATCAGGGAGACCACTTCGCATTCGTTTACGTCAAAGCTAACGTCATTTACCGCGCGCAGCTCTTTCCCGCCGAAGGTACCAATCCGGTAAATCTTGGTAATCCCATTAAGCCTGAGCATAGGATTTCGGCTCCTTCCAGCAAGCAACGAAATGGCCCTCTTCTATTTCCTCAAAAGGTGGTTCTTCCACACATTTATCAAAGGCCATTGGGCAGCGTTCTCTAAACCTGCAGCCTATTGGGGGATTTAGCAGCAAAGGCGGGTTCCCAGGGATGCCTTCCAAACGTTTTTCGGCGTACCTGACGCCTACTTTTGGCAGCGAAGAGATCAAAAGGTGCGTGTAGGGATGTAGGGGGCGGTGGATAATGGTCTCCGTCGAGGCTTTCTCGGCGAGCTGTCCCGCATACATGATCATGATGGAATCTGCAATCTGATACAGGATGGAAATGTCGTGAGTGATCACCACAACGCTTTTCACAAATTCCCGTTTCCTGAACTCCACAAGCATTTCAGACACACTCTTCTGGCTGGAAACGTCGAGCGCCGAGGTGACCTCATCTGCCAATAGCAACGATGGGTTTAGCAAAGTCGAGAGGACCATGACCATTCTTTGCTTCATCCCCCCCGAAAGCTCGATCGGGTACATATCTAATATATCGGGAGAGAGCTTGACAAGCTCCAACCGGCGCGTAAGCTCAGTCCGGAGGGTAGAATAATCCACCCTCCTTGAGTGGAGCAGCTCCTCGATCATTTTCCCGATTTTGCGCGTCGGATTCATCGCATTCATGGCGTATTGCGGGATGATCGACACCTTCTTGAACCGGTATTCGTCCATTCGGGCCATATCGGTGATCGGTAAAGGCTTGCCGTCGAGCTCAACCGTCCCGCTGATGAGCTTCATGGGAGGTTTGAGGAGGATCAAACTGTTGCTAAGGGTCGTCTTTCCGCAACCAGATTCGCCTGCCAGGCCCATGATCTCTCCATCTGCGATGCTGAGATTGGCGTGCTCCAACGCCTGAACGTCGCCTTTCAGAGTTTGATAATAAACGGTGAGGTTCTTGATATTCAGACTCACAGTTTCACATCTCCCTGAGCTTGGGGTTGAAGATCTCGTCTAACCCGACGTTCATAATGTACAATCCCCCCACAATCGCCGTAATACCAATGCCCGGTGGAATAAACCACCACCACATCCCTAACATGAGAGCGCTCCACAAGACCGCCAGGTTCATCATGGTGCCGAGGGAAATGCCCTGCGTTGGGCCGAGGCCCAGAAAATCCAGCGTGGCGGCAGTGAGGATGGCGCTGCCAAACATCAAGATAAAGGTCATGAACAGGTACGAAGCCATATTCGGAGCAATCTCGGTGAAAATGATTTTCACCGGGCTCTCGCCGCTCAACCGGGCCAGATCCACAAAATCACGCGTTTTCAATGAAAACGTCTGGGCGCGGATTGCGCGAGCTGCCCAGGGCCAGGTAGTTACCCCGATAAACAGCGATTCGATCATGACCCCCCTGACTTTGACATATGCCGAGATCACCACCAGGAGAGCCAGCACAGGGATGGTCAGGACGACGTTGGTTAGGACATTGAGCACTTCATCCAGGTTCCCGCCTCGATAACCGGCAGCGAACCCAATCGTCATCCCCAGGATCGTACCCAACCCCCCACCGACGATGCCCACCAAAAAGGTAGACGAGAGTCCGTGCACAAACTGAGAAAACACATCCTCGCCGAAAGTCGTGGTCCCGAACCAGAATTGGGCCGAGGGAGGGGCGCCTGCCGGCCCGACGGAATCCGTCGGGTTGTACTTTGCGATTAGTGGTCCAACGAATGTCAGTACGATGAAAAAGAGCACCACCCCCAGGCCAATCTTCAGCTTGGTGTTCCGAAATGCAAAATAGAGGAGCTCATTTCTCTTTTTACCTTTCGTCATGATGCTCCTCCTTGCATCCCAGCCCGGGTTCTTGGGTCCACAATCACATAAGTGATATCGATAATAAAGTTCGCCAGCAGCACTCCTATGACGACAAAGAGAAAGCATCCCTGGAGCAGGAAATAATCTTCATTATGAATAGCTTGCAAGATCAGGTAGCCAATCCCGGGATAAGAGAACACTACCTCTGTAGCGAGCGCGCCGGCCACGATGACGCCGAGCTGCAGCGCCAATCCGGTGAGTTGCGGGAGCATCGCGTTCTGGAACGCATACTTCCGCACCAGTCGTTTTGGCGCACCGAGAGCTGCCAGGTAGTGAGAATAATCCGCTTCAAGTTCGTAGATAATCAGGTTGCGCATCCCAATCGCCCAACCCCCAAACTGCACGATGAACAACGATGCAAAAGGTAAGAACCAATGCTGGAATAAGCTCCAGATGAAAGGTAGAGTTAAGGCCGGTCTCATCGCAAAACTATACCCGCCGGCGATGGGGAAAATGCGCCAGGCGATGCCAAATGCCCAGGCGAGTACAATCCCTAACCACATGTAAGGGGTACCGGTCAGAATATAACCTAAGGGAAGCAAAGTGTTATCCAACCGTTTACTGCGTGCTGCAAACGCTCCGAAATTGTTGCCCGCAAACCAGCTCGTCAAAATTGCCGGTATGAGCAGGGCCAGGTCGTAGGGAACCGCCCCTAAAATAACCTTTGTCACAGGCGAGGGGAACAAAAAAATACTTGTCCCAAGGTCTCCGTGGAAAATCGCGATCCAGAAATTCAGGTACTGTTTCCAGATGGGCTGATCTAGCCCGAAAGCCTGCATGTAGAAAGTGTACATCTGGCTGACAGCACTGCCCTTCAACCCTGCTCGGGAGATGATCAGGTCTACCGGGTTGCCGGGCATAAATCGCGGAATGCACCAATCCACAGTCACTGCGATGATAAAGGTCAGTAAGTAGATCAGTAGTTTCCTTCTGAAATACTTAGCCACTAGACCTCCAAGATGAAAGATCGGGGGAAGACTGCCCCTCCTCCTGCATTTCTATGGAGGAGGGGCAGCGGTAAACCAGATTACTGGGCTGCTGCAGGTTTCAAGTCAAGCAGCATTTCGATGCCGGTCATGTTCCAATAACCACGCCATGAAGCCGGCAGGTAATGGTTTGCACTGTCAGCCGAGGACGGCCAGTTCGTCCATACGGCATTACTGACCTGTGACCACAGCCCGTTGTACCATAGCGGGATGGTTGGGTACTCAGTCAAGGTGATCTCTTGCAGCTGCGAGGTAATCGCCTTGATCGCTGCATCGTCGCCGACCTTAACCTGGTTGAGCTGGTTCACCAGGTCGAAGGCTTTCGGGTTGTCATAACGGCCGTAGTTGCCATATTGGGCCGTGGCAATGTTCGCGATCGGGTTCTGGAATACCCATTTGTAGTATGACCATGGTGTAGAACTCATCTGTGATTCGTTTTGGATGGACAGTTGGAAGGTGCCTTTCAACTGTGCGTCGCGCCAGGGACCGTAATCCGGGTAGGCAGGTGTCATGTTGATGCCAACGGCCTGGGCATTCTTCGAGATGATCTGAATCGATGCCATCCAGTCGGTCCAGCCGCTTGGGCAGGTAACTTCCAGAGCGATGGGGCTGCCGTCTTTGTTTTCAACGAACTTGTCATTGTTGACATCTTTGTAACCGGCGTCAGCCAGAATCTGCTTGGCTTTTGCAGGATCGTACGACCAGCCGTATTTCGCAACCATGTCCTGATCGACGTACTTATCCCAAATCGGGAGTAAGCCGGTAGGATCGGCTGCCTTCACGATGCCGGTATAGGCGGTCTGCACGATATCGTCTGTGTTGATCGCATAGGCCATCGCTTTGCGGAAGTTCACATCATCCAGAGGTTTAATCTGTTCGTTGATGATGAGCGCAGCCACATTGGCAGAGAGCATGTACGGGGCTTCGGGGTAGTAGGTCTGGACACCGTAGCCGCCCTTGACGAGCGTAGCCACACCGGGCAGGAAGTTGTTGCTCAGATCGAGGCCACCCTGCAGGACCAGACCGAGGGCAACGTTGTTGGAACCGTTGACGATGTCCACGATGCGTTTAGGGCCCGGGGTCTTCCCGAAGGCTTTGATGCCCCACCAGTTGTCATTACGAACCAAAACCTGGCGGTCTTGATCGTGCGACTCGAAGAGATACGGGCCGCTGCCAATCCCGTTCTCATTCGCGCCGCCGGTGATGTCTTTAACATCTAACTTAGACCAGGAGGCAGCCTGGACGATCGGGGTCTGCCACAGGTAGAATCCGACTTCCTGGTAGGCAGGATTGGCTTTGAATTTGAAATCAACCGTGAGGTTGTCTACCTTGTCGATCGAAGACAGGAAATTGTACAAACCTGCGAAGTTCAAGCCGGCTTTGAAATCTCCGTTGGGGTCTGCCAGCTTGTAGGTGAACAAGACATCATCCGCGGTGAGCGGAGTACCGTCAGTCCACGTGATGCCATCGCGCAGCTTGATCTCGAGGGTAGTTGGGTCAACCCACTTCATGTCCTGAGCAGCCAACCATGGGATGAATTTGTCGGCCAGAGGATCGTATATGTAGAGGGTTTCGTAGACCAGGCCGATGGTGCCCATGGCATAACCACCGCCGTTGAAGGGGTTCCAGCTTGACGGGGGTCCCCATTGGGTGCCGCTGGTGTACAGCGTCTCATTGCGAGCGTAGGTCAGTGGAACAGGCGCCGGGGTGGCCGGAACAACCTGGGTGACCACCTGGGTCTCTTTCACGACCTGCGGGGCAGAGGTGATTGTAATTGGCGTGGCTACTGCAGCAGGAGCGCATGCTGCCAGGACCATGCTCATTACAATGAGGAAACTGAGTATTAGAAAGGTCGACTTGCGCATTCCATCATCTCCTTTTTCAGGAATCTGAATGAACGGACGTTTACGGGGTTACCCGCCGGAGCGACTACACCAGGCAAACCAATTTCTTGACAATTCAGCCGGAATCTTGTATCGTTAGGCATGGCAACCTCTAGGCGACAACTGAGCGTTGCTCCGGGCGGTTATGCTTACGGGCAAACCGCCCATCTTTTTTCTACCTGCAGGCTGGCCTCCAGGTGGTTTGATCTAGCGATCTCGCTGCTTCTGGAGTAAGATCACCTCCTTCCGTAAGGGTTGCCCTTTATGGAAATCACATGAATCACGAATAACCAGTTCCGTTGGTAAAATAATGTGCCTCGGCGGCTCTGGTGAGCCTTCAATCATGCCGATCAACGTTTCAGCCGCCAACATGCCTTCTCGGATAATGGGTTGGCGGACTGTGGTAAGCGTGGGGAGAGATTGAGAAGCCTGGGGAATATCGTCAAAGCCGATCACAGCAATATCCTCAGGGATCTTCAAGCCGGTATCGTGAATGGCGCGCATTGCCCCCAGGGCCATTGAATCGCTGGCTGCAAAGACGCCATCTGGGTTGTACTCCAGCAAACGCCGCATGCAGGCATAACCGCCAGGATCGGTGAAATCGCCGAACGTGGTCAGATCTGGATCTACTGTTATGCCGCGTTCGTGGAGTGCATCCAGGTAGCCCTGGTAGCGATCTATTCCCGCAATCACATTCTGAGGGCCGGCAATCGTCCCAATGCGCTTTCGCCCGTTTCGGATCAAGTGTAGAACTGCCTGTTGAGCTCCAATGCGGTTATCCACATCGACGTAGGAGATTTGCTGGTTCGAAAGATGCCTGCCGATGAGCACGAAAGGCAGCCGGCTTTCTGCCAGGGAATTGATGATTGGGTCGTCGTTCAATGCAGAGGAGATAATGACCCCATCGATCAAACCGCTGTATAGAATCTGCCGGATGGTGCGCCGCTCGAACTCGGGCTCTGCCAGCCAGAGCATCACCGAATAGTCCAGCGAATTGCAGGCAGAAGAAACCCCCTGGATCAATAAAGGGAAAAAGGGATCTGTAAATAGGGAAGTAACCCCGGTTGGGATGACCATCCCCAGCACGCGGGTCTTACCAACCGCAAGACCTCTGGCAGCCAGATTGGGCTGAAAATTGATCTTCTGGATGACTTCCAGTACTTTCTCCCGGGTAGACTCGCTGACATTAGGCTCGTCGTTAATCACCCGAGAGACAGTCGAACGCGAAACCCCGCTGATCCTGGCGATATCTTCAAGAGTAAGAGGCATGTGGTCCTTGATAATGGGAGCGCTTTCAGCATCCCTCAGAATTTATCGAGTAAAAATTGCGAATAATTGACTAAACCCAGGAAAATAACGGTAATTTATGTATTTTTCTAAATAAATTGGGAGCGCTCCCATATATAATAGTGCTTTTTCGACCAATTGTCAATAGGGAATTTGACCCTTTAGAATGCAACTTTGCCACCTCTCTGTCATCTAAGTCCTAGGAAGAAAAACCCACGAAAGGTTAACTGGACGTGAACAAAACCAATCCCTCCACGAACCACATTCCAAGAGCCTCCCGCCGCTACAGGCAGAAGAAGATCGGGAACTTATTTTTCCTGGCAGGCGCGGTTTTTGTGGCGGTAGCCCTGGCAATTATTTTGTTCTCGCGATCCAATGCCCTCGGCAGCGCCGGTGTAAGGGTCGGCGCCCCGCTGGACAATTTTTCCCTGGTTGATATTCACGGTAATAAAGTGAGATTGAGCGATTACACAGGACGTCCCGTGCTGATCAATGCCTGGGCTTCATGGTGCCCACCTTGCCGCGCAGAAATGCCTTCTTTGAACCAATACTATCAGACGTACAAAGATAGCGGGTTCGTTATTCTGGCGATCAATGACGGCGAAAGCCAATCGATCGCTTCCGATTTTGCCGGGCAGATCGGGGTCTCCTTCCCGGTGCTTCTGGATCCGGGGACACAGGAGTTGGACCGCCTCGGCATTCACGATCTGCCCACCTCAATCCTGGTTGGGCGAGATGGGTTGGTAAAAACTATCCACATCGGCTTATTTACAACAGTATCTCTCCAGCAAGAATTAACTCCGTTTGTGGTGAAGCAGAATTGAACAGATTTCAGATAAGGATATCTTTCCATGGTTAAGAAAATCGCATTCCCCACGGATGATGGAAACACCATCAGCCCGCACCTGGGCCAAGCCCAATTTTTCCAGGTCGTCACCCTCGACGGAGACCAGATGGTGCACACTGAGATGATCGCTAAAACACAGCACCACCATCACGATGCCCACCCGGCTGAGCACGACCACCCATCCGCACACCCGGGCCAGGAAATGTTTGCCCCCCTCGAGGGATGCCAGGTTCTGATCGCCGGCGGTATGGGCGAACCGGCATTCAACCGCATCCAGGCCTTGGGCTTGGAAGTCTACCTGACTCGACAGAAAAACATCACGCTTGCCTTGGAAGCTTACCGGGCAGGGCAGTTGGATCACGACCCTCGGCGCATTCACGTTCATTAACGACTACGACTCATCAAAAGGCAGCCCATGACCAATAAGGAATTCGAAGCCAGGATCAAAGGAAGCACTCAACCCATCGTCATCGATTTGTGGGCCCCATGGTGCGCCCCCTGCCGCGCCATGCTCCCGATTTTCAAAGAAGCTGAGAAGAAATACGCCGGAAAAGTAAAAGTGATGCGGATCAATGCCGACGAATCACCGGAGGTGATCCGCGCCTTGCGCGTCTTCGGCATCCCTACCGTCGTAGGATATTCACACGGCGCAGAGATCATCCGGCGCAGCGGGGTATTATCTCCCCAGGGTTTAGACCTGATATTCGATGCAGCGATCACCGGCGAAAAACCCGCCCGCATGCCTCTCGCCCCACGCGACCGCCTCCTGCGTGGCGGAGCCGGGCTGGCGCTCCTGGCAATCGGTTGGTTTATCGGTCCATCCTGGATCCTTCTGGCGGCGGGCGCGGTCGTTCTGTTCAGCGCGGTTTATGACCGCTGCCCCATATATAAGGCAGTCGCTCCCCGTGTGGCGGCAATATTTCATAAATCCCGGTGAGCAGCAAGTACTGGTTGTATTTATAATGAGAATTATTGATGTAGAGGGAATATGACAGACTCAAAAGAAAACCAGATCGGTGTTTTTCTCGTCCTGAATGCAGATTTTGACACCGCGCGACGCCGGACTGTGGAAGCTCTGAAAAGCGAAGGGTTCGGTGTGCTGACCGAGATCGATGTCCAGGAAACCATGCGGCAGAAACTGGGGATCAATTACCCACCACACCGCATTCTGGGTGCCTGCAACCCCTCCCTGGCGCATCAAGCTCTGAGCGTGGCTCCCGAGGTGGGGCTGCTGCTGCCCTGCAATGCGACCGTCCGGCAGCTGGCCGACGGCCGGTGTGAAGTTGCCTTCATCGATCCATTAGTCATGCTGGGTGTGATCGCCAACCCGGCATTAGCAGAGGTCGCCAAGACGGCCCGCGCCAAGCTAGACCGGGTTGCTGCAGCTCTCCGGTCAGAGAAATGAGGTTGAATGAAGCACGACCGGCAATATCACGGGGGAGTTGAACGGCTGCGCTCTCCGGAGCGATTAGGGCTGTTGGATGTAGATCGCGTCGTCAATTTGTCTCTCCAGGGCATCGGCGCAAAAGAGATGCTGGATGTAGGCACAGGGTCGGCGATATTTGCCGAGGCGTTTGCCAGGCAAGGCTTAACGGCTGCGGGGGTTGACGCAAACCCCGAGATGGTTGAAGCTGCCTCCCGCTTTGTGCCGCAGGGCGAATTCCGCCTGGCCCCGGCTGAAGCTTTACCCTACCCGGATGGTTCATTCGATCTGGTCTTTATGGGGGTTGTTCTCCACGAAGCGGATGACCCGCTGAAGGCTCTGCAAGAGGCAAGGCGAGTAGCTCGCCTGCGGGTGGCTGTGCTGGAGTGGCCGGCTACAGAAGATAGCCACGGACCGCCCATGGCAGACCGCCTCACCCCCGAGCGGGTACACTCACTGGCTGGCGAGGCAGGTTTCGTTCAGATATCCACCCACCAATTACCCCACGTGAATTTATTTTTGATGGAAGTCGGCGCCGGGATTCCTGACTGAAGCTGGCGGTCGCCCGCTCTCAGGCAGCCTTTGCGCCGGGTCATCGTGGGGAACTATTCCCGCGCGGTTGCTCACAGGGCTGGTAGATCGTGAGGAAATATTTAAAGTGGAGGATTTGGTTTTATAATAAAGAAATTAATGATATTTATCGGTTGATGATTCCCAAACTGGTGAAACAAGGATTTTTATGGCTCTGGGATTGACCACCACTGAAGCGAAGACCCGCTCGATAAAATACGGGCCTAACGCCATACCCGAAGAAAAACCGAATCTTCTGCTCAATTTCTTAAAGAAAATGTGGGGGCCTGTCCCCTGGATGCTCGAGCTGATCGTAGTCCTTGAGCTATTTATTGGCAGGTACACCCAATCGATCATCATCGGTTTCTTGCTGGTGTTCAATGCCTGGATCAGCTATTTCCAGGAGAAACGCGCCCACGATGCCCTGGCTTTGCTCCAACAGCGCCTGGCAATCAAGGTCAAGGTGCTCAGGGATGGCATCTGGCAGGTACTCCCTTCTCAAGAACTGGTCCCGGGAGATGTGATCCATATCCGGGTGGGAGATTTTATCCCTGCTGACCTGCACTTGCTGGATGGGCATATCTCCGTTGACCAATCCGCCCTGACAGGCGAATCGCTGCCGGTGGAGAAAAACCCTGAGGACACTGCTTATACAGGTGGAATCGTCCAGCGTGGCGAAGCCGATGGTGAGGTCACAGCCACCGGGATCCATACGTTTTACGGCAAGACCGCCGAGTTAGTGAATACCGCAAAGACTGCCAGCCATCTGGAAACGCTCATTCTCGGGATCGTTCGCTACCTGGTGGCTGTAGACATACTCCTTGTGGTGGGCGTCCTGGTTTACACCGGAGTGAAAGGGTTCTCTTATTTCGAAGCGATTCCTTTCGCGCTGATGGTCCTGGTGGCTTCGGTTCCGGTTGCCCTACCGGCAACCTTTACCCTGGCTTCAGCCCTGGGGGCGCAGGAACTGGCCCGGAGTGGTGTCCTGGTCACCCGCCTTACCGCCATCGAAGAGGCGGCAACCATGGACGTGCTCTGCAGCGACAAGACCGGCACGATCACCGAGAATAAACTTGCCATTTCGGCAGTCCTTCCTTACGGGTTCAATTCAGAAAGCTATGTTCTGCAGCTCGCCGCCCTGGCCTCCGATGAATCCACCCAGGACCCAATCGATATGGCAATCTTGCAAAAAGCTCGCGAGCGCGGCCTGGTGGATGGCGGCGCAGAACGGGTTAACTTTATCCCCTTCGACCCCTTGACCAAGCGTACTGAAGCCACGGCTCAGCTTGACGGGCGTGAGGTGCGCATTATCAAAGGCATGCCGGAGATCGTCTCTGGATTGGTTTCTCCGCGTGTCGACCCTTCGGTGGATGTTGATTGCCTATCAGAGAAGGGCTACCGTGTGCTGGCAGTGGCGGCGGGAGAAAAAGAGACTCTATCGCTGGCCGGGTTGATCGGGTTATACGACCCCCCACGCGCTGATTCGAAAACCCTGATCCAGAACCTGGAATCGCTGGCGGTGCGGGTGATGATGGTCACCGGCGATGGGCTGGCAACGGCCAAAGCGATCGCCGATCAGGTCGGGTTGGGGAGCGTTGCCTGTCACGCCGATAAGCTTCGCCAGGGTCTCGCCAACGGGGACTTGAACTGCGACGTCATCGCGGGGGTTTTACCGGAGGATAAATTTAATCTGGTGCGGAGCCTGCAGAAGGCCGGACACGTGGTCGGCATGACTGGAGATGGCGTCAACGATGCTCCCGCTTTAAAGCAGGCTGAGATCGGCATTGCCGTCTCCAATGCTACAGACGTCGCCCGCGCCGCAGCCAGCGCCGTTTTGACCAGCCCGGGATTAAGCAACTTGCTGGATGCGGTCAAAATCGGCCGCCAGATTTACCAGCGCATGCTGACTTATACCTACAACAAGATCATCAAAACATTCCAGATTGCCCTCTTCCTCGCTCTGGGGCTTTTCGTGACCGGTATTTTTGTCACAACCCCTCGGCTTGTGGTTTTGCTGCTTTTCGCCAACGATTTCGTTACGATGTCGATCTCATCAGATCGGGTCAGGTACTCGCACACCCCCGAGCACTGGCACATCCCCCAGCTCGTAGGCGGCTCACTGGTGATGGCAGTCGCCTGGTTGGCATTTGCATTCGGAACCCTGTTCATGGGATTGAATGTCTACCACCTGGATGTAGCAAAACTCCAAACCCTGGTATTTGCGATGTTGGTCTTTACCGGCCAGGCAAATGTCTACCTGGTGCGCGAGCGGCGGCATTTCTGGGAGTCAAAACCCGGCAGATTGCTCCTGCTCAGCTCGCTGGGAGATATCATTGTCATCACCTTCCTCACTACCCAGGGTATTTTAATGGAGCCGATCAGCATTACCCTGGTTGGTACGCTTGTCGGATCGATTATCATCTTCGCCTTTCTGCTGGATTTCCTTAAGGTGTTGGTTTTCAAACGAATGGCGTTATCCTCCTGAGCATCTCGAAAAACTCATCAGAAGTATTCGCTCCCCACGTGCAACTTTCGCTGACATCGGGCATCTAAAGGCATGAAATTCCTGAGCGCGTAAAGCGCAGGATATAACCTGGTACGGAGGTCAACTTTATGCCTGTATCAAACAAGCCGCAGCCGCGCGTGATCGTATTTACCACTCCCACTTGCACTTATTGCAACGCCACCAAGCGATACTTCCGCGAGAAAGGCGTCCATTTCAAAGAGGTCGACGTGAGCCGGGACTCTGCGGCAGCCCGCGATATGCTGCGCCGCTCGGGCCAGATGGGTGTGCCGGTAATCGACATCGGTGGAAAGATCGTCGTCGGCTTCGACCGGCCGAAGATTGACAAATATCTAGGAATCTAAAATCAGGAGCGAATCTATGAGCGAAGTTAAAATCGAACCGCTGGGGGCACGTGTTCTGGTCAAACCCCTGGAGCAAGAAGGCAAGACCGCCTCGGGCTTGTATCTGCCCGAAACAGCAAAAGAAAAACCGCAGACCGGGCTCGTCGTCGCCATTGGGGATGACGAAGAAATTAAACTAAAAGTAAACGATAAGATCCTTTTTGCCAAATACACCGGCACCGAGTTCAAGGTCGATGGGGTGGATTACCTGTTGATGGAATGCAACGATATCCTGGCCCGCCTTAAGAATTGAACAGTATTTCCAGAAGAAAACAGCCTTGAACGCGATATGACCGGCGCTCAAGGCTGTTTTTTTATTCCGGAAGTAAGACTGCTATCCCCCCAGCCCGCGTGCGATGATCGTTTGGATCAGCCAGATGCCGTACCCGATCGAGACTGCTCCGATCGCCATAAACCCCCAGTTCATCGCAACCAAAAAGCCCCGGGAGGGTTTCAGGTCCAACAAGATGCTGCGCAGCCCCAGCAAAGCGTGGGCCACCACGATCACCAGGAAGGTCGTTTCCAGAAGGGCAATCCCCGGTGTCGAGAGATAGGCTGCCACCTCGCGATAGCTGAGCAGCCCGTTGGGCGCCACGAGATGGTTGACCACCAGGTGGATCAAAATCAGGGTGAACACCAGCAGCCCGCTCACGATCTTCAACAGCCAGATCCAAGCATTTTCACTCGCCTTCTGCTTTGCATTAAGCTCCAGCATCTCCATCTCCTCTCAAGCAGCGAACATGCGCAGCGCAAAGACCAGGCCGCCGATCAAAACCAGCCCCACCACCCCCAGGAGCAGCGCCTTTTGTGCCGGTACAGCCACCCCAAACCCGTTCAGCGCCACCCGGATGCCGTTCAGCCCATGATAGAGCACCCCCACCACCACCAGCAGCTCACCCAAAATAAAGACCGGCGAGCGGACCAGCGCCAGAAACTGCTCGTAGGCCTGCGGACCCTCGGCGAGCAGGTGGAGCACGTACAGATGTAAAAAGAGGTAGAATACCAACCCAATTCCCGCCAGCCGGTTGAGGGCGAAAGCCCACATCCCCGGAGAGCGCCCCCACACCCGAAACCACTGCCAGAAATGACGGGGCGAGCGCACGTTAGTATCTGGTGTAGAAACCATCTATAAGCCTCCTATGCGGGAGATCTAAACAGGTCCTTGACCCGTTTGCGAATGAGCTTCCGGCGCAGGTCCAT